>CAYLYZ010000077.1:0-28115 GCA_964387885.1 uncultured bacterium | reverse complement strand
TGTTACCTATGTCAATGAACGTTGTGTAACCTATGTGTCCGGACTAAACATTCGCACGTGCCCCTTTCATTAGTTAGCAATTTGGATTATGTAATGCGGTCGAAACTTGAAAAGGTCTTGCACCTCTATTTCGTCAAAATGAGTTTCCTTGATTTCATTATCCTGTCCGTTTCTAAACGGCACATATAAATCCCGGATGCAACATCCTGTGCATCCCAAATAATTGTGTGATTGCCGGCTTTTGACGATCCTGTGGCAAGAATATCAACCAACCGACCCGAGAGGTCGTAGATATTGATGTTCACTTCCTCGGCTGAAGGCAGCCCGTATGACAGCCTGACGGTGGAGTTGAACGGATTCGGGTAACCTCCGGACAGATAATAATCAGTTGGCAAAATATCTTCTGAATGAACTGAAAGTGCGACGAAACTATTTGTTTCGTATGTCAGGGTTTTGTTCTTATATATTGTTATTGGAGTCAGAGATTTACTGCTCTCTCCCTCTGAACATTCGAGATACAACTCAAAGCTTTCGCCAGAAACCAGACCATCATTAACATCGGTAGTCTCGTCATCACCCCAGACAGCCAAACCGCACATTCCCCTCGAAACAATTCCCCGACCAACGATCAAATCATCTTTATTTAACGCAGTGACAACATCTCCATCAGACACTTCTGGGTTATCAAATGACGTGATCAGCACACTCATATTCTCATCAGTCCGAGTAGGCCGATAAAAAGTGCCGTCAGGCGTCCCCGCCTGACGATTTCCCCCTCTGCGAAGTAGGGGGGAGTAGGGGGGGGTAATATGTGTCAGTCGAGGACGACCGACACCATGAACGCGTTCTTCCGGTGGCGGATAATTCAAAACCAAATCCGGAGCATCGACATTAACAAAATAACCCTGCCCCGGTTGCCAGGGTGGCATGTTGGAGAATTCGAAATCTCCGAGAATCGCGAAATGTCCCAGGTAATCCTTTGCCATTATCAGGTTGTCGCGAATTGATGAAAGGGCAACAACATCGGGAACGGTCATACTAAGCAAGTAATCGGGAAGATAGGCAACGATGTTCCAACCTTCCATCAAAGGTATATCCGCATCAGGGGGAATAGGGTCCCCACGCCATCTCATCACGACTTCCTCGTCAACACACACCTGGTAACCTTCGGTCAGATTCCAGTATGGGATGTTATTAAAATTAAACTCCGTGGAATAGAACCTGCCAAGTTGGTTTTTCATTAGAATTATATGGTGTCTATCTTCATCAATGCGAAGCTGTTCGGTCATCAGGATGATATCAGGTCCTGGTGCATCTTCATCAGCATACATTTCACGGGGCGGGAAAACATTTATTGAGATTATGTTCCAGTCGGCATCGAGTTCGATTTCCATTCCCCTCTCAACACCATCGTCGATAATATCAAAGTTGACCGGAATTATTTCAAGACCGTCGTCAGCATTGTGAAAGAAATAAAGCTCTCCCTCAGCCAATACTTCCGGCATCGTTGAAGCATCTAAGTGCAGGACGAAGTCCTGGGATTCACCTGATTCCACGATCCCCATTGTTGGCTCGACAATAGCCCAGTCACGGCGAGCATCAATCTGCCACACGTTCAAATTATCCCTTGCACCATTATTTGCAATACTCAAAAATACCCATGAAAAAACATCAAATTGATTGGTAATAAAAACACCGGCAGCTGTACCTCCATCTTCAGGTTCAAGAATTGCCACATGCATCGTATCGCCATTATCGGTGTTCATCTTGGTAACAATCTGATCTCCAATGTCGCTATCTTTATTGAAGATGTAAAGATTGTGACCGTCAATATCAAAGGGATGGTATGCTAATCCGTAGACTCTCATACTCTGTCTATCTAATTCTTCAATAATTTCCCCTTCCCGATTCATCCCTATGATATCCGAAGTCGTGCTCGATACCCAGAGCAATTCTCTGTTTGAATCCCAGGCTAAATTATTACTTGGATTGAATGGCCCACGAAAAGATGTAATAAGCTCACCTTCCGGTGTAAATCCATATATCATTTCACCGCTTGTTCCCCAAATTAGTTCACCATCAAATGCGAGATCCTTGTAACCATAAGATCCCTCAATATCACCGGGTTGATCATATTGATCTATTAGTTCACCGTTAATATCCCAAACATAAATTTGAGGATCACGATTGTTGGATCCCGGAAAATAGAATGTTTCATCAAAAAATGCCACACCCTGAATCCGGGAATCACCTATGATTTCGCCTATATTAATCTGCCGTCGCAGTTCCCATGGGTTTGCGTTGGCGTTACCCAAATTCCGCATTTCGTTGCGCCAGGTTAACTGACCGTTACCTTCGTTTGTCAGGCTGAAGTCGAGATCAATTTGCTGACCAATTGCAGCTTCGGCTTCCAGTACATCAACCGAGAGAACAAACTCCGGGTGCAGCAATTCAAAGTTAATCTCAATCTCTTCATCTTCTTCCAGGAAGAAATCAACCTGAATTGAATCATTATAACTCTGTGCAGTAGCTGTGATGTGGAAATCGATATCGGTCGGTGCGTTTTCTATTTCGTAGAATCCGTTTTCATCGGTCACATCAACAAATCCGTGCAAAGTATAAACTGTAGCGCCTTCTATTGCTTCTCCGGTTTCTACATCGCTAACCGTCCCCGTGATCAATCCGGTTGTATGCAGGATTGACGAAGTGAATTTAATCGCTCGCTCATCCTCAAGCGGAGCTGCCCCATCGGCAAGTTCATTCCAGTATGTATAGGTCAATCCGTCACCCTGGTCAGGGCTGCAGATTCCAACTGAAGCGAATGGAGTATCCCAATGAAAGCACTCACGGACATCTGTAACATCGAGATATTGAAAAACAATGTCCCCATCGCCTGAAATTGTCGGATAAAATTCCGGATCGTAGAGTATTACCTGGAATGTCTCCTCGGTATCATCTCCATTCGGAGTGAGTCGAGTCATCCGTGACCATTCGATTATGAAGATGTTCAGTTCTTCATCGAACATAGTGTATATGCCACCTGCTTCCTGTGTCATCAAATCGTCCCAGAATGGTCCAATCATCCCCGGAGCACACATCCCTGCCGGGAAACGACGGTTGCGAGCGGTAGTCAGCTCACTGCAATCACCCATTGCCAGCCAGCCATTTGTGCAGATGGTTATTTCTTCAAATTCCTGACCATAATAAGTAAACACAAACGGGAGATCAAACAGTGCGCTTTCGTCGCCTTCTTCCCTCCGATCACGAAGATCAGTATCCTCTCCTTCACCTCGGCGGTGGGGATCTATCTCGATCCAATCGAACTCAGGATGGGAAAACCAATCAACATCAGTGTTATCGAGACAGATATAACCATATTCGTCCGGTCCAAAAGGTTGACCATCACCAGCTTCAGCTATCGTGTACGAGAAGAAAGCGGTATCTACAAATCCCGCTTCCGATGTTAATACCAATGCCATATCCGCATCGGCGCCGCCAAGATGGAAAAGGTTGGCAGACATCTGGAAAAAATCCTCCGATTCTTCTTCTTCGTCCGGCTGAACGCTGACATAACTGCTTTCTGAAATCGGAACTGTAATAGTCGGAGTCAAACTAACTAATTCTGCACTGAGGTCTCCAGTTTCTTTCGAACCGATATTTCGAATTCTGATGCCTAAGTTGGCAATCTCAGCCGGACGGATTGGCTCGTCTTCCCAGAATAATGAGACGAACTCTAACTCCGGTCCGTCAAGGGGAAGGCTGACCGAGCTCATCCAGGTGTTTTCCCCCACGGTGCATTCCAGATTGAATATCGCGAGCTGTTCATCGGGAAATCCTCCCCCAATGTCAACGATGAATGTGACATCTTCCGATTCTTCAACCTCCGGGGCAGCCTCAAGTTCAAATTCACCCTGAACCACTTCAAGATTTGGTAAACCCGGTGTCAGGGTCAAGTTCACTTCACCTTCCGGAACTTCTTCACCGAGGTTAGTAACAGCAACTGTTAGCTCAATTCGTTCGGTTGGATTGGCAATACCGTCACCGTCACCGTTGCTTTCCCCTTCTTCGTCATCATCGACAGTAAACTCACCTGCGCCGATAAATGTCTCGGCTCGTCGTATCCTGAATGTCTCAAGGTAAGGCATTAAATTATGCCCGGTGACCGTAATTTCCGCAGTTCCTCCGATCAATAATTCATGATCAAGATCAAACATCGCAAATCCATTCTCATCGGTATAATTAACTACCTGAAATTCTCCCATTTGATACAAACATACCCTGGCATTTGGAAATGGTTCTTCATCCTCATCAAGCACCACAACTTCAAAATGTGTATCGCCAATACGTAATTCTTCCGGATGTTCAACAATTAGAGTTTTAGGAATATCCGTATAAAGATCTGTAGCAGGATCACCTATCAGGTTCGTAATAAATAACGCACAAAGCCAGGACTCAATACCACGATTCTCCGCATGCTCAATATCTCCCCGGTCAAAGTAATGCCTGTATAACTCAACCTTACTTGCCATTGCTGCCCAACCCTGATAGGGATTCTTTGAGCCGAAAATAGAGCGGAAAACGGATGCTCCAATTAGATTATTATATGCAGTATGTGAGGCTCCACCTAAACCCACACAGCCAATACCTCCACCATTTGCATGAAACAGGAATCTCTCCGAGTAGTAAAAAGGACTCGACATGTGTTCTGCATAATCTCCGGTGTTGCATGTGGGGAGCACAACAAACGGCAGCATCCGGTCATTTTCTAATTGCATCACACTGCCATGTTGGAATCCATTCATATTTGCCCAACCACGATAGAGATAGAATGCGATTCCAGCATCAAACACTTCACGAATCCAATTGTTGCCATCAGGTCTTTGATTATTGGGCTCCCAGTAATTCTCAAAAAACTCTTCATAGTCATTTCGAATCATCAGCTCTTTTACCCATCTGCACAGATCAATGCAGGAAAAACCGCTCCTCTCGTCTCCGGCAAACAGGGCTGCCCGTTTCTGCCAGCCAACCTGATCACCTTCTCCAATAAATGGATCTGATTCGTATGAAACGATTTTATTAACGATATCCTCTAATCTTGCATTACCACCATCGATACTATCAAATACAAGTCTGCCTACAGCCGCATCCGGCAGAACATCATCTCCATCGAGCATGACATAATCATGATCGCTCTCGTAGGGATAATTGTTCTGAACCCGATGATCCCAGAATCCCATCGAGTAATCACCATCAGTGTCACCACATATTACAACCATCTCCGGGGGAATATCCCATTCATCGTAAGCTTCCTGAATAGCGTCCTTTATTTGTTGGTTATCAGCATTGATGGCCACACGGATAATCTCAACCGTCCATCCCATCCGTCGACGCCATTCGATCAGAGGTCGCAGAGCCTCCTCGACTTCATCCCACTGTTTCATTACATAAACAATTGAACCATTGTGCACACCCATATCGCGATGTGGTGCAGGAGGATTTAACACAAAATCGGAAACCATATCATAAACCGCTTGGGAGTGAAGGTTTTTGAGTGGTCGCTTAACGGGATTAATCCTGTTATCATCGGAAGTAAAATCTAGTTCTATTTCAATCTCATCAACGACTTCCAATTGACGTGTCTGCCGGTTATAGCGCATCGGGTTAATTGCAACCGAGACCATTCGATAACCGCGCATAATCGCAGGTGTTCCAATCGAGGCAACCTCAGCGGGCCAGAAACCATCAAAACGTTCAGCTTCATCAGATCGGATCAAATCCCTGGGTGTGCCGTCAAGGTTGACCGCATACGCTTCGTCACCCTCCAGATGATCCTGGTGGGGGAAAGGATTAACGTTTTCTTCAATATGTGTTGAGAGGTTGGTGATCTTGAGCTCAACACCGGATTGAGGTGGAATCAAAACCATCCTGTGTATTGAAGGCAGGGCAGGCCAGCCTTCCGGACTGGTTGAGAGTTCACCTTCGATCTCAAATTGTTGAAATCGCTCCCCTTCGGTGAAGACTTCCTGGTATTGGAATTCGCTCAGATTGAAACCGAGTTTCACTTCCGTTGCAGTTGAAGATTTAAGATCAAGATTGATCTTTGACTTTCCGCTATTGATGTTTGAAGCTGCATCAACGGAATTAATTGTGGAAAAACATAATACCAGCAACATCAAAGCTGCTATGCGAATATTGGATAATTGACAGCGCATGTTACCTCCGCAAGGCAAATTTTTTATTTCTATCCTGAAACTTCATCACAATCAGGTCTACGGGCTGTTGTGTAAAATTAAGTATCCTGCCCCGGTTTCCTTTCAGCAGATATTCTTATTTAATATCAAACAAATTTATCCATCCAGTATAAGATATATAAAATCAACCAATCAATCGGTATTTTTCAGATTTTTCACGAAAACCATGTTATTTTAGCTTATAATAACGAGATAAAGAATACATAATGCGTAGGGGCACGTCGCTACGTGCCCTTTTCCAAAGCGAAACATACTTCATCTAAAAATTGGAACAGTGTCATTTATCGAACAAGGGCACATTCGATGTGCCCCTACCTTAACGAGTTCTTTGAATCATTCGGTTCCTATGAAGGCACGTCGTTCTCGCGAAGGCGGGAATCCAGAATACACAATTACTTAGAAGATCATTCTCCAAAGAAAATCAAAGGATCAGAATAAATCCAGGAATATTTCAAAATTCTCGTTAACGTCACAGGTTACATCACTTCAAACAATTAACCCGAACAGACTGAACCTCGCCACCAACCTCAACATTCACAAAATACGCACCCGTCGACCAGTTTGAACCATCGATAGAAATGGCTTTTGATCCTCCCGCCATATCTTGGTTATACAACACTCTGCCCCGCAGATCATAGACCTTCACTCCAGCTTGTCTTTGGGTACTTACATTATAGTTCAACTGAAATGACGAATTGAATGGATTGGGATAGGCAAATAACATCTTAAATTCCGAAGGAACAGATTCATTTTTGCCCACCTGATTCCACTCCCCCGGTTGAAATGTATAATAAATTCCACCGTCACCGGCTTTCACAAGATCGAGTTCTCCATCCCCGTTGTAATCAGCAATAGATAATGGATTGGAATGCCCGAACGCGTAAGTGTTTTCTATTTCGAAATTGCCATTACCATCGTTTAAAAGCACAGTTGTGAATCCTGATGACAGGATTATATCCAGGGCACCATCCCGGTCGATATCAATGATGTGAGGTGTCCCCGTTGCGCGAATTGATTGATGGAATTCAAATTCGTTGTTTTCAATTTGATTAAATATCTGGATGTCTTGATAAGGGAAATAGCACTCAACAACCAGATCAATCAAATTATCATTATTAAAATCACCAGAAGAGATGTGATCTGGTCGATAAAAATCTTCTGTATGGAACCGGAATGATTCTTCGCTGAAATACCCCTCACCATCGTTTAGAACTACAGCAACGCTGGTGCAATCTGTTGAGGAGAGGAAATCGAGTGCGTTATCATTATTAATATCTGCAAAATGAAATGCGAAATTCAGGTTTCCTTCAATCGAATCAACCAGCTCTAATCCGTTTTCACCTCTATTATGCCAAAGTTTTACCTCAAACTGTCCATCTCGCGAGAAGAAATCCAAGTCTCCATCATTATCAAAATCTAATGTAGCCATGTGGTTAGACGAACGGTCATTTGCTAACTCGATTGAACCTGTCTCTTCAAACTGATAGAAGTCGTTGCTTTCAAAAAGCTGAAATCCATTTCTGTTAGCATAATCTCTTAGAAGCAAGTCTGCTCGTTGGTCTCCTGTGAAATCAAAGAATAGGGAAGTATAGGGTGTCAAATGTTGATCAAAATCAGATTCAAGGGAAATTAAGCTGTCAACAATTTCGAAGTTTCCATTACCATCATTCAATGCTAATTGCAATGACCAACAGTATTGAAATTCTTCACCTCCGGTCGAACCGGTAGTCTGAACAACGTCCGGATCTCCGTCGGATTCAAAATCTACATAATAAGCATATGTATGGGAACGATATGGTAATTCAGCGGAAATTTCAAGATATTCACCATTGTAGAATCCGGTTCCTTCATTAATCATGATTCCAAGGTTAGATTCACGAGAATTTGGGGTTAATATGTCCGCAAATCCATTGTTATCTGAATCCATGACAGTTGAAGCACCGGATGTGTATAATTTCGTGTCGAATTCCAAGCTCCCATTTCCATTGCCCAGGAAAACGTATACAAAACCATTGCACTCTACTGCAATGTCAGGGTGTTGGTCATCATTAATATTTACCTGATACATCCCTTTTGTCCATTGATCAAACTCAAATTGATAGGATTGCCTGAAGTTTCCATCTCCGTCATTTATGAGGCAACGTAATTCACGATTAGAACCAGCAGTAAGAATGATAACATCAAGATCATTATCGTCATCCAAATCCGTAAGTTCATGTCCCGGAAAGCCTTGCAGATTACCACTGAATCCGGTTAATACAGTATCAGCTAATTCGAAATTAAAACCACCCTGATTTATAAATAACCTTAAATAACTCCCCCATATCTGGAAGAAATCAGCTTCTCCGTCTTGATTGACATCCAAAAAGATTTCAGGGAAAGCATCCGCGAAAAATTGAGTTTCTCCAAATTCTCCACCTCCCAGATTTTCCTTGTACGATGAAAAACTATCCATTCTGAAAATCAGATCCTTGCGTTCATCTCCTGTGACATCAAAGAATTTATAATCGTATACCTCGGTATCCAATTGCATCGTATCAACAGGTTCAAATCCTCCTTCTCCATTATTAAGATGATAATAAAAGCCTTCGCTTTGCATATCCTGAAGATAAGTCAATTCAGGAAATCCGTCTCCATTTATATCATGGAAATGTGGTTTAAAGATTTGAATACGACCTTCTTGAACTTCTGATAGTTCAAAATCATTATTGCCATTACTCAGTATTACAGAGAAATCCCTATGATCCCTGCCGTGAAAGATTAACATATCCAAATCGTTATCATTATCAAGGTCACCGGAGATAATCTTGCTAACTGAAAAATCAATTTGACATTCGTCATAGGTTACGGTTTGAAATGGCAGGACTTGTGCTGTAACCAAAACAGGCAGGATCAGCAATAGTTGAATTAAAACACAAAATATATTTCTTTTCCTTAACATGACAGCTTTTCCTTCTAATGGTCTTCTTGAGCCCTATTCAAATACGGTTTTCCACTGTAGGGGCACGTCGCATGTGCCCTTTTCCGAAGTGAAACACACTTCATCTAATGTTTTGAACAGTTCAATTATCGAACAAGGGCACATGACATTGTGCCCATACATTAATGTCACAATAAATATCACTTCAAACAATTAACCCGAACCGTCCGCATTTCCCTACCAACTTCAACATTCACAAAATATGTCCCCGTAGCCCAGTTCGAACCGTCAATAGAAATAGTATTCAATCCTTGGTGCAGATCTTGATCATATAACACTCTGCCCCGCAGATTATAAACCTTCACTCCAACTTGTCCGGAAATTGGGAGATTATAATTCAACTGAAATGTCGAGTTGAAGGGATTAGGGTAGGCTTTTACCCCGAATGTATTAGGGATGTAACGAACATCCGGCTCAACAGACATTGCTTCCGACACATCATAAATTCCCAAATTGGTTTCATCCGCAACATAAAGGAAATTATCTCGAACAACACATGACATTGCCTTCCCGGGCGTGTTATAGCTGCCTACATGAACTGGATTTTCAAGGTCTTCGATGTCAAGTATGTCTATTCCATTAACTGATTTTGACAGGTAAAGATGTGTTCCACTCAAGTAGGCATCGGTTGTTGCAAAACCATATTCTCCATCTCGTGTAAATCTGTACTCGGTGATAAGGTTAATATCTTCGATATTTGAAATATCTAAAAATGATAATCCATGAAATCCACTGTCTCTTATAATAAGCAGGTTATCATTACCTGTCATCTGATGAATATTATAAAAACCCTCTATAGTGTTCACTATTTGTGGATTGTCTGGATCTTCAAAAGTGTAAACGTCAATTACTCCACCTCGACCAAGCATAAATAACCTGCCATTGCTGAAAAAATAGGGTTCCCCGTAATCATATGAAAAATCAGCAATAAAACTAAGGTTATCCGGATTTGAAATGTCAATTACTAACAGCTTATTGTGTGTGGCTAAGCATTGGACAATTGCAGTATTATCATCAATCAGAATTGATTGGACTCCGATAAATCTACAATCTTCAATTGTAACCACTAAGCTGTCCATTAGAACACTCGAATCGGGATCTGAAACATTGTAGGACTTCAAGATTAAACTCATGTGTTCATCATTTGACCGATGTCCTCTAAATGCAATTGTGTCGTCCTTATAAGCATAGAATACGGGACTCCACACAATCTCTAAGGGATCTTGGGGATTCTGAATATCCACTGTTCTAAGAGAATATACACCATTTTGGAATAAGTGCACTAACCGGTTGTTGCCAACTAATCGCAAAAGTCTCCGATTATGCATCGCTTCTGGAAATTCAATTAAATATCGTGGATTATCCCAATTATCAATTTCGTTAAAATCAAATAATTGCAGACTTGCTACGAAGGATCCAATTAGGAAATTGTCATGAACTTGCATACCTGAACATCCAATCCAGCCATTCTCTATTTCGCGGATCACATTGATTTCTCGCGGATTGCTTATGTCCAGGATAAACAAATCACTTTGAACCAAAATATAGGCGAGGTCTTCATCAACGGTCACAATTCTAGCATTCCAGGGACTGTCCCATTCATACTCTCCAAGCAAAGTAATTGTCGGAAGATTTTGAATATCGTATATTCTAACCGAACGACCATATAGAGCAAGTAAATTATCATTATTACGATATAGCGTTCCAAAATATTGTTGATAGTTTCCGACCTGTCTAATATTTTCGACTTCCAAGATGTCAAGAATAATCGTTTCGCTGGCATTGTTGTCTCCAACTGTATGGAGGAAAACAAGATCGTCTGTGAAATAACTATTCTCTACCGCCCCGAGATTAATGTGTTCTGGCAACCGGTACTGATTTATCAGAACAGGTTCTTCTGGATTGGCAAATGAAAGAACCGCCATCCCACCCTGAATCGGTTCCTCGTTCCGTCCACCTCTACTTCCCCTCAGGACGGTGAAAATATTTCCATTTCGGAGATAAATCTCGTCGACTTTCTCCTCAAAATGGAAACTACTCACCGGTCGGGGATCCATCGGATCGGTGATATCGATACACAGTACATCATAATACTCAGAGATGTAGGCGTAATTTCCCTCGACGCAAATAAACCGGCTTCTGTCGGGATTTTCATCCCAGTAACCTAATTGCCTGGGTTCTTCCGGATTGGATATATCGACAATTTGCAGCCCGGAGGTTTCGGCTGCGATGTAAACGAGATCTCCCTGAATCTCGAAATCACTTACTCGGTCCCAGTGGTTAAAGATCCGGGAAACCGGCTGGATGTTGAAGTTTTCCTGCGCGTGGGAAATGTGTGGGAGGATTACTACAAAAAACAACACATGGATTAATATAAACCTTTTCATGATCAACCTCTTAAAAGTGTAAAATCTACTAAAACATCTAAACTGGGCACATCTCAAAAAAATCTAAACAACAATCATAGTTGATACTGCTACTTTTATAATTTAACATCAAATAGACATTTTTCCAAGTACAGTGCTGATTAACCCGGGGAATTATACTGCCTATAATGAACTAAATCCATTTGCAATCTATCGAGGTGTTCAGTATTGACGTTTCTGGCAGTTTTCAAATGAACGATGTGAATGTTAACTGCCAGATTACGTTTGCTTGAAATCAGACAGAAACAGAAATGAATTCTTTAGATTTGGGGTGCGAGAGAATAGATCAGGAAATTATAATATAAAGCAAATTATATTACGTGTTTAATATAACGATAAATAATTATTATACAACAATATAAGAGCTGAAAGGTAATAGCTGCCGCATTATATTAATTTTTTTAAAAAAATTCCCTTGCATCAATATGTAACGTTCATTACCTTTTAATAGGTAACGATAATTTCCTATAAAATAGATGAGGTTTTACCTTGGCACCTAAAGTTAAATTCACTCGTGAGGATGTAATAAGAGCTGCCTTCGATCTTGTTAATGAAGGTGGTTTGAGGAATCTCACGGCATTAAAGGTTGCACAGAGATTGAAATCGTCTGTAAAACCGATATACATTCATCACAAATCAATGGACAATCTCAAACGGGACGTTTTTAATAGAATAAATCTGTTGATGAAAAAATACACTTACCACGATTATGGTGAAAAATTGATTTTCACGAATATCGCGATCGGTCAGCTGATATTCGTTTGGAATTATAGGAATCTTTACAGTGCACTATTCAGTGAGCACGATCCGAAATTCCGAGATATAGTAGAATCGTCAGGGGTTGATTCATTCCAATTAATTATCCGGGATCCCATTTTGAAAGACGAACCCCGAAGCAAAATAAATGGATTGTATGTTCATATCTCCCATTATGTATTTGGATTATGTATGACCATTAGTAATGGATGGTATGA
Organism: uncultured bacterium; assembly: GCA_964387885.1. Taxonomy (GTDB): domain Bacteria; phylum Electryoneota; class AABM5-125-24; order Hatepunaeales; family Hatepunaeaceae; genus JABGPL01. Next base: position 15,484 of record CAYLYZ010000077.1, on the reverse strand, counting down.
TGATGGTTTTTACACTCTATATCATCTTGTTCGAGGTATGAGTAAAGCCTGTAAGGTGATCTACCACGGAATTTTCAAAACAGATATTATGGGGACTGTTCCCTCATTCGTTCCTGACGAAATCAAATTTGATTTGGATGATGATTCTGAGATTTCAACAGATCGAATAAAACAACTTGAAAGAACTATCGCTGAACTTGAAAAGTCTGCGACAGAAACCATTGAAGCATAATTAGTTTTCACAAGCCAGAATTTCAGGGAGTAAAAATGCACTCACTACGATTACTATTACTATCCCTTTGCGTAATACTGACGGGATTCAGCAAGGTTTTCGCAAATGAACTTCAAACCAACATAGAATATACAGCCTCTAAAAACTCCGAGTCAGAACTCGTCGAGCGATTGTTACAGGATGTGCAGGATTCCAGGTCTGATACAGAGCACAATCAGATTGAGGACGGAGAACAACCCCAGAGGGATCCAGCAGTAATCCTGATAGCTCCCGACGAAATTCAAATTGATCTTGATCCCGGAGTTACCGAAATTCGGGAAATCACAGTTGCCAACAATGGTGACGAACCTCTCGAGTTTACAACTTTCATAGATGTGATTTCCGCTCCTGTTCACAGCGATATTGAAAACCTGAGAGTTCTAATCCTGACCGATGGCGAAGGACTCAACGATGGTGAAGTAATGATTGACGGGGCAACTCAGGCGGGAGTTCTTGATGAAAATATGACCGTTATCGGTTCGATGGATTTTCCGGAAATTGATCTCTACGATTATGATGTGTTAGTATTTACCGGACGGCATCGCTGGCAGTTTTATCAAGTTTATATGTGGTATCAGGTCTTGATAGATGAGTGGATTCGGAATGGTGGTGTGTGTATCATGTCAGGACCTGGTGTGATAGCTGTTGTACCGTTTGCACTCCCTGGAGGAGTCTGGTTCTTAGATACCGGGTTTGCACGAGAAGTTCACAATATTTGTGAGCTTCAGGGAGAATACAATCCCCTGATCCATGGCTTACCTGATGATGATGAAGACGATATGCCGCAGGATATAAATGTAGGATCATGTAATAAAGGTGTATTCCCACGAATGCTTCTTGATCAGAATATGGAAATTGAAAACGTCAAAACATTTTATGTACAGGAAATTAATGAGTTTATTCAGGACAACGGTGTAACACTGTTAACTTATGAATTTGGTGAAGGATATGTACTCGGTTCTTCTCTATTTGCCGCAGCGTTCCTCTATCAACCTGAAGATCTTTTTGAAGGTGACTGGATGGACGGCGCTCTGGCAATGTTCCCAAGCAATATTTTCAAATGGGCTGAATGGGTGCGGAGGTCGAGTTTTATCAACCTCGAACCTGATTTTGGTGTTGTAAACAATGGCAATCCTTTGCAAATGGAATTGACTTTCGATACCGAGTTAGTAGTTGCCGGTGATTATGAAGTAGAAGTCCATTTCTATTCAAACGACGAAAATAACGAAGATCTGGTTCTCAATATTGAGTTAACAGTCTCAAACGATCCTGATATTCATGTGGAATGGGAACGTTACCAGGGATTTCCTGAAGTCCTGGACTGGAACCTGGAACACACTGATCTGTATGTTAATGAAGAATACGAAATGACATTCTTTGTATTGAATTACGGAACGAATGACCTTGATATTCAGGAAATCAGATTTGAGGGTGACGGTGCTGATTTGTTCACGGTTTTAGAAGCTGAAAATATCCCCGCTGTAGGAAGATTAGAAAGAGTGCCCATTACTTGCAGGGTCACCTCCGGTGAGCCTGGAGACTTTAACCTGAATGCTGTAGTAGTATCTTCAGATCCGGACATGGAAGAGCTCGAAATTCCGATTCATGCAGATATTATCGGAGTCCCATCCATTCTGGTAGATCCACTTGAGATCAACTCCGAGCTTGAAGGTGCCGAGATTGCTGAAGAGATGTTAACGATTAGTAATGGTGGGGAAGGTCCATTGAAATTCAACATCATTGAAGAAATCATTAATCAGCCTGAAAGAGATGATCCTCAAAGATTTGTAAGACGAATTGACTCGAATCAGCATGGGGATATTAATCCTCAAAGAGATATGCCCGGAGATGTACTGGGTGAATTTGTAGTCGATCGTGGAAACATTGATCAACCTGGTGACCGATTGATTTCATCACGCTCAATTACTCTGTTCCATAACGAGGACGACGGTTTAATCTACGGTCAAAACTCACTCTCTGGAGTAGTCATGGGCTACGATCCGGCTGAAGATTACAGACCGACCAGATTCTTCTCACTTTTCGAACGCTACATCCATGATATGGCATATCATGATGGTGTGATATATGGAGCTTCGCCGGGAATGAGGAATTCATTTCTATTCAGGTATGATATGCTTGGTACAAATCTCGGTAACCTCGATCTCGACTGGGGCGGTCAGCCTGTTACAGCCACCGGGGTAACTTACGTTCCTGAAATCGATGTACTGTTAGTAACTAAAACAAGAATCAACACCAATGAGAATGAGTTGCATGTGTTCAGCATAGAAGGTGAGCATTTGGCAGATATGGGACAACTGCCGCCTATGCTCAGATTCCAATCCCCGGGTGCTCTTGAATGGGTTCCCGAACATCCTCATGGTCAACTCTGGCTGCATTCCTCATACCGGGTCTGGCAGATGGAAATTGATACGGAAAACTGGGAGATAGTTCGAGTTGTTCAGGACTTCGAAACATTCGGATATGATCCGAAGGATGGTATCACCCATGATGGTGAAAACCTCTTCTTGAGTTCACGCTTCCATACGGTTTGCCGTATAGTGGATGATGGTATTGACGAAGATGACTGGCTTAAGATTGATCCAATTCGTGGAACAGTTGAACTAGATGATGAAATGGAAATCGTTTTAACGCTGGATGGAACAAATCAGGTGCCGGGAGAATATCAAGCCGAGTTGCATATCCATAATAATGATCCGGAAAATCCACTGGTTGATGTTGCAGTAAATGTTGCTGTTGATCAGTTATCCGATATTCAGATCACCTGGCCTATGGAAGCCGGTTTTAATCCAGATGACGATGAAGCGGACAGGCTGATTGTTTGGAATTCATATTTCCCCGATCTTTTATCCAATCAAATCTACGAGATGCCACTTGTCGTCAAGAATATTGGATTCGGGAATTTGGAAGTTTCAGATGTCACTTTCGAATCAGATGTCTTTACAATAGAACCTTCTGAATTTCAACTCGGATATTGGGAAGAGCAGGAAGTAGTTATCACCCTTAATTCTGAAGAGGATGGTAATTTTGATGGATCAATTACTTTCATTTCTAATGATCCTAATAATGAAGAATTCACAATTCCGATGGAAGCAGTGGTCTCAGAACCTCCGCAAATCGTTGTTGAACCTGCTGCAATTGAGCATGAAATGGATTCCGGTGAAGTTGAAGAACGAATTGTGAATTTGACTAATGATGGAGGTTCGGATCTCAGGTGGTATGCAGAGGTTGAATATTTAGACAACGAAGAAAACAGAGACATCGGTCCTAAGCGTAAAGTCAGATCTACAACAAGTAGAAACGATATATCTTCACCTGAACGAGACGTACCGGAAGCCAAATTCCTGGTTGCACTTCATGGACCTCGCCATCCATTTGTTGTTGAGAATGTTTTTCAAAGGATAAGAGGACTTGATTATGATTATGTAAATTCAATTGAAGATATCGATGAAATTGACTTCTATGACTATGATGTTCTATGGTTTAGAAACGGTTACGCCAGTGAAGCCTATCGTGAATGGTGGGATGATAATTTGGAGCGTCTTGAAGAATATGTTTCAACCGGTTACACCGTATACATTGAACAAGGCGGGCATGAAGCAGGTCCATTTATTGTGCTGGCTGCCCCTGGAGGACTTGAGTATGAAGCCAATTACCAATTGAGTTGGGTGGCAGAAGGTGCTGGAGATAATTATATAATTGAGAACATGGAATGGGAAGAGCATCAATTCATTTTCAATTATGGACTTCATGTCGTTTTCCCTATAGGAAACATTGAGAGAATTGATAACTCTGAGACATATGAGGTTATTCTCGAAGGTGCCCGGGATTTTCAGCCAGGTTTAGTTCGCTATGATTACGGATTTGGAAATGTTGTTGTTTCCGGTATGGAAAATGAGATGGGCTGGAGGGAGATGAATGAGGGACGCTGGGGATCATGTGCAAGTGTATTTATTGACTACCTCGATATGCTTAGTGATCCGGATCCCTGGGTTGCAAGTTTGCCAAAACAGGGTGTTATGGAACCCGGATCTGACGATGACATTGTTATTCGCTTCGATTCAAATGGATTAATCAGTGATGACTATTTTGCAGAGCTGAACATTTTGTCAAACGATCCGGATGATCCTTTAACTGTTGTTGATATTACATTGACTGTCAATGGTATCCCTGAACCGGATGTGGTTTGGGATCAGATTGTCGGGTACCCGAACATAATTGATTTTAATTCCCTGCACAGAGAGATGTATGCACGTGGATCTTATCCGGTAGAAGTAACTATCAGGAATATTGGTTTTGATGAATACGAAATAGCGGAAATTACCTCTAACCGCGATGGATTGATCACAGACTGGGACCCGGAAACCGAATCAATCGTTCCTGCTCAGGACGAGATAGTAGTGGACTTTATGATATTCGCTGAAGGTCGAGAGGAAATTAATGGTGCGTTCAGGATAATATTCGAAGACGAACAGTTCGAGGACATTGTCATACCTGCCACCGGTGAATTCATCCTGGGTCCAATCCTTAGAATAGAACCGGCTGCCATTAATGATGAAATCAATACCGGAGAGCGTAGTGATCATGATCTCACCCTGTCAAATCCGGGAGTAGCCCCATTGACGTGGTGGACTGATGCTGAAGTCATTGAGGATCCGGGAAATGATTTCTCTAATCAAAGGGTTGTCCGCAGAATTGATAATCAAATTGGTCCCACTCGTGACGATGCGGGAGACATTATTGATCAATTCGAGTATCCCGACTATAACCAATGGTCAATCAGAGCAGGCATCGCCTGGGACCCGGATAATGAATGGATGTGGTTTACACAAGGTCGGCCAGATGTAGCAAAAGCAATTGATCCAGCAAATAACTACGAGGTAGCCGAAGAATTTCAAATTGCAGCCGGTCTGCTTGATATCTGCTGGTATGATGGAATGCTCTACCTGGTTGGACAGGGAGGTATGATCATCGCACGATTCGACCTCGAAGGAAATCGTCTCGAAGATATTCAATTGAATGATTGGAGAGCAGATGGAATCGGTGTTAGTTACGAACGTAATCTGTTTTTTATCATTCAGGGTTGGCCGGTAATGAACGACCGTCCGGTGCGAGTATATGAAATTTCAGAAGATGGCGGTCTCGGTAATCATATTGGTTTAATTGATAATTATCGGGAAATAATGCTGCAGGATGGTGATGACCTTCAAAATGAAACCAGAAATCTCCTCTGGGTTGACAATCATCCCGGTGGCAACCTATGGTTCCATTCAAGAAGCAGAAGAGGCAAAGTTGCCTGGCAATTCAGCGTGAATTTTGAGACATGGGAGGCAGAACTTGTTCAGGATTTTTTAACGATTCCTCAAATGCCCGGTGGTGGTTATGACGGTCTCGGTCACGACGGAGAAGACCTGTGGGCAGAAGCTTATGGTACCGAGATGGTGTATCTTGTTGACGATGGTTGGAACGAACGGGGATGGATAAGCTGGGATCCTGAAGAAGGGGTAATCGATCCGGATCAGGAAGAAGTAGTTGTTGTTCATCTCGACGCCAGAGGTGTAATCCCCGGCAATTATGCTGCTGAACTTTATTTCTACAGCAACGATCCGATTGAGTTTGAAGAACCGGATATGACAATTGACATAACTTTGACAGTAAGCGGTAATGCGAATATCTTCGTTTCCCCAGGTGGCGAGGATGAAGAACCTGTCGAATTTGGAATAGCATATTTCGGATTCCCTGTATCACAAACTGTAATCGTCACCAATTCCGGAGTTGATCCTTTAGCGTTGCAAGAAGTAATCCGCGATGATGAAAATCCCGACTTTTACGTTGAACCGGGTGACCTTGAGGGATTTATACTTGAAGAGGATGAACAAAGAGAACTGACGATATGGTACAATCCCGATCCGGAAAGGGGAGGTGTACAGGAGGGAACTCTTACATTCATCTCCAACGCCAATGCATGGGGGGAGGGTTATCCAGTCCGTTGTGTTGCGAGTATTGGAGCGTTTGAAGCACCGGTTCTTGATCTTGAACCGAGGTTAATTGAAGCCGACCTGCGCGAAGAACAGCGACAGGAGTTTGTAATTACGGCAAGGAATACCGGTGGCAGCCTCCTGACTTTCGAGGCCGAAGTTTTTATTACTGATGAGCCTGAAAATGACAATGGGAGGATGAATCGCAATGTAAGATCGGTTAATTCAAATACTACACCCCTACGAGATAATCCTCGTGGCAGAGGAATTATTATTCAGCAGAGGTGTGGTTGGTTCGGTTGGGAATTTGAACAGTATTTCCAGGCAGTTGAAAACCTCGAATATGTCCGCTTCCGAACCTGGGATGAAATTGAGGATGTTGATCTGTCTGAATATAATTTCATGTGGATCGGAAACGCGGAAACTGAAGACTGGGTGGCAGCTCACAATCAAAACCTCGACCGTCTCGAGGCATTCGTCGACCAGGGCGGAGTTATATACCACAGCTCTGGTACATTGAACAATAATCATAATGTAAAGCCAATCAATCCTGGGGGATTAATATATACGGGAAACGGTCAGACATGGGACCATGCGGGAGTCTTGCAACTCGAACCGGAAGAAAACTTCCTTCTGGGATATATGGCTGAGAATGATCCCATGGGTTGGGGATGGAGAGCCGGAGGCGAGCTGGTTTCTAACCTTAATGGGACTTCATTCGGCTATTTCACAATGGAGGACATTCAGCGGATTGACAATTCGGGTGGACATGAAATCATTGCTATTGGCGACAGGAATGATGAGCCGCTTCTTTTGACTTATGAGTACGGTGATGGCTATTGTATCGTAAATACCTTCATGGATGGTTATCTACACAGGAATCCTCAGCAATGTCACTGGGGGAGAACCGGCGAGGCTGTAATTCACTATATGGATGACATATTCATGGATGCAAGTCCTTTCAGCCTCGAGCCAACTGAAGGGGAAATCGAACCGGACAGGGATCTGGATGTATTCCTGAGACTCAATGGTGAATTCATCCTTGAAGGTGAAACCCGTCTCGCCGTTCATTTCTATTCAAACGACCCTGAAAATCCTGATCAGGAAATAGAGGTTGTAGTAAATTCAGCTGGTATTCCGGAAATTCAGGGGTCACCATCTCTATTCCCCGGTGAAAACGTAAATGTGATTGAATATGAAGGATTGATCACTACTAACAGGGAATATCCTACTCCGGTTGTGATTCGAAATACGGGTACCTCTGATCTTGAGATTAATGAGATTACCATTTCCGACCCTGAAAACTTCAGTTTAGAGGGGATTGAAATTGATATTGAGCTTGCACCTCGGGAAGAAATCGAAGGTAACATCATCTTCCATCCGGCTAACGCAGGTGATCACGAATGCAGAATTACGTTTGCTACAAATGCCTCCAATGTTGAAAATGGAGTAGCATGGTGGGAAATAACCGGTAGTGCCATTCATTCGGCTGCCATTGATGTCAGGCTGCCGGGTGATCAAGATTTCGTGTTTGTAACGTTAGAACCGGATGGTGATCCGGCAGTTAGAAACTGGGCAATTTCAAACCCGATTCCGGGTAACGGAGACAATCTCGAATTCAGGATTTCAATCGATGATGATGAAGATCTAAACCGTGATTCAAACTCAAGGCAGGTTCGACATGTTGTTGGTAGCGGTGCACCATATCGTGACGATTTTGCCGATATTGTCAGAACCATCCAGTTTCCGGAAGAGTATGTAGGTGGATTAGCCTGTGATGGAGAGTCACTCTGGTATACCATCAGTCAGGGAAATCAAGGACCCGGACAGCTCTATCAATTCTCAATTGCGGAAGAACAGATTATTGCTGAATATGATATCCACCAGTGGTGTTACACTGTTGCATTTGACGGTGAAAACCTCTGGATCTCAACTACGGCAGCAAATACATTTTATATATACAATCGCGACGGTGAGGAAATCGATCAATTCGAATCGGAAAACCGCGCTCCCTGGAGTATGTCGAGTGACAGAGACGAATTTGTTTATGTGAAGGGACTTAACCAGCCAATTTATGTTTATTCAATTGAAAACCGCGAGATGGTAGGGACAATAAACCATCTGGCAGGTTTCAATAATGATAATATGGTCGCGTATATAGAATGTGTACCAACTCATGTCGAGGGGAGATTCTGGGGATTCCCCAGAAACGGAGCCTACCAGGCAAGGCGTGAAGGCAACCGACTTGTCAATGTCCAGGGCAATCTGGACATCGGCGATTGGCTGATTTGGTCTGATGTCACTCACGACGGTGAGAACTTCTGGTTTATCAACCGAGGAGTAGCAACCTGCATGGACGATGGTATTCTGGATGTGCGTCCCGACTGGTTGAGCTGTGAACCTGTTGTTGGGGATCTCAACGCGGGAGCCCGGACAGAATTGACTTTTACCTTTAATCCTCAAGGATTTGAGCAAGGTGAAGTGCTCGAAACCATTGTGACAATCGAATCAAATGATCCGCTCAATCCACTCTATGAAATTCCGGTGACGATGAGCTTCGATCCGACTCCGTTGCGGCATTTCACAGAGGACAATCCCCGGACGCGGGATGTCGATGGCTGGGTAATCGCAAATGCCTATCATACCTTCACAGTCACGGGAATTGAGTTGGAAGGTGAACAGATACCATTAAACTGGGAAATCGGCGTGTTCACTCCCGGAGGGGCTTTAGCAGGTGGTGAAGTCTGGCGTGAGGGAGTCTCCGAACAATTCCGGGTTTATGGTGATTCGGATGAATTCGAGGAGATTACGGGCTTCCGGGCTGGCGAGAGCTTCACAGTCAGGGTATGGGACGATGAGGCGGAATTCGAATATCCCACGCAAATCGATATTATTAACGGACAGGAAACCTGGACTCGTGGCGGCAGAACGAGGATGACACTAACTGCGTTTAGTGCGAGAAACCTCGTCGTCGAACTGCGTGAATCGTGGAACATGATATCCCTGAATGTCAATCCGCACGAATACTATTCTCAGGACGAAAACCGCGGACCGCAGGTTATCCCGATGTTCGAGCAGTTACGTTTCGGTAACGATAACCACCGTGTACTGCTGCTGAAGGACGAGAACGGCAGGTTCTGGACTCCGCAATTCGGTTTCAACAATATCCCATTCTGGGAACTGACGGAGGGTTACCAGATTAAGCTTTCGGAAGCGACCGAAGCTGAATTTTCAGGGCTGCCGATAGAAGCAGACGCTGATATCCAGATGACCCCGGGCTGGAATATCATCGCATATTTCCCGGATTATGAACTTGATGCTTCGGCACCTGATTTTTACGTCCTGAGCCCGATTATCGACTTCGTCGAACTTGCCAAAGATGACCAGGGCAGGTTCATGACGCCGGGCTTTAACTTCTCAAACATGACACCATGGCGGGAGACGAAGGGATATCAGGTAAAAATCGATTCTGAGGAGGATATCGTATTGAATTATCCTCAGCAGCGAAATGAAGAAGAAGTCGCGGGTTCCGGTGTTGCGCCCAATGAACTTGCTCTTGCGATTCCCGCGGCTTCGACTGACGAAAACATGACTCTGCTTATCGATTCATTCGAGGGCTATGTTGAAGACGGTGATCTGGTTATCGCAACAGGAGCTTCAGGCAGAATTTTAGGAACTGGCATAGTCCACTCGAGCCGCTGCGGACTTGCTATATGGGGTGACGACTCTTCCACGGATGTGACTGACGGCGCGATCCAGGACGAGTCGTTCACCCTGAAACTTAGAAAACCGGGCAGTCGTAGCCCGGACTTCCTCGAAGCCGGGAATTCCCTAAAAATAGTGCAGTTCCACAAAGGCAACGAACTCCGCTACGAAAAAGACGGTTTCATAGTAGTCGATGCTGCCATCGAGGCAGCGATCCCCGCTGAGTTCTACCTGTCAAGGAACTTCCCCAACCCCTTCAACTCAACCACCACCATAACCTACGGTATCCCCGAATTCACAGACGTCAGCATCAACATCTACGACGTTTCGGGTCGATTCGTAGAATCCCTTGTTAATGGAAAGGTAAAACCTGGTCACCACAAAGTTACCTGGTCACCGCATGAAGCTCCGACGGGTGTTTATATTGTGCGGTGTCTGACTGGTAGTAAAAAGGAAAGCATGAAAGTAGCCTTAATTCGGTAAGTTTTACCGGGAACAACGCACAAACGAAACGGGCGACGCGCAAGCGTCGCCTGTTGTGTTTTGTTGTCCAGAACCCTTGCAGGCTGTGCGAGAATATATCTTCGCGCTGTCACACGCCCTCGTGTGACAGTAATAACAACGACTTAACGCTCAACCGAGTTGCCATGAATATTCTCAAAGAACAGTTTACGCAATAATGCATGAAATCGGGAGGAGTCAAACCTCCTGATAGATATTTATGATATATACGTCATTACTATTGACAATATACAACATTATTTTGCAAAAAGCAAGTCATGTAGCCCGGTTTCTCGAAACCGGGGAATTACAACGCTTTACCACATAGCATAGGAAAAAGGGGGGATAGCAAAATTATCGTCACATCGTCACACTTTTGGCGGAAAGTGGTTGTGGGTGGTGGATTGAGGGTGTGACGGAAATGTGACGGAGATGACGGAAATGGTGATTTGGTGATTTGGTGATGTGGTGTTGGGGTGTTGGGGTGATTTGTAAAGCTTCGTATCTTATCGGACAGTTTGGATTTGAATTTAGTGGTGTCAGGCTTCCCGTCTGACTGAAAAACAACGACTTAAGTGATAACCTGGTCACTCCGCGAAGCTCTGATGGGTGTTTATATTGCCAAGTGTGTGGTTCCGGTGGAAATTGGGAAAGTTTGAAGGTGGCTTTGATTCGGTAAGATTTTGACATATGTTACAGTAATAAGCCGGACGACGCAAAAGCATCCTCCGGTTTATTCTAACTTGTCTTAATGTAAGATTTCCACCTTTTCATTAGGTATCCCTTGAATCCGACTACTGGTTTACTTCTACAAATTGAAGCGAGCTCCCTTCCTGTTTGAGTTATAATTACATTTCCAAAAGAAAGCGAGTTATCCATTTCATTCTGCATTTCCAAGATAATTGGTTCATCAAAGTAATAAAAAGATAATCTTTTGGGGAGGCTAAATCTTGCATAAGATATGCTGCTAGTTTGAATCAATCCTATGCTCTCCAAGTGGGCAAATACTCTAAAGTTAAGGCCGTTTTTTGTGAATATTTCATTTTCGAAGTCATCAATAAATAGATTAAATTCTTCATTCTCATCTACTAGCCCAAAGCCACAAAGTTTCGTGAACAGCATTGCTTCATATTTGTCAATTTCTGCAAGAAAATTTACCGTCCTTTTTGAAAAAGATCCTGAAGCATTAGCTTCACCAGATAACACTTTTGCCCATAATACCTGCATTTCATCATCAGAAATGAGTCTGCATTTATCAAAGAAATTAGTGATCCAGTCGTTTTCGACTTTATCTGGTTGAGAGTCTTCTTCAAGCATGGGCAGTGCTTTAGCTGTTATCTGCTCAATATTTTTCTGCTTATTGGTTTCCTCAACTAGTATACGATTTAGAGCACGACTCTGACGGTGTGAAATTTCAATGTCGGAATCCGCTTTAATCAATTCAGCTTTAGCTTCAGCCTTTGCTTTTCTAACAATTTGCACAGGTTCGAAGAGTACACCAACTGCATCTGATACTTTTTCTATCAATACAACCGCTGGTTTTGAAAGATCCCCCAAATTGATAAGAGATTTTGATATTTCACTGCTCATTGTGTTTTCCTTTGGTTTTCTTACTCATCCATACACATGCTAATAAAGAAGTTAGAACACTAAGCTTTTCTTGAAATGATCGAAGAATTCGTAACAGGATTTTTCGAGATAGAACTCTGAATACTGTCTGGGACGGAAAAGATTATCAAATTGTGCGCGAATGAAGTTTTCGTCATCTTTGGAAAATCCTTTTGTTGTCGCAAAACACTTCTTTAACTGAATGGGAGTCTCGGGTTTGATTAGAGCCATATTCAATTCATGAAATGCGAAACCCAGAAAGTAGATGCATTCGGCCCTCCTCATACATTCCCTGATTTCAGAGGTTTCACTGACACTCATATCTGTAGCTTCGGTGACCGTCTTGATGTTCTTAGCTAGTTCTAATAATTTTTCAGGCTCTAATATTTCCCCATACTCCGTAGCATCGGATTGATTAGCCCATGGTAGGGTACCAACAGCTCCGAATGGGTGGTATATATTTATGCATTCCATGAGTTTGGCTGTTTCGGTGTCAGAGAGTTCGTAGTATTTTTTCAATGAATGAAATAGGAAGTGTTCAATACATCTGTCATAATTAAAAATTATGAACGTAATAGATTTAAGTCTTTCTATTATCTCAACTTTGTTACAGTTCTTATTAAGAGCTTCAAAAAACAAAGGGTACCATGTTTTCTTCTTAACCAATTTTTCGAAGTTCATTTCAGATTTTTCTTCGTGATACTCAAACCACAAATAACTCTTTGCTTCTGCTCTTAATATTGCTCGAGCAATTGCTAACTTTCCGCATAGAGCAATTTTTTCATTCTCACGATGAGTGTAGATAAAATTATCTATCGAACTTTCCAGATGTATTGCCCTTCTGATAGATTTGATAGCAGGAACATATGCGTTAATATCTTCACCAGGATTATCAGGACGTCGGGGATGCATTTGTAATGCATCCCATAATAATCGATCACCACCCTCATTAACATAGGAAAGAAGTTGTGATATCTCAACCAGAAGTTCTTTTCCGATTGGTAAACCAACCTCTTTACTTGCACCTGCACCAATTATGAATACTGTGTTTATGCTCATAAATGATTCATTGTTTGAATGTTAAACTACAGTCAAATGAAACTAACTCAAAATAGAGAGTACAAAAGAACTAATATTACGTACATATAATTCATTTCATCTTACATCAAGTTTTGAAACTTTACTGTACATGTCTTTAATATGTTTGATGGTCATGTTTTTCCCAACTTTTGCTGAGTAAAATGTTTTGTGAAATTCATCAGTAGCATTATTTATTTGTTCTTCTTGATATTTAACTACCGTCATTCCATATCCCGTTTGATAAGATAGTTTGAAACCTTCAATCATGAACTCACCCATCACGATTATCCGGTTTGGTCCAGGATATTGTGCACATACGTAATCAATTGTTTCAATATCTTTTACGTTCTCCATCCATTCTAATAAGTTTTTGTACCTTACAGCGAGGTATTTATCTTCATAGGGACGAACTGGCCAAAGGATCATTTTCATACTACAATTAGGACTTCGAGCTAATCTATCGAGTTCCCTTCTCTCCTCAAGTAATAATTTCATATATTCATCAGTGTGTCCTCCCGATTCTCGATACATTTCATCTTCTGAAGCACAAAAGATTGAGAATGCAGCTTGAATCAGAATTGTTATTTTTCTATCTACTTTTCCTGTCATTTCGCGTAATTGATCTACGATGAACTTCGTCCTATCGATTTTCCCTTCAATTATGTACTTGAAACCGAGTTCCCTGTTTGGATTTGAGACAGCAAGTGGAGCATTATGCAATGCATTGATTAACTTATCTATAGATTGTTGCGGATTTGACCAATCAAACTGAGAATATGCTTGTGTCGTGGATAGCATACCATCAGGTTTAGCATCTTTCTCAATGGAGATTGGCCAGATGTGTTTTTCCAATGCAATTGCAAATCCAATTTCGTGATTCACCCATGGAGAGTGTGCTGCATTTCTAGAGAGAAGGACAAGTATTAAGTCAGATTCTTTTATTTTGTTTTTTAATTGATCGTCAAATCTCTTTCCAACAATAGAATCCCTATCGATAAAGCACTCTATTCTGTTATTGCGTAGAATGTAAACAAGCATATGAGCGATAGCCTCATCTTCTCGACTATAAGATATGAAAACTTTCAGTCTTACTTCCATAATAAAATACTCCGGTTTTTCTTAGATAATTTTCAGTTTCGTAGCCCGGAACCCTTGTGGTCCGGGGTTTTCAAAGATTATGATATTCTTCTGTCCACCAAAATATCTTCTTGGATCATTGAATGTTTTTTACTTCGTATTAACGTGCGTCTTTCGTTAGCTCCCGCACCACAAGGGTGACGGGATATTATACTGCTTTTATTTCTTGAATATCCATTTTACAAAAATTTTTAAGTTTCTAAAATTCGTGTCCAGAAACAATTATTGGTTAGACACCATCAATAAATTCAAAAACCATGATGCAATTCCTAAAACCTCATAGTTAATTGAATAAGTTTTAGGGCAATGTCAGACACCCTTGCTACCGTATCTTTATCGATGGAAATAACAGTTTCAACATTCTCCTTAATCATTTCTTTTTCAGCTCGGATATTATCAATTTCTTTCCTTAGTACTTGCTTTTCAGTTGATACTGCCTCTTCAATCTCTATTTCCAAATTTTGCTCACGAGTATCGAGAGATTCTAAACGCATTTCATATTCTAGCTTCAGTGCATCGATACGTTCATCTCCTTGTAACGATGATAGCCGCTCGTAAAATGACCTGGTGTGCTCAATTGTGTTAAGTTGACTTTCAAACAGAACTTGCTTAAGTTGAAGCTGAGAGCGAATAGATTGTATCTCTTGGTCTTTTGTTGCTAGTTTAGCATTATACTGGTCAATTAACGATTTTCGTGAGATTTTGCTAATGTGAAAGAGCCATCCGATAATTGCTACTAAAAGTCCAAAATTGATAAGATTTGCATATTCATTTAAGGAAGTTAACACAATCTTTACTCCTTGAATTAATAATTATCTTTTGTTCTCACTGATCGTCATACTCCTATAGTACACCGCCCCATTGTCGGTTCAAAATTGTAAGCACATTTCGATAGTGAAAAACTTATGTTTGATATATTCATAAACATAACGTGACTCACCAGCAAAGTCAAGGGCATAGCAGCGGAATTTTGTTGTGGGACGGTATGTTGTTTGGTTTGTTGGGGATTCCACGACCGCAAAAAGGCTGTCGTTCTGGCGGACGTCAGAGTTAGAGGAGTTGTTCTTGTGGAAGACTGATTCATTAAATCACAATTGTTTGCGATGAATCACGCTGTCGCGTGATGGACAGGCAGGAACAGCTTGTCCAAGAACAGTTCTTTGAAAACGTTTTCTTTGTAAGTAAA
>CAYLYZ010000076.1:0-28125 GCA_964387885.1 uncultured bacterium | reverse complement strand
ATATGTTTACTTACAAAGAAAACGTTTTCAAAGAACTGTTCTTGGACAAGCTGTCACTGTCTAAACTATTCCCATTTTTTTTGTTGTTTACACCAATTATATTCGCTAAATTGCTGATAAACGAAAAATCGTTATATACACAAAACTCCGGAAAAGAAAATGCAGTACAAATCAACAGTTTTTCTTTGGCTGGTCGTTGGAATTTTATCCTCATTTGTAGCAATATCAACCGGTGCTGTTTCGGGAGATCAGGTTATTCAATTCACTCAAAAATCGGATAACACTCTCAGCTTTTCAGCAGATCTTGAGGGGATCGTCCAGCAGTCTCTTCAGACAATCATAAATGAAGATGCGGAATTGTTGAGCTGTGGGACTGGAATAACTTATGAATACAACAAGCCAATACTTCCATTCATTAGCAAAATTATCATTGTTCCTCCACAGGCTGCGGTCAGGTTGAATATAGAAGCTGAAAATATCAGAGTAGTTCGATTAAACTCCTCACCACGGATCTGTAAAGATCCAGAGGTGAGAACCGTAAACCATGTAGATAATTATGACTTTTACCCTGAAAAATCAGCTGAAATTAGTACACCTTTCATCATTCGAGGTGTGCGGATGGTGAAGTTGACATTAAATCCGGTTCGTTATCAGAGGAGTACAAATAGTTATATATTTTGCGACAATATAAGCGCTGAACTTGAATTCACGGATGATGAACCGGTAAATCCTGTCGAAAATGCGGATCGGCAGCATACCAGTCAGGAGTTTCTGAAATTCCTGGATCAGTATGCGGAAAACAGTAGGATTATCAGGCGTGACCATGTTGATGACCTGGGTAATAAGGGTGATCACTATCTGGTTGTTACGCATGAAAGCTGTCTTCAGTACGCTGCACCTCTTATTGAATGGAAACGGAAGACCGGACACAAAATCGATATATTATCGATCCCGAATAATATTTCCAGAATACCAGACGAAATAAAACCTCTCATTCAAGAACGATATGATGCATATATCGATGCAGGACTCGATCCATTTGACCAGTTGCTGCTTATAGGTGATCGAAGTAATTATGGATGGGGAGTCGTCGGGCCCTGGCAACTTGAGGCTGAAAGAGGTGAGACAATTTGGGGTGATGCATTTCACGCGGACTATAAATATGCATTACTGGAAGGTGATGACATTTATCCTGATGTTGGATTCTCCCGGTTCTGTGCAGGTAATCAGGGAACAATGGAGCTCTTTGTTGGGAGGACCTTATTGTATGAGGCTGAGCCGTTTATTGAAGAAACAGAGTGGTTTACACGAGGAGGGGTATACTCTCAACATTGGGGAAATGATCCTGAAGACCATACATGGCATATCAGTCTCCATTCAAACGTGAGATGGGCTCGAGAGTTACTCAAGAGTAATGGATTTGATGATGTGCGGTTTTACGAAGATTATGATTACGACCAAGGTGGCGCACGAGTGGGACCTTGGGTAAGAGATCTAATTAATGAAAGAACAAACTTATTGCTCGGTCGCGCTGAAACTCTCTATTGGCAGCAGATTTTTACAGGCGTTGAGGTGAATGTCGTGTTTCCGGTTCGTCTTGTTCTCAGTGGACATGGAGAGTGGACTGCCTGGACGATGTTACGGTCTGGTGATGGAGATAACTTACGAGGTCCGGTTGTTTCAACCTGCAACTGGGGTGGTCCCCCAACGATTACTAACTCAGCTTCATGGCTTGAGTTAGTAAATGCTGTTGTTCAGCGAGGTATGTCTTATGGGTGGGGACGGATTGTGACAATTGCACAAGTAGAAAAGTATTTCCCCAATTTTGAATTTGGTGAGGGTTGGCATGCATATACTCACATAAGAACGGATATGGATTTCTATGGTGATCCGGGTTTAAGAGTCTGGATGGGAGTACCTCGTCAACTCAATGTTGAGTTTCCTGAAGTTATAGATGAAAACGCAACGGTAATTGAAGCAATTGTAACAGATCCGGAAGATGATTCTCCTGTTGAAGGAGTTTTAGTATCGCTTTATGATCCGGTTGACATTCCGGATTTTGCCGATGCCGAATATGCTGATTACTCTGAAATGAGGTTGAATTTAAAACGAACTTCAGCCAATGGTAGTGTGCAGTTTATGGCAAATGAAGATTTTGAATTCCGCCCTGAGAGTACGATACAGTTAACTGCATTTGGAGAAGGTATCTGCCCGGTGTTTGGAGAAATTGAAGTTGGCAATCCCGAATTTATAGTGGGTTCAAGAATCACATTAACCGAAGTACTGGGCAATGAAGATGGTGATTATAATCCCGGTGAGTTATGGAGTGCAACCATAAGGATTACTAACACAGGAGAGGAACGGCTTGAGGGTGGGACAGTAGTCTTTTATACAGATTCACCGTATTTAACTATCATCTCAGAATTTGGTTCAGCAAATTTCCCTGACCTGGGTATTGGCAGCTCAACAGAATTCCGTGGGCTTTTTGAACTACAGTTTGCAGAAAACTGCCCGGATGCGGAGTCGCATCCGTCTACTAAACCTGTTTTATCTCTTGAAATCCGGAATGATGACGGAAGCATGAAGACTGCTCATCAATTCGCCCCCGTTGCACCTCATCTGAACTTAAACGAGATTGTCGGTGGCAATGTGATTCCAATCGATGATCAGAATTATCAACTCGACATTGTACTTGAAAACGACGGCAGATTTGACCTTGAGGGTGTGAATGCTGAGTTGAGTTCGCTTGAGTCATGGATTAATGTAGTTGAGTCTGGCTCTACATATCCGATGATTGAAGCCGGGGCAAATTCGGGATTATCCGGAGAGCCATTTTTGATAATGGCAAATTCACTGATTATTCCAGGGGTAATTTGTGATATGCTGATGGTTTTGAGCAGGGATGAGACGGTTATCGATTCTATCCACTTCACATTACAGGTCGGAGAAAGTATTGAAGAAGGACCGCGGAAACCGGATAAATATGGATATATCTGTCTTGATGACACGGATTCGGATTGGGAAATCGCTCCCGATTATGAATGGATAGAAATAAGCTTGCGAGATGATGATAGAGATTATGATGGAATACGCATTGATGAACTTACTCCAAACACACCATATGACGTTGGGGATGTGACACCCATCGAACTCCCATTCCAATTAAGGTTTTATGGAGAGACCTACGATACAATATCAGTTACTACTAATGGCTTCATCTGTCCAGGAAATCAGGACATCACGAACCCGCAGAATTGGCCTCTGGATAGAGCGATGGGAGGCGGTGCAGGGATGATTGCACTTTTCTGGGATTGGTTGATGATGGACAATCAATCAGGAGTTTACTACTACCATAATGAGGAAGAGCACTACGTGATAATCGAGTGGTACCGTTTCAAACAATATCCACAGGGTGAGACAGATCTGACATTCCAGGTCATTATATATCATCCACTGGCCTATCTAAATGAAACCGGGGATTCAAACATATTAATGCAATACCGTTCGATTGAGAACCTCGAAGGAGTGAACGAAATCGAGGATAATATTCCATTTGCCTCTGTAGGTATCTCGAGCCCGGACGGTTTGTCGGGGATCAGTTATACATACGGTGGAGATTATCCGCAAACCTCTGCGCCTCTTGCGAATCGTCGAGCGATAAAGTTCACAACCTCAATGTGGGAAGAGTATCAGGAACCTCCGGTAATTTTGGGGGTAGTTTATGGTAGAGTCAGAAATGTTGAGACAAGAGCGGGAATTGCCGGTGTCAATATCGAGATGAGTTCCGGGGAAGTGACACAAACTGATGACGACGGTTTCTACCGAATTCCGGATATTCCGGTCGACAGTATATTTGACATTTCCGCAGGCCATGAGTCCTACCGTGACACAACCTTATTTGGATTACAGATAGGTGATGAGGACTCTCTTCGAGTAATTTTTGAACTTCAGGAAATCCTTAGTATCAATCAGGGAGATAATGCAGAGTTTTATAGTGGTTTTGAACTGATTTCTATCTACCCACAACCATTCAACAATATTGCCACTGTCAAATTTTTCATTGAAGACGCTGGAAAGGTTAATTTCTCTATCTTCGATCTCAATGGTCGGGAATTAGAGAGCCTCACGAAAACCTATTCAACCAGCGGTATCAAGAAAATGAAACTCGAGTCTTCTTCAATTGTTGCCGGTTTGTATTTCCTCCAAGTTGATACTAAATTCGGATCGATCTCTCGGAAGATTGTATATATGAAGTAAGTTTGTTTGCATTTATGTAACCCGGGCTCTTGCACCCGGGAGTCCGCATAGGTGATGGGATTTATGTGAAACAGAAAACAGCCCCGGTCTTAAAGGTCGGGGTTTTGTTTTCTGTTGTTTTTCCAGGTTATTTAGACTTGGGAAAATCCGGAAATCTTTCCCTGATACACTCCGGACACAGCCCATGTATGAATTCAGACATATTGCTTGAGGAGATGGCATCCTCGACTACCTGCCAGGTGCCTTTGCTATCTTTGACTTTTTTACAGGATGCGCATAAAAGTTGCTTTCTTTTTAAATAATGGGTTCGTTTGTCATTCGGAGAATCCGGATAAATTTCTTCGATGCAGTCAGGGCAGATTCCATGCGAGAACTCAGCTCTTGTACTCGCTGCAAAATAGTCTTCAACCTCCTGCCAATAGCCCCTGTCATCTCTTATTTTCTTACATGAGGTGCATATTGGCAGCAGACCATTTAGAGTCCGGATATGTGAATGGGCTATTTCTAATTCTTCATTCTTCTTCTTCAATTCGTCTCTTTGAAGTTTGATTTCTTTATATGAATCCGCGAGTGAGATTACCGAACGAACCCTCGCAATCAGCTCAATCATGTCATATGGTTTTCGTAAATAGTCAACCGCTCCTGCTTCGAAAGCAGTTCTAAGGTCTTGAGGTGAGGTCATCAAACCGGTACATACTATCACCGGGATATCCGTCGTTTCCTTATCGGATTTAAGCTGTTTTATTACGTCAATACCTGAAATCCCTGGCATCACCCAGTCTATTATGATTAAATCCGGGTGTTTTTCGGAAGCTATCCGCAGACATTCCTCACCATCCAAAGCTTGATAAATGTCGTAATTATCTTCAGTCCTCTCAAGAAAGGTCACAATAACCTGGAGACTTGAAGGTTGATCATCAACTACAAGAATTTTTTTAGCACTCAATAAACTTCTCCAAATGTATTGAATTGATTCTGGTAATCCGATTTCATTCAGATGAATATGTGGATTACTCGCTTAAATGGTGACATCATTTGATGCGCTTGAAATATTACAGTGAATTGTCGGCTTCACTGAATTGTTCTAAGCTGTCTCTTAATTTAAAGCTTCAGAACCCGGTTGTCCAGATTGTTTTAGAGTATAAACCATCGCTCCCAACTTGATGGGAATCCGAAATGGCTTGAATTTGTGTTAGTGATGTAATTCAGCCTTGTGTTTTAGTCTATTTATTTCACAAGCACTAATTTTCGAGTTTTGCTAAACTCTCCAGCAATAATTGTGTAAAAATAAATACCAGCCGGAAAACTGTCAGCATTCCAGATCGCTTGATGGCAACCAGCCGGGAATGATTCGTTAATAAGTGAGCCCTGGAATCTGCCGTAAATGTCATAGACATTCAAGAGAATCGGTACTGAAACAGGCAAACTGAAAGGTATTGTTGTCGAATTGTTAAATGGATTAGGGTAATTCAGACCGAGTGAGTAATGGTCTGGTAATTCAACACCTTGATTGGCAATTGACTGAGTGTAGGGTAGAATGATTTCCCACCGATTCAATGATTCAGTAACAAGAACACCATCCGAAGCTTCTGCATACCAGATTGCATTAATTTGCTCCGAAATTCCGAGACCGGTAGTTATGGTGTCTATTTCGCTTATCACAACAGAGGTGTCAGAGCCCATGTCGATTGAGAAGATGGTGTCAATTTCATTATAGCCGATGTAAAGGTTCCAGCTGTAGCTGACGGAGTCGCTTTCTATATCCCAGGTTTCCTGCCACGTGAAACGAGCTTCATTTCCATCAATAACCGTTCCCGGATCTGGTTCTATCAGTGCAAAATGGGCGGGAGCGTCATTAACCGGTTCAATGACTACATTGAATCGTTCAATAACCTCACCACCTTCACCATCCTGACAAATCAGTTCTATCTCGGCTCCTTCGGGAAGGTTGAAGTCGGGTTCCGGATTGAGAAAGAGTGTTGTCTCGCGATTGATATTTAGATTCAACGACTCAGGAGCATCGAGAATTATAAACTGCAGTTCATCTTCATCGGGATCGTGAAAAATTGTGTCAAGCAGAGCGATTTCCAGCCGACCTCCGTCTTCAGTGTGGATTAAATCAGGGATTTGATTAATTAATTGGGGAGCGCGGTTTACGTTCAGGACTCTTATTTCAACTTCAATATTAATTTCATCTATTTCGTTTGTTGCAATAAACAGGGGATTGTATTCTCCGCGATCCTCAAATCCTGTCACCCACGAAAACCTGCCTCTACCACCACCTCCATCAATGAATTCAGCTTCATCAGGCAGATTTCTCCTGTCCATTTCCAAGGTTATTTGATCATTATCCTCTGCATTCGCAACAAGTTCAAACTCAACTATATCGGTTTCATTCACAATGACGAGTTCAGGAGCGTCTACCCATTGGAGAGGTTGAAGTATTCCCATGGCTCCGGAACAGTCGAAGGTTTTAAGATGACTTGAGCAGGCTATATATGCAAATTCCTCGTTTAAGGCAACTCCACCGCAATAGTGTTTTGCGAAATAAGTTCCGGTAATTTCCGGATTTGCCGGATCAGATATGTCCATGATCCAAATTGAATTTGGATTTTCACATGTCACAATGGCAAAATTCCCCTGAATATCTAAACGATGTGGTCTACCTTCCAACTGAAAGAATGTGATTTCCTGAGGATTTGCCGGATCAGAAACATCGACAATCCACATTCCCCAATCGGCTTCGTTTTCTTCATAAAAAACTACTGAATAGACAATCCCATCCTGAATCTTAAGCGTATGTAGAATGTGTCCTTGAAGATTGGAAATTTCTTCTGGATTTTCAGGGTCGGCGACATTAATTATCGTAAGCCCTCTTTCAAAATTAGCAACATAAACAAAGTCGCCTGTTTTAATCAGGTTTAAAACCAGATCTTCAGTATCAATTTCCGCAATTTCATTGGGACGAGCTGGATCTGTTATGTCAATTATCAACATATTTGTCGCGCTATTTTGCATCTCATGGGCTGGAGATATGATTGCATGTGTTTCGTCAACAGTGATGCTGAAGCAGTCGGTTCGTAGTCTTCTGACTAATCTCGGTCTTTGCGGATCACTAATGTTAAGAACAAACAACCCATATAAACCCATTGCAAAATAAACATGTTCTCCAATCATATCTACATCAGCATTGTCCAGGGGAAATTCGTCTTCATCCCAATCCCAAACAGTGTAGGAGGATAGGTACTCGAGATCCATCGGATCTGCAGCATTGATAATATTAAGTTTGGGAGCAAGATATACATCCTCCTCCTCTTCATATTGTTCCCAATCGATACCCTCAAGTAAAAAAACCATATCATCTTTAAAAACGACATTAGCTGCAAGTCCGATAGAAAGAAACCGACCTGTTTGTTCAGGTCTGATCGGATCTTCAAGACTATATACATAAATACCTACGGCAGATCTCCAACGCCCTTCATATCTATCAAGAGTCATTATCAATCGATCCCCCGCAATTTCGAAATCCGTTGAGGGAGCTATTCCAAATCTTTGAACAATTTCCGGGTTTTCAATATCTTGTATATTAATAATATCTATACTTCCATAGTAACCCAACGCATATACCAAATTGTCTCGGATTCGTGCTTTTATATAACCACGACGATTTCGGTCTGGTCCGATGGTAGATATTTCTTCTGGTTCACGGATATTGGAGATATCCATCATTACAAGACCTAATCCCTCAGTACTTAGAATTGCGAGGTTTCCCTCAATGACTACATCATTAACAGAACGAAATTGGTCAAACACAGCAATGACTTCCGGTTCACGGATGTTCTCAATGCTAATGACAAACAATCCCTGTCGCCTGTAGGATGCAAATATAAATGTATCATTAATTGTTACATCGAGAGGGTAATCATTTTCATTACGGTCTATTTCAACTGAGGAGATAATTTCAAGCTGTTCAGGATCAGAAATATCAACTATTAATATGTCTTCTCCATATTGAGCGATGACAGCCAGGTTATTGGCAACGTCAAACTCCCTTCCCCACTCAATGTCTAATGTTCCGATTATATTGGGATTCGCATTTAGGTCTGTTATCGTTAATGCTTGATTTTCAAGTAAGTAAGCTCGCTCACCTTCTATAATTACTCTATCGGGACTAACACCTTCCAATTGACCATCAAGAATAGGATCGTTGGTGTTCACCAAATACAATCCAGTCGACTCGGTCGCAACAAAAGCTGTTTGACCATTAATTGCCACAGAAGATGCAGCCACCCAATAGTCCAACATGCTTCCAACTGGTCTTATTCCAAAGTTATCCTGAGCGTTCAGTTGAGTAAAAGAGATCAAAACTGCGAAAGTTATGGTAAATAGGTACCTCATTTCTACTCCGATATGTTCCGTAGGTCTAAACATCCAGATTTTTTTCCTCTCATTTCACAAGAACCATTTTGCAGGTCATAATGTAATCACCTGCGGTCAACATATAAAAATAGATCCCCGCCGGAAAACTGTCAGCATTCCAGATTGCCTGATGGCAACCAGTCGGGATTGATTCGTTAATAATCGTATCCTGAAATCTGCCGTAAATATCATAAACATTTAAGATGACTTGTCCGGACACCGGCAGACTGAAAGGTATAGTTGTTGAATTGTTAAATGGGTTAGGGTAGTTCAGTCCCAGTGAGTAATGATCTGGCAATTCTTTTTGCTGATCATCAGCTACTTGAGTGAATGGGATAACTATCTCATACCGATTGAAAGATTCGGTAGTCAGCGATCCATCCGACGCTTCAACATGCCATAACGCGGTAATTTGCTCCCATATTCCAAGCCCTGCGGAAATTGTGTCTAATTCGCTTATTAACTTAGATGTATCGGTACCTGCTGCCCAACTGAAAGATGTATCGATGGTATTATGACGTACGTTCAGATTCAAACAATATCCGACAGAATCGCTGTCTATATCGGATGTTTCCTGCCAGGTAAAAGTAGCTTCATTTCCTTCGATGACTGTCCCATCCTGTGGTTGGAGTATTCCAAACCGTGAAGGGGCATCATTAACGGGTTCGATGATAACGTTGAATGAATCACTAACTTCACCAACTTCACCATCCTGACAAATAAGGATTATTTCCGCACCTTCCGGTAGGTTATAATTTTGATCTGGGTTTAGAGCAAGCTCATCATTGCGATCAACACTTATATTCATAGGCTCTGGTGCATTGAGAAAGATAAATTGCAGTTGCTCTTCATCGGGATCGGAGAAGATTGTATCAAGGTGGGATATCTCTAATCGACCTCCATCTTCCGTATGGACGATATCCGGGATTCGACCGATTAATTCCGGAGGACGGTTCAGGTTCAAAACTCGAATATTGACCTCAATTGTGCTCTCGTCCTCTCCAGCAGAAGCCCTGAATCTTGGATCGTAATTGTCAGCATCATCATATCCGGTTACCCAGCGAAAGCGACCTCTGCCTTCACCATCATCTGTGAATACCGCTTCGTCGGGTAGATTTCTCCGATCCATTTCCAACACTATTTCATCTCCATTTGAATCAATGGCGACAAGTTCAAATTCAATGGTATCAGTTTCAGTAACGATGACAACTCTTGGTACATTGACCCACTCGGGTGGCACAGGGAGCCCCATTGCTCCCGAACAGTCGTAGATATTGAGGTGGCTCCTGCAGGCTGCATAGGCGTATTCTTCGATTAAGGCTACTCCACTAAAGCGTATATCTTCACTGTAAGATCCCGTAACCTCTGGGTTTGCAGAATCTGATATGTCAACGACTAAAAGAGATGAAGGATTTGTCCTAACAACAGCAGCAAAATCCCCTTGGACATCTACACCCCTGAGACTGCCTTCTATCCGTAAAAAAGTGATCTCATTTGGATTTGTAGGATCGGAGATATCGACGATCCAAAGTCCTCCCTCGCACAAAATAAAGAGGACATCACCCTGAACATCAATCTTGTAAGTCCTATATCCCTGTAGATTAGCGGTTTCTTCAGGATTTTCAGGATCGGTGACATCAATGACCGTTAATCCTAGGTTATAATTAGCAATGTAAACAAAATCGTTTACATTCATCATGTCCTCTATGGTAGCTTCTGTATTTATTTCTGCAATTTCTGTTGGATCAGTGGGATCAGAAATATCGACGACAAACAAGTTGGTTTCATTACGCCAATCACTTGAAGGGGAAATAAATGCATGAGTTTCATTTACTGTAACTGTCAGACATTCAATATCCAATAAACCTACACCTCTGGGTCTTTGTGGATTACTCAAATCGAGAATCTCCAGTCCGCCATAACCAGCAGCAAAATAAACAAAATTTCCCACCATATCCACATCGGATACATCTCCTAACCATCCTGGGTAAGATGACACATATCGTGGTTCCATTGGATTTTCAACGTTGATAATTTTTAACTCAGCAAAAATATCATCTCCATCTACTGAATACGCTTCCCAATCGCATCCCTCTAACAAGAACAAAAAATCGTCTCTTATAACCACGTCATAGGCATAACCTATTGAAATATAACGATCCACTAAGGATGGTCTAACCGGATCTTCAATGTTATATAAATAGACACCTACTGCTGACAAATACCAATCATTTCCCCAATCCTCTGAGAGAGTCATGACCAATCTATTCCCTTCAATTTCAAAATCAGATGATGGGCTGAATCCAAATCGTCTTCCAACAACTTCTGGATTTTCAACATCTTGAATGTCAACGGTATGGATTAGATCCCATCCTAAAGTATATGCAAAATCATTTCGGATTACTGTTTTTTTGCATGGCCGACCTTCTCGTGGAATAATCGAAGAAATTTCTCTTGGTTCTTGAAAATCTGATATGTCAATAAGTATCAAACCGGAGTCTTCAGTACTCAGTATGGCAAGGTCGCCTTCAATAACAACATTGTTTACGAGACCATAATCGTCAATTTGAGTGGTAATTTCGGGTTCATTAATATCGTCAATATTAATTATATACACACCTCCATCGGGATATGATGCAAAGACATATGAACCATTAATGGTTACCCCGTGGGGATTTTCATCTATATCCAATGTAGAAACAATTTCAGGCTGAGACGGATCGGAAACATCAACAAACATTAGACCACCTCTCAAACTTCCAATAACGGCCAGATTTCCCTCAACGTCAATCTCTGTTCCTCGTTGAGTCTCTAATGTACCAATAGTATTCGGGATTGCCTCGAGGTCAGTTATTTGTAATGTACTCCATTGAAGTACATATGCATATTCGCCTTCAATTTTAACTTTGAAGGGATAACCACCTTCTAATTGACCTTCTTTAGAGAAACGGTTACCGTTGATGTTTAACACTTCAAGTCCGGTCCCATCAGTCGCCACGAATATGGTATCTCCGGTAATGGCCAAAGAGTATGCACCTTGCCAATAATCAAACATACTCCTAACTGGTCTTATTCCAAAGTTATCCTGAGCGTTCAATTGAGGAAAAGAGATCAAAAATGCGAAAATTATGGTAAATAGATACTTCATCATCGCTCCAATAATTGTACAAAATATTGAGAGTTGAGTGAGTTGTGTTTTGTGGATGTGAGGTTTTTAGGAAAAGTGGGATAATTTAGTTATTTTTCTATAAATCTCTTGATCCGTGAAATGAATCCCTTAAATTCATTTATGTCCCCTGTTCCTAATTGCAAGTTAATGATATGTTTTAAGGAACGCAATAGGGAGATTTTCTGATTTCAATGAATCAGGATTTTATTATTATTCGAAGGGATTTGGGTTGAAAATATTCAACCCCTACAGTTTGTGGTCTGTGTTACTTTTAAGAGTAAATGACGATAAACTTCAATTGTATTTAGGCATAGAATCAATAAAAAAAATCTAAAGGAGAATTCTAATGAAATTCAAAAAATTGTTACCAGCACTGCTTTTTGTTATGTTAATCGTTCTTGGCTGCATGCATTCGAAAGTCCTTCTATCTGATAAATCGGATGGTGGTTTTCCTCAGTTTGCTGCGGTTAACGGAACGGGCGTACTTGAATCTTCCCGGACAGATAGCTTTACCTTCGCCGTTTTTGGTGATTGCCAGGGAGATCAAAAATCACGTCAGATCATCAGCGGGATCTTGAAAGAAATAAATGACTATCAACCCAAAAGACCCGCATTCGTCTTTAGCCTCGGCGACATTATCAAGGGAAAGGATCCTCAAGCTTCTACGGAAGTCATCAAACAGAAATTCACGGATTTCTTGGAAGTAGCTAAAATTGCAGGAGTTCCAGTCTTTAATACACCCGGTAATCACGAATTGGACGATGCTGAGGATATTCCCAGCGAAAGGATGCACAAAATATATCTGGAGTGTGTTGGTCCTTTATATGGGGCTTTCGATTATGGAAATTCACGCTTTATTACTCTCAATACAGAAGATATTCCACCAAAAGGCACTCCGCATCCACCAGGTGATATAGAATTCAGCTATATAAGTGATGCACAATTTGAACAACTTGATAAAGACCTAGGATCAAATAAGGATAAAACGCACATCTTTATAATGATGCATTATCCGATGAAACCACAGCGTCCCCAAGACATACTTAATCCCGCCAGCCTCAAAAAGCTGACTGACATCTTTGCGAAATACGATAACATCTCGTACGTCCTGGCATCTCATGAACATCTGTATTACAACCCTCAAGATCCGACCAATATGAAGAATATCGCTCCCTATCAAGCGGGTGAGCCCACACGCTATCTGGTTTCCGGAGGTGGTGGTGCACGTATGTATATAGATGCGGAAAAAGGCGGTTTTCACCATTACCTGGTCTTCGAGGTGGACGGGGAAAATGTTTCCGTCAAAATACATAGAGTGGATAGTTGATGCTGTATATACCTGTGTGGCTCGGGTTACTTGTTACCCGAGTTTCTTTATAAACTACTTTTTTCGAAAACGAAGGTTCAGTGAACTGTGAATTGTAAGGAAACATGGGCAATGAAATAGCCCATGCCACACGCCAACGTGGAAAATCCCTCGACTACAGGGGATCGAGGCAACGTTTTGTAGGTTGAGATTTTCACTATTTTTATCTATTTTCAAAAAAGATGCAACCAATTCATGATTTGGGTTGTCTCATAGTCAGAACATTACTGCAGTGATATTCTTTTTTTGAGGAAAGTTGGATTTCGAACAATTATTAAAGCCCTGCTACAATGATGTTGTCAGGTATGCACGGGCTATGGCTGGATCGGCAGTTGATGGGGATGATCTGCTTCAAGATGCGCTCGTTCGGGCGTGGAAGGGATTTCCGCGGCTGAAAGATCCGGACAGGTTTAAGTTCTGGCTGCTGAAGATTATCAAGAACACTCACTTCTCGCGATCAAGATTGCAATGGATCAAGAGGGCTGTTGGTCTTGAAAATGCTGCCGAGTTGACAAGTCCTGAGGTCACATCTTATGATGAAAAAGAGATCGTAAGAATGGCACTTAAACGAATACCGGAAGCACAACGGGAAGCATTGGTCTTGTTTGAAATCCTCAACATGAGCGTGGCTGAGGTGGCTGCGCACCAGAAAATCACTAACTCCGCTGTTAAGTCGCGTCTGTCGCGAGGTCGGAAGAAACTTCGCGAGGCCTATGAAGAATTGTTAAAAATGGAGGCTCCTCATGGATCACGAGTCGTACAAACCAGTTGATAATGGCTTAAAAAAACTGGCAGATGAAGAGCTCAAGCCGTTTCACTACGAGCGGATGATGGCAAGGTTGCGGAGTCAAAAAGAAAGGATTAATCCAATCATGAATTTCACAAGAAAAACAGCAGTCATCGCGGGAGGCTTCGCAGTAATTGTTCTGGCAATGGTTTTGATCCCTGCGACGTATTCAATGAAAGTCGGGGATATGGTAACAGCAGAATTCGCTGTTGATACACAGCTTTCAGAAGATGAATCATGCCCAACAGTCCTGCCTCATCCTAGCAAGGTAATGAAAGCAGTTGAAAATATTCGGGGTGTCAAGAACCAGAACCTGAATATCACTAATGGAAAAGCTGAACTGGTAATGACTTTTGTAGATAGAGATATGAATGAGGTCGAGTCTGAGATAAGAGCAGCTTTAATCGGTATTGTCAGCAATGAAGAGTCGATTTTATTGAAGAGCGAAGAGATTACCAAACCGGTTGGAGGTAATGCCCTGGCAGCAGTTACCAATGGCAGAGTCTGTATTGGGGTTGAAGGTCCATCTGACGAGGAACTGGAAGAGACTTTAAGAGCTGCGTTCGCATCTCAAGGTTTTCATCTTACTGAAGTAGACGTGAAAACCGAACAAATGGGTGATGGGGAAATCCGGCGGGAGATCAGAATAGGTGCGATGGAGGTTGAGGGTGAAGCATTGGAAGATTGTGAGGAAAGAGCAGGACGGGCTATCGAAGGTTTAGAAATAAATATGAATCAGGAAGGTCGGGTGAAGATCATAAAAAGATGTGTTGAGGGGGAATGTGATGAATAGGACAATTTACTTTTCCTGAGACAGTATACAGAAAAAGTTGACGCCTGATATTTGAATCAGGCGTCTTTCATTTTAAACACAAAGATTTTTCAACTAATAGCAAGAAAGTGATTATGCTGGATTTGGTATTTAGAAAGTATTATATTAGTGTTGCATCCGGTTCATGAAATATGGAACCGGAAAACAATTCATTTAGTAAAATGGGTTATGAGGAAAAAACCTGACATATTTCAAAATCTGATCTCAGTACTTGTTGTTTTTGCATTTTGCATTGCAACGACGCACGTGTTGATCGATTTTGCAGCTCCGCACACTTCCCATTCAGATCATTGTTCTGACGATGTTCCTGCACAGACTACAGAACATGACATGGGTGATTCGGATGATTGCTCGTGTCTATGTCACCAATTGCAACAGAAGTCTGTTATATTCTCAACCCTCCAGATTTACATGCCAAGTTTCATGCTGGAAATCCCAACTAACCCAACTCCTCGCTCAACATATCCAGATCGTCTGGAACGTCCTCCTCAAGTTTGATTCTTTTCCAAACCAAAGTATCTCACTAATCTGATTTTCACATATTGGGATTAATGACATACTCCGGATTCAGATTAAATAACGTTAAAACACCTTTATTAACTTCCTTTTCTGCACTGTAGGTTAAGTTAGTTATTACGAGTGATAACTCGGAGGAACATCATTGTTTGGTAAAATTGTAATTTGCCCGTTGCTGATTTTTGTATCATTGTTCGGGATAAACTCCACTTATGCAGAAACATTATCGATAGAAGAAGCGATTCGGCTGACTCTGAAAGATCATCCGGATGCGAAGATTGCCTCAGCCCTGATTGTGGAGGCTAAGGGAAAAAGGATGAGTGAGCTTTCGCTTCCCTCTCCCGGAATTGCAATCGAATACGAGGGTATTCCCGATGGTGGGGGGCTATCGGATTATGAAGAAAAACGGATCGCGATCTCTCAGGAATTTGAATTTCCAATACGATATTTTTGGTTGACAAAAGCCGCGAACATTGAGCTTGAACTTGCCAAAAATGAGAGCAGGGCTTTGCTACTGGATCTTGAAGTACGAGTCCGTGAAGCGTACCTGGATGCTTATATTCAAACTCAATTGGTCGACATTCTTAAGGAAATGTCGCAGAGCAGCGATAGTTATGCTGACAAGATTAAAAGAAGGTACAAGATCGGAGAGACATCTCGGCTTGATTCAAAAAGAGCTCAACTTGAAGCACTTGAGATTAAGGGGCAATTTAAAAGTGCCCAACGAGCAAAAGAAGCTGCAATGTTTCACCTTTCTTCCTTAACAGGAGTTGATCAAAATAGACTTGACTTAACGAATCCTGCTGAGGATTGTGAAATAGATAAGAATCGAATCAGTGAAATGAATTCGTTTCAAAGCACTTCCAAAATGAAGTTGGAAGAGATGCCATTTCGGGACAGTCCTGAAACAGTTTCGCTTTGTAATGAACTGGAACTTACAAGAAATGAGAAGATACTCAGCAAAACCGCCTGGTTGCCTGAAATGGAACTAAGCTACTTCCAACAGACTGCCCCGGAAGAGGAAAATCCTGATTTCTGGGGTGTGGAGCTTGGATTCAACCTTCCTATATGGTTCTGGTGGGGTGGAATTGGTGATATCCAATCTACAAGTGCACATGCGAGAAATGTCAAAGAACAACTAGTAGCTCATTACAAAGAAATGCTGAGTGAATGGCAATCGCTGGCACAGAATCTCAGGTCGTCAATGGAACGGTTCGAGCTATATAGAGACGAATTACTGCCTTTGAGTCAAGAGGCATATGAACTCGCCGGACGCAGCTTTGATATTGGTGAAGCGGATTACTTTGAGGTTGTTGACGGACAAAGAAGTCATCTTGATGTACACCTCGAATTTCTTGAAATTACTGCTGAGTTCTACAATAATCAAATTAGTCTTGACCGATTAGAAGGTCGGTCTATCGTTGATGATCAGGAATCATTGAACTCTGATAACAACGGGAGGAAACAATGAGAGTATATTTAAAGAAAACAAGTATAATAGCGTTATATGGAACGATATTTCTTTTAGCAGTTATCAGCTTTGTCGGTGCCTCCCTGGCAATTGAGGATGACCTGCATGCAGGACATAAACACGGTAAAATAGAAAAGAGCGAAGAAAAGACTGAACATGAACATGGTTCAGAGTGTTCCGAAGAAGATCTTGATGCTGATAAAGATGAGCACGCTGAATGTGATCACGAAGCGGAAGATACAGATGAACACGAGGGACATGATCATGGTAGCGAGGAGGGAGTCATCCATATTGGATTGCAGGGGGTTAGAGAGGCGGGAATCGTCGTCTCTCGAGTTGGAAAGGGTTCGCTGAAGAGCGACTTAAGTCTGCCCGGAACTGTTCAACCACACCCGGACGGTGAAGGATTGGTAGGTACACTTGTTGAGGGGAGAGTTAAAGAATTATTTGCAGACTTTGGAGATCAAGTTGAAGAGGGACAGGCGTTATGCCTGGTGGAATCTCCTACAGTGGGTGAAGCAGAAGCTGCATACTCAATTTCAATGGCTGAATATACATTCATTAGTAATGATCATAAACGGCATCAACAGCTTGTGGAAGAAGGTATAGGATCTCAAAAAGAAGTACTCGAGTTGAAAATGAAGCTTGAAATGATAAAGAATACCGTTAATTCTGCAAAAAATACTATGTTAGCTCTTGGATTTTCGGGTAGTGATATTGAGAAACTGAACTCAGGTCAGCAATCAGGTGGAGTTGTTACTTTGCGCAGTCCAATTTCCGGTGCGGTAATAAGCAGGGAAGCTCGTTTGGGAATGAAGGTAAACCCGGATATGGACTTGTTTCATATTGTCGATAATAGAAGGCTACGGGTAGAAGTTGATATTCCAGAGCGTGAAATTCATGATATCATCCCGGGAATGAAAGCCGAGGTTTCATCACTGAGTGGTTCAGGTCGAGTCCTTTCCGGTTCCATTGAGAGAATAGCAGGTGAAATCTCAGCTGAAACGCGAACTGTTACTGCTTTTGTGGATGTTCGTAATCTTCACGGTCATCTTTTGCCTGGAGCATATGTTAATGTCAGGATCGATATGGAGAAAGGTGTTGGAGACGTAATATTAATACCTATTGAATCAGTCGTGAGAGATGAAAACGGTGATAAACTTGTATATGTAGAAATTGAACCGGGAGGATATAGCCCCCGAGAGATAATTACCGGTTACTCGAGAGGTGGTTGGATTGAAATTTATGATGGACTCACTGTTGGAGAACGGATTGTAGCCGAGGGCGCATTTGCGATAAAATCCGAGGCAGGAAAAAGCAATTTTCACAGCGGCTGTTCACACTAACAGGGATTTAACATGCTTAAGAGAATTATTGAGTTTTCAATAACAAGACAACTGCTTCTTGGACTTTTCCTTTTGGTGATAGTCGGTGCTGGTATTTATTCTTACCGTCAATTGCCTGTTGATGCTTTTCCTGATATTTCGCCTGTGATGGTTCCAGTTTTTGCTGAAGCTCACGGCATGGCTCCCGAAGAGGTGGAAAGGCTGATAACGTATCCGATTGAAACTGCTATGAACGGACTGCCAGGCATTACCGATATACGTTCAACATCTGCTTTCGGAATGGCAGTAATTTATGTCTATTTCAAAGATAAGGTGGATATTTATTTTGCCCGTCAATTAGTTGCTGAACGCCTTAACACAGCCATGGCAGATCTCCCGGAGATGCACGAACCACCTGGCTTAGGTCCAATCTCAACCGGGCTCGGGCAAGTTTTTATGTACTATCTGACGGCCGATTCAACCTTGGATACTGATGGGCAGCCACTTGATATATATCTACGGACACTAAATGACTGGGTAGTGAAATACCAGATAGGAACGGTTCCTGGTGTGACCGAAGTGTTGTCTATGGGTGGAAATGTTCTCCAATTTCAAGTTGAGTTAAATCCCCACAAACTAATGTCTTATGATCTTGGACTCGAGGAGGTTGTTGAAGCTATTCAGGAGAATAATCGAAATGTTGGTGGGCAGTTCATAATCAGGGGCAGGGAAGAGTACCTTGTTCGTGGTCTTGGATTGCTGGAAAATGCTGAGCAGCTCTCACAGATAAAAATAAAGGAAGTAGATGGTATTGTAGTCAGACTAAGCGAAGTTGCTGATGTTAATATCGGTCCTGAAATCAGGCGGGGAGTAGTGCTGAAAGATGGTGTCGGTGAGGTTGTTTCCGGAATAGTCCTGAAACTCTTCGGAGAAAATACCAGCAATGTAATTGAGAACCTGTATACAAAAATCGATGAGATTAAGACCGCACTCCCGAAAGGGGTAAAACTGGTTCCGTTTTACGAACAGGCAGATCTGGTTTCAAAGGCTACAGGAACTGTCAAAACTGCACTTCTGACAGGTGCAATTCTTGTTATATTTGTCCTCTTCCTGTTTCTGGGTGATGTCCGCAGTGCTCTGGTAGTCGCAGTCTCACTGCCGATGTCAATGTTAATGGCATTCCTCCTGATGAGACAAACAGGAATTTCAGCCAATTTGATGTCACTTGGCGGTTTGGCTATCGCGATTGGGATGATTGTTGATGGCGCAGTTGTCATGGTTGAAAACATATGGCGACATCTTGCGGATTCGAATGGTAAGAGACCATTGCGAGAAGTAATACTGACCGCAGGTCAGGAAGTTGCAAGGCCTATTTCCTTTGCGATAATGATCATTATAATTGTGTTCCTGCCGTTGTTTACGCTGGAAGGGATCGAGGGTAAGATGTTTAGTCCGATGGCATTTACTATTACCTTCGGATTGATAGGATCACTAATCTTCAGTTTCACCCTGATTCCATTCCTTGCATCGGTTTTCTTCAAAGGTAAGATTTCAAATAAAGATAACTTCATTGTACATAGCATCAAGAGAACCTACGAAACCATTCTGAAGAAGGTAATTGCAAAACCATCAATGGTAATCTTGCCATCATTGCTCGCATTGGTGGTGAGTATTCTGCTCATTCCTCATCTTGGTACAGAGTTTATTCCAACTCTTGAAGAGGGGGCGATCTCAGTCCAGGTAATTGCCGCACCATCAACTTCGTTGAAGGAGATGACCAGGATTCTCGAAATCCAGCAGGAAAAAATGGCAAAGCATAAAGAGGTAACATACTGTGTAACCTTAATTGGCAGACCAGAGGCAGGCTCTCACCCTCATCCGGTCAATACAGCTCATATACAATTAGGATTGAAACCTTTTAGTGAATGGGATTCAGGACGTACTAAGCAGGATCTCATTAACGAACTCAGGGTTGAATTGGAGGCGTATCCGGGGATTCAGATAGCAGTATCGCAGCCAATTCAGAACATGTTTGACGAGCTCTTATCCGGTGTAAAAGCAGAACTTGCAATTAAGTTGTTTGGGGAGGATTTGGAAATACTGCGTTCGAAAGGTGATGAAATCAAGAGTTTGCTGGGCAATGTAGCTGGGATAGCAGATTTATCAGTTGAACAATCATTCGGTCAACCTCAGGTGCAAATTGATGTAGATAACGAAGCTGCTGCAAGATATGGTCTTGGTGTAGATGACATAATGGAGACCATCGAAATTGGTATTGGTGGTGAAGTCATCGGGCAGGTGTATCAGCAGACACGCAGATTTGGAATCCTGGTTCGTTATGATGAACGATTCCGGGATGACGTTGATGCCATTGGGAATATCAGGATTCATACACCAAATGGTAGTTTTGTTCCTCTTTCAGCCGTTGCTGAAATACGTCAGGTTTTGGGGCCAATTCAAATAAACAGGGAAAAGAACCAGCGTCGGATTGTCATACAGGCTAATGTTGAAGGTCGAGACCTGGGAAGTGTAGTTAGTGAGATTCAAACTGTACTGAAAGATGAATTAGAACTACCTCCGGGCTATTTCATCGAGTATGGTGGACAATTTGAAAACCAACGGCGTGCGATGGCGCGATTGGGAATCATTGTGCCATTGACGATGTTTATCATTTTCATACTATTATTCTCAGCCTTCAACAATATGCGTCATGCCTTATTAATATATTTAAATATCCCATTTGCACTAATTGGTGGTATTCTGGCTCTATATTTTACCGGGCAGTATTTATCTGTTCCCGCTTCTATTGGATTCATTGCTCTATTCGGTAATGCCGTTCAAAATGGGATAGTGATGGTAAGTTATTTTAATGAACTTCGAAAGAAGGGATTGCCTCTTAACGAAGTGATCTTACAGGGATCTATTTTGCGAGTAAGACCGGTTTCTATGACTGCCCTTACAACTATTCTGGGATTAGTTCCATTACTTATAGCAACAGGTATTGGTGCAGAAGTACAGCGTCCCCTCGCGATAGTCGTCGTCGGTGGGCTGCTAACATCAACGACATTAACTTTATATCTGCTTCCATCACTTTATAGTATCATTGAACGAAAGTGGGGCAGTGAAACTGATAATTTTAAATAATTAGAAGCTCACAAGAAGTAATTTGAAATAAACATGACCATGTAGGTCTTTCCAGAACTATGTGCTATTAAGAATCCGAGTGAGGATTTCCTAATCTGTAACTCAAGAAGTAAAACGCCCTTACGAGTTTCTTTCTCATAAGGGCGTTTTAATGATGTGCGTTTTGATAATGTGCAGATCAAAACTCATAAATTCTTCTTCTTTACATCTTCAGATAGGGATCGCTCTCCCCATCGTTTGTAAAGTACTGGCAAAACAAGCAATGTGAGAAAAGTGGAAGTTAGAATTCCACCAATGACAACTGTTGCAAGTGGTCGTTGAACTTCTGCCCCAACACCATTCGACAATGCCATCGGAACGAAACCGAGCGAAGCCACAAGCGCGGTCATAATTACTGGGCGTAAACGCTGGAGGCCTCCTTGTTTGATTGCGATATCAATCTCCATATCCTGCGAAATGAGAATACGTATTGCCGATACCAGAACGAGACCATTGAGTACAGCTATACCGGATAAGGCTATGAATCCCACACCAGCGGAAATACTGAACGGCATTCCTCGAATTACCAGGGCAAATACTCCACCTACAGCTGCCAAAGGTACACCACTGAAAATCAGTAATGCATCTCTGGCACTCTTGAATGACAGATAGAGGAGACCAAAGATTAATAGCAAAGCGATGGGAACAACAATCATTAATCGGGTTCGAGCACGTTCCAGATTTTTAAACTGTCCTCCATAGCGAATAAAATATCCGGAATCCAGTGGAACTTCTTTCTCAATTCTGGTTCGAACCTCCCCAATAAATGAGTCGATATCACGCCCACGTACATTACATTGGACAACGACTCGTCGTTTGCCCCATTCTCGAGTGATAGTGGAAGGACCTTCTGTTTGTTCGAATCGTGCAACCCTATCGAAAGGAATATGCTCTCCAGCCTGACCGTATAGCAATATTTTATGAAGTGCCTCAGGTGTTCGGGTAAATGTAGTGTCGAACTTGACCGCCAATTCGAAGTTTCTTTGACCCTCCCGAACATCACCAATCACAGAACCACCGATCATTTTAATTGACTCGAGAACGACTTCCGAAGAAAGTGAATATCTTGAAAGCGATTTGCGATTTACGATCAATTTCAGAACAGGTTGTCCTGTGATCTGCTCCAAATTGAGGTCAGCCACTCCTTGAATTTCTCCGACAATTCCGGCTATTTGACCTGCTTTTTGCTTGAGAATATCAATATCATCGCCAAAAACTTTTATACCTACATCCGTTCGAATACCGGAGATCATCTCATTGAAGCGCATTTCTATCGGTTGAGTGAATCCCATGTTCATTCCCGGAAGATCAGATAACTCCGCATCCATCAACTCAACAAGTTGTCTCTGGTTACTCGTCTGAGTCCATTCCTCAATTGGTTTCAATGCGATAAATACATCAGCTAACTCGACTCCCATTGGATCGGTTGCAACTTCGGGAGTTCCTGTTCTTGTCCAAATCTCAGCGACCTCATCAGGAAATTTCTCCTTCAATATTTTTTCAACATGTGCGGCCTGATCGGTGGACTGTTCGAGTGAAATTCCCGCGAGGCGTATAATATTGACGACAATACTTCCTTCGGAGAGTTTGGGTATGAATTCTGCGCCTAAACGTGTAAAAGTGACACCTGCTATCATCAAGAGCACAAACGCGCCAATCAGGACGGTGTTACCCCAGTTCAGGCACCACTCAAGCAAAGGTCTGTAAAGACGTTGGAGAAATTTCACCAACCGCATCTCACCCAAATCTTTTTTGGCTCTCATTGGCAGGATAGTCGCACAAAGAGCTGGAATGGTAGTGAAAGAAAGTATTAGAGATCCTCCCAACGCCAAAATTACAGTCAGAGCCATTGGTCTGAATAACTTGCCCTCTATACCCTCAAGGGTTAGGATGGGCAGATATACAATCATTATGATCAGCTCTCCGAACAGAGTTGGCTTGCGAACCTCCAAAATTGCATCTCTAAGTTTGATAAGACGCTCTCGACTGTTTAATTTGCCAGCTAATCTCCTTGTAACATTCTCCACTTGAATAACTGCATTATCAACCACAAGTCCAAAGTCAATCGCGCCCAGACTCATCAAACTCCCTACTATGCCTAACTGTAGCATCATACTAAAAGCGAACATCATCGAGAGTGGTATGGCAAGAGCGACAATGAAGGCAGCCCCGAAATTACCGAGAAATAAAAAGAGCACAGTTATCACTAAAGCCGCACCAAATAATAAATTCTCTTTGACTGTGGTTAGAACCTGATCGACAAAATTAGTTCGGTCATAGACTATGTGCGCAGAGACTCCCTCAGGGAGTGTTTTTTTTACTTCCTCAAGCTGTCTGGCAAGGTCGCGAGCGACTTGATGCGAGTTTCCTCCGGTAAGCATAAATCCAAGCCCAAGGACGACTTCAGCACCACCATTGTATGTTGTCGAAGCCATTCTGATCTTGTGACCGAGAGCGACTTCACCAATATCATTTACAAGAATGGGAATTCCATTTCTTGTTGTAATCACAATGTTTTTAATGTCTTTAAGACTTGTTAGCGCCCCAATACCCTGCACAACAAATCGCTCTCCCGCTCGATTTATTATTCCACCTCCGACATTGTGAGAACCATTCTGAATGGCGGTTGACACTTGAGTAATTGTCAAACCAAGACCAAGTAACTTGTCGGGATCTATTAACACCTGAAATTGTTTTTCAAAGCCTCCCCAACTGTTAATCTCTGCCACGCCCGGAACCGAACGAAGTTGAGGTTTTATTAACCAATCCTGGATTTCTCGCGCGTATGTTGGTCGCATTTCCTGCAATGTATCAATGACAATATAGTGGAAAATTTCTCCAAGTCCGGTAGAAATCGGTGCTAACTCGGGTCGTCCCAACTCTTCTGGTAATTCCACCTGTGCGATACGTTCGCTGATTTGTTGACGAGCAAGATAGATATCCGTCCCATCCTCAAACACAAAGGTTACCTGTGAGAGTCCTACTTTGGAGATAGACCTCATTTCCTCAAGTCCGGTAAGCCCACCCAATTCCCATTCTATCGGCGCAGTTACAGTCGCTTCTACATCGTCAGCAGAGTACCCCGGTAAAGAAGTATTGACTTGAACCATTACTGGTGTCGTATCCGGATATGCATCAAATGGCAAACTGAGAAGTGAGAACATCCCGGCAATTGCCATCAGGAGTGTCAATGAAAGTACCAGCCAGCGATTAGCAAGCACCCAATCTATATAGTTTGATAACACCATGTAGTTAAGTCCCCACAGGACAACAACCTGCTCCTATACCTTCTTTCATCATTTCAGTTTTCAGCAGATAGCTACCCTTGGTTGCAATTTGCGCACCTGGATCAATGCCAGTGACAATGTAACCGCCTTGATCAGCATACTCGACCGTGATCTTGCGTGGTCGCAATCTGTCCGGGGTTTCAGCAATGAAAACAACATTACAACAGCCATCCCATTGTACTGCAGATTCAGGTACCAGAGCCCTGTGTTGTGGTTCCTCAATTTCAATGGAAACTTGCACGAACTGCTGGAACCTGATATTAGAACTATTCTTCAGCACTCGAATGCGTACGGGTACTGAATGAGTAACGGGATCGGTAACATCAGATATCCATACCACCTCACCTGATTCTCGCTGCAGTGAATTTCCATCAGATGAAATGATTGCGGTTTGCCCAATCCTGATCCTTGGAATATCTGATTCACGGAACTGAGCGATTACTTCTATCTCATTAACATCAGCTACATGAGCCAGTGGTTGACCGGCTTCAATTATTGAACCAAGTTCCGCTAGATAGTCAATAAGTTTTCCGGGTTGAGGTGAACGGACAGAAATCAAGGTGTTCTTGAATCCCGATTCACCGAGGTTTACAACATCTTCCTCTGAATATCCGATGAGTAAGAGGGCACTTTTTGCCTTTCTGAAAGAGATGCGTGACTTTACCGTTTCTGTTTCAGCATCCAACACCTCTCGTTCACTGATAAGGCCAATTGTTGAAAGTTCCCGCTTTCTTTCAAGGTTCGTTTCGTGTAGATTCAGAATAGCCCTGGATTGGAGGTAATCCGAGCAGAGAGAAGCCGCCTCAATTGACTCAATTTTAGCGATGATTTGATTCTTTAACAGTTGTTGTCCCGGGCTTGCAATCCATTGCACAAGAGTTCCCTTGATTAAACAAGGTACAATTGTGGTGGATGTTGGTGAAAATTGAATTTTGCCGGGAGCTTCGACATGATCAGCTGTTTCTATTTCGACCACGGTCGCAAACTCAAGCCCAACACGCAAACCGCTCTCGGAGCTCGCAAAGTTAATTACAGCATCATCGGTGGCGCATAATTGTTTATTTGAGCGAAAAATGGATGTTTGTGGTTTTCCTTCGCGTTGTTTTGAAGTTACACCATTGCGCTTTTTAAAATCCAACTCCTGAGGGAACTTTATGTCAGGGTTACATACATAGCAGTGTGACTCAGGCATGTCTCAGCCACGGCACCAATCATTTTTAGATTTGAACGTATCTCTCAACCCGGGATCACACTTAGTGCACTCTGACTCAGGGACACGGTGCTCTGCGCACCAATCAACTGCAGGGGTTGTCTTCTTTTTCGCAGAGTTTGCAACCCAATTTTTAAACTCCAATTCCTGTGGAAACTTTATTTCTGGATTGCAAACATAGCAGTGTGACTCAGGCAAGTCACAGCCACGACACCAATCATTTATGGTTTTGAACGATTCCCTCAGCCCGGGATTGCACTTTGTGCATACAGACTCAGGGACACGGTGCTCTTGACACCAGTCAACCCTGGTCTGGTCAGTTGCAATTATTTGCTCAGGTATGATGAGCAAAAAGACAGTAACAGAAATTGAAATAATTACTGCTTTTGTGACATAACATCGAAAAAACATCGGATTCCTCCAATAAGATGTAAAGCTTAATCATGAAGCTATTTTTAGCTGCCGAAGTAGTAAGTAGTACGTCATTAATAATGGATGTATAAGCTAAACAACATCAAAATAACTAACTTATTAAATTTATTAGTTGAAGGTAGCAGCCCTAAGCGGAGTTTCGAGTACTAAATGGCGAGGAGAGATTGTTGAGGTAAGGATTAGGAAATTCTCAGTTTGGAATATTATGAACAGTACACAACCGATTATCGAATCTATCCAGCCACCACATCTATAAAGGAATCGTATTCAACCGAATCACACGATTCCTCTTCTTCAATGCATTCCCTCTCTTCCCACCCCGGAATATCCCGGAATCCAACGGACTGGCTCACAGTAGCAGGGATATTGATCGAATCCGAAATCCCGACAATCAGCACAGGGATTAAGTTCGACTTATAAGCACAGTTAGTGTACGGGCACGGCGTGCCGTGCCCTTTCCCCTCATGTGAAATAGCATCCTCAATAAACGAATAATAAAACCCAAACAAGGGCACAACCAACCTGCCCCTGCAAAATCTTGATAAACGGTTGTTTTTTTTCACATCAATTGTTACTATAATAGTTTAATACATTAACCAACTGCGATTATTCATCATTCAACAATTTATGGAATCAGAATGGATGTTTTAACAATAATTGGGAAAATCTCTTTAACCGCTGCCAAACCTCTAATTGAGAGTTTAGGACAATCAAAGGCAATAATTCAACTCAAACGGGAAATTGGCTTAGAATCTAAGCCTGATAAGAGTTTCAACAGTATTTATAATCACACCCTTGTAGAATATGGAACAGGTAAATCTGAAGATGTTCTCGTCATTTTTAATGATGAATACGTTATCAAATTCTTCGAGAAATACTATCCAAAACCTGAAGAGTGTATTAAAGCCGTTTCCGATATCGCTCCAATCGTTGATTATGAAATCAATACTGAAGAGGAATTAAGGGAATTTTCAGAGAAATTTGTCGAGATTGCGAACATTGCTTTACAATCCACCGATGTTCCTGCTGCGATACAACAACAAAAAATACAAGATATTCACGACGACATCCTGTCACTGCGAGAACAACCAAAACCAATCTACAACGAACCAAACCTGACCTTCGAATCTCTCATCCCACAAAAGCCTCCGCATAAAATCGTTGGTCGCAGGAAATTACTCGATAGCCTCAAGGAAAAACTGTTCGCAGAAGAGAGTAATGGTCTATACGCATTGAATGGCAAACCCGGTGTTGGAAAAACAGCACTGACAATTGAACTCGCATGGGATGAAGAAATTCGGGAACACTTTTCAGATGGAGTACTATGGTCATCACTGGGAAAATCTCCAGATATCTTTCGCATTATGGGTGACTGGTTGAGTTGTCTCGGTTTGAAACAGGATCACATCGGTCAGTACCAGACAGTAAAAGACAGAAAGGAAGCCCTGCATCGCTATCTCGGAGATGGCAAATATCTGCTGATCGTCGATGATGCCTGGGACAGCGAAACAGCTCAACTATTCAAAGTCGGAGACGAAAACTGCGCTCAAGTACTTACAACAAGACAGCCTCATATTGCCATTGATTTTGCAGGCAGAAGCAAAGAAAAGATTGATGAGCTAATCGAACAGGAGGGATTAAATCTCTTAAAACAGTTCGCGGTGGAGATTGTCAATACCGATCCCGACATCGCCCTTGAGCTGGTACGCAAAACGGGAGGCTTGCCGCTGGTATTAATCTTAATTGGAAAGTTCCTCCAACACGAAGCTGACAGCGCAGTCGAGAACAGGGTGAAACGAGCTCTCGATAAATTAAAAGGGTTCATCCGGTTAAAAAGTACTTTTGTGTCGAACAGTAATGGCATTTGAAAC
>CAYLYZ010000075.1:0-28471 GCA_964387885.1 uncultured bacterium | reverse complement strand
ATATAGTATCATACAACACGAGCTTTTCGATCATTATTTTAAAATGTTATGGGTATTGAGCTTATATGCTCCGTTAGATTACCTTGAAAATCATCCGTTTGATCTCAAAGTTGATGATGATATTCTATTTTTTAAAATAAACAATGCATTAAAAGGGCAAGCACAAGAATTGCCGAATAACTCAAAAAGAACAATCCGATCATTGTTAGAATTGCAGTCACCGGAAAGAGGGAGCAATTCTGATTTCAAAGTATTTATTGATGATGTCGAATTATTTCGACCTCTGAAATTTAAGAATCTACCGAAAACAAATCCAAATACACCATTCACTTTAATGTTTTTTGGGAAAGCCAATCCTGACCTCTCCAATATCCCAGAGGATATGCGAGGAGGAGACTTGTCATTTGAAGCCTATTTCATTTGGAACCATTCAATTATTCCGAAAGATCATTCAGGTGTTATGGTTCGTATTAATGATTCAAGTGGAACTTTATTTGATGAGACTTTTATGAAATATCCAATTTCCGAGTTAACAAGAAAAACACAAGTCACAGCGGAAATATTTGTCACTAAAGGTCTTGATGCAGCATTGAACATCGATAGAGAATCAATTAATCAATCTCACCCACATGCTGTTTATATTATGAACTGGGTTCATAACGCTTTCAGACAGTTAGCGACTCGCCAAAAAGCTATTGCAAAAATGCATCGTGAAAACCAAAGAAGTAATAAATTAAAAGAAAAAATATCTACCTTAGAATCTGCGGTTAATGACAGAATAAAGACAATTGTTAATCAGGATGATTTCATACCTCAGGATGTGGAATTTGAAGATGAGCAAAAGGAGATATTCCGAAAAAGAAAACATGGCTCAATAACTTACAATCGAAATATTGTTTTCGCTGACAGGTCTATATCTAAAAGAAGTGCAAGTTCACAAGATACGAAATACAAGCAATTTGAAGTAAAAATCAAATTAGTTGCAAAAGTATTAAATGCTTTCGGACTCCTTGAAAATTTATCTTATGACCAACAACAACATTTACTTCGTGAGATAG
The DNA here is from genome assembly GCA_964387885.1 of uncultured bacterium. Classification (GTDB taxonomy): domain Bacteria; phylum Electryoneota; class AABM5-125-24; order Hatepunaeales; family Hatepunaeaceae; genus JABGPL01. The sequence continues at coordinate 27,413 of CAYLYZ010000075.1, read as the reverse complement.
TAAACATCTTTGCTGAATAATAATACAGGGACAAAATATGAATGGGTCCAGTAACCTCATTGATGGCATAGCTCCAAGCCAACCTGAAAAACAATCACACAGTGACAAGGAATTTAAACCTTGGCATAAGCCAAGGAAACAATGGATTCGTATTATGCAATGGAAAAGGGAAATAGCTAATCTCCTCGATAATGAAAATATAAAAGACAGGCCACTGCAGTACTTCTCTTTTCCTGGTGAAGACATGCTTGATATCAGAGTCTTAGCAAATTTATGTGAATCAAAGGATATTAAATTAAAGTGTTTCGGAATGGATGAAGATATTACCTCCAACGATTACACTCAGCGTTCGGAAATGCATATCTCTCGTAGCGAAATCAGCGAAAGGATCACCGAAGACTCAGCCTTAATTCCAGACTCATTTTCCCAATTAGCAATTGAGAATAGTTTTGCATATTCAAAATTTAAAAATTTTGGTCACTTTGATGTGGTGAACTTGGATTTCTGCAATTCATTCTTTGGTGGTGAATACAAGATGAATCATCAAGCTCTCAAAAATATCTTTGAGCACCAGATAAATAGTTCTCCTAATCCTTGGTTGCTTTTCATAACAACGAGATCTGACAGGAATTCAGTAGAAGAGGTTGAAATCCGAAAATATTGGGAGGGTATAACTGAGAATATGAAAAGTGGAACCCCTTTTTTTGAGAATTTTATTCAAATATTCTCTACAAAGTCACTCGCAACTAAAGAATCTGGTATCAGTTCATCAATTGTGGATAATTTAGGAACGTCTGAGTTTTCAAAACTTTTTGGAATTGGTCTTGGAAAGTGGATTATTCGGATAATGTCTTACCCACCGAGACCAAATTATGTAAGAACGTTAGACAGTTGTTGGTATAGAGTTTATGATACTAATCCCGATATGCTCTCCTTAGCCGTGAAGTTTATACCTATCCTTGACACAAAATATGATCCATCCAATATTACTGATTCTATTGAGGATGAAGAAGAGTATCCAGATGAATATGAAGATGCACGATGTCTTTTAACAAAAGTTAACGAATTGAAAGACCTAGATGTACTTGTAGAAGGTAATCAAGAGCTTTTTGATAAGTGTGTCTCTCAAACGGTGGATTTGTTGACTCAAGCTAGATACGGTAGTCTAGTAAGGGCTTATCCAGATTGGGCGAAGGATGAAAGAATATCTAACCGATGATTAATCAATAATTAAATTGCATTTTCACCCCCGTAAAAGATCAGAAATGCTGGATATATTTCGTGATAATTCTGTCACCTCAGTCCCTCATTTATTCGCAGAAAACAATCCGAGACCTGACAACTCCCCACCATTTCCTCCACCCCCACCCAAATTCCAAATCACCACCCTTGAACCAACCAGAAATTTCTGACTATATTCTGTAACAAAACTGACAGAGTACTTTGACAAATAAAAGGACAAATCCCAATGCTTAATCTCGACCAAAAATTCCCCCTCCTAAACGACGGCTTCATCCGTGTAGTAGACTACATGGGCACGGACGAATCTATCGTCCAGGCAGCTCGCGTTTCTTATGGCAAAGGCACTAAAAAGCTGCGTGAGGATCGGATGTTGATTCGGTATTTGATGCGGATGAGGCATACTTCTCCGTTTGAGATGTGTGAGATTAAGTTTCATGTCCGGGTGCCTATGGATACGTGGCGGCAGTGGATTCGGCACCGGACTGCTAATGTGAACGAGTACTCCACACGCTACTCGATTGCTATTGATCAGGCTCAGACTACCGATGCCGGTGAGTGGCGCTCCCAGGCGATTCTGAATCGTCAGGGCAGCGGGGATTTCCTACCGGGTGAAATTGGGGAGGAGCTCACCCGGGAAGAAACCGAAATACACAGACGAGCCAGGGAAATCTACGACGGCAGGATTGAGCGGGGTGTCGCCCGTGAGCAGGCACGGAAGGATCTGCCGTTATCGACCTATACTGAAGCCTATTGGAAGATCGACCTCCATAACCTGCTCCATTTTCTTGGGCTGCGAATGGAGAGCCATGCCCAGAAAGAAATCCGGGCGTATGCAAACGTTATCGGTAATGAGATCGTTGCGAAATGGGTTCCCTTGACCTGGCAGGCGTTTCTCGATTACAGGATGAATGGATTAGCTCTATCCGCGCGGGAAATTGATATTATTAACACGATTAACAATGAAGGCAAAGAAGCAGCTTTGAAAAAACTCCAGTCATTCCGGTGGGTGAAGGAAGATGGGGATGGGTGGAAGTTGATTCTGGAATGTACGGAGCTGGAAGCTAAGTTGGTTAAACTGGGTTTTCCGCTTCCGTGGGAATAAGACCTGGCGTATTTCGTCAGGTGAGGGCACCTGACGACACTCTTTAATAGCTATTTTCAGGTAATGGATATGGCAGACGAGGGCGTCTGCCAGCACGGAATGAACGGTTAAATCACGGATTCGGAGAACGCCGGGCTACAGATAATGAATCCTCGACCGCAAGGGATCGATGCTACAGCACTCTTGGAGTAGCGAAGCCATGCTTCGCGCTGAATCTATTTCGATAAAAACGCGAAGCATGGCTTCGCTTCTCCGGTTAAAAAGCATTTTAGGCTGTGTTGCTATCACATACTTTCCTTCAACGACTTCGGTCCCCACTTCTTCGCAGTAAACCATACCACAGCAAAACATCCCGCACCTACAATCCAGCCACCCAGCACGTCAAACGGATAATGAACTCCATCATATATTCTCGAATACCCCACCGAAAAACCGAGCACCCACCAGAACCATCTCGTTTTTGGGTATAACAATCCCCACCAGATTGCTTGACCGAATGTGTTAGCGGCGTGTGAGGATGTAAAGGAATGAGATCCTTTGTAGACTTTAGTGATGACTTCCGGGGTAAAAATCCAACTGCTGTCATTGAAAAACCACAATCCGCCAAGAACGTTGCATGGACGGACTCGCGCTACAAGAGGCTTAATCACATGCGAGGATATCGGATCGGACAATGCCAGGATCAGCGCTCCGCCGAGTCCCGCCCACCTACCGCGTTTTCCACCGAAAATCATCAGCAATACCCACATGATTATCAGCGGTATGCGCCAGTTGTCACCCTCGTGGAATAAAGGCATGTAGAAGTTGAACACCGGGTTGTGAAGCGTGACGTTTATCAGATACATCAATTTGCTGTCTATACCGATTATAAAGTCCAACATCTACCTAATCTTTGCTTTTTTGATTTCGGTTTCGTCCATATAAGACAACAAGTTCTGCAGCTCAGCCTCTGTGACTTTGCGCCAGCGTCCAATTCCAAGCTTTCCGAGGCGTAATGTGCCGATACGTGTGCGCTTTAGATCAAGGGTTGTCAGTTTTATTTCACGCAGTAATCGTCTCACAATGCGTTTTCTTCCCTCGTGAATGGTCAGGGTTATTCTCCCGCCTTTGGCATGTGTCAGGTCTCCGACTTCAACAACTCTGCCATCTATCTCAATACCCTTGCGGAGGCGGTAATAATTCTCTTTGGAAAGTTGACGGTTGACTCTGACCTGATATTCCTTCTCGATTTTGTAGCGCGGATGAATCAGTCGATTAGCAAATTTGCCATCATTAGTCATCAGAATCAATCCGCTTGAATCCTTATCGAGACGTCCAACCGGAAAAAGTCTTTTTGGATATTTCAAAAGATCGGCAATGCACTCTCCCTCTTCCCTTCCCGGAGACATTGTTGAGAGCACTCCTGCAGGCTTGTGAAACATGATATAAACGAATTCCTCTGGAGAGGGAGCTTCAATCTTAGTTCCGCTGACCAATATTGAATCATCTTCACTTACGTCCAGGGCAGGATCCTTTATTGTCCGACCGTTGACCTTGACATGACCGTTAAAAATGATTTTCTCACATGCACGGCGAGATGCCACTCCGGCACCTGCTAAAAATTTTGCAAGTCGCAACTGCTGTTAAACCTTCAAAAAAGAATATCTGTCTAAAAACATTCTGACATCCCGGATATCCGGGATGTCAGAATAAATAAATCCCCTGGAAACAAGATTCAGGGCTACTAATTAGCTGTGTGGCCCGGGTTATTTATTACCCGGGTTTCTTTACTTGATCCATATGTTTATGAATCAATCATTAAAAGTGGTGTCAGACGGGGATTAGACTTTTGAAATATTCATGATTTTCTTCGATCCCTGTCATTATCCAGGAATTGCGATCTCATAAGTGCTTGTGTATTCTGGATTCTGTTCATCTACGATTCACAGCGTAAACGATGACCCACCTTCGCGGGAACGACGTGCTTTCACAAGAATTGAATATTTCAAAGAACTCGGGGACGCCTGACGCGACTCATTTGCAATTCCCTCACAGTCTGTATGCACACCGAGACCTTATTGTTCCCGGGATCAAGATCCCGGGCTACGGACTAAGGAAACTTGGGCAACAAGTAGCCCAAGCCATACCCAATCCGATTTAGAGTGGGATATTTAGGTCTTTTTAGCCTTCTTAAGTTGTTCCTCATTGTATTCTTCTGCCACCTTCATGAAAGGTTTGAAAAGATCAATTGGGATCGGGAAGACTATTGTCGAGTTGTTCTCTGCTGCTACATCATTTAAGGTCTGCAGATAGCGCAACTGCAGGGCAATTGGATCCCTGGCAATAACCGAAGCCGCTTCTGCAAGTTTAATCGATGCTTGATGTTCACCTTCGGCATGAGTTATTTTGGCTCGTCTTTCACGTTCTGCTTCGGATTGTTTAGCCCAGGCGCGACGCATCTCCTGTGGAAGATCTACATGCTTGATCTCGACGTTGGCTACTTTTACGCCCCAGGGATCAGTATGCCTGTCGATAATTTCCTGCAATTCGTGATTGATCTTCTCGCGTTCTGCCAGCAAGTCGTCAAGTTCAACCTGACCGAGTACACTTCGCAATGTAGTTTGAGCGAATTGAATTGTTGCAAACAGGTAATTTTCAACCGCAACAACCGCCTTTTCCGGGTCCATTACACGGAAGTAGATAACAGCGTTCACCTGAACTGAAACATTATCCTTGGTGATAATATCCTGAGGTGGAACATCGCGGGTTTCAAGTCGAAGGCTGATTCGTACCATTCGGTCAATTACCGGTATCAGGATGATAAGCCCGGGACCCTTAGGCTTGGAAAGTGTCCGCCCCAAACGGAAAATTACTCCTCGTTCATACTCCGGCAACACCTTAATGGCTGAAAATAGAAATAGAACGATAACAATTATTAGTGCAGTAAGTAGCATTCCGAAATCCCCTCCGCATTTATTGGATGAAAAACCTATCCGCATCTAACAGAACAGATCAGAAATGGATAGGTCTAAATTGACATTCACTTAATCGTGTTACTGAATTACATCCTTCAAAACACTTACAAATTTATCAAGATCAGTCTTAATTCGCTTTTCTGTTACTGCAATTAACAGGCAGTTATCCATACCAGCAAACCATTTGCCGGGTGGAGGTCCCGCAAGAATGTCCTGTTCTGCAAGTTGAGATACAACTTTTTCAGCTGCAACGGGCATCTCGAGCATGAATTCGTTGAAGAACTCAGACTTATAATGCAATTTACATCCTGGAATCTTCTCTAATTCACCGGCGAGATAGTGAGCTCTTCTGTAGCCATCAGTCGCAACCTGTCTCAGACCGTCACGACCGGTCAAACTCATGTAGACGAGGGCGGAAAGTGCAACCAGCGCTTGATTTGTGCAAATATTCGAGGTCGCTTTTTCACGACGGATATGTTGTTCACGGGTTTGTAGCGTTAGACAGTATCCTTCCCGATCATTGATGTCTTTAGTACGGGCAACAACGCGTCCCGGCATTTGACGAATGAACGGTTTCTTCACTGCAAAAAGTCCAAGGTAAGGACCACCCATCGACATTGGTATCCCGAACGCCTGACCTTCGGCAGTTGCAATGTCTGCTCCCCATTGACCGGGAGGTTTCAGCAATGCAAGTGACGAGGGATAAGTCGAAGATATTACGAGTGCTTTTGCTTCATGTGCTATCTGTGCTGCTTCCTCTACAGGTTCTATCAGACCGAAAAAGTTGGGCTGTTGAATAACTACCGCTCCGACATCCTCGGATGCAGTTTTAAGAGCCTCAAGATCGATTAATCCATCCGTGTTCTCAAGCTGCTTGATTTCAATTCCAGCCGGTTTGCAGTATGTCTCAAGTACGCTCAGAAAAACCGGATTAAGACCGAATGGTACAACAACTTTCTGCTTCCGTGTCTTGCGAACAGCCATTAAGACTCCCTCCGCAAGCGCAGTCGAGCCGTCGTAATGTGATGCATTCGCTGCATCCATGTCCATCAATCGGGCGATCATTGTTTGAAACTCATAAATGGTCTGAAGCGTACCCTGAGATACTTCAGCCTGATATGGAGTATATGCAGTGCTGAACTCTGACCGGTTTATGATGTTACTAACGGCAGCTGGTGTATAGTGATCATAGGCTCCACCACCCAGAAAACTGATCATTGACGCTGCAGCTTTATTCCGGTCAGCCATTTCGGAGAATTCCCGAGTGAGGCTGGTTTCAGGAGCGCAGTCTGGAAGTTCCAGGTCTCTTTTAAATCTGAGATTGTCCGGAATGATCTGAGTGATAATCTCTTCTATTGATTCAACACTGATCTTTTCGAGTATTTGTTTTATCTCAGTATCGGTGTGTGAGGTGAAATCCACGGTATCAGTTATCCCTTGATTTTCTCAATGATTTCAGTATATGTATCTGCACTCAGAAGTGTTTCAACTTCCTGAGGATCATCGAACTTGATTTTAGCAATCCAGCCATCCTCGTAAGGGGAATTATTGATTAGTTCCGGTTCCTGATCCAACAGTCCGTTAACAGCAATAATCTCACCTGTAATTGGTGAGAATAAATCTGAAGCGGCTTTAACCGCTTCAATTGTACCAAAAACACCACCCTGTATCACGTGTAATCCGGGTTCCGGGAGCTCGACAAATACAATATCACCAAGTTCACTCTGGGCATAATCGGTGATGCCGATTTTCCCTTCATCTCCCTCAACAAGTACCCATTCATGTTCTTTCGTATAGTAAAGGTTTTTTGGAATATCCATGACTACCTCTATGTTAAGTCTGACTAATTATGTACGCTCAAAATACTGAGCTTAAGTTTAGCTAAAAGATTTTTCAAGAAATGACGTGTCATAATCTCCTGCTGCAAACTGTTTGTTGTTTATTACGCGTTTGTGGAAAGAGATTGTTGTTTCAACGCCTTCTATTATAAATTCGTCCAGAGCTCTATCCATCCGAGCTAATGCCTCACTCCTGTCATTTCCAAATGCGATCAATTTGGCTATCAATGAGTCATAATATGGGGGAATATTGTATCCCTGATATGCATGAGTGTCTACACGGATTCCCATACCACCGGGGACATGGAAGGAAGTTATCTTTCCTGGAGAAGGTATGAATCCCCTGTCTGGATTCTCCGCATTAATCCGACATTCAATAGCATGTCCATGTGGATCGAAGTACTCTGAGCAGGGTTTTTCACCTGCAATCGAACGGATCTGTTCTTTAACTAGATCGGCTCTGCAGACTAACTCAGTTACGGGATGTTCCACCTGGATTCGGGTATTCATCTCCATAAAGAAGAATTCACCCTTATCGTAGAGGAATTCAATTGTACCCGCGCCAAGATAATCAACAGCTTTGGCACCTTTTATTGCGGTATCACAGAGTTGCTGACGCAATTCGTCTGAAATTGCCGGAGAAGGGCTTTCCTCAATGAGTTTCTGATGACGACGCTGAACCGAACAATCACGTTCTCCGTAAGTACGAACCGTCCCGTCTGCATAACCCATAATCTGGATTTCAATATGACGTGGATTCTCGAGGAAACGCTCAAGGTAAATTGAGCCATCATTAAATGCAGTTTCAGCCTCAACACGAGCCATCGTGTAGGATCGTCCAACTTCTTCAGGGGTTCGAACCACTCGCATTCCTTTGCCACCACCACCGGCAGATGCCTTCAGAATTACAGGGAAACCAACTCTTTTTGCTTCACTGAGAGCATGCTTCTGACCTTCCAGGATGCCATCACTCCCCGGAAGAACCGGCACTCCAGCTTCGACCATTGTTTTTCGCGCGAGTGCTTTATTCCCCATACGAGTTATCGTTTCAGCGGTCGGTCCAATGAACTGAAGTTCGGACTCAACACAGTTCTCAACGAACTGAGCATTTTCAGCGAGGAAGCCATATCCGGGATGGATTGCATCTGCACCGGAAATCTCGGCTGCACCAATAATACCGGGAATATGCAGGTAACTTTCACGGGATTGAGGCGGACCTATACAGACTGCCTCATCAGCAAACTTAACGTGCAGTGCATCAGCGTCTGCGGTACTAAATACTGCAACAGTGCCAATTCCCATTTCACGACAAGCCCTGATGATTCGAAGTGCTATCTCGCTGCGATTAGCGATAAGAATTTTCTTAAACATTTAGTCTTGTTCGACCTTAAACAGTTTAAGCCCAAACTCAACGGGCTGAGCATTCTCGACCGAGATCTCTGTGATAACACCGGCGACCTCAGATTCGATCTCATTCATAAGCTTCATCGCTTCAATTATGCAGAGAACTTGACCCGGTTTCACGCGGTCTCCAACCTGAACATAAGGAGGTGCTTCAGGTGAGGGAGCTCTGTAAAATGTGCCCACCATTGGCGACTCGACAATAGTCTCATTCGCTTTAAGTTCGGCAGGAGGAGCTTCTTGAGTTGGCAAAGGTGCCTGTACCGACGGAACAAATGCCGGGGCAGGAGCCTGCGCAGCAGGAACAACCATTTCGGTCATAGGAACTGCCTGAGGTCTCTCGGCTACCTTTAAGATTTTAACTCGAGTATTCTCCTCCTCGATCTCGAGCTCTGAAATCTGGCTTGATTCAACCAGTTTCACCAAACGACGGATTTCTGTAAAGTTCATTGGCGGTCTTCGCCTTATCCTCTAACTCGTTCAATATAAATACCGGTACGTGTATCGACCCGGATTGTTTCTCCCTGCTCAACAAACAGGGGTACCTGAACCGTAGCTCCGGATTCAAGTTTGGCAGCTTTAGTGACATTTGAAACAGTATCACCTTTGTGTCCCGGTTCGCATTCGACAATCTCATAATGGATGAAGAAAGGTAGTGTCACATTCAATGGGATTTCCCCATGAAACTGAACAGTTACCACCTCACCTTCTTTCATGAAATCGCTCTGTTTCCCGACTACATCAGCAGGCACATTGATTTGATCAAATGTTTCCTGATCCATAAAAATGAAGAAATCATCTTCCGGATACAGGTATTGCATTTCCCTGTCTTCAAGTCGGATAATCTCGATCTTTTCACCGGATCGAAATGTGTTATCTGTTACTCGTCCGGTTTTAACATTTTTCAATTTCGTCCGGACAAAGGCTCCACCTTTTCCCGGTTTTACATGCTGGAACTCAACTATCGTCTGTAAATGACCATTCAGCTCAATGGTTAATCCATTTTTGATATCTGCAGTTGTTGCCATGCAGTAATCTCCGTTTTATTTCCTGTGGGAAAAATCCCGTTTAACATCACAAATTTATAGAACTGAGAGGACGGACATTCCTGTCCGTCTTTATACCCTACCACTTAATTTGTTATTGCCTGATTTCAAGCGAAGCGTAATCTGGCAGGTTACATTCACATTGTTGACTTTGAAACCTGCCAGGAAAAAATAAATCAACCTAATCAAAAGAAAGAACCCTGACCATCTGATTCTTCACCTAATAAAACTTTAAAAGCTCTTTCATCTATTACATCAACACCGAGTTTGCCAGCCTTTTCAAACTTTGTACCCGGATCACTTCCAGCTAATACATAGCTCGTCTTCTTGCTGACTGATGAAGTAACTCTCCCGCCTCGCAACCTGATTGCTTCTGCAGCTTCTTGCCTTGTGTAATTATTCAGCGTACCGGTCAGCACGAATGTCTTACCCTCGAATACTTGTTCGAGTTGCGGGATTTCAACTGCTACCCCAGTAACTCCTGCTTCTTTCAGCTTCCCGACGACCTTCTGAAAACCCTCTTCACAGAAAGCACTCACTATCGACTCAGCTGTTGTCGGGCCTATCTCATCGATTGCTTCAAGGTCTTCAACTGTAGATTCTGATAATCTTGACAGGTCAGGATATCTTGCTGAAATTACTCGCGCAGCACCGCTTCCGACATGTCTTATCCCAAGACCGAACAGCAACCGATCAAAAGGTTTATTATGCGATTCTTTCAGGCTTTTGATCAGGTTTTCTGCTGAGAGCTCTGCTAGTCGAGGAAGTGCTTCCACTTCCTTATGAGTCAGAAAGTACAAATCTCCAACGTCTGAAATCAAGTCATGTTCAACAAGCAAATCAACTGTTTTGGTACCAAGCCCTTCGATATCCATTGCATTGCGCGATGCAAAATGGATAATACGTCCTCGGATCTGAGCCTGACAATGCCAGTTTGGGCATCGGATAATCGCCTCGTCTTCCTCCCGGATCAGCTTGCTCTCGCAAACCGGACAACAATCAGGCTGCTCAATTTTCTCTTTCTCAGTCTTCTCAGAATCCGCAATTACCTTTACAATCTTAGGGATGATTTCACCACCCTTCTTGACTTCAACCTTATCACCGACTTGAACACCCAGCCGTTCGATCTCACCCCAGTTATGTAACGTCGCTCGTTTAACCCAGGTTCCAAGCAACAACACCGGATCGAGATCTGCCACCGGAGTTATTGAACCGGTTCTCCCAACTTGCCATGTAACCCGGTTCAATCTGGTTTCTGCGTTGACAGGTGAATACTTGAAGGCAATCGCCCAACGAGGGCTCTTTGCAGTATTACCAAGTTCTATTTGCCCGGTAATATCGACGAGTTTGCACACTACCCCGTCAGTATCGTAAGCCAGATCATCTCGATGCTGATCCCAATGCAGCCAGTAGGCTTCAACTTCTTCCAAAGAGCGACATCTTTTTCTATTCTGCTCGGTAGGGAATCTACCAGTCTCAAGCAAGTCAAACATATCCCCGATAGTCTCAACAGAAAGGCTATCTCCGAGCAAACTATAAGCGAAGAAATTTAACGGTCGTTTGGCGACTTCTCGTGAATCGAGCAGCTTTAACGTCCCTGCTGCACCATTGCGCGGGTTCATAAAAGCCTTTAGTCCCTGGTCAATCCTTGCTTTGTTCATCGCTTCGAACTTGCTACGCGGATAATATATCTCTCCGCGCACTTCAAAGTCCGGTGGTAATTCATCCGGCACGGTCAACGGAACTGCTTTTATCGTGCGCACATTGGCTGTTACATCATCACCCGATTCACCATCTCCACGAGTAGCGGCTTGAACCAATACGTGATTGCGATAGGACAACATAAGTGCGACGCCATCAATTTTCAGCTCGCACATGTATTCCGGTTCACCATCATATAATCCACGCAACCGCTTATCAAATGCTCTGAGCTCTTCAACTGTATAGCAGTTTGATAACGAAAGCATCGGTGTTGAATGCTGTACAACAGAAAAACCCGGAATGGGTTCCCCACCAACCCGTTGCGTTGGTGAGCCAGGTGTAATCAACTCAGGCAGCTCAGACTCGAGTGCCTCGAGCTGTTTCATCAGTTGATCGTATTCAAAATCTGAAATCTCAGGGCTTGCCAGCACATAATAAAGGTGATCATGTTTCCGAATCTCCTCACGGAGTCGATTTATTTCCTGAGACTTTGTATCGCGATCCATATCCCACTAAACTTTCAGAATAGAGTAACCCAAAAATGTAAGAATTGAGAACGGCTTTTGCAACTCAAAACATAGATAATTGTAAAGAGTTAACTGCAAAGGTGTGAATGATATATCTATTGAAGGTTGTAAACTTCTATGGCACCCAGATTTTTTCGGCTTCAATTACTTCAAGTCGTGAGTCCAGCATTAGAGCGGTTTTTGACTTTGTGTAAAATATCAAACCTTTGTAGGCAGTGAGGTAGCGGAAATCACGACTCATGAATCCTCCCTCAGCGACTACAACAAGAGAATCAATGTTTTTAACTGAGTATTGTCTCAAATGCATCCGGTTCAACCTTTACAATAGCACCTGAGGCTTTGATTGCACTTGCGATTCGCTGCTGATGGGCAGAAACTCCACCGCTTATTGCACCAATAACCCCACCGATTCCTTCCATGATTTCCCCCAAGATTAGTTTAGTCCAAAAGCATACTCAGTAGCACAGACGTCTCTGGTCATGAGATGTTGTACCGATACTCATTAATCTTACCCGCCGCATCCTGAATGGCTTCAACAATCTTCTGATACCCCGTACAACGACACAGGTTCCCGGAAAGAGCGCGTCTGATCTCAGGCTCGGTTGGATCGGATTTGTCATTGAGTAAAGCGAGAGTATTCAGCACCATTCCAGGTGTGCAGTAGCCACATTGAATTGCTCCGACATCGACAAATGATTGCTGAATCGGGTGGAGTTTGCCATTGTCGGAGACACCTTCGATCGTAAGGATTTCATGTCCCTCTGCTTCAACAGCGAGTGTCAGGCAGGAAAAAGTCGGTTCTCCATCCATTAAGACAGTACAAGCACCACAATCACCTATTGAACACCCTATTTTAGTTCCGGTTAATCCGATATCTTCACGTAGGCATTCCGCTAATGTACAGCGCGGCTCAACGGCGAGCTCGTGGATTATTCCGTTTACTGATAGCGTAATGATCTTTTTCAAACCGCCACCTCCCTGTCAGCGACAGCTTCAAGCCTCAACTTACATTTTTCTATAGCTCTTCTGACGAGAACTTCTACCATTTCTGTCCTGTAATCCTTTGTCCCGCGATGATCCGTGATCGGTTTAGCAATCTGCTGGGCTATTCGAGCTGCTTTCCCAATTGAATTTGGTGTCAGTTTCTTCCCAATCAAAATTGCAGCTGCATCCTGAACAAGTAATGGTTTCGGGGCAACAGCACCAAGCGTAATTCGAGCATGTGTAACAATTCCCTTCTCATCTCGACCTATCAATGCGGCAGCTCCAACAACAGAAATTTCAAGCGCTTTTCGATTTGCGAGTTTGTAATAAGCACCACTCGAATTTTCCGGAATACTAAACAATATTGCTGTCAATATCTCATCTGGCTTAATAATCGTCTGACCGGGGGCTGTTACGAAGTGTTCATGATCCACAATTCGCGCACCACGACTGTTTGCCAGAACCAGCCTTGCGCCATGCACCAGCGCCGGAATAGCAGTATCTGCGGCAGGTCGGGCATTACAGATATTGCCACCAAACGTTCCCCTGTTCCTTACCAGTGGAGATCCGAGACTGCATGCTCCATCCCACAAACCTGGCAGCTGGTCGCGGATCAATTCCGAGCGCTCAAGATCGGTTATTGTCGTCATTGCACCAATGCGGATTGTCGAGCCTTTTTGTGTGATTCCCCGCAGTCCGTCAATTCGTGACATCCCCATCAGCACTTTCACCGGTTCGGGTTTATTGATTTCTACCCTTACGTTTGTTCCATGATGCTGCTGACACCTCGCTCGGTGATGATCCGGAATTACTTTTGCCCGGAGATCAACGAGGAGATCAGTGCCTCCCGCGAGAATTTTCACCCCTTTCCCATGATTATCATACAGATATTTCAGAGCATCTGCCAGATTGGGGGGTGAATAGTAATCAAATTTTGGTAAAACCATTATTTTATTTCCGTTCGGGCACGTGCCCTTACTTTTTGTGTCGTCAGGCGTCCTCGCCTGATGAAAATCCTATACAAAATGTCAGGCGAGGACGCCTGACAACACAACATGAGACCTACTCGGCCATCCGCTCCATTCTTTTCCAGTTGCGATCGATCCGTGCCTGTGCAAGATCGAAATCAACTGAAGTCCAATGTGAAAATCTCCGCTGAAGTTTGATGTAATCCTCCAGTGGTTTCACCGGTGGATCAAGGGTCAAAGACAACTTCCCATCGCGCATCTCGTATAGTGGGAACTCACGAGTTTCAACTGCAAGACGGCTAAGCTTGATCGAATCAGCTTCAGCTGAACGGTGTCCCGGAGGACAGGCAGAAAAAACATGAATAAACCGGAATCCACGCATTTCCTGTGCTGTTTTAAACTTTCGTGCAAAATCTTCCGGGAATGCCGGATTTGCAGACGCGATGTAAGGAATTTCATGAGAAGCCATCAAAGTAAGGATGTCCTTTTTTGGTCTGGCTTTAGGATTTCCCGCAGGAGTCGTCGTCGTCCATGCACCAAGTGGAGTAGCTGAAGATTGCTGTATTCCTGTATTCATATATGCCTCGTTGTCGTAGCAGACATAAAGGTAGTCATCATTCCGGGATGCTGAAGCGGACAATCCGGCAAGACCGATATCAAAAGATCCGCCATCACCTGCCCAGCCGACAACAGTTGTTTTTGTGTCTCCCTTACCGCGTAGAGTTGCCATTATTCCGGCAGCCACGGATGCAGTTGCAGCAAAAGCTGTATGCACCAAAGGCACACCGAGTGCTGAAAATGGAAACGGTCCGTCTATTACCGCCATACAACACGCGGGAATTACAAAAACACAATCCGGTGCCAACAGTTTCACTGCCAGCTTCAAACTCAACGCTCCACCGCATCCCGGGCAAGCCAAATGCCCGGTTGACATCACTTCATCTGGTGAATCCAATATTGCGAATGCATCGCTTTTAATGTTAGCCTGGTTTGGCATTTTCTCTCAAGTTTATTGTGGTGTCATATTTCTTAAATGACATAGGTGTATGGGCACGTCGCACGTGCCCTCATCCGATAAATTCAGGGTGGTGTCATGCGTCCCCGCTTGACATTTAAGTAAACCATTTAAATGCGGATAAATATATCCGCCCTCCGCGGATTGAAACATATCGTGCTAACGGACACCTTTGTCAGCTAATTCAATCAATCCTCTAACTTCTCCATCAACTCTTCAAACTGAAAGTCATGTCGAATCGGATGCATAACTGCGTGTTCCAGCATTGCGTCTATGCAATAATCTACTTTCCAGCGAGAAGTGTAAGTCGGGATATAAAAGCTCTTCTCAGGGATATCTGCAAGAGGTGTACTCCACTGTTCAACAAGGTGTTCGATATAATCCTCTGCTTCCGCTTCAAGAACTTTCACATCCGGAACTTTCCTGATTTCAGGATCGGGAAGTTCAAGCATTTGGCAGATCCATCTCATATAATTTCCAGCAGATCGTAGAACATGATGAAGAACATTCTCAAGCGATGCATAATCCCGGTGATCCTTCTCAACAATATCAAGATTTACCGCCTTCGCGTCTCGCCAGATATCAAAGAACTCGCGCAGGTTGTGCTCATGCAGGATTACACATGCGCGTGCTCCGCGATATTTGTATGTTGGGTATTTCATGTTTTACCTCTCGTTTGTTCAGCCTACGGCTGATTGGGCAAATGATTATTTGCCCCTACACCTTGACTTCCATCCAGCGGATGAGGTCATCTCCGGGATCGGCAATTGCGTTCTCAATCTCGGTTGCCAGTCCCTGTTGAGTTATCTCTCGGCCACCAAGCCCGGCGATTATACCGGTTATCTTTGGTCGATCTGTAACGTCATAAAGTGCCGAACGGCACTCTTGAGCAAATATACCGGAGTGACCAAAAGAAACAGAGCGATCAACAACAAACAGATGCTCGACACTTTTAAGGATTTTCCGTAGCTGCTCAACCGGAAATGGTCGGAACATCCAAAGTCCGATACCTCCAACTGGTATTCCCTTTTTGCGAAGCATGTCAACGGTTAACGTCATCGTCCAGGCGGCAGTTCCGGCAGCGAGGATGACGAATTTAGCATCATCCATCCGATATGGTTGAAGCGGTGATAGATTCCGCCCCGTTAATTCAGCCCATTTTGTGGCCTCTTCTTCCACAACCACATTTACCATTTCGGTTGCTTTCTGAAGATGATACCGGGATTCCATCCAGCAATCAACGTTCATCATCCCACCATATGCATGAGGTTCGAACGTATCAACCTTGAACGGAGCATCCTTCACTGGCAGGAATTTTGATATTAATTCCGGATCTGGAATACTCACCGATTCATAAGTATGCGATAACACGAATGCATCAAGCACGAGCATTGCCGGGACTCCAACCCGTTCCGCAACTTTGAAACATATTAATGTCGTATCCAGCACCTCCTGGTTGTCACGACAATAGAACTGCAACCAGCCGGTATCACGTTGCGAAAGACTGTCCTGCTGATCAGTGTAAATAGTCCACGGCGGACCGAGGCTGCGGTTGACCTCTGCCATGACAATTGGCAGCCTGCCTCCAGCCGCCCAATGGAGCATCTCATGCATATACGCAAGCCCCTGGCTGGAAGTAGCAGTAAATGCCCGGGCTCCGGCTTGTGCAGCTCCTATGCATGCTGCCATCGAAGAATGCTCCGATTCCGTATGTATAAACTTTGCCGGCATTTCTCCACGAGCACACATCTCCGAGAGTTCTTCAACTACACTCGACTGTGGCGTTATCGGATAAGCCGCTATAACATCGACGTTAGCCAGTTTAACTGCATGGCTGACGGCGTGATTGCCTGTGATTACTTTGTTCATTTATTTCTTATTTAAATCTGACATTCTACGTTGTTTGTCGTGAGCTTCGAATGAACTCACGTGAAGTTATTCGAGGTAAAACGCGAATCCTAATGACATCAAACTATACCTGATATGAGCACTTTGTAGGAGCGTTTCATTCCAGGAAGAGCCGTTCACTGAGTCATCTTCAAGAATCATTGTATAAATTAATCCGACTACGTACTCACTGACTAAACTAATTCTATCACTCAATCTCCATTCATAACCACCAACAGCATCGAAACCAATTATGAGATCAATGTTGTTATTTCTGCTGGAGCTGTTGTTTGAAGAGCTTTCGCTATGATATCTCCGAACATTTATCCCTAAACTTGGACCACCTCCCACAAAAGGAGTCAGTACAGATTCTGATTTGAAATAATGAATGTAATGAAAACCCAATCCGGTATTGATAAAGGTTGATGTATATCTCCGTTCATCGTCGTTTTGATCCTCACGTAATTGCCAGCGATTAGAACCATACAGTTTAATCGTAACATGCAAAGCTCGCTGATCCGAATAATGGTATTTCCATCCAAAATCTGCAGAGCTACTTCTAAGAATCCGAAGAGATTTCGCACCTTCATGTAATTGATTACTGACTTTTGCGGAATCGCAAGAGGTACTATCCGAACATGCTGAACTCAAACTTGGTATCACTACGGTGAAAATTGAACTCAGTATTAGTACATATATACTCAATCGAGCCACTCAACTTCCCCGCTTTCAAGATCAACTATTCCGCCTTTAATCATCAAAGCTCCAATTTTAACCTTTTCATCAATGAGCTCACTTTTATCGAGGATTTCCCTGATGACACTTCGAACATTTTCCTTTGTAACCTGGTCGGTAAGTTCTGCCTTTCCCATGTGAGGATGTTTTTGGGTGACCTGTTCGACTACCGGTAAAATTCCATGGACAATTTGTGACATATTACCGCTCAACCTGTCCGCCTCTACTGCAAGCTTTATTGCTCCGCAGTCTGTATGACCAAGAACCAGCAGCAGCGGAATCCCAAATTTATATACACCCAGTTCAAGCGAGCCAAGGCTGATCGTATCAATGATGTTACCAGCAGTTCTGACGGAAAATATATCTCCAATCCCCTGATCGAAAACAAGTTCGATGGGGACGCGTGAATCAGCGCAGCTTAACGTGGCTGCGATTGGAAATTGACCGTTTTGAGCGGTTTCCTTCCTCCGCATAAAATTTGAATTCGGATGTATCAGGGTTCCGGAAACATATCTCTCGTTACCCTGGATCAATTTATCAAGTTCTTTTTTACCGTCCAGCAAGTTGCCTCCTCTTAAGACTTAGCTTAGCTCTTTATAAAAATCGGAACGCCGATCTTTTATTATATGATTGGTCGAAGTCAGATATTTCTCATCTGCATCTGATGGTTTGAATTTTACGCTGATAAATTCTTCTCCCTCATCGCTTGCTGAAGCGAGCATTTTTCCCCTGTTTGACAGAATCTGACTCCCACCTGTAAATGTGAGCTTTCTTCCAGTTCTATCCTCAGTTCCTATTCTGTTACAGGTCAGAGTAAAAACACCGTTTTCAACCGACCTGGCGAACATTGACCTCTGACATAGGTCCAAAACCAGGTTTGATGGATGACAGATAATTTGTGCACCCTTGAGCGCCAGAATGCGTGACACTTCCGGAAATATCCAGTCGAAACAGATCATTATCCCGATCCTGCCAACTTTTGTTGATTTAACAGTCAACGGCAGATCACCGGGATCAAATTTGTGTTTTTCCTGGTCAAAAAGGTGAATCTTCCGGTATAATGCCAATGAACCGTCAGGTTCAATAAGAATAGAACTGTTAAAGACATTTTCTCCCGCTCTTTCCGGAAATCCCAATACCAAAACAGTATCCGTGTCTGCAGACAATTCTTTAAACTGAGCAATTTCAATAGAGGAATCTAATTCAACCGCGAGTTCCTGCACTTCACTACGGTTGTGAAATTCGTAGCCTGTTGTTATTAATTCAGGAAAAACAAGTAAATCACAATCCGCCCGTTCGGTGTATTCAACAACCTTTTTTATATTAGCAGCTTTATCACCAAATTCCGGACAAAACTGGACACAACCCGCTTTTATTTCGTCTGAAATGCCCATAATATCAATCGGTAATGATATCCCGCATCAAATCTCGAACCGCAGCTTGTAACTGGATATCATCCTCCGCGTTGATTAAGTCAGGCTCAATCGGAACTATCAGATCCGGAACTGCTCCATTACCCTCCATATCGCGATTAATATCCCGTTCAAGTTTTGTTCCAAAATACCATCCGCGCAGAGGCAGTCTGAAACTGCTACCGTCGAGTAATCCCTGCCATCCGGTACTAATTACACCCCCCGGTGTTGGAATTCCCACAAGTTTCCCACGATCCAGAGTTTTGATTGCATGGCTGAAGATTTCCGCATTGGAGAATGAGTGTTCATTACATAAAACGATTACAGGTTTAACCCAGGAATACAAAGGCAGCCTGCCCTGTGGATATCCAGGACCTCCGTCGCGAGGGTAAGTTACTGCATGCCGCTTCACCTGGAGCATCGCGAGGAGTTGATCTGTTATTGATCCGCCTCCATTATTCCTCACGTCTAATACGAGCCCCTCTTTTCCGGAACCGACTGAGAAAAGCTGCGCCTCAAAACGTTGCAAACTAGGGCGACCCATCCCCCGGATATGCATGTAACCGAGTTTGCCTTCGGACATTTCATCGACGGCTTTACGTCGCTTTTTTACCCATTCATCATAACGGTACCAGCCAACAGAGTATCTTCCCTGAGGCCTGACAAAGACTTTCCGTTCCTTTCTCCCATTTCTTATGGTTAGTTCAGTTTGTTTATTGACCTGATAGTCCAGTAACTGGTGAATATTGGTGTTTTCCTTAATCTTTTCACCGTTAATCGCCAGTAAAATCTCACCTGCTTCCAAATGAACCCCCTTACGATCACAGGCTCCCTGTGGGAGAACATGAGATATCAGCAGCCCTTCACCATTGTAAGTTCTGTCAAAATCGAGTCCTAACAATCCAACACTGTGGTCTTTCCCTCCTCGGGGAGAATTGTACCCGGAATGGGAGGAATTCAGCTCACCAATCATCATCTTGACGATATCACCGAAATCTTCTTCTGTTGACGCTGCGGGGATTAGTTGGCGGTACTTATCCGCAAGTGCATTCCAATCCTGACCGTGAAAATCGGGATCGTAGTATATATCATTTAATGTCCTCCACACTTCCCCGAATTTCTGTTCTCGCTCTACCAGAACATCGACCGTAACGACTGCATCAAAGGGGTAGTTTTTGACTTTTCCACCATCTGCTTTAACCGATTTTGCTTTACCGGAATTATCGAGGAACCTGATATTCTTGCCGTCTGGACTATATCCCATCCATTTGGGTCGCTTGCCCCCGGTTGTCAACCTCTTGATGTCCTTACCTGTCCACTTTATGGAATAGATATCACGCTCACCTTCATAATCTGAGATAAAAGCAAAACTTTTACCATCAGGAGCTATTGCAAAACGACCTTCTTCACCCGGTAGAGATGTAACTGACCGAAGACGCCTGTAGATTTCGGTTGTATCAACAACAACCTCAACTAACTCTGCTTTTTTATCCTTTTTCTTTTTCTTATCTTTCTTTTTGTCAGAGTCATCAGACTTTTTCATCCCTTCCGTGAAACTCTCTTCAGCCCAATCCGCTTCCGATTTCTGGCTGTCAGATAATCTCAGAAAAACAAAATAAATATCCCAGTTGTTGTTGCGCCGTTTGGATTTGAATCCAAGTTTTCGACCATCTGATGACCAGACCGGGAAATCGTCTTCATCCGGGTGGCGACTGATATTTATTGGATTTCCTCCCTCAGCAGGGATTATAAAAACGTCACTGTTATATTCATCGTCTTCTCGTGCATAAGTAATCCATTTCCCGTCAGGTGACCACCCATATTGCAGCAACGACCACCCTTCAAAGAGAATTCTCTCTTTCTTCTTCTTGAGATCGAAGATAATCAGATCACCTTTCCCTCGTACAAACGCGACATTTCTCCCGTCAGGTGACCAGCGCGGTTTGTGGTCTTCGGCAATGTTATCGGTTAGTTGTTCGAGTTTCAGATTTCGCGAACGAGCGAGCTCTGTCACTTCGGAATCGTCTGAATAAACGAGAAACAGGTCCCGATTCCCCATTCTGTCCGATACAAATATCAGGCTGTCACCTCCAGGTGACATAATGAAATCTCCATCCCGTGACGGAGTATTCCCGGAAAGTGAGTTTGCCAGTCCCCGTGCTGCTGATTCCTCTTCACCAACTATCCTCCCGGCAAAAACCTCCCCCCGTACTTCGAAAAACAAACTCTTTCCATCTGGACCAAAAGCAATACGTTCGGCTTTTCCATTATATTTTTTACGAACCGGATTCAGAGCAGGATTATCAATGGGCGTAATTGCAGAAAGCTTCTCTGGTTCTCCTTGATCTGTTATTGTAAATATACTCAAACCCTGTTCATAAGCGATCACTCTGCCATTTGCTGAAATTGATGGAAACCGGACTCCATCTTCGACATATTTAGTGATCTGTTTCCATGTGCCAGAAGGCTCTCTCTTCCAGAGATTGTTCGTACCATCCCTGTCACTGACGATGTATAGTGAACCGTCGATGCTCCACAGTGGATATGTTGATGAAGGATTTCGGTAATCATCTCCGGATTCTTTTTCTATCGTGTCAGTTAGTGCAGTATATTTTTGAGTGGCAAATTCGTATTGCCAGATCTGTCCTGATGCACTTCCGCGGTAACGTTTGCGCCACCATTGAACTCCATTATCGGTGTAACTGAGGAATTGTCCATCAGGAGAAATCGAGCCCTGTGTGGCAAAAGCATCGATTACCGCTTTTGGAGTACCACCACCAAGTGGTATTTGATACAGCATCCGGTAATCCGGGTAGCGGTCATCCCGTTTTGAACTGAATACAAGATTTTTACTATCTGGTGTCCAACCACATATCCTGCTGTCGACATCAAGATAAGTGAGTCGACGCGATTGACCTCCCTCTGCTGGAATGACGTAGACGTCCTCAGGACCTTCGCGTTCTGAATTGTATGAAATCCATTCTCCATCCGGTGACCAATGCGGATTAAACTCGTAGGAAGGGTGCGAAGTTAACCGTAACGCACGACCTCCGGAAATTGATACAGACCAGAGATCCCCACCATAACTGAAGACGAGTAATTTACCGTCCGGTGATAGGGAGGGATGTCTAGGAAAGGTGGCTTCGTTTTCTGCAAACAGAATTCCGGAGAGACAGATCGAAATTGCAAGTGCAATACAGATCAGGTTTCCAGGTTCAATTAAGGAAAAGTTATCTTTTCGTCTCGCCTGTTTCGGCAATTTTTGACTCCTGAAGATTTAATTGATGTCAGCTTCCATGAGAGGGGATTTCGCGGAAGATTCCAACTTACATAAATATACACCATCGGGGGAGTAAGTTCCAAGTTATGCGATTTGCAGTATCAAAACTCCGGGAAAAACCTTGTGAGATAGAAATAGAATTGTGTCCTTTTAACCTCAAAAAACACAAAGGCACCAAGACTAATTCTTGTGCCTTTGTGTCTTAAAGTCTTGTATTATGCCGATTACTTCAGCAATGCAAATTTCCGAGAGATATTTCCTCCACTGGCCTCGAGCCGCACATAATACACACCTGAAGGAATATCCCCAGCTATAAATGATGTATTATGTGTACCACCCCTGAGATACCCATTATAAATATCAGAGACCTTTCTGCCTGCATTATCCCAGATCGACAACCCAACAGCGCTCCCTATCGGGAGTGAAAAAGTTACTGTGCCAAATCCGTTTGTCGGATTCGGGTAAAGGGTTGTTAAATCAAATCCAACCGGCGCGAGCTCAGGAATACCATTAACCTGAGGCTCAACTGTCATCTGAACAGGTACCCTGACAGCTTCTCCTGCTGCATTATGGGAGATTAGAAGATCGGCCGTATACAAACCTCGATCCAATTGGTCAGCGCTGAGGGCAACAGAAATATCAATGTTTGCATTAGCCCTGACCTGGCCTGATTCAGGCTCGAAAGTTATCCATGCGTAATTTGTTCCGGCATCAAATACTTCAAGCCGGTCTCCACCGACATTTTGAATTATCGTTATCAATGACCAGCGACGTGAATCAAAATCCAGTGCCAATTCACATCCTCCGGCGCGGTCGCCTCCCTGAAGTTCCAGTTCGGTGACTCCGAGGATATCTCCGGTTTCGGTATTCATCTTGCTGACAGCGAGATTTGTTAATCCATCAGCCGAAAAGATGTAAAGAGAATATCCATCCTTATCGGCGGGATGCCATGCCAATCCGTACGGACGTAATCTTTGAGGGAAAGTATCAAGTGTGTTTCCCTCACCATCAAGTCGATGGATGGGAGCGCTGTCATTGACAATCCAGATTTCACCGTTTTCCGGATTTACTGCCATTGCCCTGGGAGGAATAAGGGGTGATTCAATTGTCCTCTGGAGTTCACCGGCAATATCTACTACATAAATAAGATCTCTCGATCCTCCATAGAGGAACTCACCATCAAAAGCCAAATCGTGCATACCCCACATACCTTCAACAGGTTGCTGAATGCGTCTCTCAAGCTCCCCGTTCTGGTTAAAAACATAGAAGAAGTTTTCATTTTCTCCGCTGGCTCCACCACTTACCCAAAATTCACCGTTAACATAAGCAGCACCCAGTACACGGTTATCTTCAACTGTTTCTGTAACAGCAATTGAGAGTATTTGCTCCCAGAGTTCATCAGGATTATCTCTATACGGGTCATCAGTATCGAAATCGACCATCTCTTCTAATGTTGGCTCAAGATTGACAACGAAATCGAGGGGACCATTCCCGCCATTTGATATTGTGAAATCTGTTTCAACTTCATCACCGACCTGCAGCCTCTGCTCGATCCCCTCAACATCAATAGCAATTTGAGGTTGAGTCATAGCCAGGTCAATTTCTGCAAATCCACCTTGATTAAGTTGCTGCTGATTACTTAAAACGTTGTTATATCCATCCAGAGAAGCCTCAATCCTGAAGGGCAATCCGGAAAGAACACTGAGGTTCGCATATTGACCGTTTTCGTCAGTAATTGTCCAGCCTCCGGTAGTTGAGCGAACAACCACTCCGGCGAGAGGCATATTCCCCTGTACCGATCGAACACTACCGGAAACGATACCGAAAGTTCTATCATCTGATGTGCAAAATCTTATTGCACTGTCACGTCCCAGAGGAGTAGCTCCTTCTGACCATTCATTCCAATAGCCATACTGCAATCCGCCTCTGTCTTCCGGATTCCCAATACCGATCGTCGCATAAGGTGTACTGTAGCCATCAATTCGAGCTTCGAGCTCTATGTCATCATACTGGAAAATGATATCACCGTCACCGGTATTTGTGTAATGCCAATCAGGATCGAGCAATATTATCTCGAACGTCTCCTGAACACCTGGTCCGGCAGGTCCAACGTAACGACTCATTCGGAACCATTCAACGATGAACCTGTGATTATCTTCATCGTAGAAATAAAATACGTTCCCCTCCGCCTCAGGTTGATACAGATCATCCCACCACGGACATAATTGAGCAGCTGGTCCTTGAGGTGATCCGATTGGCAGATTTCGGAAATCGACATAAGCCCCCTGATCACCAAATGCAGCCCAGCCATTCGTACATACGGTCAGTTGATCGTATTCTTCTCCGTAGTATGTAAACTCAAATGGCAGATCCAAAACTATGCTTTTGTCGTCATCCTCTTCCTGATCGAGTAATCCGGTATCTGTCCCCTGTCCTCCAACATCAGGATTCAGCTCCACCCACTGGAACTCCGGACGAAGAACATTTCCAAAATCCTGATCATCTATTGCCCAATAACCATACTCATCCGGTCCGGTCAGACCTTCAACATCACCACCACCTCCACCACCGATTTGCATCACTATAGGCACTTCGACCTCATGCCCATCATCCGAGACCACAGTAAGTTGCAATGGAAGAACAGCTCCATCAGGTACGTCCCAGGAAATTTCCAATTCAAAAACTTCCCAGCCATTTGGGAAAACAACTTCACCAGGTTCAATGACTTCCCACTGCCCTTCATCTGCTATTATTTCAACCCATTGGGTTAAGCTCTCAAGAAATCCCTCACTTGGCGGGAAAGGAATTGAACCTGTGTTGATTAAGCCAATATCAAATGTCTCTCTTGCACCGGCTTCAACGTCAAAGTCAGGATCGAATTCGTCAAAACTGATTTCAGGGGCTTCACCAATCATATCAAATTCAAATTCCATTACCTCGTCACCCCATCTTGCAGTTAACAAAAAAGGTATCGGCTCATCGTCTGGAAAGTTTCCAAGTGATTCCATTAAAAACTGGGGCGACATCATCCATCCGGGATTCACATTCTGGTCTAATCTGCTATTTCCTTCGATGATGTTAATCTCTTCATGCTCGGTGGCAAGGTTAAAATCAAGCGGACCGTTAAGCGCTTCATTACCAAGATTGGTTAATGAGGTGATCATGCTAAAAGTCTCAAATGGTTGAATAATACCATCACCATTGCCATCATGAGGCTCCCACTCATCATCGAGTAAAAATGCATCATTAAAACCGATCAGATTGGCTGAGGGAATGAATTGGATGTTTTCGGAGGTTGGCACTACCCGGTCACCTGTAACTGTGATTTGAGCAGCTCCTGGCTCAACTAAAGCGGGATCGTAGGTTACCAATGCAATACCACGATCATCAGTATAGGCAGCAACAGCAATATTGTCTTCTTTATATAATCCTACTCGAACTCCTGGAACTGGCGTGTTATTAGAAGTTACGCTGACCTCGACCGGATCGAAACTAATCAGGGCTTCATTCGCAACCTGGATATTAACTCGCCTTGGAGTTCCCCGCCAGATCACTGTTGCCGGATCTCCCATCAGGTTTGTCCAGTAGGCATGATTGATGACCCATTCGCGACCATTCGCACCGTATGTTGCAAACAACTCCATTTTTGCACGGTTCAGTGTCCATCCGAGTCTGCAAACAGCATCATCAAGCACTCCCCGGTAATATCCGGCGAGAAGTGCGTTGTTGTAATTGACCCTTGATTGAATTGTTGAACTGCCAATTGCACCAATCGCCCCACCCTGCGCACGAAGCAATGCTTCCGTATGTCCTGCGCCAATACCACTGTAATCTCCTGTGTTACAACCGAGTAACAAAACAACTGGAAGATGTTCATTTGAGAGTCGTCCGGCAGCAAATACACTCCAGTCTTCAAGACCTGTCCAACCCCGATAATTGATAAATGACATCCCACGGTCAAACGAACGCTGCATAAAATCTGCAACACCTCCATTCATCGTATACCAGAATGTATCCACCTCAGTGAAACCGAAATTGAACATCTGATCACGCAGCCATCTCCCAACCAGAATTGTCGAATATCCGCTTCGAGGACTTCCTGCTGAAACCGCACCCCGACGGAGCCAGTCGACATCATCTAAATTTGGCTGTCTTTCATATAATAATATCTTATTTATAATTTGATTTAGTTCTCCGATACTATTGTAGGAAAGCCTGCCTACTGCAGCCTCGGGAATTATGTCGTCTCCTGATAATAGGGAATAATGATAATCACTTGTACCGCGAATTGTGGTTGGAACCACGAATTCACCACCGGTATCGCCTACAAGACAGATATACTCCAATGGCATGCCTGTTCGACGCAGTAAATTTCTATTAATCGCCTGAAGTTGCTCGAGCAAAAGAGCATCATCAAACTGGTCCTGAATGGTCAATTCCTGAATATTATAACCCTGTTGTCGTCGCCAGTTATATAAAGGTTCAAGCAGCTCCCGGACGCGGTTATCCGCTGGAACTACATAAACATAAGCTGAGCCCTCTCCATTCTCATCTCGTGGAGGAACTTCATTGTTTAAAACAAGGTCACCGAGCATTTGCCGTGCTGACCATGTTAATTTTTCAAGTGGTGCTGGCTCCCCTGATATTTCAATCTCAACGCTGGCATGTTGAATAATCTCAAAGTTGCCATTTTGTTTTATCAGCGGATTAAAACAAACCGGAATAAGTCTCACTCCCTGAATTGAGGACTCCTCACCCACCGTGATGCAATCACTCATGATCAATTCATCATCAGGAAAAGATAATTGATGTGAAAATACAGGTTCTGAGAGCTGTGTATCTACGTTACGCAGAGAGAGATTTCCTTCATCTGAAACAGCAATCCACCTGGTTATCTGTGGGGGAATCCCGTCTTGATTCCATATTTGAATTGCATTATTGGATGTAGTGAAATCCACGTGGTATGAGGATTGATTCATCTGCACAGTCCCAACAGACACTCCAGCAATGGAGGTTTGGGACTGATCGTAAACCTTTGCGAAGATCAACGAAGGGATGAAAAGTGCGCAAAGAATTATCTTGAAATGTGGAGACATTGGCGACCTCGGTCTTCCTTAGTTTAGTAGACTCGAATCTGCGTGTATTTTTTTTCAGTATCCTATAAATATACTGCTATTTCTGTGAAAAAACCAACAATTAATTTGCTGGAAATAAGAACCCTTCACTGGGAATTGCTGATTGAAAATGATCGGTTGTTTCCTCTTTTAAGTAAAAAAATACTAAAAAGCATACTTTTGGCAAATTAATTGTTGATGATATAC
>CAYLYZ010000074.1:0-28526 GCA_964387885.1 uncultured bacterium | reverse complement strand
AAAAGTACACCTTAGTTTTTAAAAAATCTGTCCAACTTCTTTTGAAGACGTACACGCAGATATAATGTTATTTTTAGATATAGGTGGATCATCAATGCTCAAATTTGAGTTGGTTTTCAGGAGGAAGAAATCTTGAGTATTTATCGACTGACCATTAATTCGATGGCTGTCTCCTGCAAAACCTGCTAATGATAATCCACCATCGGTATCCTGAATAATAGAATAGCAAAATGTTCGTTTGTCGTTTTCCCAATACATTTCGTAAATCATTTCGCCCTGCGGGGACAGTTTTATAAATCCATAGTTATTCTCAAAATTCCCACTGATATAAATTTCATTTTCATCTGAGGTAAAACTACACAAACCGATATCATCAATTTGATATTCATCAACTCCATCTGTTCGTGACCAGATAACCTCACCTTCGGAGTCAATTGAAAATGTCAGGATGTTGCAACTTGTAACTGGCCACCTGGGTAGAGTTACTCCTGTTAATAAATAATTCTCTTCACTTATTTCGTTTACTTCGTGGATACTATCATAATATCCAGTACCTTCTGCAAAATGCCAAAGACTGTCACCATTTTCATCTGTGAAGATTGCCAAATAATCGTTTCCTGAATTTCTGAATCGTTCACCGCGTCCCCCCAATACAAATCCTCCTTGAGATGTTTCTATCAAGCTTTGACAAACCTGTACATCTCCTCCGCCATAAGTTCTATACCAGAGACTATCGCAATTCTCATCAAGTCTTAAAAGAAGAAAGTATTCAAATCTGTTATCGATACGGTAGGCTCCAGCCATTGCATAGCCACCATCTCGAGTTTGTACAGCATCATAAAAATAAGCACTGTCTTCAAAATCGAATATCTTTGACCATAAGCTATCTCCCTCCGCATTAGTTTTCACAATCAGGGCATCATTAGGTCCACCAAATCGGTCTGTGGTATAACCAAATAGAAGAAAGCCGTCATCCTCAGTTTGGATAATCTTGGTGCAGGTGTCCCAACATTGCCTGCCATAAGTATTAGACCAAAGGCTATCCCCATTTTCGTCAGTAACTAAGAGCCAGAAATCAGAATAAACCTCGGCAAATGACAAGGTGTGTCCAGCGAGGGCATACCCTCCATCTGTGGTTTGGATATGTGAATAACATTCATCCATGTTTTCACCACCATAGTTATGGACGAATTCCAGAGCTGGTTGTGAAAAACATGTACTAAATATAATGAATAAAAGGATTACAAGAATCGTGCTTCTCATGCTAACCTTCATAATGTTTAATCAAAAAGAACTTATTAAGAAATTCCCATTTGCAGTAGATCTCAAACATCAATTCACATTCTAATATTCTTGGAGCGAACCTCGCAAAACACAAAAACACTAACAAAGCAGATAGATATATCCGCACTCGTCGGATTGTCAGGATAGGACGTGAGATTTCCAATTCCATTGATACCGAATTAGCATCAAGATGAGATGTATTTTGACAACTCGAATTGCTTACTGTCATGATCTTCCCGTGCATTGATGTTCAGACCAGAAGAAATTGTCACACAAAATTGTGTGTTATTGTTGATTGCTGTATATCTTATTTAAGATAGGGATGATAAGTTTGGATTGCAAGGTGGTGGTAAGGTTCATAGACCTCAATAGGTGGGCGATAGGGTACCTTAGACCCTCGTACCTGCGGATTTCAACATACATAGAGGCATTCACTACTGGATATTAGGTGGAGTTGACAAACGTCGGGGATATGTGTATCTTGTGAATAGAGACCTTTGCAAAATTTTGGAGATTGGGATTTTTCAAAAGAACGGGATACAAAATCACTTTAATATTCTTTAAGGTCGCTAATTGTGTATGGGTCCAAGCATGATACCTATTTAGAGAGTAATCTGATTCATGAAACAGTTACATATTTATCTGGACACCTCAGTCTTAGGAGGATGTTTTGATGATGAGTTTTCTCATGCAAGTTGTAAATTGTTTGATGAGATTAGGAATGGAAAATTTATCCCAGTAATTTCAACGATTACAATTCGAGAACTGGATCGAGCACCAACGCGAGTCCAAGAATTAACGAAAGATATCCAGGATAAAGGATTACAGATTGTGAAGAGATCCATAGAAATTATCTCTTTGCGAGACGCTTATCTCGAAGCTGGTGTTGTCAGCTCCGCCAGTTTAGCTGATGCCGAACATATCGCGACTGCAACTGTAGCGAATGCAGACTTGATTGTTAGTTGGAATTTCAAACACATTGTGAATTTTCAGAGAATTAGAGGCTACCATGCCGTCAATCTGGTTTGGGGATATCATCCCATCTCCATTCACAGTCCAAACGAGGTAATAGAACCATGAAAGATAAAACCTTTGATTGTGTGAAATTGAAAAACGATATTCAGCAAGAGCTACTGGATGAAATGCGCACTCTTTCTCCGGATGAGTGGAATGAAGCAACGGCAAAAGTTATATCCTCGAATCCAATTTTAGCATCTATTTGGAAACAAGCTCGAAAGATCGGGAGGAATGAAAATAAAGAAACCATTGATAAGGAAACGTTACCCCAAAAAGTTGATATTTAATTACTTTAATATTAGCTATCATTTCAATTTCTTTCACGCCCATAATTAAGGGGACAGTATACTTATCTCTTGCTGATACTATTAAATTACATAGACTTGCATACTGGAATTCACCCCTGACGGGAAAAAGGGGCGATTCGTGAATCGCCCATACGGCTTAATTGCTCAAACAGGTGTGTTTTGAAAAACGAAGGGCTCGCAAATGCGAGCCCTTTGTTTTATTCCATTCATGTGAAGTAAAAATCACATTACTTCTTATCATCATCATCAACAACTTCAAAATCAGCGTTTTCAACTTCAGGCTCTTGTTTTTCCTCTGCTCCGCCCATATCAGGTGCTGGACCACCAGGACCTTGCTGTTGTGCCTGCTCAGCCTGCTGTTGCTGTGCTGCTTCGTACATCTTTGAAGAGATGCCCTGCCAGATTGTATCGAGATCCGCTTCAGCAGACTTAATTGCTTCTAAATCTGAACCTTTCAGAGCTTCTTTGAGTCGGTCAACTCCTGCCTGTAATTTCTGCTTGGATTCTTCGTCGATCTTGTCACCGAGTTCGGTGATCTGCTTTTCAGTCTGCCAGACTTTCTGATCTGCTGTATTGCGAGCATCAACTTCATCACGTCGTTTCTTATCAGCATCAGCATTAGCTTTAGCGTCTTTCTTCATCTTCTCTATTTCTTCATCACTCAAACCCGAAGAAGCCTGAATCTTGATGTTCTGCTCACGACCGGTTGCCTTGTCCTTCGCGGAAACCGAAAGGATTCCGTTCGCATCAATATCAAATGCAACTTCAATCTGAGGTACACCGCGAGGTGCCGGTGGAATACCGTCTAACTGGAATCTTCCGATAGTTTTATTGTCAATTGCCATCGGGCGTTCACCCTGCAGGACATGAATGTCAACCGTCGGCTGGCTGTCCGAAGCGGTGCTGAAAATTTCTTCCTTGCGAGTCGGGATTGTCGTGTTTGCTGTAATTAGTGTTGTCATCACGCCACCAAGTGTCTCGATACCAAGTGACAGAGGTGTCACATCGAGCAAGACAACATCAGAAACATCACCTGCAAGAACCCCACCCTGGATTGCGGCACCCATGGCGACAACTTCATCTGGGTTAACCGAATGGTTCGGCTCTTTGTTAAACAAACGCTTCACCGAATCAATAACTGCAGGAACACGTGTGGAACCACCGACCATGATAACTTCGTCAATCTCGGATGGACTCAGTTTTGCATCACGCATTGCACTTTCACAGGGTCCGATTGTACGATGAATCAATGGCTCGACCAACTTCTCAAACTGCGTGCGACTCAGTGTTATGTCGAGATGTTTCGGGCCTTCAGCAGTAGCTGTCACGAAGGGCAAACTGATTTGAGTCTGCATAGAGCTTGAAAGCTCGATCTTTGCCTTTTCACATGCTTCTCGTAATCTCTGCAAAGCCATCGGATCTTTTCTTAAATCTATTCCTTCCGTCTTTTTGAATTCGTCAGCTACCCAGTCAATCAGCACCTGATCAAAGTCGTCACCACCGAGGTGTGTATCACCGTTGGTCGACTTGACTTCAAATACACCATCGCCAATCTCTAATATCGAAATATCAAAAGTTCCACCACCGAGGTCAAATACCGCAATTTTCTGATCGGCTTTCTTATCCATTCCATAAGCCAGAGACGCTGCTGTTGGCTCGTTAATGATACGGTCAATTGTTAAACCCGCAACTTCACCGGCGTCTTTTGTCGCCTGACGTTGAGAATCGTTAAAATAAGCAGGTACCGTGACAACTGCACGGGTGACCTTTTCACCGAGGTATTCTTCTGCCGATTGTCTCATCTTCTGCAAGATCATTGCGGAAATTTCTGGTGGTGAATAGGTCTTATCGTCAATTTTCACCTGCGCAAGATCAGCATCTCCCGTGACAACTTCATACGGTGCCTGAGAACGCTCTGCCCCAACTTCACCGAAGTGCCTGCCCATAAAACGCTTAATCGAGTGTATAGTCTTCCTGGGATTAGTTACCGCCTGACGTTTAGCAGGTCCGCCAACCAACCTCTCATCTGATTTTGAAAAGGCAACAACAGAAGGTGTAGTGCGAGAACCTTCCGGATTCGGAATAACTGTGGGCTGCCCACCTTCCATGACCGCGACGCAACTATTCGTGGTGCCGAGGTCGATGCCAATAATTTTGTTTCCCATTTCTGTTTGTGCTCCTCTTTATGTAAAATAATTAATTTCATTTCAGGTCTGTTCTGACAACAGAGGTACTGATACACGTGATAGCAATTTACGTGCCATTACTGTATTTCAGTATTTACAACATTTAAGTGGGATACCGCAGGAAGGCAACCTGCCATTATGGCATAACTTACGCCACTATGGCTTATTTATTGAGTCGACAGCATGCTGAATGGTCTTGTTAATATGGATTGTATTATGCTCTGATGTTCCATCGAGAACTATCTTTACAGCAAACCTGAGCTGCTCTTCCGTAACTCCCAATCGTAAACATCCGAGGGCGTGGCTTAATAATTGACGCAATCGTAGCTTGAGAGCCAGGATAACAACCACACTCAGTTCTCGCATTCGAACATCAATTTGGTCACGGGACAAAACTTTTCCATAACCCTCAACAAGCATTGCATCACTCAGTTCAGGTGCGAAATCTCTGACCCTGCTCATTAGAGTATCATATTGGGCTCTATAGATTTCTTTACAGAGAATTTCTCCTCGATTACGCCATTTTTTGATATTTTCAGGATTGTAAGAGTGCTCTGAAAGTGAGTTAAACTTCTCATCTGTGATTTCAGATAGAAGCCTGAAACCCTCAAGTGCGGTTGGATACCCATCAAAAAGATAGGTCGTCAGGATAATCTCGCGAAGTTCTATTGGAGTAATACCCGCTCCCAGACAATCCTTGAAAGCGGGTATTATCTCATTTTCGTCTCCCAGACAGAGCTTTGCGGTTGCTCTGCAGAGGAGACCAATGTGAAGGTCATCAAATTCTATTGGATTTTTCCCTGCATCTTCTTTATATAATAATCGGAAATATCCCGCCAGGAGCGGTCTGATTTTGCTTTCTCGAAAGCTGCAGTT
Organism: uncultured bacterium; assembly: GCA_964387885.1. GTDB lineage: Bacteria > Electryoneota > AABM5-125-24 > Hatepunaeales > Hatepunaeaceae > JABGPL01. Next base: position 22,855 of record CAYLYZ010000074.1, on the reverse strand, counting down.
GCCTCTTTATTACGTTTTAAGCTCATCAGAGCGAATCCCTTTTCGTAATAGGCTGCAGCGTAGTTCTTCTTATACTTGAGACAATTTGTTGCTGCTGTTAGAGCTTCTGAGTGTTTTCCGATTTTGTTTAAAGTTGCTGAAAGGTGATAATGCGCCTGCCATGATTTCGCAGACAGGGAAACAGCCTTTTTCAAAGCAGTCACAGCTTCTGAGTTTTTATTCTGCTCAACTAGCGATCTGCCAAGTCCTACCCAGGCACCAGTCATTTTCGGTGCATATTTTACAGCATTCTGATATGCGGGAGTAGATTTAGTGTAAACTTTCGCCATAAAATTGACATTGCCAATTCCATAATGGGCTTTTGCCTTTGTTGAATCCAGCTCGATTGCCTTTCCATAATACTTTAGTGCATCAGCTGAATTTCTTTCCTGCTCGGCTATTTTCCCAAGTGCCACGTATGCTTCAACATATTCCGGGTTCAAATTGATGCTCTCAATGAATGCCTGTTTAGCGTCCTGAGTCTTTTTGAGCTTTAAATAGGCAATTCCCATATTGTAATGAGCCGGGGCATTGTTAGGATCAATTTCAAGAGACTTTTTGTATGTTTCGATCGCTTTTGGGTAGTCCCCGGTTCGCAATAATACACCACCTTCATTATAATGCTTTTTGGCAAGAGCATTCGTTTGTACTGACTGTTTTAATTCCTCAACCTTGAGCTGTAAGGTCTTCACCTGTTGAGCCAGTTGCTCCCGTTTCTCAAGTAATTGATTATATTTGTCATGGTCCTTGGCTTCTGAGGCTGCGGTCATATCAACATCAATCTGCTTTATCTCGTCCATGACCTTTTTGATCTCTGCCTTTGGATCGTCCTGCGCTAAAAGGCTTGAGCAGACAAATAATATTAACACTAAAGGCAAAATCTTTAGTAAATGCATTCTTTGCATTTAATTCTCCAAATTATGTTTACTTCTTATTTCAAAACAACCAGACGTCTGTTGTGCTGAATACCGTTTTTTAATGCTGATAAAATCACCATTCCTGCAGGTATGTTAGCAGAAGATAATGTAAATTCGTGAACTCCTGGCGTGTTGAGCATCTTATCCGATTCATAAATTGTTCTTCCCGCGAGATCTGTCAGTATTACCTTCACAAGCCCCGGACTTAAAACATCAATCTGGAATCTGGTAGTTTCGTTGAAAGGGTTCGGGTATGGTTCGCTGAGACAGAAATCAGACGGAATCGAAGTCTGTTCACCGGGAGTAGAACTCCCAAAGATTTCAAACTGCCATTCCTGAAAGACCTGCCCCATGTAGAGTCGATCATCTGCCCTGACAAGTACAGTATGCTGCCCATCGCGAGAGAATGTGTAAGTGAAGATAGAATCTTCAGCACCACCCTGTTCCTCACCATCGACCCACCATGTGTAGGTCAGCCTTTGCCCTTCGGTATCAGATGCTTCAATACCGAATTCGATTTCCTGATCCCCTTCTGTTCTTTCAAGATTTTCAGGCCAATACGAGTGAATTTCAGGCGCGGCATTCATATTAAAGAACTTTGCCCCAATATCGGATTGAGTACCATCAGGATCCTGTATCCTCGGATTCCCGGCATTGATGACGGGAGAACCTTCACTTGGCGTGAAATCTCTCCGTCCGGGATTTACAAATATCGGGTCCTCGCTGATGTCGTTCATTCCGGGTTCAATTCCACCAGCATAATCATCGCGACCATTCCGTAGTACATCGTTGTAAGAAAGCGTCACTCCACCACCTTGATTATAAATCCCGTCCTGACCAGACATCATGACAATGTTTCCTGTTATTTCACTTGAGGTGCAGTTAATTGCACCAAGTGCGGTAATACTATTGTCATAAAAGGTGTTATTAGCTAACTTCACATCATTGCATCGAAACACATAAACTGCATAATCCCCACGTGACCGAGAAATTACGTTTCTGAATATGACAACCCTGTTGCTCTGAGAGATATTAATTGCCCTCAGATCACAGTTGTAAAATTCGTTTGAATTAAGAGAGCAAGCACCGGCTTCCTGCAAATAAATTGCATGGTCGGTTGCCTCAATAAATAAATTTCGCTCGATCATTGGGTAGGATCCTCCGGTTACAGCGATCCCAACATCTGCGTTCCCAAGGATTTGACAATCCATAATTCTGGGATTTGACCTCTCGTCAACCTTGATTCCCTGGTGTCTGCTGGCAGCAATGATCGAATTACTCACTTCTACACGAGACCCACCCTCAATTAAAATACAACTGCGGGAGTGTTCCGATATCCTGCTATTCGAAACGGTTGGCTGAGAACCGTCGACATGAAGACCGTATTCGGTATGCCGGATTATGCAGTATGTCAGACGACTGCCTGAAGACCTTGCCCCCTCTACCTTCAACCATCTCCAGTCACCAACGCTCCCAGAGTTGGCTCTGAAAGTTATTGAATCTTCTTCCGTTCCATCAGCAATCAGAGATCCGTATACATCTAACTGCGTACCGGCGTTAAATAAAATCTCTACTCCCGGATCAATTATCAGTGTTCCATTCGCTGGAACGTTGATTGGTGCACTAATCAGGAATGGATGATCCTGAAATGTCCATTGACCGCTGACTTCACCTCCATTAATTACCGTCAGACCCAAGGTCTTTTCAAGTGGAACGATCAAGAAGATCGCAACGGAAATTACCAGAATAATTTTTTTCCAGTTCATGTTATCTACCTCATTCTAATAAGCTCAAGTCCAATACTCCTCCTTTCGGGGAGGACGGACATTCAGGTCCGTCGTAAATACTCTTTCCCTTCAACGGACATAAATGTCCGTACCTACCAGCAAATCAGGATAATTGCAGGATTTCAATCAATACTTCATACCTTTTCCAGTAGACCGGATTTGTGGATCAAAGGTAATCTTTCCCTGTTCTTTATTTAAATTAACCAATAATTTGTCTGTGAGCAAGACTAATCTCATCAGCTTATCCCAATCGAGATTATCGGGTGTGTCAGTTACCTGACTGTATTGACTGTGAAATCCGGAAAACATATGAACCGTAGGAATCTGTTTTTCATGAAATGGACCTCCATCATTGTATGGGAATTTTCCAACAGATATGATATCCAGATCGAGCGTATTGCCATTAGCTGAGACCTTAATTATCTCCTCAAGCCGCGGAGAACCTGCACTGAAGTATGCGGTTGCGTAATCAGGATTTGGGATTGCTCCCGGTTGCCTTGCAGTTCGCATCGATGCGAAACCCTCACCTCCAATCATATCGAGGTTCACCATTGCCGAAATCGATTTCATCGGAACAGGTAGATTGTTCACAAAGTATTTAGATCCAAGCATACCGTCTTCCTCAGCTGTAAACGCCGTTAGTATTAAGCCTTTTTCCGCATTGCCCCGCTGTTCCCAGGCTCTGGCAACCTCGAGTAATCCGGCAATCCCGGTTGCATTGTCATTCGCTCCCGGAAAATAAACCTGTGAATTGAGATCACCCTCGGTTTCGATTCCGAGATGATCATAGTGTGCTCCTAATAATACAAAATCAGTTGATTTTCCGGGTAATTTCCCACATACATTATAGCCATGTACATCTTTGATATCTTTAAATTTCGCCTTGAAAGTCAGGGAATATTCACTGAATTCAGGCAATGGTTTAAGATCTGAATCAAGGATCAGGTCAGAAATTGCAGAGAAGTTAACATGGATTACCGGAAAATCTGGATCTGAGCCCGGGAGATCAGTAAGTAGTTTGTTGAATGCGCCAATTTTTGCCAATACATTGGGCGGTACCCAGTTATCCTTATTTTCAGATTTATGAACAACAATTAACATCGCAGCACCTGCTCGCCGGGCGGCAACAGCTTTAAATGCCGTCATTGCAAATCGTCCGGCTTTGCGAGGTGAAAGGTCGCCACTACCGGATAAAACTACCGCAGCTTTTCCAGCAAAATCCCCTTCAAAATCGTTCCGATTTTCCTTCGCTAAGTTAATGCCATAATTTGCAAATGCAATTTTGACAGTTCTATCAAATGATCCAATTCTGCGTGGAAAGAAATAAAAATTGCCTCCCCATTCCAGCTTAATATTCTTTTTCTTCGAGGTAAACTCAATAATGGTATTATCCGTATCCAAACGCGCCGATATCAACGGGACATTTTGGAGATACTCATTGTCGTCAATACCCGGTTCTAATCCGATCCTTTCAAATTGCTCTTTCAGCCAGAATGCTGTCTTATCACCATACTGACCGGGTACGTCTCGTCCGGCAAGTTCCGGGCTGCAGAGATATCTGATGTCTCGCTGAAGCCGGTTGATTATGTTATCTTCAGCTGAAACTGTGCTTATTATCAGGAACAACACCGGGATTATCACAAATAAAAGAACAGCAAAAGCCATTACCCGGTTTGACAATTGACCTGCTAAATAACGATAAGTCCTGCGTTTCCCCTGTCTAAACATAATTATTATCCTCACCGATTGCACGTAAAAAAACTGTTTCAAGGTTCTCAGCTTTAAATTGGCTGAACAATCCCTGTTTTGTCCCAACTGCCACTATCAGACCATTGTGAATTATTCCTATTCTATCGCACAATCTCTCAGCCTCACCCATATCATGTGTAGACAATATAACACACTTTCCCTCATCTCGTGCAGATCTGATAAAAGAAACAATGTTACGGGATGCAAGAACATCAAGCCCGGAAGTTGGTTCATCAAGTATTAATACCGGTGGATCGTGAATCACTGTTCTGGCAATTGACACCTTCTGTTTTTGACCTGTAGAGAGCTTTGCGCAGCGTCTATCAAAAAATTCACCCATGTCCAGTTTTTCACCAAGAAGTGAAACCCGGGAATTGACATCATCAACTGACATGGAATAAAGATTCCCGAAATATGCAACCATTTCTCGAGCAGACAGCCTATCATAAAGACCTGTATCTCCACTCATGAATCCAAACGATCGTCTGGCTTTGTCGGGATATTTCAAAACACTATTTCCTGCAATAGAAGCACTGCCCCCGGTCGGTTTCAGGATCGTTGCAAGCATTCTCAAGCAGGTCGTTTTTCCAGCACCATTTGGGCCGAGTAAACCGAATATCTCTCCTGCATAGGCGTCGAAACTGATCCCTTTTACCGCTTCTACTCTACCTCGTTTTCGATCATTGTATGTTTTAACCAGATCAATTACACTGATTATCGGTTCCGGCATTATTTCTCCAAATAAGATATCACCTTCTCGATTCTACTTTACTTCTCTGCACATACATCTCATACCAGTTAGGAGTATTTATTTCCCCTTTCCAGTTAGAATGAACAAGTTCGTAATCACCAAGACCACTCCGGTCAACAAAAACAAATTCAATACCACCCTCTAAGCGTTCATACGTCCATATTTCGTAAGGTTTTGTATCGGCCTGAAGCGGAAAACTGTCATAATTATCACACCCTCCGAATAGTACATGTATACGGCCCCTATCAGTCTGGTGTCCCTTCCTACGTGATGTAGGCCATCGTTTATCAGCCTCAGCAACTCGCTCTCTATAAGTCTTTCTTAGAGGCACTTCAGCAGTTAAAGTATCGTCATCGTACAATTTCCAAAACTCCTCGAGAAAGAATGCTTTTTCTTTCAGATTCAATTTGTTAACAAATTTCCTCTGCCCTGAATTCATCATAAAACCGATTTCAAAAAGCTCATCTTCTACAGCTTGTGAATCAATTTTTGAAGTAAATTGCTCGGCAATAGGTTCTCTCTGAAAAACAAAAAATACTTTTTCTGAGCTTTGAACATTTTTATCTGAGTCCGTAACACTAACCACAAACCTATAGCTGCCACTTTCAAGACCGTCAATAAATACAGTATCGGTTTCCGCAAATCCCTGATAACCTGCCGTTCGGGTTATAATCGGAAGTGTGATGACTGTATCTTGTATTCCGTTCAATACACTTCTGGAAATTGTAAATTGAGATGTATAATCAGATTGTTCATCCTCGGATTGGATTTTTGATGGAGGATACACTTCAAAATAGTAGAAGAAATAGGGTTTTTCCTCTCCTATAATTCTCCGGGGATTTGGGACAAGGGAATACTCCCCTCTGGAGAACTTGGGAGCAAGCTCACCGATTATATGATGAGATGCAATTTCAATGTCTGAGACTGACACATGTATCTCCGGGTACCTTTTTATATCAATCTCCGTGATCTCGGAAAAGTGTCCTCCTGAGATGCTGTCCTTCACCAATACTTCGAAAGAGTATTTCGTTGGAGTTAAGTTATAAACTCTGACATCAACCATTCTTTGGATTTCATCGATATCTTCAGGATTCTCACAAATATCCTCAATTACCCACTTATCGACAGCAGTCTCCATGCCTTCTCTTTTGACTTCTACCTTAAATATTAAAGCTCCATACCAACCCTCCGGAGTGGCTTTGTAAGTTATTGATTCCCTTGGAAAATCAATATAAAATTCAAGGTAATACGAGTTATTTACTCCTTTGAATTGACAGAAGTCAATCTCTGGAGTTCCCGCTATGATATTTTGAGCATTGAGAAATATAAGCACAAAAAACAGTGTTAACCTAAGACAATTTACCCAAACGGTCTGAGAGAATCCGATTGTGAGTATCAGTCTACTAAAATCCCCACATGAATTACTTATGTTTCCATCAGATATAGATGCCTGACGACACACTTTTTCACATTGCCGGACAGTCTGTTTCAGGCTATTCCTGTTCGTGGTTTTCATTTGTTCTTTCCAGTTTAACAGACACAATATGCGATGATCCTTCCTCATTCAAAGTTACACCAATCAAATTATCAGCGGCTGTCATTGTCCGTTTGTTGTGGGTTATAACAAGATACTGAGTATTTTCTGAAAACTCCTTCACGAGTCTGTTAAAACGACCGATATTCGCGTCATCAAGAGGTGCATCAACCTCATCGAGGATGCAGAAAGGACTTGGCCTCACCTGATAAATCGCAAAGAGAAGTGCAATTGCAGTTAAGGCCTTTTCCCCACCAGACAGCATTGAAAGTGATTGCAGTTTTTTCATCGTCGGAGTTGCCAGAATTCTTATATCCGCCTCAAGTGGATCCTCTCCATCAAGTTGTACACGAGCCTCGCCTCCTTCAAACAAACGCCTGAATAACCTTTGAAAATTCAGATTAACCTGACTGAATGTCTCTGTGAAACGACGACGTGCTTCAGAGTTTATCCTGTCAATCGTTTCTTCAAGTACCTCGATTCCATTTTCAAGATCAAGTTTCTGATCTTTTAAAAAGAGATATCTTTCTTCGACCGTTTTGAGCTCCTCAAGAGCAAGCATATTAACCGGGCCAACTGAACTTATTCTCGTACGCAATTTCTCAGCGGAAAGGTTTGCATATCCCAACGGTTCCAGCTCTTTCAGGGCATTATCAGCGGTTTCCCTAACCACGGTAGCCGGTGACACATGCGCCTCTTCTTCAAGTCTCCTGTCGACTTCACGTAAACGTTCCCTCAACCCGATTGCCTGACCCTCTAATGAGCTGCGTTCTTCGAGTAACTCACGCTGTTTGTCGCGCAAGGTAATAAGATTATCCCTAATCTCGTTACGCTCATTTTGCAAAGCTGTTTTTTCAGAATTAAGTTGATCTATGGACTCACCAATTTTTACTTTTTCTTTTCGTGTAAGTCCCTGCTGGCTTTCGATATTTACAATCGCCTTTTTCACTCGATCGAGTTCAACCTCGTTATCCGCTAACTTGGCTTGTTGAGCGGCGATATCTGCCTCGGACTGCGATATTACCCGACTAAATCGTTCAACAGCCTTCTTTGCATTATTTAAACGCTCTATCCTCTGAGTTTTCTCCGCGGAAGCCTGAGCTCTTTTCTCTGCAGCCTGAATTCTATCATGTTCTAATCGCTGCAATGCTTCTACAGTACTATTATGCACAGACTCAGTCTCACGAACTTCAAGCTCTAACGCCTCTTTTCGTTCCTTATATAGCTCAGAATCATAAGATTCCAGTGACTCCCTACGGAATCTCTCGAGATCTGAATCGATTTCCCGCAATCGAGTATTTCTTCGTTCAACTTCAGCTTTATATCGTTCAATCATACGCTCGGATTCTGCAGCTTTATCCTCAAGTTTTCTAAGTTGAACTCTCTGATTTTTATAGCTTGTTTCAGCTTCCTTAAGTGCTGAACCCGCTTTTGTTACATTCACCTTCGTCTGCTCAGCTAATTGCTGTGTTTTTAGGAGTTCACTTTCAAGCTCTTTCAACCTCAAAGACCATCCAATCTGCATAGCATCCGGATCCAATTCTCCAGCATGAAACACACCATCAGCATCAAGACACTCACCAACAGGTGTAATAAGCCTGATCCCATTTTCTGACGCCCAATCTGACAGTTGACGTTGTATTTTCTTATCCGGGACCAACACAGCATTTTCAAGCCTATTCCTGAGGAAATTCCCTAACTCGTCTCCATTAAGGATTAGATCACTAATGAACTGACAATTTGAATGTCCTACCGGGATTTCAATACTAGTTCTATCACCACCTCTCTCTGAGCTATTTCTACCTGGAAATCGCATTACCGCGTTTTCCTGTTTGTTAAATTCCTGAGACAGGTCAAATAAGGTGTCAATATCTTCAACATCAAGAGCATCAAGCACCGGTCTCAATCCAGCCGCTATCGCAGCTCGATGAGAAGGATCGGACTCGATCCTCTCACCGATGGAAGTCAATTTTTTTTCACTGGCTAATTTCTTAAGGGCATCTGGTAAAGCAAAAGATCCTGAAATCCTTGTACGGTGAGCATTGAGTGCACTTTGAGCAGCATCGACTTCTGCAGCTGCCTTAGCATTTGACGAGAGGGACCTAGAATGTTCCTCCCGAAGGATTTCTATTTCCCTCGATTCAGATTGAAGTTTATCCCTCAGTTCGATTGCTATGGAATTTGCAGCTGTATTGTCAGCTTTAACTGAGTCTAATGTGAGTGTTGTTTTCCCTAAATTGTTTTTTATGTTTTCCCTTTCAAATTCGGTCAGGGAAATTTTCTTTCTTCTCCTCTGATTTTCCGCCTCTTTGCGACGAATTTCATCATTCAGGTTTGACAGCTTCGATTGTACCGCTCCGAGATTCAACCTTGCTGTGTTAGAGGTTTTCTGTGCTGAAGCGTACTTCTCTTTTGCGGCTTCAAAATTCTTTTCAAATTCCGCGATATTTTTTTCGATTTCGAGAACTGAATTTTCGAGCCTCTTCACATCAGCTATGGAGTTATTATGAGACGTTTCTGAATTCTTAATCCGATTCTGCAATTCTTGACGTCGTTCTTTTATCTCAGACTTACCTTTTTCGAGGTATAAAATTCTTTGCCTGGCAAGAGCTGATTCACCATTCATCTCAGTATCACGCCGCTCAAGCCGTTTTTGAGAGTCAAATGCTCGATTTAGTCTATCAATTATTATAAGCTCATTTCCTTCATTAGCATTTAATCGAGTCGTTGATGATTCGGTTTGAGATTCCATTCTTTCAAGTTCAGAGTTTATCTCATTCAATCTTGCTTCAAGAGGTTCGCGAGTCGTCACAATATCTACTCTTTCTTCCGAAAGGTCTATCAAAATTCGGAGCTCAAGTGCTTTCTCCAGGGACTGATAATTCCGCGCTCTTGAAGCCTGCCGTTTTAGAGACCTGTATCGCTTTTCTATCTCACCATATACATCTTCGAGACGGACAAGGCTTTCACGAGTTGAGTTGAGTCTTCGCTCGGATGAAGCGCGTCGTGATTTAAATTTTGCAACACCAGCAGCTTCCTCAATGAGTTTTCTGCGAGCTTCAGATGGTCCCGAAATGATACCCTCAACCATCGGCAGCTCAATAATTGAATATGTTCCCCGTCCGAAACCTGTATCCTGAAACATTTCGTTAATATCACGCAGCCTTGATGGTGTTCGGTTTATGGCATATTCACTCTCTCCGGAACGGTAGAGCCTTCGCGTGATTGCAACCTCAGAATATGATGAAGGTAGAAGCTCACGATCATTTTCTATCGTCAGAGTAACTTCTGCCATTCCGAGTGGACGTCGATGCTGAGTGCCGTTGAAGATTACCGACTCCATACGGTCAGCACGAAGCGCACTCGTGCGTTGTTCACCCAAAACCCAGCGAATAGCATCAACAATATTGGACTTTCCGCAACCATTGGGGCCGACAACTGCAATTATGCCCTGACGGAAATCGATTACGGTACGTGAAGCGAACGACTTAAAGCCGATCATTTCGAGTCGATTGATTAACAAGATTGATTTATTTGTTTAATGGTTCAGTCTTTATCGCTATTGCAACTTATTACCCGAGTCAGAGACTCAGGGTTTCCCTTATCTTCGAGACCAAATTTTCCCTTCTCACAGCAAATTGAGCAGGACGATCTTTTCGCCATGTTTCTCTATCCATCACCTCTTTTGCAAGTTCACTTCCAGCATCGAGATCTTTTATTTGTAACTCACCAGCAGAAAATTCATCTTCTCCTGCAACAACAACAAGAGGAATTTTACACTTATCAGCATATTTAAACTGTCCACCAATACCTTTATTGCCTGTGTAAAGTTCAGTATTTATCCCGGCATCCCTTAATTCTTTCGCGATTAGCTGGTAATCGAGGAGGTGACTTTTATCCATCGTAGCAACTAAAACCTGGGTAGATGTTGATTGCTCTTCCACATTCCCAATAATTTTAAGAGCTGCAAGCAAACGATCCACACCTATCGAAGCCCCGGTTGCGGGCACTTCCTGGCCAGTAAATCGCTTTACAAGATCGTCATAACGTCCACCACCACCTATACTGCCAAAGGTCTTTACTCTGCCCTTTTCGTCTTTCACTTCAAATGTCAGAACAGCTTCATAAACCGGTCCCGTATAATAGCCCAAGCCTCGCACAACTGTAGGATCAAAGACAATCCTATCTTCCTGATAACCGAGGCAACTCAGATTCTCGTCAATTTCACGCAGTTCCTCAATTCCCTGCCTTCCAATGTTGGAGTCACCGACAATTTGTTCAAGTTGATCACAAATTGATTTTCGGTTCTCAGCTGAAACCCTGAGGTATTTCATAATCGGTTCGATTTTGTCAGCAGAGAGTTCGAGCCCCTTCATCACATCTCCGGAGGCGTCCTTTCGTCCGGATGTCAGTAATTCTCTCACCCCATCGAGTCCTATTCTGTCGTATTTATCAATACTTCGCAACACATTCATAGCAAGTGAATTATCAGTTGAAGTATCAATCAAACCAATCCCGGAAGTCTCAAGTACACCATTCAGAACCTTGCGGTTATTAACCTTGATCACATACTTCCCACGAGATATACCAATATTTTCAAGGGCATCACAAAGCACACAACATCCTTCAGCATCAGCCATCATTGATTTGGAACCAACTGTATCAAAATCGAACTGATAAAACTCGCGAAAATGATCAGGTCCGGGCTTTTCAAGTCGCCAGACCGGACCAACCTGATACCTGCGAAATGGTCTTTGCAGGTCTTTGTGTTGAGCGAAAACTCGTGAGAGGGATGCAGTGAGGTCATACCTGAGAGCGATCCATTCATCATCCTCGTTTTGGAAAGAGAATATGCCTCCATCTGGGGTGTGGCTTTCCGGTAGAAATTTCCCCAATGTCTCAACAAATTCTACTGCGGGAGTTTCAAGTGGGGCAAATCCGTAAAGCTCATAAATCTCTCTGATCGAATCGAGCATATTCTGTCGTATTATGAGATCAGAGGCAAATATATCCCGGAATCCGCGATACAACCTCGGTTTCGGTTTATAACGTTTCATTTCAATCCTTTAATCAACATGAGAATCTTATTAAGATGGTGCAATTATCTCAATATGTCAATGTTTCTAACTATTAAGGAAAGACCTGATTAGACTTTATCGAGCCTGTGAAACTAATTCCATATGATTGAACGTTCTTATTCTGAGTTTACTGCCCGGGAGTGAGAAATGAAATCTGACTCTACGTTGCCTTAACTTGGAAACTATTCAGGAATGGCTTTTCCCCAGCCAATTCTCCTGTAGATTCCAAACGCAAACGCTATCTAATATTTCAGATCGACAAACTGAGACTGTGTTTCTCTTGCCTGTAAACGATATTGCTATTATATTCACATACTGATTCGGAAATTTTCAATTTGCAATGAGTAAAATACTTTCTACTAAGCGAGCAGGGGAATTGATGATACCCCTGGAAAAATACCCACATATCCCTTTCTGGTTTACCCTGCGGCAGGCAATTGCCGTCATGGAAGAATCGGAATTAGATATTGACGGAAAAAAATCATTACCACGCGCGCTGCTCGTATTCGATGAACAGGATCATCTACTCGGGTGTGTTCGTCGCCGTGACATTTTGCGTGGTTTAGAACCGAAGTTTTTACGCACGATGTCGCGTCCAAACCGGAAAAGTTTGTTTGACATTCAAGTCGATCCCAACCTTGTCGACCTTTCCGCTGGCAAGATATCGAATGCGATGAGTAAACAGGCCGAACAATCGGTTTCGGAAGTGATGACTCAGATAAAGACCACTGTGTCTACTGATGATCATCTTGCAAAGGTTATTTACAAGATGATTAACAAGGATTTGAATCTTTTACCTGTGACGCAAAAACACAAGGTTTTGGGAGTTATACGAAGCGTGGATGTATTTCAGGAAATCGCTCAAATATTGCTCTGAATCCTCGCCAAAAACGTTTCTAATTAAGATATCAATTCGTGGAAGCCATGACAGACTCAGCAAGTACTGACCGGGTTGTGGGTGAAGAACAGACAACACCCGAAACACCTCATGACTTTTATCAAGCCACGGTCGAAAAAAAAATCGACTGGAAAAGGCTTTTTTTTATATTTTTAGGTTTATTTTTCTTTTGTCTGGTGTACTTTTCTCCCGCATGGCCAGATGCGGTTGATCCGCAAGGAAAGCATTTCGCACTAACACCTCAAGGCAAAGCTGCAGTGGGTCTTTTTCTACTCGCTGCAGTGTGGTGGGTTTTTGAAGTTGTGCCTATCGGAGTAACAAGTATCACTATCGGAGTAATCCAGGTATTATTCCTCATCAGACCTGCAAAGACCGCATTTACAGATTTTATGGACCCATCGGTCTGGTTCATTATAGGTTCTGTGGTCATCGGCATGGCATTCTCCAAAACCGGATTGACAAAGAGAATCGCATACAAGATGTTGATGCTGGTCGGTGAAAAGACAAGTATGATTTACCTCGGCAGCTTCGTAATGACCTCTGCAATGACGCTAATTATGGCTCATACTGCAGTTGCAGCAGCAGTGTACCCCCTTCTAATGGCTATTTACTCCCTATACAGTAGTGATTCCAAACCAACCAAATTTGGTCAGGGATTATTCATCGGAATGGCATTTGTTGCTGGAGCGGGCAGTATTATTACGCTGCTCGGAGCAGCTCGAGGCGCGGTTGCACTCGGATTCTTCCGTGATATAACCGGTAGAGACATTGGCTTCTTTGAACTTTCATACTATATGGCTCCGGTTGGCGTCCTTATGACCTTCCTGTTATGGGGATATATGATGGTATTCTTTAAACCCGAACAGAAGGTAATCCCCGGACTTCGTGAACGTGCTGCCGTTTTGAATTCAAAACTCGGAAAGATTACAACAGGTGAAGTTCTGACACTTGTGGTTGTCAGTCTGACAATTATAACCATGAGCCTCAGGTCATTCATACCTGAATTGGCCGTTCTGAATAAGAGTGCAATAATACTCGTTTCGACCATTCTGTTTTTCCTTTTCAAGATTCTAACCATTGATGATCTCGAACTCATCCCCTGGAACATTATACTGCTGTTCGGAGGTGCGATGTGTATCGGTTTCTGCCTCTGGCAAACCGGTGCTGCGAGCTGGATCGCCATCAACTGGCTGGTGATGCTGCAGAACGCAGGACCATTCCTCTTCATAGTCGGAATAGCATTCTTCGTCCTGGTTATGACAAATCTGATCATGAATGTTGCAGCTATTGCCATCTCATTGCCTGTCGCTCTTGTAATGGCTCCCTATCTTGGAGTTGCACCTGATGTTATCCTTTACTCATCTTTGGTGACAGCCGGTATGCCATTCCTGCTGCTTGTAGGTGCTGCACCCAATGCAATTGCTTACGAATCCAAGCAGTTTACAACAGGTAAATTCTTCACTTCGGGTGTTCCGGCAAGTGTACTGCTTATGATTGTCGTTGCAATTTTCGTGGCGTTTATCTGGCCGATGATGGGAATGCCTGTGACATTGTAGTCTAACGGGGAGGACGGGTATATTTACCCGTCTCAAAACCACTTTGGGGAGGACGGACATTCCTGTCCGTCGGGAAGATTCACTCAGCAGGTCGAACGTCCCTGTTCGACAATCTGCTGGAAGTGGATAATTCAAGTTTGAATTATCTCTTGAATACCTTAAGTTTTGCATTTCCTAACCGGAAGGCGTTATGTCTTCCGGTTTTTCCTCTTTTACTTTGATTTTAATCGGTTATCTCATATCTTATTCATTAAGGATCTCCGACAATTATTAATTGGTCAACCCAATGGTACAAAACAATTACAGCGAAACAGATCTAAAGCGTAAGGTCTTCTGCAACAGAACATTAAACTTGAAGTCCATCAAGGCTATCGGCTATGATATGGACTATACACTCATCCATTACAAAGTTAATGAATGGGAAACCTGCGCTTATGAACACCTCCAGAAGAAATTATCGGAAGAATATGACCTGCCTGTCGAAAATCTTGTTTTTGATCCTTCGCTTGTAATGCAGGGATTGGTCATTGACACAGAACTCGGCAACCTCGTTAAAGCTAATCGGTTCGGATTTATAAAGATCGCCTCGCATGGCACGACGATGCTCACCTACGAAGATCAACGCAAAATTTACGCTCGCGACCTCGTAGACCTTTCGATAGACCGATTCAAGTTCCTCAACACAAAATTTTCCATTTCGGAAGCCTGCATGTATGCTCAACTCGTCGACATGGTTGACGAAGGGCAATTACCAAAGGGTATGAGTTACGAGAGGCTTTACAGAATCGTACGCAGAACAATCCATGAAGCCCACATTGAGGGCTTCCTTAAGGGTGAGATCCTCAAAACCCCGGATAGATTTGTCCTTCTCGACGAAGAAATGCCACATGCATTATTAGACCAGAAAATGGCTGGAAAGAAGCTGCTTTTAATAACCAATTCCGAGTGGTCATATACACTGCACATGATGAATTATGCCATAAATCCATTCCTTCCGGAAGGAATGACGTGGCGCGATCTATTCGATTTGGTGATTGTCTCTGCAGGAAAACCCGCCTTTTTCCAATATAAGTTACCGATGTTTGAGATCGTTGATGAGGAAGGTTTGCTAAAACCAGTCGTGGTAGGATTGAAAGACGGTGGTTGTTATCTTGGTGGCTGCGCGACCATGCTTGAAGATTATTTCGGATTCGACGGCAACGAATTCCTGTATGTCGGCGACCATATTTTCGCAGACGTACACGTTTCCAAAAGCATCCTCCGCTGGCGCACCGGATTAGTAGTCAGAGAACTCGACGAAGAACTTGACGCACTTCAGAAATTCTACAACAAGCAAAATGCACTTTCCGCCTTGATGTCTGAAAAAGCCACTATAGAGCGAAAACTGGTCTGGGGCAGGCTTCAATTACAAAGGCTGAAAGCAGAAAAAAATAAAGCTGGCAACAAGAAAAAAATATCTCAATTGTTCAAAAAATCGGAAGAAATTCGAGAACGGCTCGAAGGTCTTGACAGCACAATCTCGCCTCTCGCGGAGGAGTTCAACGCCCTGATGAACAAGAAATGGGGTCTACTAATGCGAGTAGGCAACGAAAAATCTCATTTCGCGAGGCAGGTCGAGCAATATTCCGATATCTATATGTCTAAAGTTTCGAACTTTTTGTATACGACGCCATTTGCTTATTTACGTGCTCCGCATAGCAATTTGCCGCATGATTTGAAGTAGGAATATAAGATGAATGATGGAGTCTATACGATTTCTCAAATGTTCGATCTTAACGAAAACCAAAAACAGTAACAAATCAATCATTGACTTAGCAAACGAATATGCTTATTCTCTATTTTGAAAATGGTCTAATAATAAGTTCCTAAGGAACAACTGTACAGAGATTTTTCAAATATTGAGGTTTAAATGAATCTAAATAGTGATTTCAGACCAGGAATACTGAGTAATAATCAACTTAGGCTTTTAGTTGAAAAAGAAGTAATTATAGGTTATAACAAACATAATTTCTCAGGATTTCCTGAGGACTGTGACATTGACGAATCATCATTTGATCTCCATCTAGGTGATGAAATCTGGGAAATGGAAGGAGGTGTTAAATGTGCTCATGGTCAAACATACGGAGAAGTACTAAAACATCTCAATAGCGAGAAAATTAAAGATGAAGGGAAAAACTTAGAACCCAAAAAAACCTACGTTATTGAAATCCAAGAAAAAATTAACTTCTACGAAGACTACTCTCTATATGGATATGCTACAGGTCGAAGTTCAATTGGCAGATTAGATGTACTGACCAGGTTAATTGCAGATTACTCAGAGTTCTATGATGAATTACCTTGCCCAAGAATCATAAAAGATCGCTGATTGACCGAAATTAATCTTTATGTAGAAGTAACTCCAATAACAATGGGAATAAAAGTCAGAAAGGGAAACAGACTAAATCAACTTCGACTTTTTAACGGCTCACCAAAATTTAGTCAATTAAATGCGGATATTTTAGAGTATTATGGAAGTTTGCTATACCCACTTAATAAATATCCAAAAGATTACCTTTCTGTTGATTTAACTCAAACCGCCATTTCAAATACAGAGATGGCATCAGCTTTTATGGCAAAAGAGTGGGACAATAGTAAAGAGTATATTGATATTTCAAAACCAGAATCATATGAACCTAAAGATTTTTGGGAACCAATTCCATGGGATCCAGATGACAAAACTCTGAAGATAGAGCCTAACAAGTTCTATATCATCAGATCAAAAGAAAGATTAAATCTACCTCATGATGTTGGAGTTTATGGACAAGCAATGACAGAGAGTCTGGGAGAAATGAGAATTCATTATGCTGGATTTGCACATCCATTTTTTGGTTATGGAAGAGAATATAGGGATTCTACTGGATTAATGAAAAGAGGAACTCCATTGATTTTCGAAATTCGAGGACATAATGTAGCTGCTCTTTTAAGAGATGGAGAAAAGATTGCTCGTTTGAAGTTTTCCCGAATGTCCGGGGATGTTGCTCAAAAAGAAGTATCCTACTTAGAACAGGAACTTACACTTTCTAAGTATTTTAGAAACTGGAGTAAAAATGGAAACACCTAAACAGTTTTCACAAAATCAAGACCTTAAAAAATACAGATTTGTAAAATTTGGTGGTAATGTAATTCCTGAGCCGGAGAGATTCTCTGAATTAAAATATCTAATTGAGTCTCAGGAGGATCTCTATCCTGGAATTGATATGTGGCTAAAAAAAAGGGTTAAACCCGAAATCAAATCTGGAAAACGTTTTGGGATTTTAGTATATCATGGAGAAGACCCTGTTGGTGCTGCGATTATACGAAAGGGTGAGCAAGCCAAATTATGCAGCATGCGAATTGATGAAGCCCATCAGGATAGCAGTATCGGATCGTTATTAATGGTATTGATTGGTCTGGAATTACGACACGATGCAAAGGCTGTTCATTTCACCATACCAGATAATATTTGGAGCAGACACGATAGTTTCTTTGAAAAATACGGATTTATTTGTCAGGGTAATTGCGATAAGCAATATCGATTGTTTTCAAATGAGTTGTCTTGTAGTGCAAACTATAGAAATATTTGGAATCAAATCGTTATATCTCTAAATACAATAAGCGATTTCGTACTTAAAAGCGAATTAAAAAAACCAAAACTTATCCTCAGTATTCATAATCAATATTTAGATAAGATATTCAAAGGTGAAAAGAAAATAGAGATTCGAACGAAATTCTCAAATAAATGGAAAGGGAGTAAAGTCGTTTTCTATTCACCCTTACCATACCAAGAATTCGTCGGTGAAGCCGTTGTAAGCGATATCGAAGAAAACACTCCTTCAGAAATCTGGGAATCGTACTATGATCAAATTGACTGTACACGCGAAGAATTTCAGGGATATTGTGGTAACAATCTGAAGGTGAAAGCTCTTAAACTATCTGAAGTTGAAAAATACAGCAGAATTGTCCCAAAATCACAAATCGAAAATCTCCTCGATTTCGAAATACATTCACCACAATCATATGGAGTTATCGAGAATAATCAGGATTTAAAAAAAGTAATGTCTTTAAGTGGGATACTCAGGAATTTCAGATAATCCAACGTAAGCAGTACTCATATCATCCTAAATATTATCTTTACTGCTTCGTAATAAGTTTGAGATCACAATTTGTGATCTCAAACTCTGCTCCCCGGTTTGATAACGCTTTCAAACTCCCCCATTGACAATCCCAAAAATTATCATTAACTTACAAGAACTCAAAGATTAAATGATTTTGATCTGATATTTCAGTAGGAATGTCAGATTATGGTTTGGAATTAATTATTATTATGTCCGGGAGATGAACATGAAAAGAAAATCGATCTGTATCTTTTTTATTTTGTTAGTGTCAGTTTTATCCGCTTTTTCCCCACCGAGAGCCTCCGCGCGAGCCCTTTCATTTATTTCAGACCTCGAATTTGATCAGGGAGTTCAAGCTCTCGACCTTGCTGATGGTTTTATTGTAGCCGGTTCTGGTTCCATTTTGTATGCAATTGAAAAACAGGATAATGGCGTACTGATCGAGCTGGGCTCGCTCGAATTTGATGGGATTATTCTCGACTTGAAATACCTCGATGGGTTGATTTATCTTGCCGTAGCTGACATCGGAATTGTAATAATCGATGCTGAAGATCCGGAAAATCTCTCTGTAAATCGAAGTTATGAACTCGAAGGTTTTCAGGATGTAGCTAAGCTTGAAACTTCTGGAGATTTTCTTTTTCTGCTCAATGACGGGATCTGTCTGATCTTTAACATCTCAGATCCTGATGAACTCGTTTTCGTACATGAATTTGAGGAGGAATGTTTTGATCTGATTCTCGAAAACGACCTTCTCTTCCTCGGTAATGACGGAAATATGTTCTCGATTTACGATGTCTCAGATCCAGAAAATCCTGAACTTCTTTCCTCAACCGAACTTGAGGTAGATATCAGCTGGTTCCGACACTCCCTGGGGGAAGTGATTGCTCAGGATACAGAAGGTGGTTTCTGGTTAATAACTCTGGAGAATCCACGAGAACCTGTTGTTCGCAGTATTTATCATAACTTTAATGTCGCTATGACGGCAGCATTTATAGATCGGTCGCTATACAGAGTCGAAGCTGATGCAGTGATGTCTGTTAGATTCGTTTTGGATTACGAAGGTCACAGTTTGGACGGAAGACTGCTGATTGATTCTGACTTCGCTTGTATTGAGGCGTTTGAAGATTATGCAGTGATAGGTAACCAAAACTCCCTGACATTAATCCGACATGATTTTCTCAATCGAAACCGACCGGGATTGAGAATTGATATAGAGGAGTATGATTTCGGAATAGTGGATGTTGATGATAGTGAAAGTCTGGATATAACTGTTTTTAACGAAGACATTGCAGCGCAGTCTATTCGGGAAATTCAAGTTATTGATCCATTTGAAGGTTTTTTCAGCGTTGAGAGAAATTTTGATCCAATACCACCTGGCGGGCAGATTACATTCAGGGCAACCTTCTCTCCATTATGGCGAGGTCAGCGAACGACAAGGCTTGCTATTGCCACTACAGACTTCGCACATTCACGATTTAATGTGCACCTCACTGGTGAAGGTCGTTTGAACCGGGATGATGTAAGATTACACGTACCCTGGGATTTTGAATTTATCAACCAGGCTTTTAATGCTGCTGTCCCCAACGATACCATCGTACTGCATGATGATATATATAGTGATGAACGTGATTTCAACATACAGTGTGACAAACCGATTTCACTTATTTATGAAGGCGATTTAGATCAGTGCGTAATTGATGGTAGGAATATAGAAGGATCACGTGCTATAAGATATACAATGGTTCCAGGAATTATATCAGGAATATCTTTTAGGAACTTCAATAGACAATCGATCCGTGAATCAGTTCTTTCTATCTATTATGAGGGAGATGTTGAAAGTGAAACAATAATTGAAAATTGTAGTTTTATAGGCAACAATAATCGAACGACATTAAACATTGTTCTCGGTGAACAATCATCCTGTACTTTGCGAAATACAGATTTCACTAATAATACAAACGAAAGCCGCTGGTTGAGAGTAATTGCAGACGATATTCTGATAGAAAACTGTGATTTCAGAAATAACTCCCGAGGTGTTCATTCAAATGCTGATTTCAGAGCCGACCACAATCTTCGATTTGACAACTGCGTTTTTGAAAACAATTCAGTAACGGCAAATGAAAACATCAGAGTCTCTTCTCCAAATTTAGAAGTAAACAACTGCCTGGCAGCAAGAGACCCATTCAAGAAGAAACTGGATTTCGATTTTGGTGCTTGTGACAATGTCTCCGTTTCTCATTCAACTTTCACATGTAGACTGCGATTTTCACGTATGCATGAAGTTTCCCTCCGCGATTGTATCATCTGGAGAATTGATGATCCGGAGAGAAGTGGGCTTAGTTTCGCATCCGTTGAAAACTCCAGTGTCACAAATTCCTGCGTTAGCGGGGGATTTGAAGGGGAAGGCAATATTGATTCAGATCCACTCTTGTTTTCCGGATATGAGAATAACAGCAAGTGTAATCTCGGCTTCCTTCACCCGGATTCTCCCTGCATTGATGCGGGATCTATGAGTGTTGAAGATGCTGGTATGGAGGGATTAACTGCCGTTGGAAATCTCATCCCTGACGAGGATCAGGTTGACATAGGCTATCACCGCAATCCAGAAGGTTTCATTATTGGTGGATCAATTAGTGGCACTGTCACTGATTTCCTGACAGGGGAACCTGTTGCCAACACTGAAATCCTAATTGATTACGGTATTAGAATAATAACCGCTGAAGACGGAGAATGGGAAGTTCCTTTTGCCTGGCGCGGTGACCGTACAATTAACATTGAACATGAGGACTACGAGCCTGAGGAAATTGAGATTGAACTTGGTGAAGGAGAGGAAATCCAATTCGAGACAAGATTACGACAGGCACTTCTTTCAATCGACACAGAAGAAATATCAACAGAAGTTGAACACGCACAGTCAACCGGTGAAATTCTGCGACTCGGAAATGAAGGCAGCTCCGACCTGCACTGGGAAGCTATCCATCGGGAAATTCTCGATTACGAGCCCTGGACAATCATTCAGTCCATTGATTTCTCTGAAACCCTATACCGACGCCGTTTAGATGGATTCGTTGTAACACCTTTCACATATTTTTTTGCTGGAGTAATTCAGAATCAACGAAACCTGATCTTTACAATTGATCAACTTACAAATGAAGTTGATTCTTATGTGCAGCCCGGTGGAGATCATTTTGGGTTTTCCGACTTAATCCAGGATGACGAGTCACTTATCGGCTTGGTGGATAGTATGGTCTATCGTTTCACCGAAGAGGGTGCACAGCTCTCCCAACACGAGATAATCGGACGTCGCAATGTCTGTTTTACACATGACAGTTCTGATGATAATTATTGGATTATAGATAATGAAGGCATCTTGCGTCAGTATAACCAAAATTGGGAGTTTCGGGAAACCCGGGAAACCGGAATTTTATACCCGGATGGTATGATATTCAACCCTAATGATCCGGATGATATCCCGATTTATATACTTGACCAGGTCGAAGAACAGTACCTTTTGTACAGATATAACACTGAGGATAATGAAACAAGTTTATACCGGAACCTCGGTGAAGTACCCGAAGGTGGATATTTTGGTTCCGCATATTTACCAGTTTTTGATGGTCACATTGAAGCGCTGGTTTCACTGTACGTTAATGAGATGCCTCGTCTTGATTTATGGCATATTTCGAATCTATGCGAATGGGTGAATATCCCAGTGACTGAAGGAGTGATAGCTCCCGGGGAAGAAACAGAGGTTGAAGTGATACTCGGTGCTGAAGACCTTTCTCCGGGTTTTGCGCGAACCAGCCTCACAATTTTCCACAACACTCCGGATGATTCAACGGTAATCCCGATTTTAATGCAGGTAAATGAAATCCCGGTGGGAGTAGAGAACTCAAACATTCAACCAACCTGCTTTCAATTATGTGTCCCCTACCCAAATCCATTTAACTCAAAAACGAATATTGGATTCACTTCCCCGTCCCAATCAGAAGTTATTCTTTCTGTTTATGATATTAAAGGACGACTCGTCGAATTAATCACAAATAAAGATTATTCTGTGGGTTATCACAATCTGATCTGGGATGCTGAAAATATTCCAACAGGATTGTATCTAATAAGAATGGAAGCACAAGAATACACTACTATACAAAAAGTTACTCTGATTCGTTAAGGAAGTTGGAGTATATTGCATTTCTTGAAAGCAATGAAAGACGTTAGTCGTCGCGAGGAACGAAGTGACGAAGCGATCTGTTTGAATATATACGACATTAGAGATTGCTTCACTGCGTTCGCAAAGACAATAATTTCAAGAAATGCTATACTCATATAATTCCAATTGACCTGTAAATTTTACTCGCAGGTCATTTGGGAATTATAATTTCCATTTAGTTCGAACGAAATCCCAACCGTTTT
>CAYLYZ010000073.1:0-28756 GCA_964387885.1 uncultured bacterium | reverse complement strand
ATGTTTACTTACAAAGAAAACGTTTTCAAAGAACTGTTCTTGGACAAGCTGTTCCCGTTTGACCATCTGCAGACAGGCGGATTCAGATAATAGCACAATCAGCCTGAATCAGTCAGTTGACTGATGGACAGGCAGGAACTGGAAATACACGATGAGTGGTGTCAGGCGTCCCCGCCTGACACTTAAGTCATTTTTTAGTTGATGGCACCTGACGACATTAAAACCGGACAAGAATGTCCGGGCTCCCCAGAATTTGTTTTCAAGCCTTCCACATATACCCCAACCTGAATACAGTAACAATCCGCTCCGGATCGTCGGGATTGTTTTCTATCTTCTTTCTTAGAAATGAAACATGTGTATCTACTGTTCTATTTGAAACTGCGCTGTCCTCACCCCAGACTTCATCCAACAGGTAATTTCGTGATAATGCCTGGTTGGGGTGGGAAGCGAGTGTGTAAAGCAGGTCGAACTCAAGGGGTGAGAGTACCATTTTATTGTTATTGAACGTAACGCTTCGTGAATCAGGATCGATAATAATACCTGCACTGTTGATAACCGAAGGTATCTCGCGGTGACCGCTCCGTTTCAGGGTCGCTCTAATTCTGGCTATGAGTTCCATCAGTGAAAACGGTTTTGTCACGTAATCATCGCATCCGGCTTTAAACCCGGCAATTCTTTCAGCTTCTTCACCTTTGGCAGTCAGGATGATAATAGGAGTATTAATCATGTCTCGTCTCAACGCTTTCAGGATATGCATACCATCCACCTTCGGCAGCATAAGGTCGAGAACAATCAGGTTCGCTGATCCCGACATCGCCATTTCGAGACCTCCCCTGCCATCGGATGCAAGAGTCACAAAATAACCCTCAGCCTTCAGGTTCCGCTGGAGCAATGAACCCAGGTAGGGATCGTCTTCAATTATCAGAATTTTTGCCATTTGGATGCGTTACGCTTTTTTTTTAAGAAGGTGACCTATCTTTGGGGAGGACGGACATTTCTGTCCGTCTTAATCAGAATCTTACAAAGCGAACAGGAATGTCCGCGCTCCCCACATAAAACTGTTGATGTTAACTTCCTAAAACTGACTCGTAATAACCATCGGTATTAGCATCCCCCCATAATAGATACCGAGGATTTTTAATCCGTCCTTCGGATTTTCAACATGATATCTGAACCTAAAAATGATATACAGGAATACCGCTCCAATTGGAATACTCAACAATTTCAGGAATAAACTGTCGGTGTCAAATCCCAGTGCAGATATAGGGAAAATTACAAGTGCCCGGAGGATATTCGAGATCAGCACCCATAAGACCATCTCTATCCATTTGTATTGATAGTCTTGAGTTATAAAAACAAATGAACACCAGAGCCATGCGCCGGCTGCAAACAACATAAATATTGCGAATATCGGACCAATCATTTTCCCCTCGAATCTTATTCAGAAACCTGCAGTTCTTCACTCACCGAAATGGAATTAATACATTAGTCGGAATTAAAAGTCCCCCATAGTAAATTCCGAGAATTTTTGCGACATCCACTGGCTTATTGACATGAAACCTGTGCTTCAAAACCAGATACATAAAGACAACTCCGACAACCAAACCAATCACCTCGACAATAACGCCATCAGAATCCAATCCAAGGGGAATAAACAAGAGGGCTATTAAAAGTCGCAACAGGGTTGCCAGACATACCCATAGCACCATTTCTATCCATCTATGGGAATGATCCCTGGTGATAAACACAAATGCACACCAGAACCAGCAACCTGCAACAAACAACATCAAGATACCAATCATTTTCCCCTCAGAAATTTTCAGGAAACAGGCAGCTCAACAATCAACCGTGCACCTTTGACCTCTACAGGATATTGCCCAGGTATTGACGGATTCTCTTCTGCCCAGACACTCCCCCCGTGTGCCCGGACAATCTTTTTCACCATCGTTAATCCAAGTCCGAGACCTGCTGAGTTTGTCAGCGCCAGACTACGTCCTCTGTAAAATCGCTTGAATATTTTATTCCTGATAGTCGGAGGAATACCAATGCCTGTGTCGTCTACCATAATGATTCCATTACCGTTATCCCGGCGGAGACGGACATTTACCCCTTCGTAACTGTGTGGCAGTCCTGATTTTTTTAATCGAGAGAAGTGGAGAGCATTGTCAATCAGGTTATCCATCATAATCCTGATTAAAGCCGGATCGAAGCGTCCAGACATCTTTCCGCCTTTATGGTCGACCAACAACTCCAGATCTGCCCTCTTAAAAACGTTTTCCCACGATGACACAGCATCAACTACAATCTCAGACAACGAACAAGTTTCGAACTGCAGCATCCGTTTGCCTCGAGTCAGGCTGAGCATTGAGTTTCGGATCGCCTGTTCGAGTCGGATACACTCCATGTTAATTGACTCCAGTCCCTCCATTTCCTCTTCAACCGAGGCAACTCTCCCCTCGAGTAGTGTATCGGCATTAAGCCTGAGTCTGGCTACCGGGCTTTTTATTGAATGAGCGAGATGTCCAAGTGCGATTTTGTTCCTTTGTGCCTGCCTGAAGGTGAGAAAGATAGCTGCAACCAAAAAAGCAACCAGAATAATCATCATAGCTTCGAGTATCGGGAGCAGCAGTATTATCGCTCGCGCCCGTGATTGCAGACTACTCTCACGTTCCACAGCTTCAGTGGGTAATGCAGCAAGACTATCGGACTGAGCGTTTGAAATCGATTCAAACTCCCGCCAGATGTCGGGCAGCCAGATAATGTTAACGATTGTTACAGATATTAAAAGAACAGCAGAAACAGAAAATATCAGCACCAGCCCTGAATTCCCGGAAAACCTGCTGTCTTGTTTTTGTGTATCGTTCATGTTCGGATTGAAATTGAATTGTCTGTAAGATAGTACACTTTGAGGTCGAAGTTGTCAAGGAGTTGTTAAGGATGGGGGAGTGGAGAATAATATTACCGGGAGTTCTGTATCGAAGTTTCGTAGGGCGGGTTCTTAACCCGCCAGATTTTGATCAAAAATTGGTTGTAGTGAAAAGTTTCCTCACAAGACTTAATAACAAGAATTCGGCGGGATAAGATCCCGCCCTCCGAACTTCTCATTCCTAATCCTCACTTTCATGTTGACAGGCTTTGATTAGACAGACATCTTCACGATTGAGGAGCATCAAGCTTTGAAGATATTTCGTCTCTCGCAGAATGGGAGATTACAAATCTCATTATTCTTTTTGATTACATTTGCTGGCTTGTTTTCACCTAATCACAAGGATGCTCTGTTATGAGCCTAATATGCTTTATCACAATTACTTAGTTAACGAAAGCAGTTCTCCTAAAGCGGTTATTATCTGACACTCTCCCTGGTGATCATTCTTTTTCACAGTGTAGATCTGGGGTGCACCTTCTCTATAGGGATTGTTTGAGTCAACGCTACTTTCCGGTCTCTGTATCAGAATTGGCAACATCCCCGCTGCCTTTGCAGCTTCGATATCTTCATCTGAGTCTCCAACGTAGACTACTTCAGGAGGTGTCAATCCTGTTACGGATAACGACTGCTTGAATATTCCAGGATCTGGTTTTTTTATTCCGACTTCGCCTGATATTGTAATATTATCAAAAAAACCGTCTATTCCATATAGTGAGAGATACTTGCGTACATTGCGTGGGTGGTCAAAATTGCTAATGAGACATAGCTTCTTACTTTTCTTCAGCTTTTGTAAGACACCCACCGCTGTTGGATCAAGTACAATTTCCCGTTGCCATACTTCAACGATCAAGTCGGCAACCGTGCTTATGTCGTTATCACTTAAATTGACCCTGAGGGAGTTACATAAAGACTTAATACGTTTCTCAAAGACAGTCAACTTTTGATTTGCCAAAACAGGTTCTATCTTATCAAAAAATTTGTCACATTTCCTTGAAAATTCCTCTTTTGATAAGGTGAGTCCATGTTCTCGCAAAGCAAGATAAAAATGATGCAGCCAATCAGCCCATGCTTTTTTCATATCACCATATATAAAAAGTGTTCCGTACAAATCAAAGAAAATTCCGCGTATCAAATCTAACCTCTTGAATATTAGTTGTCTAAAGCCAACAAGTTGCGAACTCTTGCAGTGCGGGAGTTCTTATCTAATACCTGAATGTGGGATTCCGGGCTTGCATTTATAGTGGTCTGCTAATCTGATACCAAAAAACCAGTATTCGGAAATGGACAGCAAGCTTAAGGGTCTAATACTAAACGAAATCCACACTCATCGTAAGGATCCAAAAAGTGGCCGTAGACGCTGCGTTGTGCCGAGCGACATTCCCACTGACTACCGATAAAACATCCACCCCGCATCACGCGGTTGTCACCTCTGGGATTTTCCACCCAGGGTGAGCCATCGTTGGGTGCGTCTGTATAATCCAAATGAAAATCATCCTCACACCACTCAGAAACGTTGCCGCTCATATCGTACAAACCAAAAGCATTCGGTAGTTTTAGACCAACGTCGTGTGTTTGCTCATTACTATTGTAGAAATGCCATGCATAATTATCAATCTCACTGTTATCCTCATCATCACCCCAGTAATAGCGGGTTTGGGTTCCTGCACGACATGCATACTCCCACTCTGATTCTGAAGGAAGGCGGAAATCACCATCTATTCGCGAAAGAAATTTTTCGTGGATCTCATACCACGAAACTAACGCAACCGGACGATTTTCACCAGGTGGGGGTAAAAATATCATGCCTGTCACTGCTTTCCATTGAGAATGAGTTACCTCATACTTGCCCATCCAGAAACCGCTTGTGATGTTAACTTCATGTTGTGGATCTTCATCATCACTTGAACCCGGTTCATTTTCCAGACGTCCCATCATGAAAGAACCTGCAGGAATCCAGACCAAGGTGATGTTAGCACCGTTTGCGAGTTCAAACTCGCGCTCTTCGCCAGGTTCTCCTTCTTCAATTCCCGTAGGTTCTGTCGGACTGCTGTCATCCTTGCAAGAAACTATTGCAAAACTACCAATGATAAGGCAAATAATAAGCAAACTAATTAAGGGAGTCTCTTTCATTTTTTATCTCGGTTTTAATGTTTAAGAATCAATAATATACAAAAATATCAGTTCTTCTTGTGGTGCTTGATCCCGGCTATAAACTGGATTCTGATTCATTTCATTCACAGCGGCAAGTCGATTGCCCAATCAAAGCCTGTCCTCACAAAAGTGGGGATTGGAAATGAGGGAACCATATCCTCTACCACCCATCCATCTCATCAAAAGGATCACCACCCTTCGAGGCATTCCGGCAAATCCTGGCATTGGATTGGATAATCTTCTGAATGATGCGTGCGTGTATTACTACAGTTTCCTCATCCTGCCTGTTCAGTTTGAGATCAATCGTCATTTGCTGGTCAGGTCCGTAGTCAAAATCAGGGATGCCCTTCAATTCGATTGTGTGGTCTCCGAGCGGTACGTTTTTGATCGTTAACTGAGGCCATTCGAGAGCCTGCTTAATCCAGCCTTTTCCGATCTTTATCGGAGCATGTGACTCACAAATACCTACGTATGCACCATCGATAAACACCGTTGCATTTGCAGGTGATGATGAGGTGATAACCACATCGCGTCCGAGGTCGGCTTCGCGCAGGTCGACAATGGTTCTTTTGCTCTTCTCCACCGGGATTTTGCATCGGGCAACACCACGGTTGAATTCGACAGCGACATGATGTTCAGCGGGATTTATATTGTCCAATTTCAAAGGAGTTCGTCCGACTGCTTTCCCGTCAAGTTTTACCGGTTTCCCACTGGGAATTGACATCACAGTTATATTTCCGGTTTCAGTCTTTTTCTTGCCGAATCTATCGTAATATCCTCTCAATACCCTTGAGTAGATATCTGCAAGTTCTGAAGATCGGTTGGTAATTTCAAAGCTGCCATTGGTCGAATTGGTCATCGTTCTCAATGTTTCGGTATCGATATCACCTAAACCAATTCCGTAGACAAATACACCCTCTGAAATGCTCATTGAGTTGATATTGTCCGCAGAATACATACTCTCATGATCCCTTCCGTCTGTCAGGAATACAACGATACGGGAACCGGTTTGTCGTGCCTGTATTGATATTGCTTTAGCCATTGCGTCATATAAAGCAGTTCCGCCTCCTTCGTCGATGTCATCAATGGATCGCTTGAGTTGATCGTGATTGTTGGTAAAGCCCTGGATTACTTTGACGCGGTCATTGAACGCTATGATCATCGCGAAGTCCTGAGGATTCATCTCATTGATGAACCTCCTGGCTCCGGTTTTCGCATCTTCCATAGCTCCACCGCTCATCGAACCACTCTTGTCTATTACAAGAGTAATATAATTGACAGGTGGATCATCAACTGTCCGGTAACATTGTGCGTTTGCATCAGTTGAAGCAAGCTGTATTACGAATATGGAAAGTATGCATATGGTCAACATACCTCTCTGTACATGCCCTGAATTGTAAGAATTCCGTTTCATAGTTTTAACCCATTTCTTGCTTATCGACGGTGTTTTCTTTCCAGTTTTCTTGTCAGTACGAGAATGCCTGAATCGTGCTGGCAGACGCCCTCGTTTGCCAGTTAAGTTATTGTTAATACTGTCATACGAGGGCGTGTGACAGCGCGATGTAACATTTTGGACAGGCAGGAAAGCCTATCCTTCTTTTCAACATTAGTTCCTGCTCCAAACTCCGGAAAATCTACCTGCGCCTAATCCCGATTAGTTTATATTCCGTTGAATTACTTTTTTCCTCAAGATAGACTTTTACAGGTTTACTCCAGCCATCCATGACATTACGCTTCTTCTCAATTGTCACTTCCCATTGATCATCGGGATACCCGGATACACCCTGTGAAGGTTCATATAACACCAGGTCGGGCAGTGGGATTTCAGTTTTAATCCCAATTTCCTTGTAATTGCCTATCCTCACACCATTTCGCTTAATTATATAACGATATTCGACATTGTCTCCATCATGAAGGTTTGTCTCCACAGCAAGGTCGTCGAATGTCAGTGCATGCAGGTTATTGTCATCCGCGATTATTTCGAAACGGTCTAATGTAGTAACTCTGTTGAACCAGTACCGACCCGTTATGTCACGTCGCTCGATGATAGTCTTTATGAGATACTCAGCAGCTTCCGGATCAGGATATTCACCTGTGGCGACCATCGCTTCAATCTCTTCGTTTGTAAACGACATCACAAGTTTAGCTCCCCAGTAACCATCGAGCTCAGTCATGTTGTCAAATGCCGGGTTGGGGAAAATTACCTTCCATTTCATCGGGTGGTAGTATTCGGAATGATATCGTCCGATTGATGGATATTTTACCCTGTCCGGGACTTTCTCCCATTCCGGGACATATAACCCAAGTGTCAGGATTCGAATTGCAGCCGCATGAGGATCGGCTTCGTTTTCATATCCCCTGTATTTGGGCTGAGGTCCGCGACCGCCACTGCCGAAAAATGTTCCAAAGTCAATCAGGTAATGCTTAACATAGCTTTTACCTTCTTCGGTAATCCATGTGTCCATTGAGTTCGCAGCTTTGGCATCAATATCATTCATCCAGGCAGCTACAACTCGGAAGCCTCGCAACTCCCGCCTGTGGTGATGGGGTATGATGTCATTGGGATCGTCCTCGCGATATTTTTCGTATCTGAAAGGGCCAATGACCTCGCCAGGAACATATTTCGAAGCTGTACTGCGGATCAGACCATTTTCGGAGTACCCCACTCTTTTCAGGATAGCAACGAGGTCATCCTCATTCATGTAGCGTTTCCTGCCCTTCTCATCCACGATCTTAACTTTTTCACCGAGCTGGAGGATTTCGGGATCGAAATATGCAATGTAATTTTCCGGGACATTGAAACCCATAGCATACAGGAATTTCGATGAGATAACTTCACAGCCACTATTCAGCCCTGCGAACTCAAGTGGATCAAATTTGATGACATAACTGTCTCCTCGCCCATCAACAATAGTGAAACCAGGAGTAACCCCATCTGCTTTCGCGCGGACAATAGTCCATTTTTGGGACATGTCCGGACCATCACCCTGGCAGGGACCTTTTACGAGCTCAGGTATCGACATCCTCTTCTGGGCATGTCTGTTGGTGAACCATGAAGAGTTAGCAACCTCACCAAATGGATCAAGGTTGTATGCCTCCTTGGGATTATCTGTAAGGTTCCGCAACTGTCGTGAAAGGTCTAACATCTGTTCACCCTGCGCTGCGAACTGCTGATCTATCGCATCCCGTTTATCGTTGAGTTGCGGTTTGAACTGCGGTTTGGGGACATCCTGCCTGTCATCGGGGATTGGAGGAGGTGGGGTGTAGTATTGATATCCTCCGGCACAGCCGATAATAAAGAAAACTAGCAGTGAGCTTAACAGAACAGAAGATGTTTCCATTCTTCTCATTCCCAACTTGATTGGGCTATCGGCATACCGCTGTGAACGACGCGAACAGAATCCAGTGAGTAACTGAAACATCTGGATTCCCGTTTTCACGGAAATGAGGAGCAGGAATGAAATTCTTGCTCTGATGTTATTTGTTACATACAGGCAACTTGAGAACTTAAGAACTTTTGATTTTGTATCTAAAAACATCTGATTTCCATGTTAAGTATAACATCAGAATATAGCCTATCGACAGGTCGTGTGTCTTGATCCGAAAACTGTTTCTGCTTGGTTTCAAGGGCTTTGCCCGTAACCTGGCAGCATATAACCTCCAGGTTACGCTTCGCTTGAAACCTGGAGGGAACGATATTTAGTGCATGACAAGAAATTAATTAACACCTACATAAAAGCGGAATGTCTCTTCACTCCAGCCAGCCTGAATATATCCCATCAATCCTTCTTCACTCCACAACCTGAATCCAAATCCATAGCCAGTCTCAAATCTATCCAATCTTGATGTTGTATATATATTTTGCATAACCTGTCCGGTATCGACAAACAGAAATGCATCTATCCCATTTTCTTCCCACCTTCGCCAAACAGGCCAGCGGTATTCGGCTGTAGCGAGGAACATGTCACGGTCGCGATATCTGCCTCGTTCAAAACCACGGATGGTTTCGGTTCTACCAAGTTCACTCAGATAATAAAACGGTATTTTTTTTCCACTCAGTGGATTATTTACTTCTCCGGCGACTCTCAGCTTGAGTATGCGTTTGTAAAACAGGTTTAAATATGTTGATGCATCAATGGAATATCTAAAAAAACCGAATCGGTCGTCATCATATTGATTGTAAAAACCACTCGCAAACGATGCTTCGTAACCTCTGGTCGGATTTCCAGGCATATCTTTCGAATCATGAATAAATTTGATGCCGATGTTATACATCGATACGAGATCATGAACTCCCGGGGCGAGGATATCCGGCAGATCAACGGTCTCGTGGGCAGTCAGCTCACCTGAGTTAGCGATATTCGTAAATTCAAATCCGAAAACACCAACTCCGGTTATTTCGTAAGGCAGATCAGTGCCTACATCGGCATTAAAGGTTGTCTGTTCGAGTGAAAACTCTGTTTCTTCTGATTTTAAAGATCCAATACCCATTCCATAATAACTTTCATCTACAAGATTCCAGTATCTAAGGAACACATTGGATTTATATCTTTGCCAGATCTTCAGTTCTTCGAATTCCGCTTTATATTGCTGACCACCGTGAGTACCGACAGTTGCGGTAAAGGTGAGGATATTGCGTTCAAGATCATTAAGGAGGATGCCGTTCTCTTTATAAATCATTCCATATCCGGTTCGCACGTTAAACGTCAGCTTTGCCTCGCGTCTTCCGTCATCACTCTCCAAAAAGTCCTGAATCTTGGGAACAATCTTGGTATGATCAACGTATCCAATTGAAATGCCAATTCCTTTGAAGGTGTATTTTAGCGGGAAAAACAATACCCGACCCGGAAAATCGGTGATTTTTTCCCAGGGACTTCGCTCCGGAATTACACTCTTTCTAAAATTGAGGCTGTCATTCTGAACTGAATTTGATGGTTGTGGGGCAGAGTAAGTCTTACCTGCACTGAAAATCAGAGTGAAAAATAAACAAAAAAATAATAAATTCGTGTGCTCAAAAACTGACACCTTCCTTTTGAATCTCTTTTGAGTTGAAGTTGTGACATTCATTGCGGTTCCGTTTTGACTTTTTCAATCGTGAGCGGTAAATTGAAATATAGTTTTTAGTACCTTCATATTCAAGCAAGTTTTTAGATGTTTTTACATCCAACCTAATCAGGAGTACGTGTGGCTAAAAGAAATTACTTAAGAGTGATTGGGTTTGCCCTGTTGGCTGTTGTGTTATCCACCTACGCAGGTGATGTTCCTCCGCTCGAAGACAGAGTCAGGGAGACCGAGTTGGACAACGGGTTAAAAGTCGTTGTTGTTGAACGACTTAACGCACCTGTCTTTTTCTCGTTGATGTCTTTCCGAGTCGGTTCAACAATTGAAGATGTCGGCAAAAGTGGATTGTCGCATTTTATGGAACACATGCTTTTCAAGGGAACCGAGACTATCGGTACGACCGATTTCAGCAAAGAAAAACCGATAATGGAAGAAATCGAACGCGTCGCAACCAAAATGCGAGATCTGCGAATAAGTATTGAAAAATGGCGATTCGAGATATTCGAAAACTATACAGCGGAAGTAAAATCCAACCTGTCTCCTGAAATTCGTCTGGAAATCCAGCAGGATGAAGCCTCAAAGTGGGGAGCAATTCTCGATATACTGCCGGTGTATTTTCAGGAGCTTCCTGATGACATGAAGAAAACACCCTGGCTGCTGAAAGAAGGGGAGAGGAATTTCTGGAAGGATTACCGGAAAACCCTCACTTATCGCCAGAGAATTTCTGAACTGATCACCGAGCAACGCAAGTATATCACACAAAACGAACTCACCAACATATACACTTCCCTGGGTTCAAAAATGCTGAATGCCGGTACAAGCTATGACCGTACTTCATACATGTTGGGTTTGCCCTCCAATTGCCTTGAACTATGGATGTTTCTGGAAGCTGACCGTTTTCAGAATCCTATTTTCAGAGAATTTTACTCCGAACGCGAAGTAATACAGGAGGAACTGGCGGGATATGAGAATAGCCCGGGAAGTTTCCTTTTCCAGAAGTTTATGCAGACAGCGTTTGTAGCCCATCCTTATGGCAGACCGATAATTGGTTGGCTGGAGGATATACAGCTTTCTCTTCGCACCGAGATGGACAATCATTTCCATCGTTATTATGGACCGAATAACTGCCAGATGACAATAGTTGGAAACGTCGATGCAGATGAGGTATTTGAACTCGCTGAAAAGTACTTCAGCTCCTGGAAAAGAGGTGAGGTTGCTCATGAGGTGACAATAAAAGAGGGTGAGCAAACCGGTGAAAAGAGGATTGAGGTTGAATTCAAAGCTGAGCCGCAAATGATTGTCGGTTATCATGTACCGGTAGCTCCTCATCCGGATGCTTATGCGCTGGAAATAATGGCTCAGGTTCTTTCAAGCGGAAGAACTTCGAGGTTGTATAAATCAATTTTTGAACAACAGCGGATATCAGCAGGACCTCCTCGTGCTTCAATGGGTCCCGGTCAAAGGTATCCCGGATTGTTTTTCATTTTCGGAGCTCCCAATGCTGCTCACTCTAATGCTGATCTCGAAGCTGCAATTTATGCAGAACTTGACAGGTTGAAGGATGAGCTTGTTTCGGAACAGGATATGGAGAGAATTTTTAATAATTACAAATCATTCCAGCTTCGAAGACTACGGTCAAATCAATGGCTCGCGTTTTCTCTTTCAAGTGGATTTTTAACACATGGTGATTGGCGAGCAACAGTCAGAAATTACGAGAGAATATTAAAGATAACCCCTGATGATATTAAGAGGGTTGCTAACAAGTATCTAACACAAACGAATCGAACAGTGGCATATCTGGTTAAACCAGTGGAGCGGGAAAACGAAGCTGAACCTCAAACTGGAGGACAGGGACAATGAAAACCTCTTACATTCTTTTGGCTTTACTCTCTGTTATTTTGATAATCTCCGGATGTGCTTCTTCTGGAAAAACCTACCGGGATGTCGTGGTTCCTCCTTTGGAGTGGTCTCCTCCCGAATTTCAGGAGTTTGAGCTGCCTAATGGCATTGACGGTCTTATTGTTGAGGATCATGAAGTACCTCTGGTTGATTTTTACCTTTCTTTTCCGTCCCCATCTGATCCCTCTGACAAGGTGGGACTTGCATCGATGACGGCCTGGGCATTACGAAACGGTGGGGGAGTAAATATCCCGGCGGACAGCCTGAACAATCTCATCGAGTTTAAGGCTGCGTCCCTTGGAGTATCTGCCGGTCAGGAGCAGCTGCAAGTTTATGGATTCTGCCTGAAAGATGATCTCGGTCTACTCCTGCAGATTGCGCGTGAATTAATCGATAATCCGGCTTATCCCGAAAACATGATCGAATTCAGACGCGGAAACATGTTGGAACAAATTCGGCGCAGTAATGATAATCCGCGAGGTATCGGATCAAGAGAAATTTACAAACTCTTGTATCCGGATCACCCCTGGGGCAGAGAGAACAGCACCGCAACAGTTAATGCCATTACACGTGACGACATCCTTAATTACCACAATCAGGTATTCCAGACAGAGGGCGCGGTGTTTGGTGTCGTTGGTGATGTGACACTCGAAGAAGTTCAGAAATTGGCAACCCTACACTTCGGAGATTTTGAAGGTGAAGAGGTCACAATCGATCCACTTCCCGATGCAGGGGAAATGGCAAAACCGGGTATTTATTACGCATATAAGGATGTTTCTCAAGCTTATGTATACGCCGGGCACCGTACCATTAAATACGATGATCCGAGACGTCACGCTGCAAAGATCATGAATTATATCCTCGGTAGTGGAATGCAGTCTATCCTGACAAAACGCATTCGTGTAGACGAGGGTCTGGCTTATGGTACAGGTTCCAGGTTCTCAGCCCCTGTCCCGATTGAGGGAACATTTTCAGCATACGCATCTACCCGTCTCAGTGAAGCAGGTCGCACACTTGGGCTGATGAACGAGGTGATCGCTGAATATGCTGAAAATGGTCCGACACAGAAACAGTTTGATCAGGCTTTGAAGGCATTCGTCAACAGCTACGTCTGGAAATACGAGAGCAGCGATGACATCCTCTACCGACTGGTTTACCTGAAGTGGCGAGGTTTACCATTAGACTCACCACAACGAGACCTCGAAGCTTATCAAAACCTGACTCTTGAGGATGTTAAGCAAGCAGCCAAAGAACTGTTGCATCCCGATAATATGATCAAGGTAGTAGTAGGCGACAAAGATCAGCTCGATCAGCCCTTAGAAAGCTTTGGTGAAGTGATAGAGCTTGATATCTCGACTGAATGATCTCGCTGAGATGTTATGAAGATTTACGTCTTTGCGAACGAAGTGAAGCAATCTAAGTGAAGCGATTTAATAGATTAAATGTGAAACCCGGTATCATTGATATCGGGTTTCACCATGAGGAGCATTGTGAAAGCCGTTGTTTATGAAAAATACGGACCCCCCGAGGTTCTTCAACTCACCGAGATTGAAAAACCTGTCCCCAAAGACAATGAAGTCCTGATAAAGAATCACGCTACAACAGCGCACATAGGTGATGTGAGAATGCGTGGATTTATTGTCCCGTTCCTTTTCTGGCTGCCTTTCAGAATATACCTTGGTCTTTTCAAACCAAAACGAAAAATTCTGGGCATGGAGTTATCAGGCGCAGTTGAATCAGTCGGCAGGAGTGTTAAAAAATTCAAACCGGGTGACGAGGTCTGGGCATCATCATGGTTCGGAGCATATGCTGAATTCAAATGCATCCCGGAAGATGGAATAATAACGGCAAAACCCTCAAATCTACCTCACAAGGAGGCAGCAGCAGGTGGCGTGACCGGAGGAGCCACTGCTTTGAAGTTTCTCAGGAAGGCTAATATTCGAAGTGGACAAAAAGTATTGATTTATGGCGCATCCGGCAGCGTTGGAACGTATGCAGTTCAACTCGCAAAACACTTCGGAGCTGAAGTTCACGGAGTCTGCAGTACTGGGAATGTCGAGATGGTGAAATCTCTTGGAGCCGATAAAATAATCGATTATACTAAATATGATTTTAAACAAATCGGTGATACGTACGACATTATCTTCGACACAGTCGCCAAAAGCCCATTTTCATGGTGCAAAAAATCGCTGAAAAAGAGGGGAAAATATATCTTCGCAGTATTTGACATTTCCCAGATTCTCTTAAGCCTCTGGCTACTGTTAACAAGCAGAAAGAGAGGAATCCTGAAACTCGATTCCGAAAACACTGAAGACATACTCTTCTTAAAAGACCTCTTTGAAGCTGGAAACCTGAAACCTATAATAGACAGAATCTATCCCATCGAGAAAATTGTCGACGCCCACCGCTATGTTGAAAAGGGGCATAAGAAAGGGCATGTTGTTCTGACTTTTAATTAAGGTGACAGTATACTTATCTATTAGGTTATTCTCTTCTTTGTCGGAGTTTCTGTTTTTCAAGTAGAGGCGAATAATCATTCGCCCTTTTCAGTGGATTTGCATCAATGATTCAAACACCCACGTCGTTCCCGCGAAGGCAGGAATCCAGAAACTTAAGCTCCGAATCCAACGAATCCCAAACCTTCAACACATTTCATTTTTCATCGATTCTAATCGTCCCTATCGAAAATTACCAGTTGTATTTTAATGTAAATGAGATTATTTTAACACAAAATATTAACCAACATTCAACAAAGGAAAATATGAAATGGGAGATAATGTCATAGGAAAACTCATTAATTCGGAAAACCAGCCTTGTTTGAATCTCAATTTAATTTTAATTCATCATAGGCATTATTAAAAAGGGCGAATAATTATTCGCCCCTACAGTAACTCTGTCACAAGAGGGGACAAGGGCACATGCGATGTGCCCCTACCTTGACTCAGCTCGGAATATTACCTATTTTCCCAAAACAATTACAGCATTAAGGAAGAACAACCCACATGCAAAATTACCTGATCATCGGCGGTTCAGGCTATCTTGGGGCTGAGATAGCGCGGCAGATGAAACCGCATGGAAATGTCTATACTACATATTGTAACTCTCCCAATCCGGAGGGAGTGAAATTTGACTTTTTTGAGGGTGAAATTTGGAGGTTTGTCGCCGATCATAAAATTTCAACCGTCATTTTTGCAGCCGCTGTGGCGAGGTCACGGGAGGGTATTGATTGGGATTATAATGATGCGGTTGAACGATTTGTTACCGAATTTGTAGGAACAGGGATTAAGTTGGTTTTTGTCTCTACGGATGCAGTTTTTTCTGGTGATAAGGGATCATACACCGAGTCTGATTTTCCTAATTCCAGGACAGATTATGGCTCGAATGTCGGAGTCTTTGAGAGCTTTATCGAACATCTGCTAAACATCTGGGCGGTAATACGAGTCAGCTATCTGTACGGTGATACTGAAACTCACAGGGACAGGCGATTGGAAGAAGCTCGGAAGTTAGTAGAAAACGGGCAGAAGTTCGAACGGGCTGAAAATATATTTAAAAGTCCGGTTCATGTTACCGATGCTGCGAAACATATTGCCGGTATTGCAACCAAACGTCTTGGTGGATTTTTTCATATTCCGGGAAAACGGATGAGTATTTATGAATTTTATAAGGAAAGATTTGAAGCTGAAAATCTGCCGTGCGATCTATTGGTTCCGAATATAGCACCTGTAGATGCAGGGATTCCTGTTGATACTTCTCTGAAGTCGGAGAGATTAATTGATGGTAGCGGTGATTCGTGAATCACCGCTACGGTATGTTTATCAAGAAGGATTAAGATGAAACATGTCTGGGCAAGCCAGACATGCCACCCAGCAAGTATTCATAAAACATTTACATTTATTTTAATTCAGAAAAATTTCCTAAATATCCATGCGTGAATTATCGTATCACTGTGTTTAATTATATAGGACAACTTACTGCACGGAACACATCAGGTTCGGTAGCAGTATTCATCAGAGACATTAAACAGGCAGATCATGCAGAGATTTACTTCGATTGTAATTTTATTTTTACTGATATATTCCAGTATATCCCTCTCACAGCCACGCGGTGGACGTCGTGGTGGTGCAATTGGGGAACGTCCTTCCATAGGTGTAATTATCGGTCGGATTCTGGACTCGAATTCTGAAGAACCTATTCCGTATGCGAACATCGTTCTCTACACCTACCGCGATAGTTCAAACGTTACCGGAACAGCCACTGATAACCGGGGATATTTTGAAATTGAAGAAATCAGGTTAGGGCGGTATTTCCTTACGATCAGTTTTATGGGATATGAAACTATAACTATCTCCCGGATAGGTATCGGTCCGCGAAAGGTAAAATCCGATCTCGGAGACATCTTACTTCAGCCAACCGCACTGATGCTCGAAGGTGCCGAAGTCGAAATAGAAAAACCGGCAGTAATATTCAAGATCGATAAAAAAGTTATTAACGTCAGTCGTGACCTTACAGCAAAATCCGGCACTGCAGTTGATGTGCTCGAAAATGCACCATCTGTCAGCGTTGATATCGAGGGCAATGTAGCCCTACGTGGGAGCTCAAGCTTTACAGTCATGGTCGATGGCCGTCCTTCTATCCTGGATCCAAACGACGCTCTGAAAGTTATCCCGGCGAGTACAATCGAAGACATTGAAATAATAACCAATCCATCAGCTAAATATGATCCCGATGGCGTAGCAGGCATCATTAATGTCATTCTTAAAAAGCAGAAACTCCACGGTATCAGCGGCATTGTAAATGGCAAAGCCGGGATGTACGAGACCTATGGTGGTGATTTCCTGGTTAACTGGAAAAGGAAAAACTACAGTCTCAATTTCGGGGGTAACCTGAGTCAGCGTTTTCACCCCGGTGATAATGAGAACCGGAACAGGACAACGTTGAACGGTGTGGATTATTTCGTCAACTCAGAAGGTGAAGGGAATCGCGGCGGAATACACAATGGTATTAATGGGAGTATTGAATACGACCTGACCCCACGGGATAGGATGACACTTGGATTCAAGTTTGGGGAGTGGGGGAGAAAGCACTCGTCAGAGCTTAATTTTGCCCAGTGGCAGGAACCGGGCAATGTCGTGCGGGAGTATTCGAGCGATAGTGAGAGCGGACATCTCGGCAAGTATTATTCGGTAAACCTCGATTACCTTAAGGATTTCAGGGAAGAGGGGCACAGGTTGACCGGTCATTTCAGCTATGGCGGCAGGGACATGGAAGAGGAATCCACCGCAGAAATGTTCGACACATCAGGCACCTTGACCAGCGGGACGAAATCCACCGAGGACGGACCCGGAATAAGGATCAGAATGAAGGTTGATTACACCAAACCTTTAAATGAAAATGCCAAATTTGAAGCTGGGCTACAGAGCCGGTTAGGGATATCCCGGGATGAAACCACCTTATCGGAGTATAATACAGGTACCGGAACTTACGACCATCTCTCTCAATTCGACCATAAAACAGATTATAATCGCGATGTTCACGCGATTTACACACAATATGCCAATGAGGTCGGAAAGTTAGGTTTCCAAACTGGATTACGCGGTGAATATGCCTACCGGAAGATAGAAACTGAGGATGAAACACAGACTTTCACAATCGACCGGGTGGATTTGTTTCCGACAGCACACTTCTCATTCCAGATTTCCCCCCGAAATCAGCTGATGACGAGTTATACAAGGCGAATAGACCGGCCTCGCGGGTGGTATCTCGAGCCTTTTGAGACCTGGACGGATGCGTACAATGTCCGCGTTGGGAATCCAGACCTCAAGCCTGAATACAT
The DNA here is from genome assembly GCA_964387885.1 of uncultured bacterium. GTDB lineage: Bacteria > Electryoneota > AABM5-125-24 > Hatepunaeales > Hatepunaeaceae > JABGPL01. The sequence continues at coordinate 10,886 of CAYLYZ010000073.1, read as the reverse complement.
TGATTCTTATGAACTCGGATTTCAAACTTTCCGGAAGCGGAATTCTTTTTCAGCAGAACTGTTTTACAGAAAAGTCCATAACAAAATCGAACGCATCCGAAGTGTCTATTCTGAAACGGTGACGTTGCACTCGACTGAGAACGTTGGCACAGACTACGCGATGGGTGCCGAGTTTATGCTGAAGTTCGAACCTGCGAGGTGGTGGAACTTTAACCTCACGTACAGCCTTTTTGATTACGAGGTAGAGGGTGAATTGAATGGCGTGGATTATTCACACGAAAGCTCAAGTTGGAAAGCGGGGATGAGCAACGATTTTCGTATCGGTGAATCAACCAGAATCCAGCTCAGCGGCAGATATTCAGGACCATCGGTTACCTCTCAGGGAACGGAAAGTGAGCACTACTCTTCAAGCCTGGCAGTGAGGCATGATATAATTCCCAAAAAACTGTCCGCTACATTATCGGTCAGGGATGTTTTCGGCTCATCCAAGTCAGAGCACATCTACGAAGGTGAGAACTTCTATAACTACCACCTGCGTCAACATAAAGGTGCAAATATTTCGTTGAACGTGAGTTACAACTTCAACAACTACGAACGGAAGCGAAATGGCAGCAGGGGTGATGATATTGGGGAGGATGATTTCTAAGTATGCAGTTGTACATTTATGATCCTCAATAGTGTTTCTTGAAAGTATTTAGAAGGTGAGATATCATGTTTCTGCCTGATTTCAAGCGAAGCGTAATCTGGCAACATACATTCTCTTATTTCATCTGAAACCTGCCAGAAACAGCTAATGGGTCTATGCGAAAATTCTTTGAGCTGTGTTATAATTCGCTGACAAGTTTGTCGGCATTTCCCAGCGACGAAGCCCGGGATTCTTATTTCTTAATTAGAACTTCCCGGGATACAAGATCCCAGGCACGTATATTACTTACCTTTCACATATTCTCTAAGCTGAGTTTCCAAACCTCCACGTACGGGTGATTCACGAATCACCCCTTCATTTTCAGTAACGGTGTTGAGGGACGATTCGTGAATTGCCCATGCGGAGTAGATGCTCGGAATTATGTGGTTGCTGGTAATAGGGCACGTGGCGACGTGCCCTTACATTTTCAAGGGCGAGTCCAGATCACGTCATTCCCCTGAAAATAACCTCCTAAACTCTCCCTCCCGCTTGCGGGGGGGATTAAAAGGGGGGGCAATTCCAGTCTTTTTCGATTTCATGGTGCAGCTTGCTGCATGATAATTCCTGCGAAGGCGGGATATCTGCTTCACTTGTGAAGTGCATCCAGAATCAAAAATCACCTACTTCAACATCACAACCCGTTGAACGAGCTTAGCTCCGTTAAAGGTCAGCTCAAAGTAGTATATCCCCGTCGGAAGCTCTGAATTTTTATCGTCCACCCCACGCCAGACATAATTGTGAGCCCCCGCTTGCAAGTCCCCGACTTTCTCAGCGAGAACTAATCTGCCGATAGTGTCATAAATATTAATTTCAAGGTTACCTGACGATGGCAGAGTATAAGAAAAACGGGTCATGGAGTTGAAAGGATTTGGAAATGGTTGTGCAAGCGAAAATCCGTCCGGAACAGGAATATCACTCTCACCAACTCCTTACGGATAGTCATACACCTCCCCAAATGGTCCTCCGTAAATACCAATGTCATTTATAGTTCCATCGAGGTCGAAAAAAGCAGAATCGGGATTTCCGGCATTGATGAGTGGTGAGTTCTCACAAAGGTGAAAATCGAGACTGTCTACATTCACGATATTGGGATCGAAGAAGATGTTGAAACCTGCATCGCAGGAGTCACCATTGGCATTGACCTGAGTTAATTTACCTATGTAACACGTATCGTTACCGAGTGAATCGAAACCGAAACAGGCATTGTATCTGAAGGACTCATATTCTATTTGCGGTCGGTGATTGTAAAATAAAATGTCGTTATTGATGAAGAGATTATTTTCAGTAAGGATGTTGCTGTAGTTTTCACCGTCTCGTGTCCTCAAGTATAGACCTAATGCAGAGTTTGAGAATATATTGTTGGAAATAGTAGCGTTATATTCACCTTCCGTTTCCCGGATTGCATATCCGGATGCGTTATTAATCAAGTTGTTAACAATAAGCACATTTGAGAAGTAGCCCTCAAGTTTGATTCCATCTCTGCAATTGTAAACAGTGTTCGAATTAAGAATTATATTTCCATCCCTAATGACATCTTCCATACCAATAATTATTAAACCGATAGTTGTCGCCCCGCAGGAATCAATAATATTATGATGTATATTTGCATACTTGATTCCACCACCAATTGAAATCCCCAAACTTCCCTGTGTAAAGTGATTGTTGTAAACTTCAACAGAATCTCCTCCGACGGTAATTCGACCATTTATCAGAAGGTTATCCGCTACTATCCCTGATCCAACTAAACCTGCACCACTGCCAACATTGTTCTGGTAAATGAAGTGTATGTTATCACCCCAGATACCTGTTGTATAAATTTCGCTATAACAGTTTGTCACGCTGAAGTCCTGTCCGCTTGAGGCAATCCCAGCTCCTCGGAAATGACAGTATCTGAACTCTGAAAGGACATTTGGATTTTCTCGGAATTTCATGAACCTCAATCCGATACGGTCATTTAAACCGCTGATAAATATACTATCCTCTTCGGTTCCCACTGCTCGCATGTAACCATCAATAAGGAGTATGGCATAATTTCGATTCTCATAACGAGTATCATCACAGTATATTTCAGTTCCGGGCTCGACAATCAAGCTGTCTTCAATGTCGATCCATGCGGTATCTGCAATTAAGTAAGGAGAGTTTTGAAGGCTGAGTGTACCACCAATCTGACCTGTCAAAACAGTGTAGGGATATACGAAAACCTGAACCGAAAGAGTATCCTCCATTCCGGCTTCGTCTGTGGCATGAATGATAAAAACGAAGTCTTCCTGATCTTCAGAAACAACTCCTGAAACGACAGCTGAATCGGATATCAGGTCTCTGCCATCACCTTCAACTTCCAACCATTCTGGTAGTCCCTCAAATTCGAACTCAATTACATCGCCCTCGTCAATCGCTCGTGTAGTATAACCGAACTCCATCCCATTGCCAGTGTATGTATGGTGTCGCGATGTTATTGTCGGCGGCATTCCACCGTCATGGTCGAAGAAGTAAAGTCCCATATCTGCACGTGTGCCGTCAGGATCTTCAGGTGAATCCGGATTACCGGTATCTATACAGGGAGAATCAGCTCGCAGGTAATATTCAGGTGGGTGTCCCCCCACGAAAAGTGGGGATGTTACGATGTCACCGTCGAACAACTCGTCCCTGTCTCCGTAGATTCTGTCCATCCCATAGAAACAGTTATAACCACCATCTGCGATTTCAATAGAGGGAAAAATCGCAAAGTCGATATAATTGAGGCTGACCATAATATTATTAATCATTGTGATAGTACCATCAAACGGATTGCCATGCCCCGGAAATATTATAGCTGAATCGTGATGTTCACCATTCGAGATAAGAGTATTGTTTACAAATTCAAGCTCACATTCTGAGTCAATTGATATATTGGTTCGAAGAAAATTGTGATCGAAACACACGATTGCATCCAAAAGACTCATCCGGTCTGCACCTATTGTATTATCTGTAATCTCGGCTTGAGCATTTGAAACGCTGACGAACTCTGCTATGTGGTTATTTCTGATCAGAACGCCTTCATTCTGATTCGAATTTATATTCAGGATTCGAATTCGGTTATTCTCAATAATCAATTCTTCCTGTCTTCGGAATTGATTATTAATTCCGATTCGTTTTAGATCATTTTCTGAGCAGAATATCCACTCGCACTGCCAAAAGTGGACACCTGCAATAGTATCTTCCTCTCCGTCGAGTGGGAGGGTGGAGTTGCGATTGAACTGGACGTTATCCGCCCATGTAAAAAGGAATGGACGTTGGATACTGAAATTGTCTTCTACAATATAACTGCCTGCATGTTCACCCAATCCAAATTTTATGTCTCCGAGGTTGGGGAGGTCCGTATGGAAATGATTATGTCTGCAGCGAGCATAGCCCCCAACAAGTCTCAGAGATTCGCGGTTGTTATTAAATAGAGAATGCTCGACAACAACTCGGTTCTCTTCAAACCAAATGCCATAATCTAAAGAATCAAACCGACAATATTGAAATTGTGAAGTATCTCTTTCTGCCTGTAGCAAGATCCTTCCGCTGATAACTCCCGGTGAACCAAGGAATCGAATGGTGTCTTCTTCAGAACCAATGGCGATGATTAGACCATTGGCAGTAAGAGTCATCTCCTCACCGATGAAAACTTCGACGTCCGGTTGAATTGTTAACCTTTCACCTGCTGGGATATTTGCTTCCCCGATCTGGATGAACGGATTGCCATCCGGGTGCCATACACCGGATACATCACCAGCAAACTCCGTCTGTGCCAGCACACACGGAACAATTGTTAAAAACAGAGAAATCCTGCCAATGCGGACAGGAATGTCCGCTCTCCCAGGCTGAGCATTCCCACGCTGGAGCGTGGGAACGAGAAAATGTATAAAAACTTAAATAACATAAATTCAACCGGATTGATGCTGGAAATACTTCTATGGGTCAAACATTTTGATCAAAATTTCTTATGAGAAAATATATAATTCTATACGAATGTAGATTAATATTTTAAGAATTGCAAGGGGCGGAAAGGGCGATTCGTGAATCGCCCCTACGATGTCTATTTCAACACAGTCACTTTTGCGATGTGGTTCCTGCCTCGAGTTTCTAACCGGATAAAATACAGACCAGAAGAGAAGATGTTAGTATCCCATGTCACTTGATAGTAACCTGTTTTCATTTCTTGATTTACCAATGTTTTCGCCAACCTTCCGTTCAAATCGTAAATATTCAGTTTGACATTACTATCAACATCTAACCCGTACATGATTTTCACCGGACCATTTGTCGGATTTGGGAACGTTTTCTGTATTCCGAAGGATATCGGTGTGGCAGCATCACTTAGTAACTCTCCAACGAGATAACCGTCTTTTAGCCATTGTCTATCGCCTTCCACATGGACGATTATTACATCTGATTCTTCTGAACCGTTCCAGAGTCGGAAGGATAGGTTTTCCCCATTTAATGCACCGTCAACTTCCTCTGATTGGGTATCGTCTCCCCATACAGATATACCAGAACACCCTGTCTCATCAAATCTGCCGGAGCCAATTAATTTACCGGTTTGAGAATAAACACCGAGTTCCATGTCTTTATGGTCTGAAGTACCAATAACGAGCACAGACATGTTATTATCTGTCTTAACCGGAAACCTGAAGTGTTCCGGTTTGATAGCTATAGATTCAGTCGCAACCCTTTCACCAATTTGATAAATCAATTCAGCAGCTTCAGAAACTTTAATTTGATATCCGGACCCCCCCCTCATTTCTCCAATATTACAGAAACCATGAGCGGGAAGGTAAAACCTGCCGTTACCGTCTTTGGCTAATTCAAGAATCTCTTCAATACCTGCAAGAGCTACAATCGCATCGACTGGTTGATGGGGAAAGTAGGAAACCATATTCCAGCGTTCCCTTAACTGAATAGGTTGATCTGGTTCAACTGGAGCACCGAAGAATTGTATATCTACAGGTTCGGTGACCTTTAACTGATACCCCTCAGAGACTTCCCATTCTTCTATGTTGTTGAAATTCTGCTGCGGAAGATAAAACTGACCATTTCCGTTCTTTGCAATTATCAGTTGATCATCTCTTACTAATGGAGATAGCATCTCGACGATATCAACAACTTCCGGCTGGACATTAATTGAGACAAGATTCCACGGATCTTCCAGCTCGAGATTTATTGCGCGTATGCCCTCCATAACCTCGAGGGAAATAGGAAGAGTCCACTCATTCTCGATCGCGTTATGGTGGAAATGATAATCAGCCTCAAACAGGATATCCGCAGGCATTTCGGTCGCATCAAGAGTCAAAACCAGATCCTGCTCATCTTCTGCTTCGATAACTCCTGACTTCGGATTGAGATCAAACCAGTCTCGGCGTACATCCAGCTGATAAACATCGACCCTGTCTTCTGCCCGGTTGTTTGCTACTCCCATGAACACTGAGCTGTAAATATCAAATTGGTTGGTGATAAAAGATCCTCCTGGCAAACCGGCTCCATCAGGTGCAACAATTCTGACCAACATTGTATCACCATTATCTACGTTCATCTTATGGATTATCCGATCACCCACATCTGCTATTCTATGTGATATGTAAAGCTGATAACCATCAGGATCGTCTGACCAGTAAGATAATCCATATATTCTGAATCCGTTTCGGCTTAGTTCACCTAATATGTTACCTTCGCGGTCAATGCCCATAAAATCTGAGGTCGTGCTTGAGACCCACATAATTTCCCGGTCAAAATCCCATGCAAGGTTATTGGTTGGATTGAATGGTCCATCAAATTCATGAATCAATTCTCCTTCCGGAGTAAATCCATGGATTGTACGTGAGCCACTTCCCCATAACAGTTCACCATCGTAAGCAAGGTCTCTGTATCCATAAGAATCCATTCTGTCGAATTGAGCGAATTGATCAATTAATCCGCCATCCCGGTTAAATATATAAATCTGAGGATCTCTGCTGTTTGATCCGGATACGTAGAATTGATCCCCTGTATAAACAACACCCTGAATTCGTGAATCACCTGTAATCTCACCAAAGGGATATTGACGCCGCATTTCCCAGGGTTCAGCATTTGCATCACCACGCAATTCGCCGGTCGCAGACCAGGTTAAAGCACCGTTTCCGGTGTTTCGGATTGATAAATCTAAATCAATAGATCCGTCGAGAGGTAATTCAGCGCTGAGACTTTCAACCGAAGGTACAAATTCGGGATGAAGGAGATCAAAATTGATCTCGAGAGTGTCATTTTCAGCGACTTCAAGATCAACGTATGTAGAATCGTTATATCCGTGTGCGGAGGCGGTTATTCTGAAAGTAAACTCTGCTAAAGCATTATCTATCGACCAGATCCCATTTTCATCACTATTACCACTGAATCCGTGTTCAGTTTCCACTAATGCGTGTTCAACGGGCTCTCCTGTTTCAGCATCTGTAACTGTTCCCGTCAATAAACATGTCTTGTTTCGCAATGTAGTTCCAAACAGAATGGCGCGTCTGTTGACGAGTTCGGCAGAAGTAACAGGATATTCATTATTCCACGTATAGCTTATTCCGGATGATCCGTTGGGATTCGATATCCCGACAGAGGCAAAGTAATTACTGCTTTCCCGGTTTTGTCCGTCACTCTGACCTCGAACATTACTTATTGTTTTGTATTGAAAAAGTATGTTCTGATCACCGGTTTCCGTTATCCAGACATCCCGATCATAAAAGACAACCTGGAAATTGAGATCCGACTGACCTCCCCGGTGATGTCGGAATCTAAACCATTGTACAATAAACCTGCCGTTATCTTCGTCGTGGTAAAAGAATACTCTCGAATTGTCGGTCATATCGAGCCAATCCCAGAAAGGTGCAACCATTCCTACACCACCACCAAAAACACGATCGAGAGGCCAGTTCTGCAGGTTAGTAATTCGAGGTTGCTCACCCATTGAGATAAAACCATTAGTACTGATTGTAATTTGATCGTATAAATGACCGTAGAATTGGGTTGATATACCCATTTCGACGACTTCAGCTTCACCGATATCAAATTCACTGTTTCCACTGAAATCACACTCTATTCCTTCGAATTCGGCATCGTCATCCTCCGGATTAATCTCAATCCAGTCATATTCCGGCGCGATATCCCAATCCTGATCGGTGTTGTCAAAGCAATAATAACCGTACCCATCAGGACCTTGAGGAGCTCCCTCACGAGGCTCCTCAACCTGGAGTTCGAAATATGCTGTGTCAACAAATCCCCCCTCAGTTCTCAGCGTTAAAAGAAGTGTGTGTTTGGAACCTGGAACAGCAATTCTGTTTCCGGAAATTTCGAAGGGATCACCCTGAACTCCTGAGTGATCTTCCATTTCGATTGCCGGATAATTTGCATTTCCGGTTATGACACTGATTTCCTCTCCAAAACTAAAGATATTTGCAACAGATGGAGATGCATCCATACTACCCACGTTCTCTATATCAACATCAAGTTCATATGGCTCAGTCGGGATTTGTATTCCTCCAACAATGTCTCTGATCTGGAAATTTGGCGCGGAAGGTGTGAGTTTGATCGCAGAATCAAAGGTCTGATTCCCACTTCTGAAAGTAATATTTAATACCGGGCACGTTCCCGGACGACTTATACCGTCAGGGCAGGATACATGAATATTCAGGATTATCGGTTCGTTACCATTTGCGGATTCTCCGGCTGCGATGTCTCCAAAAGAGATTTCATTCTCAGGAACTTCAATATATGGTGAAGCGCTGCTTACGATTCCGGTGACTCCGCGTAGAACGTTCCGGTTACCAAGATTCACAGCTGTCAGTGTGAGGTGGAATTCTTCACCCGGATTAATATCTTCATTTTCATTTCCCTCAATCTCCCTGAGGCCAAATGCTGCCAATTCAACAGATGAGATATTCCGTTCAATATCAATATCTCCGAAAAAAGGACAGATATCCCTCCCTGTAACTGTCACAAACGCTTCATCACCATCGAACTCAACATCATTTTCGAGCACAAATCGGGCAGTTCCTTCTTCATCACTGATTGTTGTTAGCATGAACATTTCATCGTAATTCCGATAGTCCTCCTCGTCAAATGCAGGCATATCTCCGGGAACGTAGAAACTGACCTGTGCTCCCTGGACAGGTTCATCATTTTCTCCGGTGACATTAACTTCTATCATCCGTGTTTCTGATGTTATACGTCCCGGAAACGTCGCTTCTACTACCTTTGGTACTCCAATCCACGGTTGAATACCGGGATCTCCATAACAATTATAATCTGTTCTTACACAATCGTAGTAATTAGTTCGTCCATTCATCCAGTTTTCATTTGGAAAATAACGTTCAACAGCCATAATTGCAGCCGAAAATCCCCAACCGATAGGTATATCCTGCAACATCACATTTCTTACCGTTTCCATCCATACAGCACTCCACAATGCAGTTGGTGGTGTACCCCATCCGAATATTGTTGCAGCCGGACCTTTCAGGTTTTCTGCTGAACCGTCTGGTAGTCCAAGAAATGAATTCCATGCTGTCCACTCTCCATGTCCACTGGCTACAAGACGGATTGGAAACTTCGTGTTTTCATTGACTCCGTTAAAGTCATATCGCCAGAAATAGTTTTCAGCTCTACCGAGAAAGACTGAAGCTCCCTCATTATATATGTCCCTGACCCATGGACCAATTATGCGTCCCATTTGATCATATTGATATCGCTCAAAGAACCTGACATCATCAAACCCACAATATTTAAGAACTTCTTCACCCCATCTGACATTTGTATGAATCGTTATATGCCAGCCTGTATGTTCAGCATTACCCCAGTGCTGTGAATAGTTCGCAGCGCGCTCAAACCACTCCTCATCTTCCATATCCGGAGATGCTTCGTAGAGCATTGTTTTTCCTAATGCAATACCCAGCCGTTCCACACTTCCGGAAGGCCAGCGACCTATTCCAACATCGGCATATTGGTCATCATCTCCATTCATGCAGCCAAAGTAATAGTCTGCGTGAGGATTGTAAGGGCTCCATGTTGATCTTCCCTCAGGTGGTATAAGCATCCATTCACCATCGATGCGGAGTCTCTCCAGATTATCCAAATCTCCAACAATCATCAGGAAATCAAATGGATCAATTCCCTGATCTAAATATTCATGGTATCTGTCTCGGATCTCATTATGAGTAGTATTTGGATCTTCTGGATCGGTAGCTATGAGGATATCAACTTTGTAGCCGCTTTTTCTTCGCCACTCAATAAACTCACCGATATGTTCAAGACAGTTCTCGTGGGTTACTATCAAGTAGTGACCAAGATAGGGATTTACTTCATCCAGGTCGGGATCATCACGACCTACGATATCCCCATTGATCGCAAAATCCCGGATAAACTTCAGGAAGACCTGGCTTCTGTTACGCCTTATAGGTACTAAGACCGGGTTCACAGGTTCATCATTCGTATAAAGGATTGATGTTCTGATATTTTCGTTGTGAAGGTATTCATTATTTTCGGGATCAAATTGGATGGGATAAGTAGTTACCTTCACAATCCTCACGCCGCGAATTATAAATGGTTCACTCATTTCAGCAGCAATAGGTGGGTAAATCTCCTTTGCTTCACTATCTCTTTGTAGAGGACCACCGCGAGCTCCTTCCTCGAGATAGAGTTTGGGAGGCAATTCTGCTTTCTCGCGTCTTTGATTGCCAACGGAGAAATCGAGAGCCACACCAACATCAGGCGGGACGACCACAAATCTACTTACCATCGGTAAGGCAGGTTTACCATATTTTAAGATAGCGCCCTCACCATTTATCCTTAGGGCCATATAATCTTCACCATCGACCAGAATGGATTCTGATTCCAAATTGTTTAGATTAAACTCAAGGCTTATTGATGAAGCATCAGAGGATAGGATGGAGGCATGATCGTTCATGCTCTGGAAATCAGATCCGATGACCGTACTGAAGGAAACAGTAATAAAAAGCAGGACGAGTAAAAGGAGATCATATCTTTTCATGTCAAAACTCTCCGGTGTTAGTAAATGCTGTTTAGTGGCGTTTAATCAGAGTATTTAGCGAAAACGACAGTCCGCAACGTCCATCGTTCGGGTTGACCCGTAGCAATCAACAGTATTCTGCTTATCCAGAAATTAAACGCCACTCAATGATCTTGTTCTTGTAGTTAATGTTATTGA
>CAYLYZ010000072.1:0-28788 GCA_964387885.1 uncultured bacterium | reverse complement strand
ATTTAATCACTTACATAAGTAACGCGTTTTCAAAGAGCTATTCTTGGACAGACTGCACTTGACGGTACTATTGAGTATTAAAAGGCAGCTCCTCTGGATTCCTGCGTTCGCTGGAACGACGGGCTAAGTTTCCAAGTCAGCCAAAACCAACGCCTGCAGCAGCGGAATCATAATCTCGTGATGTCCCGTGAAGTTGAACTTTTTACCACCTGTTAATGTCGGACGGGTCAGGACGTTTTGGGTCGGGCGGTAGTGGGTGATCATGTCGAAATTGGCGGTGGTGAACCTGTGGGCGTCGTGTCCGAGGTTACGGGCTACGGACAGGGCTTTCAGGAATACTTCGGGCATTATTACTGCACTGCCGAGGTTTATTACTACTCCGCCTTCGGTTAATCTTCCTACTTCGTGAGCTAATATGCGGAAGTCACGCAGGGATGCCTTGCCGATAGCTTCTCCGTCCGCGGTAGGATGTTGATGGATTATGTCAGTGCCTAATGCTACGTGTACGGTCAAAGGGATTTGGAGGTCGTAGGCGCTGTAGACGAGCGAGAGGTCGTGGCACGGGGCTTTCGCGTCGACAAGTGCTTTACCGAGCGATTCACCGTAGCCGAGTTCTTTATGGTCAGGATTTGAGATTGCAGTATTGATGAAATCGGCAGTGTCGCGGCTCATACCGAAACTGCCGTCGGCTAAACCTTCGGCTACGTCTTCTGATGTGCGTCCGAAGAGTGCGATTTCGGTGTCGTGGATTACGCCTGCACCGTGGGTGCCTATAGCAGTGATAATTCCCCGTTTCATCCAGTCGATCAGCAGCGGTCCAAGCCCGGTTTTTATGACGTGTCCGCCATACATGACGATGACAGCTCTGGAGTTTCGTTTGGCTTCCGCCACTATTTTTGCAAACTCGACGAGTTTTTCGGCTGCGAGTATTTTAGGGAGAGATTCTTTGAATTCGGCAAATGAACCGCCTGCTTTCACAGGCTTTGCGAAGAAACCTGTTTCAACCATGCGTTCCAGTTCAGTCATGGGGAATGTCTTGACTTTACTTAAGTCAGCTTCTGAATATGGTTTGCGTTCAGATTTGCTCATTTTTCTCCCAGATCGAAATTTTGCAGCTTCGCCCAGACACGGCCGAAGTAAAGCCTGCTTTTCATCAGCACAGGCATCTTGATTTCATCGTCAGTCAGCCAGATTTCCATTTGTCCTTCTTTGCGAAACAATCCGGACGTTTTCAGGCGCGGTTCGACAACAACACAATCGAAAGTCCCAGCTTTAACCTCTACCTGCTCTTTGCGCAGAACGTGCACCTGCAGCTCGTAAATCTTGCCATCATCCTCAGTCAGAATTCCAATGACTTCACCCGGGTTCAAGTCATAGGTTCTGGTTTTGTAAAATGCGGATAAAATATCCTGAACGGACGATTGAATTGATAAGGTGTCAGGGACGTTATCCTTTTTCCGGTCGACAGCAATAGCTAAGGAGTCTTCAGGGAAGTAGTTCACCTGCCGGTCATATTTGTGCCTGCCCTCGCGCAATCTCTTACTGAAACGCCGCGAGAATTTTCCGTCTATATCCCACCATGATTCAACCCTGTCGCGAACTTTGTAGAAGAAATCGACAGTTTTGGTCGATCGTGCTTTGGATACGAAGTGATATGCTGATTTTCCGTTGAAATCGACAACTTCTTCAATAGCCATGCTGGCGTGACCACCGAGGATAAACTCAAAGTACACGTTGAATTCAAGTCGTTCACCCGCATGAAACGGTGGTGAATTATCTGCGGTTGCACCGGATGCAGTTGAGATAAGAATAAACAGGCCGGACAAAACAAACGCAGTTATTGCGATTTTAATCCGGAGTATATGGCGTGGTATGTTTTCTATGTGACCAGTAATCATTGTTCATCAGTATGCGTTTTCACCCACGATGACTGCTTTCACCGTGAGGACAAGAATCTTAATATCAAAAAGCAGAGACCAGTTTTCGATGTAGTAACGGTCAAATTTGGTTCGTTCCTCAATAGGGACATCACCACGTAATTTGTTGACCTGTGCCCAACCTGTTATACCAGTTTTTACCCTGTGTCGTTCCTGATATCCATCGATTCTTTTCTCAAATTGCTGAACAAACTCCGGTCTTTCAGGGCGGGGTCCGATTAAACTCATATCCCCTCTGATCACATTCCAGAATTGAGGAAGTTCATCAAGACTCCACCGTCTGAGCAATTTACCGACTTTGGTTACGCGTGAATCACCGGCAGTCGCCCAAACTGCACCGGTTTTGGACTCCGCATCCTGACGCATCGAGCGAAATTTCAGAACATTAAATTCTTCCCCGTCCAAACCAACACGTCGTTGTTTATACAGTAAAGGTCCGGGGCTGTCAATTTTAATTGCAATTGCGATTATTATCATAATCGGAGAAGCGAGCAAGAAAAAAATCCACGATAATATCAAATCGAAGCATCGCTTTATTATTCCCTGCCAACCATCAAACGGATTTTCCTTTAAAGTCCATAATGGAACTCCGCCAACTTCAACGATCCTTCGAGGCCTCCCGCCCGATGGCTGAATATCCGGAAGATATAAGAAATCAACATTAATGCCATAGCAGGCTTTGATCAGCGTGGGTACCATCTCAGGTTCGGAAACTGACGGGAGGATTAGTAATGTATCCAGTTTGTTTGCCCGAATGATGCTACCTGCTTCAGTAATAGTGCCTAATTTCAGAGTAGAAGTTTCACTGTCATCTCTGCTGCAGATACACCCGACTACAGTTATTCCGAATTTTGGATTGGATCTCAGATGCTCCAGGATCATCTCTACCTGTTCCCCATTCCCGACTATTGCAGCACGTCGAACAGCGTATAATCTTTTATACAGCCATTCGCGTGATCTTCTTCCGATATAGCGTGATATAATCAAACCGCTGCTGCTGAACATGAAAAGGAGTACAACCGTGATTCTTGAAAAGGTGATTTCCCGGATAAAGAAGAGCGCCGCCAGTAAGATAAGAAAAGATAGTACAAATCGTTTGAGTGCCAGGAACGCCTCATCAAACAGACTGTCAGTCCTGGGAAATTTATACAATCCACCCGAGATGAGAAAGATAATTGTTAATCCAACAAGAACTAACGATAATCGAACATACAGACTGAGAGAAGGAAGAGACGTTACTATAGGTATGTATGAGGTGAAAGTTTCGCTGAACCGTATAGAATATGCTAACCAGGCACCGATGACTATTGCAGTGCTATCCGCCACTAAGGCTGCTGATTGAAGCAGCAGGTGTCCCTGTCGTTTCATCAGGTGATGAGATCTCGATTGTGCATTTTTTTCCAGCATGTTTCGATCAATCGGCTGATTTCTTCTCCGAAACGACTCCTGTCATATTGCTCGGCATTTCTTCGGATTACCATTTGATCGAACTTAAGATCATCAAATCCCTTGAGAACTTCCATCAGAGATTTAACTGTCTGCTCTTTAAAGAAAATTCCTGTTCTGTTTTCTCCTTCACCGAGTACTGTTTCAAGAACACCACCTCGCTTGAACGCGACAACCGGTCTTCCAGCAGCCTGAACCTCAACCGGTGCAATCCCGAAATCCTCCTCACCGGGGTGGATCATTGCGAGACAATTCTTATAAAGTCTGGCAAGTTGAGTCTGTGATTGTGAACCGACAAATTTCACTGTCTTGCCTGCTATACTTTGAAGATATCGGTATTCCGATCCAATACCGACCACAATCAATGGAAGTGAAAGTTTCGAGCAGGCTTTTACTGCGAGATCAATCCGTTTATATGGAACTAACGCTGAAACTGTCATGAAATAATCTTCATGATTTTCGCTGACTTCAAACTGACTTACCGAGACCGGTGGATAGATTACTACCGAATCCCGTCGGTAATATTTACTTATTCGTTTTTGTACGTGCTTAGAATTTGCTATGAACTGATCAACCCTGGCAGAGGATGAAACATCCCAATTTCTCAGGTAATGAGCGCACCATCCTCCAATGAATCTCTCCAATCGGTTAATCCTGTCAGGATTCATGTAATCACTACGCATGTCCCAAACATATCTCATCGGAGTATGGAGGTAGCTGATATGAAGTGCATCGGGGGGCGGAATAATACCCTTTGCAACAGAGCTGCTGGTTGAGATTATCAGGTCATAACCTCGCAAGTCAAAACTCTCTATTGCCCAGGGGAATAGTGGCAGGTATTTCTGATAATGCTCGCGTCCCATTGGTATTCGGGCAATGGGGGATTCGAATATGCGTCGATTTTCAATAGTTTCTGAAACAGAACCCTTGCGATGAACGATTGTATAGAGATCGGAATCCGGGAATAATCGGCACAGCTCTTCAAGCACCATTTCACCACCGCGCATTCCCGTAAGCCAGTCATGAACCAGAGCCACTTTACGACCCGATAATGACTTCAAATGAAACTCTCCATTTTCGCTATAATCAATCACTTCAGAACAACCACCCGTTGATTAATCATTAGACTTTCCGATTTAAGCCTGACCAGATACAATCCTGAGACCAGTTCCTTACTGTCAATTGAAAATTTATGGATTCCTGGAGCCAGTGATCCGGAATGAAGATTTATTACTGATCTTCCCTGCAAATCAAACAGTGATAATTGAACAGTCTGAATCTGCTTCAAAGATATTGAGACTGATCCCTTCTGGTTAAATGGATTGGGGCTAACTGCGCTCATTTCAACTTTTGCTGGAACGTCTGAAATTTGAGCGGATTTCTTTAGACTTAATATCGTGAATTCTTCAGGTTTATAAAAGACATCTTTCTCATCTTCCGGAATCAAAATAAATTCTTGTTCGGTTTGGCTGTTTATGAACCTGAAATCAATACGATCTCCGGATTCAGGACCGACGAATCCGGATTGCTCAAGATCGCTTCCCCAGACGGCCAAACCATAGCGACCGGCTCCGTTGATAACGGTCGAACCACATAACACGCCGGAGGGAGTGAATGCCCCGATCTCACCTTTAATACATTCCATGTTCAACCCGGTAATCAGCACAGACATATTCTGCATGGAATTGCCCTGAATACGATAAAGTCTCGTTTCAGCCAGAGTGGTATTCGCCAGTACAAATTCACCCTCTTCCGGATAGACAAGTTCACAATCCTGTGTAACACTTACCTGATAGCCTCTTCCGGGTCTCAATATTCCTAAATTGCTGAAATTGAACTGAGGTAATAAGAACCGTCCATCCTCATCCTTCACCAATAATAGCCAATCCATAATACTATCAAAAGCTACCCAGGGATCGAGTTCATAATCCGGTAGATAGGCAGCAATATTCCATCCCTCTTGAAGAGGAATTGGAAATTGCGGATCAAGGAAAATGCCTGTTGTGGTGAAGTCAAACTCCTCGGTTGCGTACAACTGATAACCCTCTAATGGTGTGAAGGGTGGTATGTTCGAAAAACCGAATTCATACGCCTGAAACTGTCCATCAGAATTTTTAATAATCGGCACTATTCCTTCAAGGGGCAAAAACAGCTTCCAGGTATCAATTGTGAGGGGATGTAACCTCAGGGAGATGAAATGCCAATGATTTCCAATTAAGTGTAATGTTTGTTGATCCGGTGCTGGTGCAACAAGTTCAACAACAGAAGAACCACCATCGTCAAGTGTTCTATCTCCTTCGATAATCCGCCATGCACATTCGAGTTCCTGAGCTACGGAATCGTCCCAGTATCTCCATTCCATATACCCGTTGTTACGCCTGATGCTCCAGTTTCCGGTAACTGTGAATTCGTAAGGTTCACCTTCTTCAAAATAGAACGCACCAACAACCTGTCCTTCAGAATCAATTACAGCCAGTTCGTCCTCAGGAGCAGGAACCTGACCTTGAATTGTAATACTCCTCACGGTCATGTTGTGTTCCCGGTTCCCTTCGATCGGTATGTAATGGTTGTCAGGAACTTCATCGAAAAACGTCCAATAAATATCCTGGTTATCGTTTCGTGTATCGCACCATGCAGGGTGGGATTTTCCCTCTAAAGCGGCAATCCCATTATAATCTCCGATGAATCCGCCATTAAATCCGACTCCGGGATCCCAACTAATGTCAGTTATTCTCTCGTTCGCAGGCAGCTCATCTATCCCGTCCCAGATCACACCATAAGTGTCAACCATTCTGTTTTCTTCATCAAGTCGTCTGTCATACCAGATAGCATATATCTTACCATCGGTCGGATCGGAACATATCCATGGAAAGAATTGATCCCTGTCATTTTCTAATTCGTCGTCGTTTAAGCGGATTGGATCTGACCAGCTCTCAGCTCCGTCATCACTAATGCACAGTAATATATCTGCATCACCTGATCGTTCATCTGCCCATGCGACATACACCCGTCCATTGTTTTCTCCGCCGGAAATGTCAACACAACCTGTTGGCATGCTGTTTGTGCGAAATTCAGTCGGCGGAAGTTCTCCTGGCAATTGAACAGTTTCCGCAACTACAAACACATCACCAAATGATTCTCCACCATCGACAGATTTCTTCCCAACAACTCTGTCCCAGGTGTAATCCTTCCATATCACATAGAGTTCACCATCCGGTCCTACCAACGGTACTGATCCCTGACCCCGGTTCGCCCAGAGCCTAAGCGGATCAGCCCAATTATCACCACCATCGGTAGAAACTGAAAAGTAAATCTGACCGGTTCCATATCGTGTCCATGATACATAGAGATTCCCATCAAATTCACTATCGGTGTTATCCATACCGAGATAGGGTTTATCCTCAAATGGCGGATCATTTTCACCTTCATGAGTAATTACCCAATCCGGATCATCCCAATTTAATCCACCATCCTCGGAATGACTTACAAATATCCCACCGACATAGTCATTTCTGTTGTAATGTATTCCACAATACCACGCATGTCCTTCAGCATTGAGAACTAACGTCGGATCACCTGCACGACTGAACTGATTAAGTCCATCCACAACACCGTCTTCCCAGTTTTCTCCACCATCAAAAGATACAAACCAGCCACAGGTAACTGTCCCTTGTCGGTAATCGTTACAACCGCCAAGAATATGATCGGGATCTGAAGGATTTATCGCAACACAGGTTTCATTCTGGTGTCTATGATTTTCATCATCTGATACGAGCACGTTTTCACCAACCCGATCCCGAACCGGTCCGATAATTCTATAACCGCTGTCATCATCAAATGCCACCACTCCTGACACAGGCGGGATATTGTGCAGATTAAATTGTCCACGATTTACACCGAATGTAACAGTTGCGAAGAAGCAAAAGAGAAGTGATGATCGGATTATTAATCTCATGTTTTACCTGTTGGTTGTTACCCGAAAACTAATGCAATAATTCCAGCAATTGCGCAATATACCGCAAACAATGACAATTTCCCGGAACTGACCGTTTTTAAAAGAACCACAATAGCCCAATATCCTGAGATCCCTGCAGCTATTCCTCCTGCAAGATGCGCTAATCCAAAAGTCAGGTCACCACTTAGCCAATCATTTACAGTCAGCAGTGCGGCTCCACCGACTGCAGGAAGGGAAAGTATGAATACAAAATCAACTACACTTTTCTTTTCGACACCGACCAACATTCCGGCAGCAATGGTTGAGCCGGATCGGGATACTCCTGGAATTATTGCCAGCGCCTGTGCGCATCCTATTGCAAATGCACGACCATATCCCATTTTCCCCGCAGATGTGCTTTCATGGCTGAATCGCTCACTTACAAATAAAATAATCGCAGTAAAAAGCCAGGCAATACCAACGAGTGTTAAGTCATTGAACAACATTTCTATTTTATCCTCGAAGGCAAGCCCTATTACTCCGGCAGGGATTGTTCCGATTATTACATAGCCTATCCAGCGGCGTCCATCACCTTCACCTGATATGGATTCAGAAAAAATCCGCAAAATCCTCTCGCGGAAAAAGATCATCACTGCAATCAGTGTTCCAACATGAACAGCAACTTCAAAACTGACATCTTCAGCCAATCCAACACCAAGGAGATGGCGAGCTGCTGCAAGGTGACCACTTGAAGAAACTGGCAGGAATTCGGTTAATCCCTGTACTACCCCCATTATTATACCTTGAAGTACTGTCAAAGTTTTTCCTGTGTTATGGTGTTTCTAACCTGTAATTGTTATATCATCAGAAAGGAATCCTGATGACTGAAATTCAGCAACTATTTTGGCAGAACTTCAATGTTCCCTCTATAAAACCTGACCAGACCAAGGTACCGATTTATTCTTTCTTCTTTGAGTAAAGATACTTTACCTGATAAAGTTTCAAGATCGCGAATCTGTGAGAGAGCGAGACGCAACTCAGATGGTGTTTGAGTATTTTTTGATGCAAATGTCAGCATTTTTGCTGCTCTCTCACCTGCAAGGTGATATCTGCTCAAAGTCTTACTGCTGTCTCCGGAAACTACTGCTGCAAATTCGTAGTAATCTTCTCCTCCCGTTATTGCCATAGGTTCTGCGAAAATCATTCCGTCGACATAGTTACGAACCCTTTGCAAAGCTTCATGATCAGCCCAGAATTCTCCTCCGAAAAGTTGTGTTCTGAGGTTGGAACGGGCGAATTGAGGCGCAACCATCTCAATTTGTTCTGGCTCAATTACGAGTAGAAAACCATCAAAAACATAAAGCGGAATTTCAAGTGAATCAATTTCCTGTTCACTCTCAATCATCCACTCTCGAATACGTTGGTGCTCACTTATCCAGAGCGAGTCGAGGAATTCGTCCGTGAGTGTCCAGACTGTATCAATTAACAGGTCATTACCGAGAGAATCAGAAACGAGACTTAGAATAAACGAGTCCGAAATTGGCTCATCAAGCTCAGACATATCATCTATGTCAGGTTCCGCTAAAACCGGTTCAAAGAGGTGTCCGGGGAGTTTGAATCCAATCTCATAAGTTGAATCCATTTCAATATAAGCCCAATTCTTCGTTGAAAGGTCTCGAGGATTGAAAACGTATAGCGTGTCAGTTCGAATCCAGCCATTGGTTTCAAAAAATGCTCTGAGTGAGTCATCATAAGCTCTTCTCAGCCCGATCTCTCTTATCCGATGAAAGTAGCTTTTCAAATCTTCAGTACCGGGATAATAAACCTCCTCAGCAAGGATTTCGCTTCCGGACTCCTCTAACTCGTGCTTGAAGCCAGCAGCTATTTGTTCTCCTTCCTGTGATTGGGGCACAAGTATTCCATAGCTTCCACGGTCGAACATCATTGCGGCTTTTTTTGCTAAAGCTTTTCCCATGCTACCGAAATCCACACGTCCCTGAAATACATTTCTACCGATTGTTGTTAGTCCCTCAATTCCACAAACAGTTGATAAAAATGGAATATTGTCCGCTTCTGCTGCAGCTGCAAGCGCCGCAGATTCTGCCGGATCAAAGCCTCCAACTAAAGCGGAAGCAGTATTTTCTTGAGCAATTCTCCTGGCAAGTCTAACGGCGCGGACAGGATCACCTCTTGTGTCATAAGCTCTGAAATTGCCAATACCTTCCGCTTCCCAACGAATCTGAAATCCAAGCCTGAAGTCTTCTGATTCTTCGCTTAATGGAGATGTAAAGGGTAGTAAAAGTGCAATTTGAGGATTGTTTAGATCGGATTCGGTTGATTTTTCATGGTCATTTTCAAGCTTAACCAGAAAGTTTTTTAATTCCTCAAGTCTGGCTTGCCCAGAGATTTTAAGTTCCTGATCATTGCTAAAGCCAATTATCCATCTTAAATGGTCTTCAGCTTTTACCCAATCCTCTGACATCAGAAAAATCTCAGCCATTATCCATCTCGCATCATCGGTATATTCCGAGTTGGGAAACTTTAAACGTAACCTTTCCGCTTCGATAAATGCTCGGTTAAGATCACTTACTTTCAGCGCTGATTGCGCCATCATAAATATGACTGATGATTCCCTTTTCGAACGTTTGAATTCCTGTCGAAAACGTCCACCCTTTTCAAGGACTTCCTGCCATTTCTGGTTCTCAAATGAGTTCTTAATATAGTTGTAAGAATTGTCCGCTTGAGAACTACCCGGACCACCTACCGAATTGGCAGCCAGAAAAAAACAGAGAATAAAAGATAAAAAAAGTTGTTGTAAGTTTTTGTTATGTTTCACTTTTTTGCTTATGTAACATTGTATTGGTTACGCAAATAATTCTAGTAAAGTTTCTTAGTATGCTGAGGATGGACATTCCTGCCCATCAAAAATGTCATTTGCACTTCAGACAAGAATGTCCACACTCCAGGCTGTGCGATAATTACCAATGAGTGGTGTCGGGCGTCCTCACCTGACACTTAAGTCATTGTTATTTCGTCAGGCGAGGACGCCTGACGACACTCGAATTTGTTTTTTTCGGACAGTGCGCATTCCCCTGGTTGCTTTGCAGTCTGATACTTTATCACGGATGTTAGATACTCTATTTACTCCCACTCCACAGTCCCTGGTGGTTTTGAAGTAACATCATATACAACACGGTTGATACCTCTGACTTCACCGGTAATGCGAGTGGAAATCCTTGCGAGAAGTTCGTGAGGCAGCGGTGAGAAATCAGCTGTCATAAAATCCCTCGTGTCTACTGACCTGAGTGCTATTACCTGTTCATAGGTTCTGGCATCCCCCATGACTCCAACAGATTGAATAGGCAGTAACACAGCAAGCGCCTGAGAAACCTTTCGATACCAGTCTGCATTGTGAAGTTCTTCGATAAATATTGCATCCGCTTCCTGAAGTATTCTCACCTTTTCAGCAGTAATCTCCCCGATAATTCTAACAGCGAGCCCCGGTCCGGGGAATGGGTGTCGCATAACCACCTGTTCGGGAAGGTCAAGTTCCCTTCCAACCAGCCTGACCTCATCCTTGAATAAATCCCGTACGGGTTCAAGCAAGTCAATACCAAGCTGTTCCGGAAGACCGCCAACATTGTGATGAGTTTTAATAACAGCAGCAGGACCATGGGATTGAGCTGATTCGATTACATCCGGATAAAGAGTTCCCTGGAGCAGGTACTTAGCTCCCTTGAACTTTTTTGCTTCATCAAGAAATACATCTATGAAGCGATGCCCAATAATTTTTCGTTTCTTCTCAGGATCAACCACTCCTTTCAGATCATTAAGGAATTCTTTCGAAGCATCTGCGATTACAAGACTCTCTCCAAACCTGTCCCCGAAGTAATTCCTGATGTTCTCAGCCTCATTCTTTCGCATTAATCCGTTATCGACTAATACACATCGCAGTTGGTCTCCAATCGCCTGATGGAGAAGAGTTGCAGCGACAGTTGAATCAACTCCACCGGAAAAAGCGCAAATGACACGTTCGTCACCAACCTTTTCCCGCATTTCCTTAATCGTCTGGCTGGCAAATGATCCCATACTCCATCCACCCGAAGCGTTGCAAATTCCGTACAGAAAGTTACGAATTATCTTCGCGCCGGAGAGTGTGTGACTGACTTCCGGGTGAAATTGAACACCGAATAAATTTAGCTTCGGGTGCTCAATACCGGCAACCACGCCCGAATCACTAACTGCAATCTGCTGCCAGCCTTTTGGTATGCTGGTAACATGGTCACCATGACTCATCCAGACTCGTTCTTCCGATTCCAGACCTTTGAATAGTCGCGAATTGGAACTTACCTTTACGGTTGCCCGTCCATATTCACGTCGCGGAGAACTGTCGACTCTACCTCCGGAATTCAATGTCAGGAGCTGCATTCCATAACATATACCCAGTATGGGGATATCAAGTTCGAACAGGTCTTCGAGACGCCTGGGAGTACCACCATCGTAAACACTGCTGGGACCTCCGGAGAGGATAATCCCGATTGGTTTTTGCTCCCGAATACTTTCCAATGGGTGATCCCATCTCTCAATAGAGCTGAATACTCCCTCTTCACGACAGCGACGAGCTATAAGCTGAGTGTACTGAGAACCATAATCGAGAATAAGTACTCGTTCCTGATTAATACTCAAGATAATTGTTTCCTTTTTACAACCTGAATATGATTGTCATCTTATGAGAATTACTTAGAGAGCTTCCAGGTGTTCATAATCGAAAGTAAATCTGTGTTGGTAAATTTTGCCTGAATTGGAGAAACCGAAATATAACCATTTCTTACAGCTTCAAGATCAGTTCCGGAACCATTTCCGGTAAGTACTTTTTTATACTCCATCCAGTAGCATTCTCCACCATTATCATTTGGATGATAATCTACTTCTTCATCGTAACGTGATTCAGCTTGTGAAGTAATTTTTACACCACGGATTTCCTCACGTTTTATCGCGGGAATATTAACATTAATAACTACCCCCGGTGCGAGTCCACGATTCGTGACTTCCTCACATACCTTTCGTCCAAATTCCTGAGCAACGGAGAAATCCCGAAATTTATGTTTCTTTGTCGTTAGAGAAAGTGCTACCGAAGGGATACCATAAAGGGCACCCTCCATTGCAGCTGCAACGGTTCCGCTATAGAGCAGATCTACCCCGGTGTTTTCACCGCTATTTATCCCTGAAACCACAAGATCAGGAAGAGACGGTAATAAAGACCTTATTGCCAGTTTAACTGCATCTACCGGCATTCCGTGAACCGCAAATCCCCTGTTTCCTTCAACCCAATCGACTGCGTCCACTTTTAGTGGATTGCTGATGGTGAAGGCATGACTAACTCCACTGCGTTCATCAGCAGGAGCGACAAGCCATCTTTCACCCAGCCCCTCTAAGGCGTCATATATTGCTCTAATACCAGGAGCACTATATCCGTCATCATTTGTTATCAGAATTCGCATATATTAACTTTCTTTTCTTTTTTGTTTATGACTATGAAGAAACTCACAGTCCGTTTTCACTTGAACTCTCAAGAAACGCCATCACTGCATTACATATCTGAGCAGCGATTTCTTTTCGAAAGTTTTGTTTTTTAAGCTTCTTTTCCTCGGATTTATTGGAAATAAATCCGAGCTCAATTAAAACCGAGGGCATATTTGCCCCATACAATACGTAAAATCCCGCTTGATCTACACCCCGGTTTTTTAATTCTGTTCCGGAACTGACTTTCTCCTGTACTACAACAGCAAGGTTTTGAGATTCACGAATAAAATTCGCCTGAGTCATTGCGAGCAGAATAAAAGTCTCTTCGTTTAACTCCTGATACTGCTCTCTATTATCTTCATATTTGATGACGGCATTCTCTTTCATCGCCACCCGCATCGCAGTTTCATTTTTGGATTGTGAAAGAAAATATGTTTCCAGTCCTCTCGCCCTCCTGCCGGGTGTTGCATTACAGTGAAGACTCACAAATAATTTCCCACCGCTGTTATTAGCGATCTCAGTTCGTTTTGAAAGAGGCAGGAAGATGTCCTTATCTCTTGTCAGAACCGTTTGTATACCCTTTTCTTCGAGATTCTCCTTCAGCATCAATGCGACATCAAGTACAACATTCTTCTCCAGTAACTTTGAATATCCAACTGCTCCGGGATCTTTCCCACCATGCCCGGGATCAATTACAACCACATCGAAATCCCACTGACTATGTTCCTCTTTAAGCCTGTTAAAAACATTGGTTTCTATAGATGTTTCCGGATTAAATTCACGATCGAAAGTTACAATATAAACCGGAGGATCATTTAGTATCTCAAATTGCTCGAATTTCAGACTTTCACTTATGTTGAAAGTTATTTGAGCACCCTTTCGAGTTTGCTCTGTTATTATGCTCTTAATACCTGGTGGTGTTTCTGACTGGTTGAAAATTGAAGTGTCAATTGATCCATCATGGAAAAACAGAACAAGTTCGTTTTCTGTCAGGTTTTTATTCTTGCAATGCAGTTGTTTCCCGGCTGTGATTATTGCCTTCAGGCTGGCAGGTGTTTCTACATACCTTACGCCAAGTATATCCGAAACCGGATGAGAAGCTAAAACTCGTTTTCGAGTCGGATCATAATGAAGGTCTCCTGGATAGTAATCGGCAATAAGTTCTATTATTGATTCAATCGGAGCAAAGAATCCGAACTTCAGTGGTTTCAAAGCAAATGGCATCTGACGCAGACTCCCATTCACATGCACGAAAGGTAATCCGCTTGTAAAAATGAGCTTTTCACTGGGAAGATCTACAAGCAAACGATACTTGTTTTTTCCAACTGTTTGTGGTAGATCGAGATGATATGCTAGATCCTCTATATCGAGAAACAAGCGATTAGCACTTTCTATGACATTTATTGAGTCAACTCGACCCGGTTCATCCATCCAGACGAATGGAATGGTTGTGCTCTGAGCTATCCCACTCAATCCTATGAGCAAAAGGATTAGAACGAAACTCTGATGTATTCGGTTCATTGTTACCATCAAAACTCGACCAGAATCCGGTCGCTCGGCTTCCCGATTATCCCCGGTGTTTGTTCTTTATCTAAATATCCAGCAGTTTCGCTGACATTTTTATGTACATAATTGTAGAGCTCGTCAATTGTGAGCTTTTTGTCACGACCCCTTGCCTCTCCTTTTAATCCTTTAAGAAGAAAGTAAGTGAATAAACCATGGTTTTTATCCGGGTATGCAGAACTATACTGACTGCCATTTGAGGCGGTCATGACAATTGAATTATCATTTGTTAACAATGGATTTTCAATCCGAATGGACAGAGGTCTAATCCCCTTTATCAACATTTCCTTTGATCTACTTTCACCCGAAAAACAGGCATCGATAAAAACAGAGACCGACCTGGCTTTGATCTTTGAGAGGAAAGAATACATATCATCAAGGCTAAAACCCGTGTTTGCATAGTTTGGATCGATGTCGGACGGGATAAGGTAACCGCGTTCTGACTTTATATCCGGTGCTCCATGCCCTGAATAATAAATCATTACATCTGTTTTTTCAGATCTTAGTCTTCTCGTGATCCAGCCGTCATCGGAAAATATCTTCCGAAATTCACCGGATGTTGCTCCATCGTTGACTCTGAAATAGATATTTCTCTCGGGAATTCCGAAAACGGACTTGGCATACTGGTAGAAAGTCTGAGCATCCCTAGCTGCATAGTCCACATTTGGTGCATATTTATAATCCTCGATACCGATAATCACGGCCAGTACGTCCTTGCCGTTCATTTTTGTTGTCGGGATATCTTTATCGACATCTGCGAGTCGAACAACTCCCTCGATCTCACGCATACCGCTGTTGCGTTTCTGCGTTTCAACCCTGGCAACCTGAACCTCCATCACGTTCCTGCTCCGTTTTCCAAGTTTCAATCCGAGGTCGAGAGTTTTTCCAAATTTGCCTTTTTCCTCAGTTAGTTTGATAGAAATAGGCAAGTTGTTTTCATCATATCTTCTGCTGGTATAAAAGTAGAAATCAACTTTTTTGTAATCACCACTTCCGATATCCCCTAATCTGATTTCTTTTCCAGCGTCGGGATAAGAGAAGTTGCGATCATCTGTATTAATAATAACTTCCGCAACTACATTTTCTGCACCTCCCTCCCCAAAATTCTGCACATAAGCACTTACTTCAATTGACTCTCCCGGCTCGATTATCGAATTACCATTTCCGTATGAGTATCCTTCACCTTCAGCATCCTCATTATCATCAATTGCAATCTGCTCAATTCGCAACTCGGGGGGCGCGAAAGCTTGAGTTTCAAATGCGATAACTGCCGGATCAACATCAAAGCCATTAACTTCAATTACTTCAATCCGGAACTGTCTTTCCTCTGATTGCACATCGAAATCTGCTTCAATTGGTACAGAGATCGATCTGTTACTTTTCTTATCTAATTCTGAAATATAGGTTGTGGTTTGATAGCTGAGGTTCATTCCGGATGTTAATGGTGTGACTTTGATCTCCATATCAAAAGCCATCCCACGACCACGGTTCATGAGGTCAAATTCGATTTGTCCGACCTCATTTCCGTCAAGAGCCCGGTTACCGGATGGTTCAGTGAACCTGAGGTTTTCAAGTATCAGATCCGGGGGAAATGCCTGCACATTCCTTTTTGCAGGAGTATATTCTTCCCTGATATTTTCTTCCGGAACTTCCTCAGTTGAATAATCTTCCCAATAACTTTCCTCGATGGTTTCTTCCGGCACTTCCTCAGCAGAATAATCTTCCGAATAACTTCCCTCATCTTCTGCAGGTTCCTCTTCATCATATTCCCAACTATATTCTTCTTCACTCTCCGGACTTTCTTCTTCATCCCACGAATATTCATCCCCACCGTCTGCAGTATCCCCCCATTCCAACTCTTCTTCATATTCATAGGAATATTTGGTCGATAATCCCGAAGTTGACCGAACAATCAGGTTATCTATCTGAATTTCCGATCCGCTTCCCACATAAAAACCGATTTTTGAGCCATAGAAAGATTCAGACTGCATTTCGTTCAGGTACATCCCGTTCACATAAAACTTTATTGTATTTCCGGTTTTCTCAAGGATGAGTGTGTTTTCTTCTCCTTTGTTCAGGTGTATTGTGGAGGTAAATTCAATGAAATAATGAAGATCATAATTTGTCATTTTCCGGACATTATACAGATTTGCATTTGTAATAGAGAATAAATAATAATTTGATCCGTTGGCTCCACCCCAGACAATACCATACGAAGAATAGTCGCTGCCACTCAGTTGTCTCATAGTACTCTCTATCACGAAGTCATCCTCTTCAAAGAGCTCTGAATAAATTAATGGGCAGGCATAAGCTGATTCTTTGAAGACTTCATAATAACCTTCTCTAACGATCATCCTGTCGGCGGAAGTGTCGCTAATTGGCCAGTTGTTTTCATTATTGTTGAATTCTTCCTCAAAAAGGATTTCTCCATCTAATAAGAATTCATTTACAGATTCCTCACCAGAATAATAAGATTGCGGTTCCGGAGATTCTGATTGCGCACTCCCGATAGAAACCGATAAAAAGATGCTAACGCATGCCCAAAATATTGCGAAGCAGATTTTCATGTTCATCCCCAAGGATTAGTCCCTTATCTCCATAAATTAATCTAACCTTACAAGGTACTTAATAATAATTAATGTTGCAAATCTTTAATGCGCGCTTTAAGCTTGTCTGATAATGTCAGGACGCAGTCGGCATAGTGACTCGAATTGTTATATCTCATGATTACCTTTTTGTGTTGTTTTCGAGTCCCGTTTGAACGCCAGCCATTTTCTCTTAAATAGTTCTCTATTGAGGCAGTTGCATCTTCAATTGTAAAAAGATCTATTTCACCATCGGCATTACCATCCCTGCTGTAATTCTTGTAACTTGAAGGTAAAAATTGTGCTAATCCAAACGCACCGGCCCAGGAACCTTTCAGGAACAGAGGTTCTAATTTGTTGTCCTGTGCAAGATTCACAAGTTCTCGCAATTCCCTTCGACCCCATGCAGATCGTTTTTTCAACCTTTTTCGAGCATCAGGATTGTTTACATCAGCCTGATTCAGGAACTCGTTCATGACTTCAGGATTATCGGCAACCGCAAGACTCCAGAATACATTAAAAACGAGTTGATCCCCCATCACTCTACCAAGTTTCGTTTCAATGAACATAATGGACACAATTACTGACAGAGGGACTTTTCCATCTTTTGCCCCTTTTCGGACTAATGTCCTGTTATCTTTCCAAAATCCTTCGCAAATTTTAAGCGAAGCCTGTGTAAGGTTGTGTTTATATAGTTTTGCAGTCTCCTCATGTGTAATGTTTGTTTTCAGCTCTCTCGGAAGAAATTCTGCTTTTTTATCCGAAAGGAGTTTTTTTAAAGTTTCGAGTTCCTTAATTGTCCAGTTTTCCTTTTCCAATTTTGTTAGGAGCAGTAATTTATAATTCTCATTTTTTCCCATATCGGGAGATTTTAAAGTATCGGTCTTGCTCAATTTGCGATCAACCGGTTCGGGAGTGACTAATTCTGTGGAATTAATAAATACAAGATTTGTGTTTGCTGATTGGTCTTGAGTAATTGCTTGAGTTTTTAAATTCGCGGTTTTTCTGAATTTTTGTTCAATTCCGCTAACCACTAAGTAAATACCAAATACGCCGAGTAATAAGCCCGGGAGGATTCTTCTAAGCATCGCGATGTGTTTGTGTCATGGCTAAAGTTAATGTGATCATTAATTTAATCACAGTTTTTAAAATAGTACGAAATAGAGATGTACAGCTCCAGATTTTCAGAGTGATTGCCATCTCCTCTCCAGTGTGTCCGTGCAGCTTTTACTGTGATCCAATTTCTGGAGCTTCTTCTCCAGTAAAGTGTCGATACCCACCTGAGACCCAATCCGGATAATTGCGCTGAGTTAATCCGATCTGGAAGGTAGCCATCACCAATACTCATTTTCACAGATCCGGGATCGGTTTTAAAGCCAATTATACTGCCCGAATAACTGATACTCCCGAAATCGCTATATGTTTCACCGAACTGTATTGAAAATCTTAATCCTGCCATCCCTCCAAATTGAGTTGGGATTTCAAAATGATTATCAGATATGTCGGAATACACCCCTTGTGGATAGCGAATCCGTTGTCTTGCACCCTCAATCCAAAGGCTTAAATCTCTAAGATAACCAGTTTCCAATGAAAAATCACCGGTTATTCGAAGCCGATTGTCTGTTACTGGCAGAACAAAGCCGTTTTCCCCCGTAGATTGCTCGAATGTTTTACGACGAAAGCGCAGAATAATTTTACTTTCCAAAAAAGATCGAAAAGTAAGTTCAAGTGAGGATTTGCTTTTATAATGAGGTACGGGGATATAGAAACTTCGCCAGGATCTCATTTCGATTTCGATGTGACCACGCCAGTTGCTCAAAATTCCAGTTGAGGGTATTCCTCTGATTAGAAAAGCCGAACTCATCTTACCAAACAGAGATGAACTTGTTGAGGGTGGTATTGCCCGGGGATTTTTAAATTCCACCGGATAATGCTGAAAAAGAAGATTGGTGTGGAATTTTCCCGATTCTCCGCTTGAAGTACCAATCCCAAACAACCATCCGAGGTTCGAATCGCGGTCAAGTGCACCTTCACATAAAAGAGCAAAACTTTGACCGATGTAGCTGATGCTCGTGCTTCCCGCTTTGAAATATCTTCCCGACATTGGAAACCTGCGACGTGATTCCGGTATTGGATTAAAACGTGGTGAGTATTTGGATTGATAGGCACTGAATTCAAAGACAAGTTCGCTTTTCGGTGTAGGGCAAAGAGCCCAACTAAGAGAAGTACCAAAACAATGTTCCCTGACATTATCTTTTTTTTCTGATTCACCTGGTGTTCTGTGTAAACCAGAGTTTGAAAGAGAGATTGCGTATTTCAGCGAATCGTCGAGAACAGCATCAAGTTCGGTGTCAGATGCAAAAAAAATCGCCCTGAATTTTCCAAATCTTTGATTTATCCCAATTCCTCTCAAAGCGCTGTTTTCAATATTATCCGTTGACGGTACCAATCCACGACCACTTCTTCTGTAAGATCCGGGAGCATCATAGCTGTCAAACAATGTTGGTTGAGTCCACAAACCAAGACCGTGTCCGGTTGTGATATGAAAATAACCAGCGATTATGTTGGTCTTATGACCTTTCCATGCGACCCAGTACCTTGTCAGGTCTGTATAACTGGGTTCAAACCTGTCTTTGTCAATATTTGCCCCAAATCTGAGTTGTTTACGGCGGATGTAATACTTCTGGGTCAATCCCAGGCCAGATCCCTCAAACCTCTCCGAATAATTGTCATTGTCCTCGACGGGGGGCTTAATCTGTATATGTGCTCGCAGCTCATAATCGTCTGCTAATAAACTCGATAATTTACCTTTTGGTTTTATTCTGAAAAACTCAGGAATTATTAAGTGCTGTCGCGTTTTTAACGTGTCATTTCCACCTTTTAACATGTCGTCCCTAAGAATCTCGAATGCCCTGCTGTAAGTCATCCCGGGTAAAGAGGACAACTCATTAATTCTGACTTCATCTAAATACAATTGCCAGGTTTCATACTGCCAGATCACATCAAGCTGATCATCATAATCCATCCATTCTTCACCGTACCAATATTCAAAATCAATTGGTTCTTCAACAGAATTGGAGCTTTGTCCTATTGAGAACTGCAGTAATTGAAGTATTATTGCCACCAATATTATTCTGAAAGACCTTACCAAAAGTATGAAACTCCCAACCGTTGACACCAACCAAGACGGGGTTGAAAAGAAACACCTGATTTGATTGAAAAATGGGGTAATACCAGCAGAATGTTAATGCCTAATCGCTCAGGAATATTCGAGAAGAAGAACTCGTAACAGCATTTTTTGGTAAATTTATGATGATATCCCAGAGCAATAGATGGTTCCCCACTTTGAAATACCTCCATCATAATTGAGGTGTAAGACTTTTTGTCTGTTTGACAGGTAACTTTTCCCCAGACTTTTCTACATATATAATTATTTTGCTGTTTCGAGGAACCTGCAATCAATCCATCACTGCCAGCAGCAAAGATGTAATTCTTAAATAGTTTATACTTAAGAAAGAAATCCAGACCCAAATTATTGCTGGAACCGTAATTGCTGATATTCAGATTGTAAATATTCCCCTTAATAATCAACAGATTATGGTTATGTCTTATCCCTGCCCCTAATATTATCCGGTTTTCGCTATAGATTTTATCTCCGCTTGATTGCCATTCGGCTCGAATCGGTATCAAATCTCCAAAATATTCAAGATGAAATCGGTTTACTGCGAGTTCCTGAAGACCATACTTCCAGTTGCGGAACAGGGTAACCTGAAATTTATCCGGATACGACCTGAGGTTGTAAGAATCGAAAATGATTTCCTCAGACGAAACGGTTAGACCCTCAAAAGCGGCAAAACATGAGTTTATCAGGACGAAATTTGTGAATATATGAATCAATCTGAATGAAATAAAATTTTTCAGGACGATTTTCCTCTTGACAGGACGTTAGTAAAATCTTAACTTTATCGGATAACTTGCAATTTGAACAACCGTAGAATCTCACCTTATCCGGAGAGATGTTTGAATAATAAAAAAATACAAAGCTGTATAATCGAAACCGGGTTAATATTATTTGCCCTGGTTTGCCTGCTCGGGACATTTCGGGGCTCGGAAGCTCAGATCGTGAAAGCAGATGTTGGATTTCATACTGAGCAGCTCCCAAGGGAGGAGCAGGAATATCTTAAATCGCTCGATAAAGAACTTATGGAAGCGATCAACATCCACAATTGGGTCGAACGTGGAAACAACATTGAGCTGCCTCTGCGAATAGAGATGTTCTTCGAGAAATATTCACAATCAGCTACTTATCGACGATACAGTGCAGGAATTATGGTTGGCAGCCGTTCCGGAGTTCAACTTCGCGATAATCGATGGGATTTTCGTTATTCAAGCGATTTCAGGACTCGCATTGGTGAAACTGAGAACATGTTAACAACTCTTGTTGAATTCTATATCTGGATTTGCATAGGTTTTGAACGTGATCGTTATGCTCCGCTTGGAGGCCAACCCTATTACGAGAAAGCTAAACTGATCGCTGAAAACGCCCAATTTGAACTTGATTATATCCGCGGATGGGATCGTCGTCGTGATTTCATTCGAGACCTTTCTCTTGATAAGTACCGCAACATCCGCCTGGCTGCTCACCATGCAGCTGCAGGACAGTACTATACGAAAAAACAGAAGATCGAATCCGCTCGAACTCATCTCTCGATGGCTGTTGAACTCTTGCTCGATGAGAATCCCAAATCCATGGAATTACACCGTGATGATCATATCATCCGATTTATAAATACCACTGAGTTTGTTAATGCTCTCAACCAAATCGATTCGAGTGACTTGATTGAGAAATTGGAAAAATGGGATGAAGATCATCCGGAAAGGTATCGTTAGGGTGCAAACTCCTTTGAATTATCTAAATTCTGTTTATTTATTAGATCTGTCAATAACAGTGTTTTTAGCTTATGACATTTCCGAAAGTAATTAAAGAGACTTGTCTTCGCGAGGAACGAAGTGACAAAGCGATCTGTTTTAATATATATAATATATGAGATTGCTTCGCTACGCTCGCAAAGACAGTGCTTTCGCAATGACGGTGTTTTCAGGTAATGTTATAAACTCTAAGGTCAAGTTGAAATATGATTCGTTGAAATTGATCTTACTTGACAGAAGGTAAATAATATACTATATTTACGCAAGGGATAGTTACCACCGTTTTACGATTTTATGAAGATGAAAACCTTAACCACAACCTTAATCATTCTGCTTTTAGTTACTTCAGCGATGGCTTTAATCGCTGTTATAACCGAATTTGAAGCAGCCGCTGTTGACGGTCAGGCTGTACTTGACTGGAAATCAGGGGTAGAAACGGGCGTCAAATCATTTGAAGTGCAGAGGAGTTTTAATAACGAACGATTCTACACAATCGCCACAATTGAACCTCTTGGGAATGATCACTCCTACAGATACATTGACAGAGATCTGTTCAAAGAGCAGGTACATACATATTATTACCGGATTTCGGTTAAGATGTCTGATGGTCTGCATCAGATCACTGAAACCAACCGGGTTGTTCTGACTACATCTGGAATCCAGCAAACCTGGGGCAGTATAAAGGCGATGTTCAGGTAACAGAACACAGGTTTTTTCCCAATACAGATTTCTAAAGACGCTCTTAAAGCGTCTTTTTTTTTCATATACTGGATCCATAGAGTATTCACATCCCTAAATTCCCACATTACCAGAGCGCTTTACATTTATCTTCATACGACAAAATAACACCTTTCCAATTTAGGTAAGATCAAAAAAAACAAGCATCGAGTTTATTAACTGAAAGTATCATTTTCCTTGACAATCCGGGATTAATTTTTTAATTTCCCATTACCCGAGAGGATGAATTAATTCTGTTAATCATTAACTATTCTATTTTTTTCATTGGATAGAGATTTAATTCTCTACCCAATGATTTAACTGATCCCATGTGAGGTATGTAATGAATTCTATTAAGTCTATTCTCATTTTTTTAAATTTATTTTGGTTTGTTCATGTCCCTTTAACAGAAGCTCAACACCAGACAGAGTGGGTGCGGTACTACGGTGGTGATACAGCCGAGGAGTTTAAGGATGTGTATGCAACTGAAGACGGTGGTTACGTTATGTGTGGAACATATCGTCCTCCTCGGGACTCCATTCAGGTTTATGATGACTTTTGGATAGTCAGAGTTGACCGGGAAGGGCAATTGATATGGCAGCGACACATTGATGTGTTAGCCTCACAACGCGCTGATCGGGCTTTCTCGATTATTGAAACGGATGACGGTGGCTTCCTGGTTGGCGGCAGTGCTGAAGACGAAGAACCTTATGTACATTTTACTGCAATAAAAGTAAATTCTGAAGGTGAATTTCTCTGGCGATATACACATAGAGAACCTCCAAGGGCGTCACAATGTAAAGCAGTAATTGAAACCAAGGCTGGAAATTATCTTCTGGGTGGACAATTACTCTACGGGCGTCCATCAATCGGTTACCTTGTGAAGGTTGATACTGATGGTGAAGTTATTTGGGAGCGAAGATACCAGCACGAACAGCTATCATATATCAGCGCCATACGTGAAAGTCCGGGTAATGGATTTCTTCTGGCGGGTGTTGCAGATGGTGCAAGGTTCAGCCTCTTAAATGTTGATGAGAACGGTGATGTGGTCTGGGCAAGAGAATATGAACCGGGCGGATGTACATCGTTAGTTTCGGTTAACCAGGGATTTGCACTTGCTGGTTCCCACACGGAACCTCAATTTGAACGTGTAAATTTCCGATTAATACGTGTAAATAGAGACGGAGAGCAGATTGGAGATCGTGAATATATATCCGGTCGAGAGGATAGGTGTTGGAGTATCGCAAGAATGTGGGACAATGGATTCACCCTTATCGGTACGGCATGGGCGGAACGAGCTGCTAATGCCTACGTTATAAGAACCAATCCGGAGGGTAATATAAACTGGGAACAGACGTTTAATTATCATGCATTCACATCTGTGATTGAAGATCAAGAGGATTTTATTATAATATCCGGAGGTACGATTGATCCTGAAGAGGATCTTGGGATGCAGGGTCTGCTTGTTAAAGTCAGGCCCGAACGGTCGCCTCCACGGATTATCAGTCATATTCCGGAAGACCTGGACTTCACTACTCTACTTGGAAGTTCAACAGTGTTTGCAGTGTACGCGGTTGATCTGCAGGATGATGATTTGAGTTACCTGTGGACGCTTGATGAAGAGGAAATTGAGACTGATACGACAGTCACAATTCTCTTCGATGTACTTGGTGACCACGCAGTACAATGTGTTGTTTCAGATGGTGATGGTGCTGCTTCCGTGGAGTGGAGTGTCCATGTCAGAGAATTTTTCATTGATACCCATCTCCCTGACACTTTGGAATTAACTGTTCGACGAAGAACCGTTGTTGATTTTTCACTTGATGTGAGTGCCATTGAGGGGGTTGAACCGGTTTATTCATGGATACATACAGGACGAGACCAGAGACAGAACCAGATCGGTGAAGCAGAAACCGTCGAGTTTACTTTCAACCTGTCCGGAGATCAGCGAATTGCCGGAGAAGTCAGGCATGAGGACATCCTGGATAGCAGAATCTGGGATGTACATGTTCGGTCATCCGTATATTCCTGGTGGCCTTCGGAGCTTGAATTATCTGCTTATGTCGATTCAACACTTGAATTCGTCATAACCCCCTTCAATGAAAATTCAGATTCGCTTGAATACCTTTGGGTGCTCGATGATGATCAACTTGGGAGTGACAGCGCATCAGTGCTCGTCACCTTCACGGAAACCGGGCAGAGTGAAATCACCTCAAAAGTAAACGACGGCATTGAAGCAGACACCATCCAATGGACTGTCAACGTCGAGGAGTGGTCATTCACTGCAAATGATGCGGATTACGCAGATTTACCGGCTACGCCGGTTCTCTATCCGGCAAGTCCTAATCCGTTTAATTCGGTGGTTAAATTATCGATGTATCTGCCTAAAGCTGGTCTTGTTTCGCTTTCGGTATTTGATATTAACGGGCGGGAGATTTCACGGCTGGTAGATGGGAATGTTGGGGCAGGAAATCAAGCGTTTGTCTGGAGCGCCTCTGACTTTCCGGCGGGAGTTTATGTTGTGAGGATGGACGTTGGGGATGTTTCTGGAATACGAAAGGTTGTTTCGGTGAAGTGATTTTGGCCGCAGGCAGGGACGCCTACGCTACTGTCGTATGGGCACGGCGCGCCGTGCCCTTACAAATATTCTATAACAGCCTGCTGAGTTCATCCCAAACTGTAGCAGCATTTTTCTTGAGTACTTCGAGACTGCCATTATTGTAGATTACTCTATCGGCACGTTGTTCTTTGATTCTGGATGGCATCTGACCAAGAAGGCGTTCATAGGCTTCCTTTTTACCTATTCCAAGGCGTGACATGACTCGCTCCAGCAACATGTCCCTTTGCGCGGTAACCACTACAATCAGGTTGAAATCCTTCTCAATCCCCCATTCAAAGATCAACGCAGCATCGAATACGACAATATCACAGGTGTCCGCTAATTGATCGAACTGTTCATTTGCAATACGGTACAATGTTGGGAAAGTCAACCTGGTGAGGTCTTCAGTTCCTTCTCGTGTAGAGAAGGCAGCATTTGCGAGCTGCCTGCGAATAATGCTGCCATTTTCATCGAGAATTTTATCGCCAAAACGTTCTGCAAGCTGAGCGACAAGGGTAGAATCCGATTCGAGTGCAATCCTGCCCATTTCGTCACCCTCAACAATTCCTGCACCAAGATCCTGCCAGCATTTAGCGACCTGCGATTTTCCGGCTCCTAAGGATCCGGTTAGTCCGATTTTAAACATTTGATCACTGCTGCCCAAAATAATTCAGTAACTTGGTCTCATCATTCCCAATCCCCACTTTCGTGAGGACAGGCTTTGATTGGGCAAACGACTTGTCGCTGTGAACGAAGTGAATCAGAATCCAGTTAATGTCCTTGTTAATTAAAGGCATATATCCTCATTCATTTTGCATTGCATTAATTTTGTAAGGACAAAAGACAAGTAAAAAACAGATTGCAGAACACGTTCTGTCCCTGGATTCCCGTGGACACGGGAATGAGGAGCAATCATAATTTCTATTTTGGACAGATATGACTTTTTTTCTGAGATTGGATTTAATCCTCTATTCCAAGTTTCTTTCTGACAGCGGGAATCAAACCACCTGCTTCGATAATTTTCTGAACAGATTCATCAAGAGGTGGAAATTCTATCTCTCCTCCGGGAAATGATATCTTGCACTTTTCAAAATCAATTGTAATTTCATCACCATCTTTCAGTTTATCGGAGATTTCCGCCTGAACTAAGGGCAAACCCTGATTTACTGCATTTCGAAAGAAAATTCGTGCAAATGAACCGGCAACAATGGCAGCAAGTCCGGCAGCCTTCAAACATGTCGCAGCCTGTTCCCGACTTGATCCAATCCCGAAACCGGGACCAGCAACGATAATGTCTCCCGCTTTTAGTTTTGCGGGAAATTCGGGATCATATCCTTCGAGTGCATGTTTTGCCATTTCATTCGGATCAAGGATCGGGAGGTATTTTCCCGGATAAATCACATCGGTATCGGTGTCTTCTCCCAGCACCCATACCCGCCCTCTTATCATTTTGTCCATATTGAATCTTCTATTAATCTTCGTTCAAACTAATGCAAATTAGTTAGCAATCAATCTCGATCAAATCCCGCGGTGAATTATTCAGGATTTGATTTCCTGTTTCAGTGACTAAGACATCATCTTCAATTCGAACTCCACCATAGCCTTCGATATAAATCCCCGGTTCTACAGTCACAATCATACCAGGTTTCAGCTTATCTTTTGCAGCCCAACTCAGGACGGGCCGTCCGTGAACCTGATGTCCGACACCGTGACCAAGGCTGTGAGTGAATTTATCACCATATCCCGCTTTTTTTATAATGTCCCGGGCAATTTTATCGAGATCAGAACACTTTACTCCAGGTGCAACGGCTTGAGCAGCTTTTGATTGTGCTTCCTGGACAGTGGAGTATATTTCCTTTTGCTTCTCATCTGCTTTTCCAAGCAAAACTGTCCGGGTCATGTCCGAAGCATATCCGTTGTAATAGCATCCGATATCAAAAGTTATGATGTCACCTTTCTCGATTAACTTACTCGAAGCTATACCATGTGGAAGCGCAGAACGATGTCCGCTGGCTACAATTGGGTCAAAAGCATTCTTTTCAGCACCGTACAAAATATGCCGGTATGTGATCTCTGCTGACAGCTCCTGTTCAGTTATTCCGGGTTTAATTAATCCCAGAACTTCGGTAAATACCCGGTCAGTAATTTCAACTGCTTTCCGGACTAAATCTATCTCATCATCAACTCTGGTTTGGGCAATCTTTTCAATTACATCGGTCGTCTCTATCAGCTTTGATTTAGGGAATGTTGTTTGCAAAGCTCTGTAAAACTCAGCGCTTGTTCCTCGTGCTTCGATTCCTATTCTGCCCCGAAAACGGATTTCCTTATTCTCTTTAAGCTCTTTTGTGAATCCATTAGTAATACTCTTCCCACCTGAGAAAATGAAGACTTTAGCACCTTTTACCTGCTTTTTTGCCTGATTTAAATATCTGCCATCAGTGAGAAAATAAGCGTCTTGTTTTGTCACAAGCAGGACACCATTCGATCCGGTATATCCACATAAATATCGAAGATTACCTTGAGAAAAGTTCTCAAATCGGGTAGCAATAAAATTTGATACACCCAGTGTACGAAATTTTCTACGTAATGCATCTAATCTCTGTTGCATTTTTCCTCTTATTGAATGTAGTTAGTTTTTTTCGTCTGATATTTTTCTGTTGTATATCGTCTGAAGACGATTCCTGTATTTTTCACTCGTAGGATGTTCTTCAAGCAGCGCGCTATAGACTCCGATTGCCTCATCCCACTTTTTCTGTGCTACGTAAAGCTCACCTAAAGTTTCAGTGGGGATTCTCTTAATCTCAAATTCATCCTTTGAAATAGGGGTTTTGCTATCGTCACCAATCACTTCTGATGCAACCTTTGTAAGCCTCTCTCTGACATCTGGTTCAACAGCCGGATTTTCTGTTTCCGGATCGGAAGAGAACATTTTCATTCTCTGTCGAACGTCCGAATCATCGGTTGGGCTTTCCAATTCAGGTTCGGAAATCGACTCAATTATATCGGTATCTTCTGTTTGTTGCTCTTCCTTTTCTACTTCCAGGGTTCTTTCGACTGGAGTTTCTTGTTCTTCAGCGGATTGGTCCGGGTCTTCGAAATTCGCATCTGGCTCGGCTTTATCTTTCGGAGTTGGTTTAACTTCCGGTTCTGAAGAGAACATTTTTAATCGCTGATTAATATCTGAGTCATCCGGTGAGCTTTCCAATTCAGGTTCGGAAATCGACTCAATTTCCTCGGTATCTTCTGTTTGCTGCTCTTCCTCTTCTACTTCCGGCGTGCTTTCGACTGGAGTTTCTTGTTCTTCAGAGGATTGTTCCGGGACTTTAAAATTCACATCTGGTTCGGCTTTTTCTTTGGGAGCTGGTTTAGGTTCCGATTCAGTAGAGAACATTTTTAATCGCTGATTAATATCTGAGTCATCCGGTGAGCCTTCCAATTCAGGTTCGGAAATCGACTCAATTTCAACGGTGTCTTCTGTTTGCTGCTCTTCCTCTTCTACTTCCGGCGTGCTTTCGACTGGAGTTTCTTGTTCTTCAGAGGATTGTTCCGGGACTT
>CAYLYZ010000071.1:0-29097 GCA_964387885.1 uncultured bacterium | reverse complement strand
AAGCTCAAAATCATGGCCATTCACGAAGCTAAGTACGCGTTAGTCGGATGAACCGGTATTAAGTTATCCCGGGTCAGATCTATCCCCACTTCCGCGGTTTGCAGGCTAACCGGTATCACTACTGATGATGCATCAGGATCATTTGTATTCAGGAGTATTTCTGTTCGATACAACTGATCATCCTCAAGTCGAACAGGATTGAAAATAAAACTGACTCTGATGGATTGATCGGGGACTAATCTGCCACGATGTGGTTCAATTTCCAACCACCTCGGAACAAACTCCAAAACTCCATCTTCAACAGTAACCCATTCGTTTTCGTTAGCATAGATGATCAGAAACTCTCCATCGTGAGTAAATCCTCGTGTACCGAAACTGAAGTTTCCGGCTTCAAATGTCGAGACCGGATGGGTTCTCCATCCCTCATCAACATATGCCTGA
The DNA here is from genome assembly GCA_964387885.1 of uncultured bacterium. Taxonomy (GTDB): domain Bacteria; phylum Electryoneota; class AABM5-125-24; order Hatepunaeales; family Hatepunaeaceae; genus JABGPL01. Next base: position 28,656 of record CAYLYZ010000071.1, on the reverse strand, counting down.
TGAACTCCATTCTGACCAATACCATAAAGCTGACCACCTCGGTGCTCATCAATCCATTCAATCTCCCATGAGTTATCCTGTTCCCAGCCCGGGAGTTGATTGATTAATGCAATTTCTTCCCATGCATCAATATCTAACACATGTATACGGTTGTCGAATGTGCTGTTTATGAGTACGTGGCCATTATTGTCATAGGCTAAGCCTATCAAGGTCGTACCAAATTCGCGAACTTCGATTTCATTACCTTCAAGATCAAAGAGGTGCACGTTGTTAGTGTTCCCATTACCACACCACAACACACCATCAATGAAAGTTAATCCTGCAGGTCTAAAGTCCAGTTCAATTTCATTCTCCATTTCAAACGTTATCTTATTCATGCCGGCAAGTCGGTTTTGGACAATATCTGCTCCCCATACCAGTTCACCATCAAATGTCATCCCTTGAGTATATTGAATATTGACCAAATGAGTTTCAATGATTGATCCGGCACTACCTCTGAAAGCTCCCGGTAATCGCTCCCAGATCTCCTGCCCTTCTTCAGGAGCACCTCTCTCATTAGAGAAAATATCGAAGCAAAGTGTAGATCTATTTTCAGCATTAACATTTCTTAACTGAATTGTAGTTTCAGCCGATTCTCCATCAACATCAACCTCGGCAAAAACTGAATCTGCTTCGTTCGGTATCAACAATTCAAGCTCGGGATGATCAAGTGCGGTTGCATTAAGTATCCACCAAATTCTGCCCTCTTCAATATTCGCAGCAGAAGTTTCAAGTTGAATAGTTGCGTTATGTTCACCGATTCGTGTAGGATGGAACAGGAAATTCGCTCCGAGAGATTGACCGGGATTAATCTGCTGAACCGGAATTTCAAATCCCCAATTATCTTCATCATCAGATGCGAATCCTTCGATTTCCACCACTGCGTTGCCAATATTTGTCAGACTGACAGGAATCCTGTATTCATGATCGATGACATATTCGATCCCATCGTCATTTATATTCAATTCCTCTGCTCCTTCTAATGGGAATGGTACTGGCTCTCCAACTATTTGGGCAATTCCTTCAACTGAAATCAAAACGCTAAGCACCTGTTGAGGATTTTCGGGATCGTTGCTGTTGAAAACTATCTGCCCTTCTGTAATCCCCTCATTCAACCCAGCAGAATTAACAATCACCGTTAATTCTAACTCCTGATCTGCCTCTATCGTTCCTCTGCGTGGAGTTATCCAAAGCGTGGTGGTTTCTGAGCTGAGGCGATCAAGATACCAGATAATTCCCTCACCAGTCCTTCCCCATGCTGATTCATTCGGCCAGTTATGATGATAACCATCCCAAGTTGTAGTTATCAGGCAATACCCAAGACCAAATTTGTAGGTAACGGCTATGTACCCCTCGTTTGGATTTGCACCAACCATTGGTTGATACCAATCGATTTGATCGTTGTTTTCAAAGTCCTCATCAACAAAGTAACCCGTTCCAACCGGATTCATCTCATTAACACCAGTGATAACCATGCCTTCTTGCCACTCATTTCCAAACGGATCATTTTCATTCATGTAATTAACTAAGTAGTTATCCTCAGGATCAAGTAGTAGAGGTACTGCCCTTTGGAATGCATTTCCAGAGAACGTAATACCACCTGGATTTATCGGGCGAGTATCAATCTGTATTGAACCTGAACTAAAGTATAATGCACCTCCACCGCTCACAAATTCCTCGATATCCTCAAGTCGCTGGTTACAGTCGTTGATAAATTGAGGTCCCTCATTATTTCCTATCCAGAGAAAATCCCATTCTTCAAGATCCAGGGCATCAAACTCCTGCCATGATCGGCACCTTCTATATTCAAGCCCTTCAATGGCTTCAAAATACTGGTCAAATTGCCAGTTATACCATGGATTGCGGTTTTGAACCAGAATTCCCCTTCCCTGAGGTTGATCCCGACGAGGTCCCGAATTCTCTCTTCGAATTTCTCTTGGATTCCGATTTCTATTAATGACGGGTACGGCCTCACGATTACTTACATTTTCACCGAATGCTGGCAATTCATCAGGATCGATCATGATGATCTCTGTACTGAAATTGAGATCACTGTCACCAGTATTTCTTGCGGTTACAGGTGTTTCCACAACTTCTTCAGCTCCGATTTCAATGTTTAATTCCATCGGTTCAATTACAAGAGCAGGTGCAGGCAAAGCTTGATCTGAATGACAAACAACGGGATAACCCTCTTCCCAGTTCTGATCGTTGGTCATAAACATCAGAGTTGCTTCAAGCTCACCATCCCGGTCTGCATTCGGAAGGTAGTAGACAGGCAGATCCGCAGTTTCTCCAGGATTTATCTCCAAACCTTCAATGTCATCCTCTTCTACAAAGAAATCCGGAATTTCGTCATCAATCCTTACTTCATTTATCCTCAAAACATCAGATCCGATATTAAAAACAACAACATTTTTCTCTATAGGAAAACCGAAATACCCGGTTCCAAATTCAATTGGATCCTGATCCTCACCTCCGGGCACAACCTCAATTTGTGGGTTACCTGTGACATTAATGTTGATTGGAACGATAAAATCGGCTTCCCTGTGTTCGCGCGGGTCATTCGAATATAGATCAAGTTCAGCTACATACTCACCACCATTAAATCCCTCGGTATTGATGTTAACTGTCATCACAATGTTATCATCCGGATTAATACTGCCCATTTGTGGATTCCAGGAGAGCCAGCCGGATTCTGTGTAGCCATCATCAATGAAACGAACTCCGAGTATACTTATTCCTGTAACGATAAGATCTGTCCCATTATGGGCTATTCCTGACATTGTTGAAGACACCGCATTGGGAATTGTCCAGAAATGCTGAACGTACTCCATCGTCTCATTTTCTAAATCACAGCTAACCTGCCATGCAATGTTACCACCATTTCCACCGGTAGCAAACCATAAACTCCCACCTTCATGATCGTCTACCCAGCAGATATTTCGATACCGACACTCACCTATACGATCGGCCATGATGTTTTCAATACCTGCAATGGTTGCCTCTAAATTTACAAAATCTCCGTCCTCATTTCTCGAATAAAACCTGATTGGACATTGATTATTAACTCTTGGCCAACCGATAAAGTAGATTATCATGTCTCTTTCCTGACTGTATGTGGCTGCCGCAATTATTGTTCCATCGTCACCTCTTCCGATTTCCTCAATGATATCTCCATCCCGATCATAAAGAAACCAACCTCCCTGACGTGTTGGTATCCAGATCCTGCCCTCAATATAACTAATACTTGACACCATGTTACCTACATTGAATTCCTCCACTATTTCGTAATTTGCACGGGGATCGAGTGCCCAAACTATTCCCGGGCCATTGGCACCGCCATATTGGGAAACCCAAATCAGCTCGTTATCATAATCCCATGTTACTTGCCTTGAAGCCTGCGCTCTTGCTCCGGGAATTCTAACATCCTGGATAACATCACCCGGGTCATCACGCACAGGCCCGAATTCTTCAATTTCAGGTCCTTGAACAACACGCATTTCAGACATCCATTGGAGGACGGCTTCACCTGTATTACTGATATTCAATTCGAGTTCAGCAGCTTCACCTGCAATGAGGTCAACTTCAAATTCTTCAGGATCTATCTCCATCACAGGTCCGGCACTAATTTCACCTGAAACGGGGATTTCAACAACCTCAAAATCCCCTTCGAAGGTGATTGTTATAGCACCTTCATATACACCAGGCTCATCATCGCTTAGAATGGCTTGTATCACAATTTCTTCATCAGGAGGTACTTCTGATTGTTCTTCCAGATCCCAATTTGTTAGTATACTCTCCTCGTCAGATACAATTGATTCAATGGGAAGGACATCGCTGCCTTCATTAAGAATTGTTATGTCAACAGGATATGATCCTGTTGTAAAGATGGGATCGTATATATCATTGAAATTTATATCATCCGGGTAACCGGCGTCCTCATCCCACACAACATCTGGAATTGGAAATCCATCGACTGTTAACAGGACTTCCACATCGATAACCGGACTCTCAGGATCATTTGATTCAAATCTGATTGTCGCTTCATGTTCCCCCGCATTGAGGTCATCTGCAGTCAACCACACAATAATATCATTATCAACTCCGGGTTCAAGAACATCAGATTTGGGTGACCAGTCGATCCACGGATGTTCACTGAGAATACCGAGATACTCTACCATTACCTGCGCACATGATCCAAACTGACCTTCTTCGCGATAAAAAGCCCACTGACGCCCAGGTTGATTCCCGGAAACAATCACAGTACCTCTGCCAAATCCATATTGCACAATTGTTGGTGTATCATGAACATTGCCTCGCATTATTACCTGGTAATATGCTGAGTTCTCGAGATTAGCAAAATCTTCTTCGTCATATGCAATATCTGTAAAAAGGGGATGATTTATAAAAGTAATACTAAACTGATGCCCCAGTTCCCAACCCATCTGCTCAACCAGCCAGTTTTCATCAGGACCGACTGCGAGAATTCCTTGCTGCGGATCGTTAATCCAGCCGATGTTTCCAGGCGCCAAATCGACCGGAGGCAATCTTCCTGGTCTAAACCCCTGTTCAATGTACAGGACATTACCAGCTGAAACCCATTCTTCCAGCATTTCAGAATTTTCATCGAGCCAGCCTCTATATCCGGCTTGATCCATGCCACTGCAAATCCACCCAACGTCGTAGTCGCTCCAATCAATCTCATCTAATTCTTCAGTAGTCTGGAACCAATCCCAATCAAGGTCATTCACCCTTGAGTAAACATGCTCATAAACTCTTCCCTGATCCATTCCCGCTTGATAAACGAAATAACGCCGTCCGGGATTATCGCGATGAGGAATTCTTACATCCGTACTCTCAGTGAATCTGACATCTTGACCTGAATCGCCAACATCGGGATCACGACCAGGCATTCCCTGCTCTTCATCGTCAAACACGACCAAATGGGATGACCACCTCAGGTTTGCTTCTCCATCATTTGCGAGATTCAATACAGTTTCAACTTCATCCCCGGCATCTAACCTCTCCTCAATCCGATCAGGTTCAATTATGAATATTGGAGGATTGCTGATTTCGGCGTTAAGGGGTATTTCTATCAGTTCATGATGAGGATCATTTGACCTGATGGACATTATGGCTTCAGCTACTCCGGGCTCTTCCGAGACCATTCTGAAAACCACTTCTTGCTGTCCATCGGGCTGTAAGACAAATTCTGAGGGTATCGCTGTAAACCTATTATCATTGCAGACTATACTCTCAATAATCAGTTCTTCCGCCCCTACATTACGAATGGAAACTGGAACAATATATTCTACACCATTAAATACGTCTTCAAAAGCCATGTTGTAGTTAACAGCCCAGTTAACCTCATCAGCATTGAACCCATGATCCCATGACCAGGTTAAGTGAATCTGCGGCGCGGGTTCAACTCGAGCAGATACAGGAACGATGATTTCGGGATCTGAAACGTCATTACTGAAGATGTGCAATACTGCCCGGTATTCACCAACACGATGTGCAGTACCATTGAAATTCACACTGATTTCTACATCACCCTGTCCATCAATTTCACCTGAAATCGGTTCAACATCCAACCAATGTGCTTCTCTGATTCCATCATCTACTATTCTGCAAAGACCATCTTCGGCTGATGTTATCCAGAGGTTTTCACCATCATGCGCAAAACCGTTTGCAGCAAATCCATTATCTCCGGTTAATCTTTGCCGAATTCCTGTGAACTCCCAATTCTCAGTATCAACACCAATTTGCCAGAAACAGTCCTCCGTGTGCAGCCATAACTGACCATCAACATGATTCGGAACCCATTCCATATCCCAAACCATGACACCTGCAATCAAATCACTAATGTTGCCCAAATTGGCAATTCTCTCACCTTCATAATTAAAGACTAAAAATTCCTGTCCCGGTCTATTAATCGCAGATCCAATTGCAAATATCAAACCATCATTGGGATCGATTGTATAGACTCTGATCAATCTGTCCCGCATATCCAGATTCAGGTTTTCAATACGTTCACCATTGAGATCATACCGGGTGACAAACATATCACGATTCGTTGGTGACATGTGTAAAATATTATCATAATAGCAAAGATTGTCTCCGCCTGTTTCTAATCCGAACCTATCTAAAACTTCAAGATTATTATGTGGATCTATTGCTACACAATGCATCGCAAACATCCACATCACTTCCCGATCCTTATCCCACGTACAGGAAGCCGAGTAGTTATTTATCCAATCTGGATCATCATTCGGCTGGAAGATTTCCTCACCGAGGTTGAAGGATGCCAATTCCTGGCCTGGAAAATCCCGTCGTGGACCGTTATTATCGAGAAACTCAAAACGGTTTGGTGAAACAAGCCATTCCTTTTCGATTTCATATCTTAAGAGACCGGCTGCCTCATTAATGATTATCAATTGTTCGGTGTGTTCCTGTGCACCCAGGAGCTCAATTTCTCCAATCTGCATTGGATCGATACTAATCTCAGGCTGTGGGGATAATGTCGCATGTATATCTATGATCAACTCAGGAATATTCTGATCGTTACTGTGAATAATCATATTAGGATTGAATTCTCCGACAGCATTCCCCTCCAAAAGAACTGTTATTTCCATAGATTCTCTTTCGCCAATTGGAGCGAAATTTTGAGCTGGTTCCGCATTGAGAAATCCTGCACCTTCGCCCTCGAATTCAATTCTGTCAATTTGTAGATTCGCAGAACCGATATTTGTAACTTTTATTAGTTCTGTGTATTCCACGTTAACGAACAGGTCTTCATTTCTCAGGTTATAATCAAATATATCAGGATATCCTGCATGCGGATGCCAGTATGCAGTGATCATTGGGAGAGCATTTACTGTCATCTCAATACCGACAACATGCAGGGAATCCTCAGGATCATTTGAATAAAGCTGCAAATCTGCGTTATATACACCGGCAACGATGTTGTTTGTATCAAACAATAGTTCAATCTCCGTTTCCCGATCAGGATCCAAGCTTATCAGATCATTTTCCCTGTCAATTGAAATGGGTATTGTTGAGTTCAACCAATCAGCCCATACAACGAGATTTCGTCCGAAAAATCTTGTTGTTTCGTCCCATTCGCCATTGCCACCCCATCCATCAATTGGCGTATACCAGAATCCAGTTGTATTGCATGAAGTTGCCAGAACATGCCCCGCGCCCATTTCATAAGTAAAACATGTGATAAACTCTGGCATTTGACTCTGATAATAGAAAATCTGAAGATTGTCGATATCCTCTAATTCCATAATCTGATTAGAATCGAAAAATGCACGACTTGCGTTTCTGCCACTGAATTGCTCTCCAAGGTCATCATCCTCATCATCAATAAATCCACGAATTATGGGATTATTTATGTCTGCATCCTCGTGCCGATCATTTACATTTGCCCACCCCATAAATGCATTATATATGAGTCGTGGTCCACCAGGCAATACTATAAACGGATAAGTATATGCTTGATATAAACTAGCTATCAGGATTCCTCCGTTTTCAACCCATTCCTGAAGTTCGGGTCGGTACCAATTAATACATTGATAGTAGATTGATTCCTGATAATCGATAAATACAATTACATCGAAATTATATAGGTTGATGTTTCTCAGTGCCCGTGGTACTTCTTCAACAATGTTCTCTTCTGGTACTCCTGCCAGAACAGATAATTCCCACATTGCACGATTTCCACCTCGACCTCCACCGGAAGTAATTATCAGAATATCCATATTCTCGAAATTATCTATATTCGGAGCTTCACCAAATGCCAGCTCCGGATGGAAAACTAACTCTTCATCACCACTATTCCTGATTGTGACTTCCCGAGTAGCAAACATTCCCTGATCTATTTCGAAAGAGATGTCTTCCGGATTAACACCTATTTGTGGATTGTCACGTCCTGGTTGAGCTTGGACATGCTCGGGAGTGGCAAGTGAAAAAGTGAGAAACAGAGAAATGAAGATTAACGAGATTTGAAGTGCTGAACGATAGATGCACATGACGAACTCCTTTTTAGAGCAACTTGTATCTCTTGTGTGATGTCGAACCAGGTGCTCAGTAAAGGCTTATTATGAAAGGCTATACTTGAAACCACCTAATCGATGACTTTGATAGATATTCACTATCACAAAACAAAATTCGAAAAAATATCTATCTTAGAAGATTTTACTAAAATTAGAATAACCGCGCAATAGATTTATAGGTGAATAGTATTACCTTTGAAAAAAAAACTTTTTTTAGTATTACCTAACGAAATTTACATTTTTAAATTTAGAAATAGTATTTGTTAATAATTTTTAAGTACTTATCCAAATGGGTGAGTTGTCATATTTTAAAGCCCCGACAGGAATTGAGCTGAAATCAATGACTGAAAGGCTGAAAGGTAAATGGGTTATCCTTCAATTGTATCAATAGTTTGGTGATTCTTAAACCCTAATTATTTTTATTGCATCATCTTTTTAGAACTAAACGCACATAAATCAAATACAGAATATACAATTTGTAAACTCGCGTAATCTTATTTATTCAATGGCATTTTGTTTCATTTCCCTCTTTCTCGATATGATTAATGGTTTTCAGAACTTTTGATTTTGGACTTATATATGGTATTCCCAGGGAGAGTCCTCTTAGAATAAATATAAATGCAACAATCACCATCCCAGCAGGGATCAACCGATTTAATCTTCTGCGTAAACCTATATTGATGATTTTTCCAGAATAAGAAGTGGCTATTAATATTGGTGTCGTTCCAATTCCAAATAGAAGCATATATACAGCACTACTCTGGATACTACCGGTTGCAATAGAACCGGCTAAACCAAAATAGACAAAACCACAGGGCAGAAATCCGTTTAAAACTCCAATTGTAAACAGGGATTTGTTCGAAGCATTATTGAAATGTCTTTGAAATTTCGTTTTCAGGCTATTCGTTACCGAATTTAGTACCTTTATGTTAGAAATTCCCGTCCTGATTTTCTTTGGAAGCAAGATTGCTGAAATGATTAATACTCCCATGGCTATCGAGGTTGTCTGTTGAAAGCCTCCCAATGAGAGAGATTCACCGATAACTCCGGTAATAACTCCCATAAAAGTATATGTAAAGATCCTGCCTGAATTATAGAGCAATCTTCCGACAAAATAAGATAAACCTTTTTGCTGCTTTTTCGAAGGCAGCATTATTACAATTGGGCCACACATTCCGACACAATGTATGCTGCCAAAAAAACCAATGAGGAAACCTGTCCAAAAAATCATTGTTATCCCTGTGCCTTTACGAAGATAGTCTTTTCAGTGTAGTAGTTATTATCCTCTATTGACCAATTGATTTTTACTTTCCATAGTCCTCGTTTAAATCCATCAACACTAATAATATATGGTTCATCTCCCGTTATTGTAAATTCCTGCATCCTGTCGAGAGAAGAATCAGAAGCACGGTAGAAATGTATAACACCTGAAATTGCTACTGAGGTGATTTTTCCTTGTTTAGTAATTTTAACAATTTTCTCCTCTTCAATGTATAACATTCTGAGCTGCTTCTCAGATTGAATGGATCTTTTCCTACTTGTAATATGATCCTGATAACTCAACTCAGCTTCATAATAGTCTTTTCTAACCAATGCTACATCCTGTTTACTTGCGATTATCACCAGGATAATCAGGTGAATGATAAATAAAACAATAGCATAGACCAGGTATTTAGGCCATTTCGCCCCATTATTTTTCACTTCATCAATCATCCGATACTCCTGATGAATTCGAGGGAACCGGACCAAGAAATGATGTTTGTACGGTTGTTAATACTCTATCTTCACCTGAAAACACCAGCCGAAAAGGTGTACTGACCTTAGAAAGCTCCGATCTATTAGCAATGACAAACAGAGTAGTTTCATAAATACTCGCTGGTTCTAATATTCTATCATTATCACCGAATACAGTTTCACCGGGGATGCCTTCCAGACTGACTTTGAATGGAATTACCTTAGCGGTCTTATTCACTACCTTTAGTCTGTACAGGTTGCTTATTCTCTCTTTCTCAACAGTCTGGTACAAAGTACCCGGTTCGCGTAAAACAGTAGCTTCAATTTCTTCACGAGTTACAAACATAATTAAAATAATGGATAAAAGCAACGTCAACACAATACTGTATCCGGCTGCACGGACTGTGAAAATCCTGCTTTCACCCGTCTCGATGTTGTTGCCGGATGCGTACCTGATCAATCCACGCGGAAGTTTGACCTTATCCATTATTTCATTACATGCATCAATACATGCTGTGCAGTTAATACACTCAAGTTGCGTTCCGTTGCGAATATCTATTCCCGTCGGGCAGACCCGGTAACACTTACCGCAATTGATACAATCACCATTTCCAACTGCAACCTTGCCTTCTTTAAGCTTTCCTCGCGGATCACCTCGGTTGTGGTCATAGGAGATTACAATTGAATTGGCGTCAAGTAACACACCCTGGAATCGTCCATACGGACAAACGAGCGTACATGCCTGCTCCCGGAAATTTGCAAACACAAAGTAGAATACTACTGAAAAGACGAGCATCCAAACTAATCCTGTCAGGTGCTGAGTTGGAGATGATGTAATAATAGCAAAGAGTTCTTCAATTCCGATAATGTATGATAGAAAGATATTGCCAGTAACAAAACCAATTAAAAAAAATAGAATGTGTTTCAGTGATTTTCGGAATAGTTTATCGAGGTCAACGGCTTTCTTATTTAGCTGTTTTTGCCTGGTGGCATTTCCCTCAATCAGATATTCCAGCTTCCTATAAACCATCTCCATAAAAACCGTCTGTGGACACAGCCATCCACAGAATATGCGACCGTACACAACTGTAAACAGGACAATAAAGACTATTCCCACTATCATCGCCAACACAAATATATGAAAATCCTGGGGCCAGAATGTAAAGCCAAATAAATTGAACTCACGCGCAATAATATTCAGTTTGATGATTGGCTGCCCATTCATCTTCAGGAACGGGGCAACATATAAAAACACCAACAGGATTATTGCTACAACAATCCGGTAGTTATGTAAATTACCACCCGGCTTTTCCGGATAAATCCATCTCCTTTTTCCCGTCTCATCAATTGTCGAGATTGAGTCGCGAAAGGTCTCGTTTTCATCGGGTGTTGGAGCTTTCGATCTATTTTTAGTGTTTTCCAAATCTGTTTTCGTCGACCTCTGGAGAGATCAGGAATCGTTTCTACCTATATACTCATCATCAATAGTCACTCAAGTAAAGTAGACTACTTATCGGGGTGACAATTCGTTTACAACTCTTCATCATAAGTAACCAGATCACCCTGAGGTTCTTTAGCACCTGCAGGATTGGAGCCCCTTAGAGTTGAGATATGGCTTGAAACCTGCTTGATTTCATCTGTTGAGAGTGTCTTTCCCCATGCGACCATCCCTTTAGATGGTACACCTTTGTAGATGGTAAAAGCGATATCCGGAAACTTCCCACCATGAATCCAGTAATCATCAGTCAGGTTAGGGCCAATTCCTCCCTGACCAAGATTACCGTGGCAGGAAACGCAATTATTTACATATATTTGTCTTCCGTTTGCCAGATTTGCTGCGTCAGTTAACACTGTCATATCGATGAATACATTCTCAACTGTCGATGCAGAAGAAGGAAGTCCCGTTCCAATAACGGACTCATATCCACCTTCGAGGAATGCAGTATAAACCTCCGGAAATGCTCCCTCCAACTTTTTTAACTCAGCCTCCGGAGCTTTGCTCATTGCTTCCATCAGTAGAGTTTTAAAAGATAGCTGCAGATATTGCTGAAGCTCATACTCCTGCCGCGGTGTCATATCTTCATCCGGATTTTTAAATGGTGAGCGATACCCGTGTTTTCTAAGAACTAATCCCAAAAGTGACTGCTCACCGGCGAATTGGAACTTGTCAGCAGAAGGTTGAATCTCAACTATATATTCGGCTTCCGAGAGTTTTCCCGTTCCCAGGACATGATAATGAATAGTATATACAAAGGCGGCAATAATGGAAATATAGAACAATCCGATCCACCAGGTTGGCATATCGTTATCAAACTCTCGAATACCATCATAATCATGGTCTAATAGTTCATCTAATGGTTTCTTACCCATTGTCGCTCCCACTTTCATCTCTTTTGTCAGAGGAATTTTCAAATGGTAAATAACTCAGTAACTCAACGTGCTTTTTATCGAGTTTGATCACCCATACTATCATCAGTATGAAGATAGAAAAGAAAAGGAACAGTGCAATCATTGGAAATACGGCAACTCCTTCGATAGCATTGAGGATTGGTTTTATAATACCCATCTACTCCTCCTCCTTTGGCTGAATATCCGTACCGAGTCTCTGGAGATAGGCTATCAGAGCAATGATCTCACGATCGGATTCGGTCTTGAATCCACCGTCTACCAGATTTTTTTGGATCGTTAATGCCTGCTCTCTCAAATCACCAATCGCTTTGGATGAGTATCCTTCCGGGTATGGGACTCCCATAGTTTGCATTTTCTTGATTTTGGTTACCAGGTCAGACAAATCATATGCATGAGTTAGCAACCAGGGATAAGGCGGCATTATAGAGCCCGGTGACATCGTTTCAGGATCGAGCATGTGGCTGTAATGCCATGCATCTGGGTATTTCCACCCCACCCTGTGCAGATCTGGTCCAGTTCGCTTGGATCCCCACAGGAACGGATGATCGTATACAAACTCTCCCGATTTTGAATATTCACCATAGCGCTCGGTTTCAGAGCGGAATGGTCTGATCATCTGCGAGTGACAGGCGTTGCAACCCTCGCGTATATATATATCCCTTCCAATAAGTTCAAGCGGAGTATAGGGTTTTACGGCTGCAATGGTCGGTGTATTAGATTTGATGAGGAAGGTCGGCACAATCTCAATTATCCCACCAATTAGAACAGCGACTACGGTTAAAATGAAGAACTGTACGGGACGGCTTTCAATCCAGGAATGCCAATAACCACGTTTTTCTTTTTCACCAACTTCCCTCGAAAGAGGTGGAGCCGATGCCTCTGTTTCAGAATTAAACTGGCCTGCAGACATTGTTTTCTTAAGGTTAAACACCATAACAAGCACACCAACGAAGTACAATAATCCGCCTACTGCCCTGAGTGTGTACATTGGAATTATCTGCATGACGGTTTCGAGGAAATTAGGATATCTTAGGAGACCGTCAGGAGTAAACTCTTTCCACATTAAACCTTGCGTAATACCAGCCCAGTATAATGGAATTACGTAGAATAGGATTCCGAGTGTCCCAATCCAGAAATGGAAATTGGCTGCTTTTATCGAGAATAGTTTTGTATTGTATAACTTTGGTACCAACCAGTATAATACACCAAACGTCAGAAATCCGTTCCAACCGAGGGTTCCGACGTGCACATGAGCGATAGTCCAGTCAGTATAATGGGATAGTGCATTGACATTTTTCAGCGCCAGTGTAGGTCCTTCAAGCGTTGCCATCCCATAGGCTGTTACCGCAACTACCAGGAATTTCAGAGTTGGATCTTCACGCACTCTGTCCCATGCACCGCGAAGTGTAAGCAATCCATTAAGCATACCACCCCAGGATGGTGCTATCAGCATGATAGAGAATACGGTACCGAGGGATTGAATCCAATCGGGAAGCGAAGTATATAGCAGGTGATGAGGGCCTGCCCAAATATAGATGAAAATCAAAGCCCAGAAATGGATAATCGAAAGCCTGTAGGAATATACCGGCCTGTTGGCAGCTTTAGGGAGGAAGTAGTACATTAAACCCAGATAGGGTGTTGTCAGGAAAAATGCCACTGCATTATGACCATACCACCATTGTACAAGCGCATCCTGAACTCCGGCGAACAGGGAATAACTCTTCAGGAAACTTACCGGAATCTCAAACGAATTGATGAGGTGCAAAATCGCAACAGTAAAGAATGTCGCAATGTAGAACCAGATAGCCACATACATGTGTTTTTCCCGGCGTTTCATAATCGTACCGATCATGTTAATGCCGAAAATCACCCAAACGACGGTTATGAGTATATCAATAGGCCATTCAAGTTCTGCATATTCCTTGCTGGTTGTAATTCCAAGCAGAAGAGTTACTGCAGCAAGAACGATTATCAATTGCCAGCCCCAGAAATGCAATTTGCTGAGTAAGTCGCTGTACATCCTCGTCTTTAATAACCGCTGCATTGAGTAATAAACGCCCATGAAAATTCCGTTCCCTACAAATGCGAAAATAGCAGCATTTGTATGCAACGGTCTTATTCTGCCGAATGTTGTATAGGATAAACCAAAATTCAACTGCGGGTGAAATATCTGGAAAGCCGCAATCAGACCGACCAGCATCCCGACAACTCCCCAGAAAATTGTGGCTACCGTGAAACTCCTGACTATCGTATTATCATACTTGAAGGATTCAACTGTCATCCTGTTCTCCGGATTTTCTTGTCCTTTTCTTACTAATGTGAGTACTATCGTCAGATTCATCCATCAGAATCCTGTATGCCGGTGTTGTTTGATCTTCAAGCTGCCCGTTCCTCACCGCCCAGATAAATGCTGTCAAAGCTGCTAATCCTATCAGCAGACTCGCAATTATTGTGATTATTATTGCGGACATTGGTCAGTTCGTAAGCCTCAAACGGTGAGCTTTCAAACTGACGGAAAATGTCGTAAATAACACTACCGATATTGAACTTAAAGGCATCAGAATCGCTGAAACAAGCGGGGAAAGTTCCCCAGCGAATGCAAATCCAAGTCCAACGATATTATATAAAAATGAAATTATGAAACTGATTGTTACGATTTTCGCGCCAAATTGGCTGAGTTTGAGAAATTTTGAGAGCAAAGACATCTTATCCGCTTCCAAAATGGCATCCGAAGCGGGTGTAAAACCAGTAATATCCTCTGAAACAACCACACCCACATCCGCAGCAGCCAGCGCTCCCGAATCATTTAAACCATCTCCGATCATCATTACGTTATCGTGCTTTTTGAGTCCCTGTATCATGCTGAGTTTATCATGTGGTGACTGACTAAAAAACAGACTACTTTCTGTCTTGAACATTGATTTGAGTATCGACTGGTCTCTGCTGCTATCACCTGAGAGCATATAAAGTTTGTAAATATCTTTAAGATTTTCAAACTCTCGCTTTAGTC
The DNA here is from genome assembly GCA_964387885.1 of uncultured bacterium. Lineage (GTDB taxonomy): Bacteria > Electryoneota > AABM5-125-24 > Hatepunaeales > Hatepunaeaceae > JABGPL01. The sequence goes on along the minus strand of CAYLYZ010000071.1, from coordinate 13,404 downwards.
CGCTCCGATATTCGCTCGAAATCAAGTAATATCCCTTTACCGCATCATCAATACTCACCCAGACCTTTGATCCATTATTAAACCCTTCTGATTCTGAGGAGCTTTCAACACCAACCCACTTATCTGAACCTGCTTTTACGGTATGATTACCTATGTTTCCAGATATACCCAATCCCGGTTCGGAAACAAAATTACCAATTTCATCACTCACAGGCTCTGATAAAACACTGTATAGCTTCACACTCAATGGATGATTAGATTGCCTAACCAGTGATCTAATCAGACTCTCCTCGTCTACGGTCAGATCAATTCCAACGTAACTCAGTTCATCCTGCCCGGATTTCGTCAATGTGCCGGTTTTATCAAATACTATTGCCTTTATAGTCGCTAATTTTTCAACAAAATGAATATTTTTGATGTAAAAACCATTTCGACTCATCACTCTGATCATCGTGCCGAATGTAAAGGGTATGGAAAGTGCCAGAGCACAGGGGCAAGCGACAATCAAAACCGACGTGAAGCTGAGAATGGCTTTCCCTGTATCAATGGGAAACCAGAAGAATGCTGCTGCGATCGCCAGTCCGATTACGATAATTGTAAAGTGTTTTGCAATCCTATCCGCTTTTGAGTTTACGTCCTGCACAGTTTCCTTATTAAAAGCATCGTTTTCCCATAGACTTGCAAGATACCCTTCAGAAACTTCTTTGATAACCTCAAGCTCAATAGCCGAGCCAATATGCCTGCCACCTGCGTAAATTACATCTCCCGTTTCCTTTGGTACTGCGTCTGATTCACCGGTTACAAAGCTGTAATCTATTCTGCTTGAGCCCTTCATCAGGACGCTATCTACGGGAACTAACTCGCTCTGTCTAATAAGGATTCTATCTCCCACTCTAAGATTATTTACCGGAATACTATACTCTGTCCCATCCGATACCTTTAGAACTGAAATGGGGAAATAAGATTTGTAATCTCTTTCAAATGCCAGTGAATGATACGTTCGCTGCTGAAAGACTCGGCCGATCAGAAGGAAAAACACAAAACCACACAGCGAGTCCATGTATCCGACACCTGACTTTGAAAGAATTTCATAGACACTTGTAAGAAATAACGCCAATATTCCCAACGATATCGGCACATCCATATTAATAAATTTCTTTCTGAGTCCATTATAGGCTGAAATAAAATATCGGTTGGCTCCGAAAATCATAGCCGGAAGAGCGAGTAATAATTTGAGGTAGTCAAAGAACCTACTGATATTGGGGCTTAGTTGTTCACTAGCAGGCAGTAAATACTCCGGCAGACTCAGCAACATAATGTTTCCAAATACGAAACCGACAACACCAATCTCAATCTTCAGCCGTTTATTATCTTGTTCAGATTTCCCATTAGAGAGTGAGTCAAGTGTGATATCGGGTTCGTAGCCAATCGAGGTTAAAAATTCTACTAAACCTCTCAGTGATATTTCTTCCGAGTAGGTTACTGATATCTCTTTCTTGAGGAAATTCACACGGGAACTCTTAACTCCAATCTCGAACTTAAAGAGGTTTTCCAACAGGTAAATGCATGAGCTGCAATGGATATTGGGAATCGTGAAAGTTACTTTGCTTATACCATCTTCTTTGAAATCATTTAACTTGGCACTGACCTTCTCATCGTCAAGATATCCGAATCTGGCATTTGAATCTTCAATGTCGGGCGTTGATCCAGGCTTTGATTCATGGTTGTAATAACCGCACAGATCATTTCTGCTCAATAATTCGTAAACGGCTTTGCACCCGTTACAACAGAAATATTTCTCCTCGATTCGGGGATCACTTTCCCGGCATGGGAGACCGCAGTGGAAACAGCTTAAATCCGTAGTTGTTTCACCCCTGATTTCGAGTTCATTGATTTGGCGGCCTTTAATGTCCATTGCTAAATCAATTCACATAATTAATTGATTTATTCAACTTGCGGTCATTTAAGGTGAGAATCGGGTTTTTGCTCATGTTTTTCCAGAAGAAATAAAAGAATAGTGAGCCAATACCGATCATTGTCGTCAGGTCCATCCATGAAATCATCGCTCCATCGGGATATAGATTGGGTTGGATATTCCAGAACAGATCGATCCAATGCATCACTAAAATCCAGATAGCCCAGAAACTGAGAATCTTCGGATTGCGCTTCATACCCTTTGGCATCAGGAAAAGGAATGGAATTGTAAAATGCGCAACCGCAATCATCACCGATACAAATTTCCAACCTCCCACCCACCGATGGTGGTACCAGATTGTCTCCTCGGGGATATTCGCATACCAGATAAGCAAATACTGGCTGAACGCCATATAAGCCCAGAAAATGATAAAGCCGAACAGCAGTTTACCGAAAGTGTGATAATGCTCCTCGGAAATCATATCCGCCAGAATATTCTTTCCCCGCAACCAGGTTGCGAATATTGATACAAAAGCTATCACGCTGACGATACAGCCAGAGAAGAAATACACACCGTAAATGGTTGAATACCACAATGGATCAAGTGACATCATCCAGTCAAATCCGGCGAAACTGACTGTAACTGCAAACAACATCATTCCCGGAGCACTGATTTTCAGTCCGGTGCTGTCATTTACCGCACTGGCACCATCTTTATCCTGTTTGATAGAATTTCTGTATAGTCGGACAGCCAGAATCGACCAGATCAAAAAATAGATTATTGTCCGGATAATGAAGAACGGAGTATTCAGGAATGCCTTTTTCTTTTCGAGTAGTTCTTTATGAGGATCATGTCCGGAGCTCTCAAGATGGTGTTCTGATTTGTGGTCCCCTGAGTTTCCCTCTGCAAACGCCTCATTGATGATATTGATTGCATGTGAATCAGTATGGGAATTATCAACGTAATTCGAATTCCAGGAGTATAAGTATGGAATACCGAAGAGTACCGGGATGAACAACAGTCCCATAATGGGTAAAATAATCAGTACATTTTCTAATATGCGTCTGATCAGCACACTCCAGACTGCATTCACAAGGTAGTGCAGCATAACGATGAAAAGTGCTCCCAGAGCAATAGAAGTCCAGAAAATCACCGAGGTCAAATAGGAGTGAAAAAAGCCTGAGGGATTTAATAACAGGCCGATAAAACTCACTAACAGTCCAGAGATTCCCACAATGAGGAATAACCGTAGAATCTTTCCCGTCTCGGAAATTACGAACGTTTCAGAATTATATTTCATTTGCCGCTCGTAGTCTGAACTGATGAATTCTGCAGAGTTCTGACATGATCAACAATCAGCCACCTGTCCCGGACAGGAATCTGCTGCTTGTAGGACTGCATATTGTTATAACCATTGGTAATCGTATGGAAAATCTGTCCGGCAGGCATCTTCAATAGCTTATCATCAGTGTATTTCGGAGGTGGAAAGAATCCTTTCTCAATAACAATCCCTTTTCCATCACCGCTGAGACCGTGACACATAGAGCAGTAAATGCGATATCTTTCAGCAGCCCGGTTTCTATCCTGATCAGACAATTCAAATGGGATATTATTGATGAATTCACCGTTTTCAGAATCTTTTCCGGTGTGAAAAGGGATGTCCTCTTTGAGGTCCCCCCTGCTGACGGTTCCCTCAACATAAGTTCTGTTGCTCGCACCATTGTTAAAGAATTGGCTGCTCTCCTGTGCTTCATATTTTGATTGATAATCCATATTCGGTACGATGTGTATCGGTGACTTCGTCGTTGGAGTACCTCGTTTGCAACCGGTGTTAAATGCAGCTGTTATGATGAGAAGCATGCTCAAAGTAATTGACAGTTCTATTCTATTCATCATTCTCCCTGAAGCGTTTCAACACCTGTTCCCCCTATAGACTTGAGGAAGGATGGTGTTTTCTCCTCACTGAACAACGGATCTCCGGATAGAACACTGATAAAGAAAACGTCGTCTGAGGCTTTGTTAAACCGTTCTGAGTAGAAGACCGGATGATGAAATCGTAATTTGATCAAACTCAGCATTCCGAAAAGAGCCATACCTGCTGAAAACAATACTGCCAGCGAAAAGGTAACCGGGAAGAATGCCTGATAGCTGAAAAATGGTTTACCGGCGATAACCAACTTGTAATCAACCGCACTCATCCACCATTGCATCAGGAGTGCGCCCGAGCCACCGGTGATTGCTGCCAAACCAACTATTACGCCCAATTTAGACCTCTTCTCCCCCATTGCTTCATCCATTCCGTGAATTGGAAAAGGACTGTGGCAGTCAAAATCTTTATATCCTGCGTCCCTGACCTTTTCAGCTGCTTTCAGAAGTTCTGCGGGATTCTTGAATTCTGCAAGGCAACCGGCAATTTTACTCATGATTATTCCCTCCATGATGCGGGTCGGCCTGTGGCAGAACACCTTTAATCTCCGTCATCGATATCATAGGCAGGAATCTCAGGAACAGAAGGAACATAAAGAAGAAAAAGCCGAATGAACCGATGAATATTCCGATATCAAACATCGTCGGTGTATAATAATCCCAACTTGATGGAAGAAAATCGCGGTGCAGCGTCATTACTATCACGAACCGTTCAAACCACATACCGATATTTACAATGATCGATGCGATGAACAGCACCGGTATTGAACTCCGGAGTTTTTTCGACCAGAAAATCTGCGGTGTAAGAACATTACAGGTGATCATTATCCAATAAGCCCATGCAAATGGCCCCAATGCCCTGTTAATAAATGCAAATCTCTCATAATCATTTCCGCTGTACCAAGCGATAAAGAACTCCATGGAGTATGCATATCCGACCATAGTTCCGGTCAGTAGTATCACTTTAGCGATTTTCCCAAGGTGATCCATTGTGATGTAGTCCTTGATCTGAGGGAAAATAATCCGGGCAACTATTGCCAGCGTCATGACCATTGCAAATCCGGAGAAGATCGCACCTGCAACAAAATATGGCGGGAAAATGGTAGTATGCCAGCCCGGGATGAGACTGACGGCAAAGTCGGTTGAAACCACGCTATGGACACTTAACACGAGCGGTGTTGAGATTCCTGCTAATAGCAAATAGGCCAGCTCATAATGTTTCCATTGTCTGTTTCCACCCCTCCAGCCCAGCGAAAGAACACCAAAAATTGTCTTTTTGATACGCGATTTAGCTCTATCGCGGAAGGTTGCAAGGTCGGGAATAAGACCGGTGTACCAGAACATTGCAGAGCATGTGAAATAGGTTCCAACTGCGAAGACATCCCATAACAGAGGGCTTCTGAAGTTTACCCACAAATCCATTTGATTAGGGAGGGGAAACATCCAGTGCATTACCCACATCCTTCCAACATGGATGCCCGGGAATATCGCTGCACATAATACAGCAAAAATTGTCATCGCTTCTGCAAACCTGTTTATCGAAGTCCGCCATTTCTGCCGCATAAGGAATAATATCGCGGAAATCAGAGTACCGGCATGACCAATACCGACCCAAAACACGAAGTTAACAATTGCCCAACCCCACGATACTGGAATATTTAACCCCCAGATACCGGTTCCTTCCCAAACGAGGTAACCGATCATAGCTGCAAGATTTAAACTTAGAAGACCGGAAACACCAAGGGCAATCCACCACCAGATTGGAGTTTCTTTCTTTTCGCATATTCCGCTGATAGTTTCGGTAACCTTATTAAAACTCGGGTTCCCAAGCACCAACGGTTTGATTGGCTCTTCTGTTGCTATTGTATTTTCAAGGGATCTCAAATCGCTTTATTTTCTCCTTTGCACTTAAAACAAAATGACATTCAGATCAACTTATTCAGGATCGGATTAGGATTTCTGATTTTTGCCTGGTAACTCGTTCGGGGACGAGTATTAAACTCAGCCAGCAATTCATAATTTCTGATCTTTTTAGCAGCCACCACTTTACTTTCGGGATCATTCACATTGCCAAATTGTATTGCACCAGTCGGACATGACTGCTGACATGCCGTAACAACTGCACCATCCTTCACCTTTGAGTTCTTATGTTTCGCATCTCTTTTGGCGCGATTAATTCTTTGCAGGCAATAGCTGCATTTCTCCATAACTCCCCGTGACCGGATTGTAACATCCGGATTCTGTGACATCTTAACTATTTCCGGATACTCCTTTGTGAAGTTGAAGAAATTGAAGCGCCTGACTTTGTAAGGGCAGTTATTTGCGCAATAGCGTGTCCCTACACAGCGATTATAAACCATCAGGTTTAATCCCTCTTCATCATGATTTGTGGCAGCAACGGGACAGACACTTTCGCATGGCGCCATCTCGCAATGCTGACATGCAACCGGTTGGAATCGAATTGAGGGATTTTCTTCGTCTTTGGAGAAGTATCTGTCAATTCTCAGCCAGTGCATCTCCCTACCATAGTTAGATGGTTTATTTCCGACAATGGGCACATTGTTCTCGCTCTGACAGGCCAGAACACATGAGTTGCATCCTATACAGAGATTCAGGTCAATTGTCATCCCCCATTGATTACCCTCATCGTACTGATGTTCTTTCCATAAGCTCTGAGTATCAGGTACATGAACCATATCCCTGGCAAAATTGGGATGTTTCTGATATTCCTTAAGCTCAGATTCTCTGATCAGAGGACGGTCTTCCGCATAGGGGTGTTTCTGCGTGGTAGAAATAACAACGTTTTGAGATGTTCGAGTTATGTTTGCTACGGCTATATTTCGAGATTCAGACGCTCGGATACTGTAGGAATTATAACCGGAGAGTTCAGAAATCCTGCCAAGTTTCTTATTCCCGTTTCCAACTGTAAGTATCAGACTATCATCTGCAATACCCGGTATAATCCATACCGGTATATCAAGTGTGTATTTACCACTTCTTATGGTAACGACATCCCCATTGACAAGACCTCGTTTCTCAGCAGTCCCGGAGTTAATTCCGGCACCGTTCGCCCAGTTTATTTTCGTTATCGGGTCGGGAGCTTCCTGCAACCAGCCATTATTAGCGTATCGTCCATCGTATACTGATGGATCAGCGTGGAATGTCAACTCGAGTCCATCAGAATCAGTCCTGCTATTCTTGAAATATTTACCGATAGCTGATTTAATTCTGCTATATTTCGGACTAATCGAAGCCGGTGGTGACGATGCACCGGTAAAGAAACCGTCGTGCAAAACCCGTTTCCAATGGGTATTACTGTCGGATAAACCAAATATTCCAGCCCAGGTCTCACGCGTCAGGTCATAACCCGATTTCTCTTCACCTGTAAGGACAAGATTTAAAATCTCAATAGCACTGTGACCTTTGTACAACGGCGCAATCAGAGGTTGAACCACGCTGAGAGTTCCGTCCGCTGATCTTGCATCCCCCCAGGATTCGAGGAAATGAGTTTCCGGGATTATCCAGGTACTAATCCCTGACGTAGAGTTCTTATGATAACCCAGGTAGAATACATCCTTTACAGATTTGCTTAATTTTTTCAGATCGAAATCCACCGGGAAATCAAAGACGGGATCACCACCGAGAATAACTAGCGTCTCTACCTTTTTTGATTCTAAATTACCTTTCAGGTCTTTAAGCCCTTCAATGTCAGCAGGCACACCATCAGTGAGTTTATTATACTTAACGGTCTTCCCGACATTGCCGAGTTGCTGATTGATCAAGAATACCAACGCATGTAATTCTGCTGGCTGAGTGCTTCCCGCAATAACGAGTGAATTTCCCCTGTTGTGGATGAGGTCTTCTGCTATGGCTTTGATTACTTCACGGTCAACTGAGCATTTATTTGTCAAATTAGAATCATAGAAACCGCTTACGTCTATGCCAGATTTCCCCAATTCGTCTGCGATTGCGAGAGTTAAGGCAAATACTTCGCCACTCTTCAACCTGATTCTGTGATCTGCCATTGCTCCCGTTAGTGTGACATTACTCTCAACGGAATACAATCTGTTCATTTCATCATGTCGAGAATTTACCTGTCTGCCATCGGCAAATCCTCTGGCAGCGGCAACATTGTCGGTTTCTAGATGGAGGAAATCGCAGTCTAAAGACAGGATAACTTTTGCGTTGCTGAAGTGATAATCAGGTCGCAACGATTTTCCGGTCGCAATTGAAATTCCCTTGTAGATATTTTCATCACTAACCGGATCGTAAACAGTCCATGTGGCTTTGGGGAAGACCTTTTTCAGCGATTGATACTGCCTGAACATGGTCGGCGAGCAGAAACTCCGACTTAATATTACCAGGCCTTCACCCTGATTTTCAATATATTTCTTGTGGCGTTCAGCCCACTCGGTCTTGAATCCATCCCAGCTGTTAACGGTCTTTCCCCTGTAATGCTTCTTTAACCTGTCCGGATCATACAGATTCAGAATTTCTGCCTGCATAAATGCGTTTGAGCTACCTCTGCTGGAGGAATGCAGGCCATTGCCTTCGATTTTAGTAGGGCGACCTTCAAAGCTTGTTACAACGATTCCATACGTACCCATTCCTAATGTCATTGTAGTAGCGAATTTCTCCGGATTTCCCAATATTGCATCTTCCGGAGCTTCTACGAACGGGACAATTTCTTCGATGGGACGTCTGCAGCTCGAAAGAGCCATATAAGCGATTGAACCGCCCATGATCTTTAAAAACGATCTTCTCGACAGCTCTGATGAAGGTCTATCGCTCTCTTTGTGAGAAATAGGATCGACTATTTCGTTATTAATTAAATCTTTCATCTATGACACCCACTGCAGTTTTCAGGAGGATCAATCTGAAGGCTATCCTTGTGCGAATTCAACCATTGGACTTGAGCAAGTGGTGATTCTGGTTTCCATTTCATGTTTGTAATTTCTGAAACCGGACGTAAGTGCGGATCGGGATTCCGGTGACAATCCAAGCACCAACCCATACTTAGCTTTTCAACCTGCCTGACTTCTTCCATCTGTGACACATCACCATGACAACTGATGCAACCAACACCTGCTCGTGTGTGTGCGCTGTGGTCAAAATATGTATAATCTGGAACATTATGAATTCTCACCCAGCGCAACGGTTTCTGATTCTCCCAGCTTTCCCGTACGAGGGCAAGTTTATCACTTTCAGGTTTGATCATCACATGACAGTTCATGCAGGTTTTTGTAGGCGGAATTTGGGCGTGGCGGGAAAACTCAACCTGGTTGTGACAATATCTGCAATCCATACCGAGGTCTCCGGCATGCAGTTTATGACTGTATGGGACAGGTTGAACGGGTTGGTAGCCGACTTCTGTGTATTCCTGCGAACCGAAATATGAGATCGCTGCAATAAAGCAGACGACTGTGAATCCAGCACCGCCAATTATCAGAAGAGGAAGTTTATTAAACCACTTTGGAAAGATTTGAGCCAATTCTTTGACCGTTATGTTTTACTGAATCTTTGTTTCGAAATTCATGCATCGAAACAATACGGGTAATTGTATCTAAAAATCCTTGTCTTAACATCACAACTACAGACTATACGAATCAGGAAAAAAATCCAATTGTCAGTTTTCAGCATTTTTTCGGTGTATGGTTAATTTCTTTGTATAATAAATCACATGAATAGTCTTTAATCATCGTGCCATCTGTGAATAAGGATAGCAAGATATTTCTCAAAATACAAGTGAATGGGGGGTTTATATAAGGTTAATAGTGAGTGAAGAGAGTTAGTCGATTTGGAGTAGTACAGAACTGACTCAGTTTAATTGCTTGAATCAAGATACTGGATCAAAGGTATAATGGAAACAAAGCCTTCCTTCTTGAAGTGTCTTCAAGCAGATCCGTATTATCACTAATCATGTCTATATTCCCAATAAGCCTTTTCGCAGCGATTGCTTTTACCTTTTTACCAGATATGACACTTTTAATTGATTCAGCAAATCGTTCACCATGAATAACTTGAAATGGTCTTTTATGAAATAACGTTGGCTTATCCGGGAGAGGTGGCGTGATCTGTAATTGATTGTGCAAAATTGCGATTTGACTATAAGATTTCGCCAGCAGAGCATCACGCTCTTTCCAATTTGGAGCACCTATCACACCTTCAAGCAGTGGTTTCAGTGTCTCTGAACATTTAAGCTTGTCAAACGCGGTTCCGAACCACTTCGCATAAGGAGGATAAACACGTTCCATCAAAAAAGCGAGCCTCATGATAGTATGGACTAATCTTGAAGCTATGAGAGATGATCCAATCTCATCCCCTACAATTCCTGCACGACCCATCAATTGTTCCTCTTCACCTAAGCGAGACCAGCACGAAGCAAGTATATAAAACCATACATCCCGCGGATACCATCTGAATCGTTCCCGGACTTTATCCAATCCCAGATCATCACGAAACACACCTCCTGCGATGATCGAACGCAGTATTTGAAATTGTAACGTAAGCCAGTCGACTGCTTCAATCGGTTCATCAACTCGAATGTCCATGTAATCTTCAAAATAATCGCTTATTGTGAACAGCTCAACCCGGTGATTTATTGAGCCTGGTTTTCCGAGAGTAAGATGTTGAACTCCGTTATCTTCTGGATCGGGTGGTGTGAAGCTGGTTGAGTAACCCCTGAAAGTTGGTGGGAGTTTTTCACGCAGCAATTTACTGATTGTTTCACGGTTCTGTTCTAAATCACCGGGACGGAGAAACAGCATTACCCTCGGTCCCCAGCCATGATCTGTTGACATCTCCGTATCAAATCCCAATACTTCTGATCCGGTACCTATTAGAGCCGCACTATACTTGAGCTGCGGAAGGTGAGAGTCTATTATTGGCTCAACTAACTCATTAAAAAAACTCTGTGCAAGCATGAGTCCTGGGATAAAATGTGGTTTGGGATCTTCTTTAGTCATACAATTTTCCGGATAATGATGTAATGTTTTCCTGATCTGTCGAGATTCAACGTCAGCTTCATTAAGAATCTCATATAAACATAGTGTTGCATAATTCATTAATCAAGTATCAATTCATTCCTCGCAATGACTGATTCCTATCAAATCGTTGGATAGAATACAAGGGTGTTTGCCCACGCGACTTTATGGATTGTATTTATAAGCTCTGGAGTGCTCAAGCCATGCTTGAGCCGCACAAGCATGGCTTGTGCACTCCGGATAAACAAAACTACCAAGGGCGTCTCGAAAGACGCCCTTGAAATTTAGGAATTTTATCTCTAACCGAAATTCTCAGTCTTAGTTCCCATCCGGAGGTGCTGGTTCATTGGGAAGCTGCGGTTCTGAACCCTGACCCTTTACAATGTCCTCTTCATGCAGAAGATCGATCTCGATCAGTTCCGGTTTCTCATACTTAAATATATCTTTCATTGTTTTTTGCCCCTTTATTGCATTAGAATTACTTTCTTCAACGAAACCTGATCACCTGATTCAAGATGCATCATGTAAACGCCGGACTGCATACCGTTGGCGTTCCAGGAAACTGTTCCCTCTCCCTTAAGGCTGCTGCTTACGACATCGACAAGTTTACCGCTCATGTCGTAGACTTTCAGGGATGCCGTCTGGTTCATCGGAAGTGTGTATTCCAGATTTACAACATTATTGAAAGGATTCGGATATGCATTGGTCAAGCCAAAGCCTTCCGGCAATGAACTCGAACCCGGACCTACCCATTCAGGTGTGTATTCACAAGTCACGCGGAAATGGAATTCCTGCACATCACCATCACCACTACGGAATACAACTTCACCGATATTGCGCATGTCACCGATTACACGGTCGTTATCAACATCGGTCAAAGTCAGGGAATAATTCTCGGGAATTTCGTCCAATCCTGCCCAATCGATGTAAAAACCGGTATTTTCAATATTGGTAACCTCAACTGTGAAATCCCAGTCTTTAGCACCGTCAAATTCCAAACTCCGGAAATCATAGGTCAAATTATTTATACCGTTTTCCCATTCAGGATGTGGGAAGAATAGTTGAACACGAGAACTTGACGGTAAGTCTAATTCGGGTGCATCGTTAATATCAACCTCTTCTGTTCCGTTCTCCCGAATACCAAGTTTATTGTTTGCATGGCTGTATTCACCGTCCGAGGAAGCCACGATTATCTGCAGATCCCAGCCGGATTCAGGTTCGTCCCGGATGGGATCCCCACCACCATCCTCAGGATTTAAACCAAATCCGGGAAAAGCTCCCTGCACCGTGCCCATATTCGTATATGAAACGATCCAGCCAGCCTGACCTGACTCCAGGTAACACGCGTTAAATAAAGATCGCAGATCATAATCATTACCATTGGCATTTATGGTAAATAGGTATTGTGCGACTTGATTCATACCTACACGGGTTCCAAGGGAAGTTCCAGCAATCCTGAAGTTGCGCATATCCTCCGCATCGTGGTATGGATTACCAATCATTGTGGCATAGCCACCCATCATGTAAACATTGAAATCCGGGGGATAAAACTGCTGATAGCCCCCACAGTCAAGTGCATTAGTGCTGTTAAGTGAGTAATACCAATGTCCTTCACCTCGCGTCATGGGAACACCATCACCTTCAGTGTAGCGGTAATAACCATTTCCCGTCCATATACTAACACGCAGATCAGTCTCGAGAGTGCCCCAGGCAGAGGGATGAACCCCGTTCTGATTAATGCTACAAATTTGGTACCATCTGTTCGCAGCAAAGCCTGCGCCGCCATTATTGATCGACTGCGATATCGCAGTACTATTCAACGCGAACACCAGCAGCAAAGCAAACAAAATAAACTTAACTTTCAACCTCTTCTCCTTTCTTCGAAAACGTAACTTTTACTTGTTCCTTTCAGAATTAATGGGGCTGTAAATAAGGTCAGACAATGTCAGCCCCTCCTCACAACAATAAAATAATTAATATTCATGAATAAAAATTGTCAACTGTTGCTTCGAAAACAATATCTACATTATAAAGTATAGGTAAGTTTTGATTATTTTGGGGGTTGTAAAATGAATCTGATTGTGTGAAGGGGCAATTCGTGAATCGCCCATACGGGTGGTGCTTCAGGTTTAGAGTACAGCCTTCAGGTTGAAGAACACGCTGAATCGTGGACTCTTATCGGGGTGTTGCAGGTGGATAGCCATTCCTGCCTGTGGTTGGTTGCGTCTTTGCGAACAAAGTGAAGTAATCTCTTAATCTAAACAAATTGCTTCGTCATTTCATTCCTCACAATGACGGATTCTATGTGGTGTCAGGTGCCCTCGAGACTTTTGAAATATTCACGATTTTCTACTTTTCTGGAGGTTTCCAGGGAATTCACATTTCTTAAGTAATTGTGTATTCTGGATGCACTTCGCAAGCGAAGCAGATATCCCGCCTTCCAGTGTGTTCGAGAATAGCGTCAGAGCAAGAATTTCATTCTTGCTCCTCATTCTCGCGAAAGCGGGAATCCATATTTATCAATTACTGTCACGTCCTAAAAAAAGTTGACACTTTCCCATTTAATTTATTGCCATTACC
>CAYLYZ010000070.1:0-29650 GCA_964387885.1 uncultured bacterium | reverse complement strand
AGCTATTGAGGAGAGTGAACCACCCATTGATGAGCTCAACCTGTCAAAAAGTATGCTCTATCACTGGAGTGAAGAGACCGATGAAATCACGCCTGTGGCAAATGGCTGGTGGGATCATGATCTGAGAGATGAAGAAGACCGAATAATACGTCAGATTAATCCCGGTTACTGGCACGAATCAAGTGTATGTCGACCATCATTGGCTTATGCAGAAAATGGTGACTTGTATTGCGTTTACAGCTATTTTCCCGAAGGTGATTACTCCTTATCAAACTACAGCAATGGTGACATAGCAGTGACAGTCTCCGAAGATAATGGAGCTTCATGGTTAGAACCAACGATGATTGTCGAGACACCGACTCCGGAACCTGATGTTGGTCGTTCCGAAAGTGAAATGTATCCGACTATTGCCTATGTAATTGATGACTTTCTCCACATCACCTATGAGGTCGATACCGAACCGGGTTGTCCGCTTATAGACTACCCAAACCGGGAGGAGACAGCATCACTGTCTTTCTGGTATTATCACAGGGTTCCGGTCGACGCAATCCTGCGAGATGAAATTTATGAAGGTCCACCTTTCCATATTAATCTCAGACCGATTATTGGCGATGTTGCACGAGAACTGGGTGTGCCGGTAACCAACGAACCTGTAGTAATTACAACAGCAGTCGATCCCAACGGAGATCGTGATTTAGCCATGGTGCAACTGGAATATGTCATCAATGGAAATGAGGATGAGGTTGTCGCCATCGATATGAATAACGTCGATGAAAACAACTATACAGCGGAAATACCGGGGCTAGAGGACGGAACCAGAGTCTGGTATAGAATTCGAGCGATTGATGATGAGGATATTGAGAGTATTAAACCGGAGGGGTGGTGGTATTCTTACGTTGTACGCCCTGAAGGTGGTCTGCTGATTCATGATATCCAATATCGTCCTCCGGAATGGACTGCAAACGATGCTTCTCCTTACAAGGATATCGAGGTTTCAGTTACCGGTATTGTGACAACAACTGCCGAGTTCGCTGATCTTTATGGAGGTTATGCAATTCAGGAAGCGGATACATTCTGGTCGGGTGTAGTAATCCGAAATGCGGGTGATCTTGCGCTCGGAGAACTTATACGGGTTACGGGAACAGTCCGCGAACAAGATGAGGACGATCCTGATAAATGGGGTTACATGACCTATATTGAAGTGGACAATGTTGAGGTTCTTGGCAATGAGGATGTTCCCGATCCAATGCAGGTTCAAATTGAAGACTTGAGGTTCACCACCCATGCCGAACATCTCGAAGGAATGCTGGTTCGAATAGAAGATTTTGAGATTGATACAGTTAATGTCGTTCCTGAATTGAGAGGGATCTATTTCCCGATCACAGACAGAGGTGAGGAAGATGAAAACGAAGGCTGGATGGTAACATACGGACTTCCGGATGATGTGCAGGAAGAATTGTTGATGCACACATACACACAGGGAACATGGATTGAATATCTCATAGGTGTGTTTGTCGAGAATCAGACCTATGCTATTGCGCCGAGACAATTGGTTGATGTAGGACGGGTGTATGTTGAAGAAGATCCTGAGATCACACCGAAAACGGCATCGCTTGCCCCGGCTTTTCCTAACCCGTTTAATTCTACAACGCGAATTGGCTTCGACCTTTCAGTAGCAAGCTCAGTTAACTTGAGTGTATATGATCTTTCAGGCAGGCTAATAACTACTGTTCTACAGCAAAATATGAACGCAGGTCATCACTCGACTACTTTTAAAGCAGATGGTCTTGCCAATGGTGTTTATTTACTCAGATTGGATACCGGAAACATCTCTGTAAATCAAAAACTTGTGCTTGTAAAATAAATTTTCTTATCCAATAACACCCGGAAGAAAGTTCTTCCGGGTGTTTTTTTAATCCTTTAGTTCAGGTCACACGAGGTAATATTATGAAGCATTTATTGTCTATTTTAATGCTGATTGTATTGGTTTCTTCAACCGATGCAAAAAACGACCGGCAAACCCCGGAATTCATTAAAACCGAAGCTGGCGGGCTTTGCTACCCCGGTGATCCAATTCAGAATTATCGTGTTGTAATGCCGTCAAATGAAGCTCCTGAAACACGCCCACATCGTGATCCAATCGAAGGGGAACGTATTCAAGTTGGGGGTACGTGGTATGATTTCCAGTCAAATGGCAGTATCGGAAAGATGATCTTTAAGGATAATCTCGGTGCCATCCAGATGATGTGGATGGACGGTGAGGCTTCCGATATTCTCACTTGTACAAGGTCAATTAAATATAATTTTTCAAATGACGATGGGGAAAGTTGGCTTGACGATGCAGGAATTACGATAAACGATAGACGGCGAGGTGGATTCGGATCGATGTGGTTAACGAACGAGGAAGAACCTCGGGCAGTTTTCTTTTTCCATCAGGGACAGGAAGAAACGCTGTTTTCTTTTTGTGGAATCGATTTCTTATATGGAATTGGAGCTTCAATTAATACACCGGCACCGCGGTACCCGGAACAATCGGTTATTTGGCCTCAGGGAGTAATAAGCCCCGGGAATCGCATTCACATTCTTTATAACCGTCGTGATACGGATATGCTATCTTATGCACCGGGATTATTTGACCGGGACATGGAGCCTGTATTCGGTGATAATCCCATTGAAATTGAACGATCCCTTCAGAACAGTTTCCGCATCGCACAATCACCGCACAGCGAGCGCGCAGCAATGGTCTGGATGCATAATCGACTGGGCTTTGAGGATCTTGGCCCCTGGGAGGGATATCTTGCCTGGCAGATGAACAATGACGTAGTCATTGTCTGGACGGATGACGGTGAAGAATGGAACTTCGATGAGCCACGAAATATAACAAACATGATTCCACCTGATCCGCGGCAGGAGGGTACCGCCTCTTACGGAGACACACTTCGGCCATTCCGGACAATGGACCTCATTTTCGATGAGAATGATTTTTTGCATGTTGTTTTCGAAGCCCGGTTGCTCAAAGTTCAGGCAATCGAAGAAAGTGAACCTCCCATTGATGCACTTAATCTGTCGAAGAGTATCCTCTATCACTGGAGTGAACAAACAGAAGAAATAACACCTGTCGCAGATGGGTGGTGGGATCATGATATCAGGGACGAGGAAGGGAATATTGTACGTCAGATAAATCCGGGCTACTGGTACGAATCAACTGTTTGCAGGCCATCGCTGGCATACGATGATGACGGAGATTTATACTGCGTTTATACTATCTTCCCTCGAGATGACTACTCGGTTCACAATTATTGTAACGCGGATATTGCTGTCACAGTTTCCGAAAACAATGGAAGGACATGGTATGAGCCGACTATGATAACTACTACCCGCACCCTTGAAGCCGAAGAGGGTGAATCGGAAAGTGAGATGTATCCGAGCCTTGCATTCGAAATAGATGATTTCCTCCACATCAGCTATCAGTTGGATACCGAACCGGGAAGCACAATAGCCGATTATCCCGGACGCGAAGAGGTTGTTACTCATTGCGAGTGGTATTATCATAAAGTTCCAATTGATGATATTGCTCGTGATGAAATATATGAGGGACCTCCTTTCCACATAAGTCTTCGTCCCGTTATTGCAGATGTTGCTCGTGAGCGCGGAGTTCCAATAACCAATGAACCTGTTCAAATAACATCTGAAATCACTCCAAGCCCTGATAGAGAATTGATTTTAGTGCAGCTTGAATATGTCATCAACGAAGATTTAGATGACATTATTATTGTTGACATGAATAATATCGAGGATGATAATTATGCAGCAGAAATTCCAGGTCAGGAGGATGGTACGCAAGTGTGGTATCGTATCCGGGCAGTGGATAATGAAGATCTGGAAAGCAGACGTCCTGAGAACTGGTGGTATTCTTACGTTGTGCGTCCTGAAGGCGGATTGCTGATACGCGATATTCAATACAGACCTCCTGAA
This sequence comes from uncultured bacterium, assembly GCA_964387885.1. Classification (GTDB taxonomy): domain Bacteria; phylum Electryoneota; class AABM5-125-24; order Hatepunaeales; family Hatepunaeaceae; genus JABGPL01. The sequence goes on along the minus strand of CAYLYZ010000070.1, from coordinate 25,675 downwards.
TGGACTGCAAATGACTATTCCCCGTATAAAGATATTGATGTTACAGTAACAGGCGTTGTTACAACGCCAGCTGAATTCGCAGATATTTATGGCGGATATGCAATTCAGGAGGCAGAAGAATTCTGGTCGGGTGTGATAATTCGGAATGCCGGTGACCTTGCGATGGGAGATGTGGTAACTGTAACGGGAACAGTCCGCGAACGCAATGAGGATGAACCCGACAAGTGGGGCTATATGACATACATTGATGTTGATATGGTCGATATTGTTGGAAATGATCGTGTTCCCGATCCAATGAATGTCGAAATAGCCGATTTAAGATTCGGCACGCATGCTGAGCATCTTGAAGGTATGCTAATTCGAATAGAGGATTTTGAAATTGACACAATTAATGTAAGTGAAGGACTTCAGGGTATTTATTTCCCAATTACTGACATGAGAGGGGAGGAAGAGAACGAAGGGTGGATGACTACTTACGGATTGTCTGAGGAAGATATTGATGAACTGCAGGTAGATTGGATTTGGGTACAGGGAGTGAGATTTTCTGAAATGACAGGTGTATTTGTTGAGAATCAAGCATACGCCATTGCTCCAAGAAATATAGAAGATGTCGGGGCGTTTCATGTTGATGAAGATCCATCAGTAATCCCGAACCAGCTTTCCCTCGATCCCGCGTTCCCGAATCCGTTTAATTCGACAACTCAGCTCGGATTTGAGCTGCCGGTTGCAGATATGGTTCATTTGAACGTCTATGATCTCTCAGGAAGATTAGTATCAACAATCCTGAACAGAGAAATGAAAGCAGGTCGTCACTCGACTTCATTTGATGCTATCGAACTGTCAAATGGTGTATACATGCTTCGCCTTGAGGTTGGAAAGACCTCAAAATATCAAAAATTAGTACTCGTAAAATAAAGTTACCTATCTAAAATCCGCTCCCGGAGGAAATGTCTCCGGGAGTTTTGTCTTCTAAACTTCCATTCACTTCCAGGTTAATTGAGGAGTTTGTTATGAAGCATTTATGTTTGATACTCGTATCTGTGATGGTATCAATCGCCATCGCGAAGAATAATCGTCTTAACCCAGAATTTATTACTACAAAAGCCGGAGGACAATTCTATACGGAAGATAGGAATCGGAATCACCGGTCGATAATTCCTGGTGATGATTATCAAAAACCACACCCCCATCGGGACCCAATTGAAGGAGAACGTTTTCAGGTTGGAGATACCTGGTATGATTACCAGACAAACGGCAGCCTCGGAAAGGTAATATTTAAGGATCATCTCGGCGCTATTCAATTAATTTGGATGGATGGAGAAGACGCTGATTTAGGTAACAGCCCCAGATCAGTTAAATATAACTTTTCAGCTGATGACGGGGAGAATTGGACTTATGATGATGGAAATCCCATAAATGATCAACCGCACGGAGGATATGGATCCATGTGGCTGATGAACGAGGACGAACCTCGAGCCGTATTCTTTTTCCACCAGGGTTTTGACAGAAATCTGTCCTCTTACTGCGGAATTGATTTTATATATGGAAACGGAACCCCAGACAATGTACGGCTGCCTCGGAATCCGGAACAAACCGTCCTGTGGTCACAGGGAGTAATAAGCCCTGAGAATCGCATCCATGTTGTTTGTAACAGCCGTAATACGGATATGCTGTCCTATGTGCCAGGGATATTTGATAGGCATGGAAATCCTGCGTTCGAGGAAAATCCCATTGAGTTAGAACACATATTTCTGAATAGCTATCGAATAGCACAATCACCGAACAGCGAACGTGCCGCTATGGTATGGTTGAATAATCGCATAGGCTTTGAGGATCCTGGTCCCTGGGAGGGATATCTTGCCTACCAGATGAATAACGATATCAGTATTGTTTGGACGGATGATGGTGAGGACTGGAATTTTGACGAACCGCGAAATATCACCTTTGGCATCCCACCCGATCCCAGGCAGGAGGGATCAGCTTCTTACGGGGACACTCTTAGGCCATTTCGGACGATGGATATCATTTTCGATGAGGATGATTTTATTCATGTAGTGTTTGATACACGGCTGTTTAAGGAACAGGCAATTCATGAAAATAGACCTCCTGTTGATGAAATTAGTTTAGCTAAGGGTTTCCTCTTTCATTGGAGTGAAGAGACCGATGAAATTACACCGGTGGCAAATGGCTGGTGGGATCACAACCTGAGGGATGATGAAGGACGGATAACCCGTCACATCAATCCGGGTTACTGGTCTGAATCAACCGTTTGTAGACCCTCGTTAGCGTATGCGGATAACGGGGATTTGTATTGCGTGTACACTATCTACCCTCGCGATGATTACTCAGTTAATAATTACTGTAATGGTGATATTGCTGTTACTGTTTCGGAGGATAATGGAGCGACATGGTATGAACCGACAATGATTACAACAACCCGCACCCTTGAGGCTGAGGAAGGTGAGTCAGAAAGCGAGGTGTATCCCTGTCTCGCCTTTGAGATTGACGATTTTCTTCACATCAGCTATGAACTTGATACCGAACCGGGTAGTCCGTTAAATGATTATCCCAGCAGGGAAGAGATTTTATCTTTATGTCAATGGTATTATCACAAAATCCCCATCGATGCTGTCGAACGTAATGCCATCTTCGAAGGACCGCCTTTCCACATTAACCAGCGACCAATAATCGGGGATGTCGCTCGCGAGCGTGGTGTTCCAATAACCAACGAACCGGTTCAAGTTACATCGACCGTCGATCCCCATGGTGACAGGGAATTGGTTTCTGTTCGGTTGGAATATGTCATCGATGGAAATTTAGAGGATATCACGATTGTTGATATGAATAACGATGAGGAAAATATATTCACCGCGGAAATCCCAGGGCAGGAAGATGGAACCTATGTCTGGTATCGAATTCGCGCGATTGACAGTGAAGAGATGGAGAGTCTCCGACCAGAGAGCTGGTGGTACTCTTATGTTGTCCGGCCTGAGGGTGAGCTGCTGATTCACGATATTCAATACAGACCTCCGGAATGGACGACAAATGACTATTCACCTTACAAGGACATTGAGGTTACCGTAACAGGTATCGTAACTACTCCTGAAGATTTTGCCGAAGAGTATGGTGGATACGCAATTCAGGAAGCAGATTCGTTCTGGTCGGGTGTTGTGATTCGGAATGTTGATGATCTGCATTATGGAGATGTAGTTACTGTAACCGGAACAGTTCGTGAACGTGATGAGGATGAATATAGTAAGTGGTGTAATATGACCTATATTGATGTTGTTAATGTCGAAAGGAGAGGGAATGAAGAACCGCCGCGTTCAATAGAGGTTGAAATCAGAGATTTAAATTTCAACACACATGCAGAACATCTTGAGGGTATGGTGATTCGTCTCGAATGGTTTAAAATTGACACCATTGATGTTGCACCCGATTTTGAAGGGATTTACCTTCCGATCACTGATGCCGGTGAAGAGATCGAGAATGAAAGTTGGATGACAACCTACGGATTAACCGAGGATGTTCGGGACGATGTAGGGTTTGAAGTCTTGGATCAGGGATGGACAATTACCTGGCTGGTTGGGGTTTTTGTTGAGAATCAGGAATATGCAATTGCACCAAGGTTTTGGCAGGATTTCGGACGCTTTATTCCCGCTCATGTTGACGATGGTTCATCGGTTATTCCACAACAACTATCACTCGATCCGGCATACCCAAATCCGTTTAATTCAATAACCAAGCTCGGATTCAACCTTCCGGTAAAGTCCGACGTATACCTCGGAGTGTACGATCTCACGGGCAGGCTCGTAACTGCAATTATTGATGGTGAGCGGAAAGCCGGGTATTACCAGACAAACTTCAATGCAGCCAATGTTTCGTCGGGGATTTATATTCTGCAGCTTGAAACAGAACATTCATCAGTTAGCCAGAAGCTGGTTCTGGTGAAATAAAATTCGTAGCCCGTGTTCTCCGAACACGGGGAATGTTGTAACATATTAAAATCCCCGGTTTCGGAGAAGTCCGGGCTACGATTTTCTCGCAACTTGAAGTTGTAGGACATATTAACGAAAACAGAGTTCTCTCGTAACATAATCCTCTATTGATCTTCTTAATTTTTCGGATTATTTTACTCAAAGTGTAAAAAAATTGCTCTACCTACTGACATCTCTGCTCCTTTTTTCGTACCAAAATTCAGATACCTCAACCAAGCTCAGGTAGATTACCAGCGAGGTTAAGGTATTCTTTTAACATTAGACAAATTCTATTTTAGATATTTTCATATCTTAACTTCAGGATAAATTATGCCTCGAACTAAGAAAACTCCAGCAAAGAAAACTTCAAAGACGAAGTCTCGCCCAGCAGATAAAACGCTGGATCAAAAGCTGGAAAAACTCCCTTCCGGAGTTTCCAGGCAGAAGTATCTCCAGAAACTGGATTCCCTTCTACCACCGGAGGACATTCCAGATCGTGCATATGGAGATTTGAAGAAAAAGGGTTATGTAGATTTGTACCGCCTGCTATATTCAATTCGTGGTACGGAAGATCGTTTGACACGCCTCTACAGACAGGGAAAAATTGTCGGTGGTGTATATCTATCCAAAGGTACCGAAGCAATTGCAGTGGGCTCAGGTTATGCTTTAGATCGCAGCAAGGGAGACATGTTGTTCCCGATGCATAGAGATCTTGGAGCGCATATAGCATTTGGTCAAACCATCGAGAGAATATATGCCCAGTATATGGGAAGATCAGGCTCACCCACTATGGGACGTGATGGGAATACCCATTTCTCCGATATCGGTAGAGGGATTATTGGAATGATCAGTCATCTCGGTTCAATGTTGCCCGTTGCAGTAGGGGCTGCAATTGGACTACGTAATCAGGGTAAGAAAGCGGTTACGCTCAACTTTATTGGAGATGGAGGTGCTTCCATTGGGGATTTCCATGAAGGCCTGAACTTTGCTGCTGTGGCTAATGCCCCATTTGTTCTCGTCATTGAGAATAACCAATATGCCTATTCCACACCAATCGTTGCACAGTATGGTGCTGAACGGATTATAGATCGCGCAGTGGGTTATGGAATTCAGGGTGAAGTTGCCGACGGAAACAACATTTATGAGGTTTATGAAACTGTTCGAAATGCCGTAAACAGGGCTCGAGAGGGTGGCGGACCGACTATGATAGAAGCGGTTACGATGCGTATGCGAGGCCACTCTGAACATGATGATCATTTCTACGTTCCGAAGGAGTTGCTTGAAGCCTGGGCTCAACGAGATCCACTGTTCCGCGCTCAGAGATTCCTTATCAAGAAAGGATTTCTCACCAAAGCAGAGTTAGAGGTTCTCGAAAAGAAGGTTGATGTAGAAATCGAGCAGGCGATCGTAAATGCCGATGCAAGTCCATTGCCGGATCCTGATACTTTGAATAACAGCGTTTTCGCATCTTAACCCTAAAAGTGGAGAAAAATAATGCCAATAATGACATATATTCAGGCGATTAGTGATGGAATGCGGGAAGAAATGCGGAACGATCCCAAGGTTATGGTAATGGGTGAAGATGTCGGAGTCTATGGTGGTGCCTTCAAGGTTACCAAGGGATTTATCGACGAATTCGGTCCTGATCGGGTTTATGATACACCACTGTCGGAATCAGCAATCATGGGCACCGGTCTTGGGATGGCGATCACCGGATTGCGTCCGATAGTTGAGTTCCAATTTGCCGACTTTATCACATCCGGATTCAACCAGGTTGTTAATAACGCAGGTACTATGTTTTTCCGTACCGGTAATAACGTGACAGCACCGGTTACAATCCGCTGCCCGTCGGGAGCTGGTGTTCATGGTGGACCGTTTCATTCTCAGAATCCTGAGGCCTGGTTTGTCCATACTCCCGGGCTGAAAGTTGTTGCACCTTCCACGCCTTATGATGCCAAGGGTCTGATAATATCGGCTATCCGAGATGATAATCCGGTGCTGTATTTCGAACATAAATTCCTCTACAGACGCGTAAAAGAAGAAGTCCCGGAAGGATTATTCACCGTTCCCATCGGAAAAGCAGAAGTAAAACTTGAAGGTGATGACATTTCCGTAATTGCTTATGGTGCTTCTGTTCACCTCGCTCTTGATGCCGCTGAGAAATTAGCTGAAGAAGATGGGATTTCTGTTGAAGTGCTTGATCTGAGGTCGTTGTACCCCTATGACAAAGAAGCAATCGTGGAAACTGTCAGGAAAACCGGAAGAGTTCTTGTTGCTCATGAAGCCTGGCTTACCGGTGGTGTCGGAGGTGAATTCGCATCATTTATAGCAGAAGAATGCTTTGAAATGCTGGATGCACCGGTAAAGCGACTTGGATCTCGTGATATGCCCTTTCCATTTGCGCCTCAACTTGAGGACAAAATGGTACTGAATGGTGATACCGTTTACAGGGCACTCAAGGATCTTGCTCAATACTGATATCGGTATTTTGAGTTTTTGCAGAAATTTTACTGCTTTTATAATGGTCAGAAAATGATTATTTTGGTAATTGAGCGGGTTGGCAGTACTGATTGAAAAAACCTATTCAGTTACCAATCAGCCATTTGATAAATAACCAGGAGTTTGGTAATGGCTAAGGAAGAAACCATTAATCTGGATGTCACGATAGACGACATCTTCCGTATTGCGATAAAACGCGAAGCGCAGGCATCTCTTTTTTACACAGAAGCTGCCACACGAGTACAGACAAAAGAAACCCAAGATATGTTATTGCGGTTGGCAAGAGAAGAAGCCGGGCATGAAGCGGCTTTGAGGCAGGAATGGGAGAGCCTTCAAGGCAAACGGGATGTGGAAAAAGCAATGTCGAGTGACATGTAGGATTCTTACAGACCTTGAACGGTGCTGGTAGAAGCCCTCGTCTACCAGTAAGATGTATACACTGACACACGAGGCGTGTGTCAGCGCAAAAAGGGCTTTTAAACAGCGGTGTCAGATTTTTTGGAGCTTAGGAACAACCTGGAAACGAGATTACACAGACCGGATTGGTTAAAAATCCGGTTAGCAACCAATGATGCTTATCAGGATGTGGCTGGTCTTCTGAAAGAAAACCAGCTGACAACTGTTTGCCGGAGTGCTCATTGTCCGAATGCCAATGAATGCTGGGGACGTGGTACAGCGACGTTTATGATTCTGGGAGATGTGTGTACAAGAGGCTGCAAGTTTTGTGCGATTACAACCGGAAAACCCGATCCTGTTGATGCAAATGAACCAATCAGAATCGCAGATGTTGCTCGCAAGTTGAAGCTGAAATGGATCGTCCTGACTTCGGTCGATCGTGATGACTTACCAGATGGTGGTGCTGGACATTTTGGAGCTGTGATAAGGGAATTGAGACACGAGTTGCCTGAATCCGGTATTGAAGCACTTGTGCCTGATTTTCTGAAGAAACCCGGAGCAGTAGATATTATCTGTAAGGATCCTCCGGATATTCTAAATCACAATATAGAAACAGTTCCTCGTCTTTATAGAACTGTTCGTCCCGGTGCAGACTATAGACATTCGATGAACCTGATTCGAGAATTTTCAAAACGTGGATTGATTACAAAATCGGGATTAATGGTTGGAGTTGGAGAAAGTATTGAAGAGGTTCATCAGGTTATAGATGATCTTCACAATGCTGGTTGTCAGAGCCTTACTATCGGACAGTATCTAGCTCCGAGCAGCAGTCATTTGAAAGTAGAACGTTATGTACATCCTGATGAATTTGATGAGTTCTCCACATTTGCTTATAACATAGGATTTGAACACGTAGCAAGCGGCCCACTTGTGCGAAGTTCATACAAGGCTGAAGAAGCCTTGAAAGTATACAATCTCCTGAAGCAGGGGAGTACGGACATTCCAGTCCGTAAGTAAGTTAGAAAATCAATATGGACAAGAATGACAGTCCTCCCCACATAAAATGTGTGGCAGTTTGAGTTATTTATCCTGGAAAAGGTATCGATAAAACGGTTGAGATGAAAATTTCACAGGTAACCAACAGAGGGAAATAAAATGAAAGTTGAGATGGTAATGCCTCAGATGGGAGAATCCATCGCGGAGGGTACGATTGTAAAATGGCTCAGGGGTGTTGGTGACAGTGTAGAACTTGATGAGGATATCCTTGAGATTTCAACCGATAAAGTTGACTCTGAAATACCAACTCCGGCGACAGGTGTGATTGCTGAGATACTTATTCAGGAAGGAACAACTGTACCCATCGGAACGGTTCTCGCACTGATTGAAACCGAAGGTGATGTAGCTCAGGAGAAAAAGGAAAAACTTGAAGAATACGTCAAGGCTGACACAGAACCAAAACGACCTTCCGCACAAGATTCTTCACCTCATGATGGATCTGATCACGGAGGACTGAAGGTCAGAGAATTCAGGAGAGTATCTAAGAAAAGTGCAGAATCTGCTCCTGATCTTCCTGAAGGAAAAAAGTCAGCATTCATCTCCCCTCTCGTACAAAATATTGCTGCTACTGAAGGAATACCTCTCGATGAAGTACAGAAAATCATTGGCTCCGGTCGCGATGGTCGGGTGTCAAAAAAGGATATGTTGAACTATGTTGCGGAACGTAGAACCAGGACGATCTCGAAACCGGTCGAGGTTACTCCAAAATCCGTTGCAGCTCCTGAGGTTCCGGCAACTCCCTCAGTCACCCGGATTCCAGCATCAGCACCAATACCAGGTGAAACTCCTGCTGCGACAATATGGAGAAGTCCAGAAGATGAAATAGTGGAAATGGACCGTATGCGCAAGATGATAGCGGATCACATGGTACGTTCGGTTCATACCTCACCACACGTCGTTTCTTATTCAGAAGTGGATATGGAGCGAATAGTGCAACATCGTGAATCTATCAAGAATTCCTTCCGGGAAAGGGAAGGGTACAGCTTAACTTATACTTCTTATTTTATTAAGGTAGCTGCAGAAGTACTGCCGGAATTCCCTCACATCAACGCTTCGGTTGATGGATACAGTATTATCATCCGCAAACAAATAAATATCGGATTTGCAGTCGAACTTCCCGGAGCCGGATTAATCGTTCCGAATATTAAAGGTGCTGATGGCCTTAGCTTGAAGGGCATAGCGAGTGGTTTACATAATCTTGCTGAAAAGGCTCGATCCTCAAGCCTGCTTCCTGATGATGTTAGCGGAGGTACATTTACAATCACTAACGTAGGTGTTTTTGGTAACATAGCTGGAGCTCCGATAATTAATCAACCGCAGGTTGCCATTCTCGGAACAGGAGCTATCAGAAAGGTTCCAGCTGTTATAGAAACTGCATCGGGCGATGCAATAGCCATCAGGTGGAAAATGATGATGTCTCTCTCATACGATCACAGACTCATTGATGGTGCTATGGCAGGGAGATTTATGGCTCGATTGAAAGAAATGCTTGAAAATTATGAAGAATAATTGTATAATATTATGTTAGGCTTTTTTCCAGATTAAATGGGACAAACTGAACATTATACACCGAACATTATCTCAAATCCCACTGAGGAAGTTTTTTGTGGTCTTCCGAACCTTCGTATTAGGTTTCGGAATAATTGCTATAACTGTATTATCAACAGATACATACGGACAAAAACCAGACTCAAAGACACGGGTCAACCATCAGGAACTCTACCGTATTTCAAAGATCGCCAGATCGGCTGAATCATCAGGCAACTTTGAAAGGGCGTTAGAGCTTTGGCGTGTTGTAGACTCACTGAAACCAGGATATTATTCCGCCTATCACGGCATTAGAAGGAGCTTGATCGGTCTTGAACGATACGATGAAGCACTTGCATTCCTCGATAAAGCCCTCACAGATTCCCGCTCGGGGAAAATTCAGATCGATCCAATCTCAATTGCAGCTGACAGGTTAGAAATCATTTTTGCAGCAGAAAGTGAAGAAGATGGTCTAAAGGCAGTTGAAGACATACTTACCCGATTTCGCGGTAATTCAAAGATATACAGGGATGTTTCGAATATTCTCGCAGGTCAGAGGCTTAGTGATGAAGCATTGGGGACACTCGTTCGTGGTCGCAAGGAGTGTGGTGATCCATTCCTTTTTGCAAGAGATCTCGCAAGATGGTATGAGGCTCGAATGGATTGGGTTCCTGCAATTGATGAATATCTTCTACTTATTAAGAGCTCTCCCGGGAACATGACTTTTGTCACAGGTGCATTTGGAGATATGTCAATTGAACCTCAAGTAGACAGTCTCGTAATTGCCGTCCTTACAGACCGCTTGAATATCGCAGATAAAGATTTCCGGAATACGCTCCACAGACTGTTGGCTTTATTGCATTTCAGAGCTCAAAGATATTCTTTAGCACTCGAACAGTACCAGATCATGGAACGCAACAGCGGAGGTCAGGGAAAAGAGCTGCTTGAATTCGCAACATTGACATCAGCAGAGGGAAAATATAGGCTGGCAGCTCAAGCCTATGCTGAAATTCTATCAGGCAATCCCAATAATGAACTAAAGGCAATAGCCTTAATTGGAAAGGGAACAGTGTCCTTAGCTTTAGGGGAGATTGATACCGCTGAGGTTTCTTTCAAACAGGTTATAAAGCCCGGAGTTCCACCGAAATCTGTATATGAGGCATATTCTCTGTTGGGTCAATTGAAATTCGATTATCACAAAAATATTCCGATCGCTCGAGAACTTTTCGAAAAAGGCCTGAAAATTGGAACCAAGGCAAAACTTCCTCCTGATAAGATTAATACCCTTAAAATAAAAATTGCCCTGACATACGAGTTCGAAGGTGATTTTGAACAGGCAGAGAAAACATTGAGCAGAATTGTCAGGAAGACAAGTCGTCCTCGAGGTTCAATTTCAACTGCCAGATTCGAATTAGCGAAACTATATTTCCGACAGGGTGATTTTGAGAAAGCTGCAGAATCAGCCTCTAAGTTAATTGCAACAGATCCATCTTCACCCGAAGCAAATGATGCATTGAATCTTAAAGTATTAATAAATGATCTTCAGGAAACTCCGGAGATAATTGAATCGTTCGGTATAGCTGATCTATTGCTATTTCAAGGCAAGCAAGATTCTTCAAGGATAATCCTTGAAGATATAAAATCAAATGTTTCAACTCGAATTCGGGAAGAAGCACTCTGGCGTTTGATAGAGATTGAAAAAATCAATGGTGCTTCTCTGAATGTTCTGAGCCTAATTACGGAAATTATCGAGATTAAATCTCCTTTACGCAAGGACCTTGCATTGTTTATAGCAGGCAATATACTTGCTTATGAGCTGAATAAAGTAAAAGATTCAATAACTTATTACGAACAACTGTTGATTGAATTTCCCGATAGCCCGCTTGTTGATCGTGCTCGACGTCAATTGAAAGTTCTTTCGAAGGAAGCGCTTTAACAGAAACTACCTGGTGAACATTTGGTTCAAAAAAAATCCAAAAATAATTCTCATTTAGATCAAATCGCAGTAATTGAAAACTATAAAGGACTGCTTGATAATCTGCGAGATGGCATACTCATCTTGAAAGAAGATGAGCTATTAGTATGCAACTCATCCTGCACTAAAATGCTTGATATCAATCGAGATGAGGTTATACTTGAAGATATAATTGATAAATTAAGAACTACTAAGAACTTAAAAGCCAGAGACCTTATCCTTAAGCTAAGAAATGGGCAGAGTTTTAATCCGGTACAGTTAGAAGTGTCTATTTTTCCTGAAACCAAAAGCATTTTTAATATCCACTCTCGAACAATTTCCATTATGGGAAAAGAATTTCTTCAAGTAATAATATCTGATTTAACTCGTGAGCTTGCCGTTGAAACAGAACTATTCGAGACATTAAGCCTTTCAAATTCAATTTTTAATGCAATTGATGAAGTAGTTTTTATCCTTAACGATTCTGACCTTACTTTGCAGAGTTCCAATCTGGCTATGGAACAGATTTTTGAATTGGACAGGGCATCCTATAAAGGAAAAAGACTCTGGGATCTGATCTCGAACAAAGATGACGCTAAAAGGGTAAGTGACGATATAGAAAAGTCACTTTCAAAAACAGGGAGCCTTCACTATGTCTTTGATATGATAAGAAACGATGGTATCAGGTTTCCAGCACTACATTCGATAAGTGAGATTAAAGACAGCAAGAATAAAAGAATGGCAATTCTGTGGATTGTCTCAGATATGTCGCACAACGAGTATTTGAATAAAGTACTTGCTGAAATAGAAACGAGGTATCAGGTATTATTTAACCGTGCAGGAGATGCAACATTAATCATTGATTTTGAATCCCGTCAGATAATCGATGCTAACCATGCCGCAGAAGAGCACCTGGGATTTTCGCGAATGGAATTAATAGGTAAAACAATTTTTGATATTACTCCTCCCGGAAGACATCAGATACTTGAGGATATTTGGCCAATTCTGCAAAAAAAAGAAAGTCAAACCGTCCGGGGTTTCAGCCTTACTAAATCCAAGATCGAGATACCGGTTCAGACAAGTATGGTTATGACAAATTTCGGATCTCGTCAAGTTGTCATTGCTGCAACGAGAGACATTTCGCAACAGATTACTGTAGAACAGGAACGGTTAAGACTTGAAAAACTCGAGGCAGTACGTCAGGTTACGGGTGGTATAGCGCATGAGTTTAACCAACCTCTACAGGGATTGATGACTATTGCAGATATTTTAGACTTAACTAAGCTACAAAGTGGGGATCAGCGACCTCTCATAAAAAATATTCCAATACTGGTTAAAAGAATGGATGTTCTTCTAAACCGCATGAAAGGTCTTGTCAGATTAGCCGTGAAACCCTATGTAAACGCTGATGAAATTTTAGATTTCGAAATGTCATCAAGATATGAGCTGATGTTGATTATCGGATCTGAAGCAAAGTTGGTTGAATTAGCAAAACGAGTAGGTCAGGCACGAGGCATGCAGGTTGAAATGGTAGACGCCATAAGAAAAGCGAAATCAAAGGTGCTAAAAGAACAATATGATATCGTGGTCTGTGGTGGTTTATGCAATTATAAAAAGAACAAGTCTGTTTTTGATGAGATCAAGGAAATTGTCGGAGAAAAGAGGTTGATAAGGATTTCAGATTATAGGAAGAAGTCTGTTCCATTGAGCGAATCAGAGTTAATGAGGATAATCGATAATGCCTTGGCCTAAAGAGTTGAGTAAAGGAGGATATTAGAAATAGGAACTCTGTTCTGCAGGTGAAATAGTTGATTTTACCTGACATGGATTTTTCGTGAACATTAACCATACTCACCCAATAGTCCGGGTGAGTTCAAGAAATCGCAATAGTTGAAACATCAGGTATTTAACGTAAGGAAAAAGATTTGAAAAACTCATATTTGCAGATTGTTTTTTGCATTATCATCTTGGTTTCGGCTTCGGTGAACGCTCAGGATCGCTCAGGTATCGAGCAGGTTGGGAGACTTTTTAACCAGATTGGAGAAGCTCGGGATATAACCATTCGAGATAATTACGCTTTCATGGCAACAAGCCATTCGGGATTATTAATTCTTGATATATCTGATCCTGTGAATCCATCTATGGCAGGGAGGTTCGACGACAATCCCGAATCATCTTATGGTGTTGAAGTTGAGGGTGATTATGCCTATTTAGCAGATAAGGATGCTGGATTGCTTGTTATTGACATTTCTGATATTTCTTCTCCGAATCTCGTTGGAGTTTTTGATACTCCCGGAACAGCTTTAAAAGTGCGGATATCCGGAACACAGGCTTATGTAGCCGATCGTACAGGTGGCTTAATAATAATTGACATCTCAGATCCGGCTAACATGGAAGAGACGGGTTTCATGGAAACGGATTATTGTGTAGATATTGAAATCATCGGTGAAACTCTATATATGGCGGACGGACGTGATGGAGGACTGAGGATTATTGACGTATCCGATCCGATCAATCCCGACGAAATTGGGCAATTAGTTACCGAAGGCTATGCGAATGGTCTCGATGTTTCCGGCACCTATGCATACATTGCTGACGGACGGGGTGGTTTAAGGGTAATTGATATCTCAAATCCTGCCAGTCCGAGTGAGGCAGGTTTTATACTCACCGAATATGGACTCGATGTGAAAATCGTCGGAAATATTGCATATCTTTGTGATAGTGGTGATGGTGGATTACGAATTATAAACATTGAAGATCCAACAAATCCTACTGAACTGGGTTTCTATGATACACCGGGAGATGCATACGCTGTAGGAATATTGGGTGATTACGCCTATGTTGCGGATAACCGGAACGGTATGCGTGTCATAAATGTGGCAGTTCCTGCTGAAGCTGATGAGGTCGGCTCATTCGATACAGCTGGATTCTGGGCACGTAACGTCACAGATATTGGTAATGGATTATGCTACCTCGCAAATTCGGATGCGGGAGTCATGGTTATAGACATCAGTAATCCTTCAGAACCCGATTCCATAGACCGTATTGACACACCGGGTTCTGCATATTTCGCGGCAATTAATGGTGAATATGCATATGTCGCTGATGCTGAGGAGGGAGTCAGAGTTCTCGATATCAACGATCCGGTGGCACCAGAAGAAATATTTTTTGTAAATACCTCCTTTGCACAACACATCGAAATTGCAGGTGATTTTGCATACGTTGCAGATGGACGTGACGGTGGATTGAATATTATGGATATCTCCAATCCAGCTCAACCCGTAACAATCAGCTCTCTTGTGACCGAAGGTGAAGCTTATGCTGTAACTGTATCTGATGGGCATGTTTACGTAGCCGATGGCGATAACGGTTTGGTTGTAATTGATGTTCAGGATCCAAACCGACCTCGTCGATTGGCGACTTTCAGCACTGATATGGGTGCCGATGGATTAGTGATAGATGATCATTATGCATACATTGCCCAGAGAGACCGTAGTGGCAGGGGAGGGCTCGGAGTGGTTGACATTGCCAATCCTCGATCGCCACGCGATGTATCCTTTATACCTTTACCCGGGGCAGCACGCGGACTGATAATTGAGGGAGATATCGCTTATATCGGCTGTGGTCCCGCCGGTTTGCAGGCTGTTGACATATCCGATCCCGAAGATCCTGAGGAAATTGGGTATTACAACACACCGGGATATGGATATCCTCCTACAGTAATTGGAGACTATCTCTATATGGGTGATGGTAGTAATTTTGGAGTTTACAATCCGGTGGGTCTTTCCACACCCGGTTCAGGATATCAGCCTCCGCAGAGTTTCGAATTGATCGGAGCTTATCCAAATCCTTTCAATAATCGCACAACGGTCAGTTTCTCACTTTTGAAAGCAGAAGTATTGGGTTTTGCTATTTATGATTTAAGCGGACGCGAAGTACAAGTTATATCAAACAGAACGATGTATCCTTCGGGATCACACAACATTGGTGTCAACGCATCCGGATTACCGGCAGGGAACTACCAGATTCGGATTCAGACAGAAACAAAAATGGAAATGCTTTCGGTGACGCTGTTGAAGTAACCGGGATAAAATCCTGCCTGAGTTTTCAGGTAAGAAACATATTTTACCTGACAATAATTGGCTGTTAGGGAATGTTCTTTGTACTGTTATCTGCTTGCGTATTTTGACATTCCCTGACAGCCATTTGTCATTTATTAATAATAATTTTCTATGGTGATTAATAATGTAGCCCGTGTTCTCTGAACACGGGGAATCTTTTATTTATAAGGATCCCGGCTTCGGGGAAGCCGGGCTACATGGTCTTTCAAAAACGTGATTTTTATTTTTCTAACCATAAACCTAACGAGATTAAAATGAAAACATCTTGTTTCAAAATACTCCTGAGTGTTCTAATCACACTAACACTTCCCTTTGTTTCAGTCCATACCTATTCAATCTTCTGCCAGGATCGCTCCGAGGTTCGGCAGGTCGGTCAATTGTTTGACCAGTACGGCGAATCCTATGATATTGAGGTAACGGACAGGCATGCTTTTATGGCGACAAGTCATTCCGGTCTGCAGATTATCGACGTATCCGATCCTGCTGACCCGGAACTCAGAAGTTTTTATGAGTATAATCCCGATGTTACTTTTGGAGTTTCGGTCTGGTTCCCTCATGTCTATCTTGCAGATCGACGGGGAGGCTTAAGAGTTATAAATTATAGAGATATCGAAAATCCGGTTGAGGTTGGATTTCTTGATACTCCCGGAGATGCCCGGGGTGTGGACGTGGTTGATGATCTTGTGGTGATTGCTGATGGTAGAGAGAGTGGCGTCAGAATAATTGATGTACAAGATCCCGAGAACCCGGGGGAGTTAACAAGTTTTGACACTCCGGGAGATGCGCGCGCAGCCATGATTGATGGTAACTGCATCTATGTAGCGGATGGCAGGTCGGGACTGCTTGTAATGAGCATAGAAAATCCCGCCCAACCAAGATTCAGCTCATCATTTAACACACCAGGTTACGTTTATGATGTTGTCGCACAAGGAAGATATACATATCTCGCTGATGGAGCCCGTGGAGTTATAATTCTCGACTTCATTAACGGACGACCTGAGGTTCGAAGTACCTTTGATACTGATAATAATGCGAAAAGTGTTGATGTTTTTGGTGATTACATGTATGTCGCTGACGATGAGGGTGGGTTGTTAGTCCTGGATATTTCCGATCCTGATAATCCAAGACTTCGCGGTTCTGCAGAATTGCCGGGACGGGCGCTGGGGATAGACGTGATGAACAATTATGCTTATATGGCGAATTATCGGGACGGGCTGCGGGTTGTTGAAATAACAAATCCCAACGATCCCGAAGAAATCGGCAGTCTTTCCACCCCGGGTTGGTGGGCACGGAATAATACAATAGATGGCCAGTTCTGCTATCTCGCGAATTCAGATGGGGGAATCCGGATAATAGACATTTCCGATCCGGCAAATCCCGATTCTGTGGGAGCCTGGGATTCTCGGGGAACGGCAAATGATGTTGCTGTCGAGGAAGGTTACGCCTATATCGCAGATGGTTCTGAGGGTATACGAATAGTTGATGTTTCCGATCCCGAAAATACCGATGAGGTCGCGAATGTTGTTTCATCATATGCTCTGTGTGTGGAAAAGGTTGGTGATTACCTGTTTGTTGCCGATGGACGAGAGGGTGGATTAAGAGTTGTTAACGTTAGAGATCCCGAACGCCCGGTGCTCGTAAGGGTGTTGATTACGGAGGGTGACGGAAACTGGCTGGATGTTGAAGGGGATTACCTGTATATGGCAGATGGTGATAACGGGATGGTTGTTATTAATATTGAAAATCCCGAACGCCCAGCTGTTGCAGCGACATTTAATGATGACGGACTGGTGATGGGAGTTGATGTGGTCGGTGATTTCGCATATCTAATGGAAATGTACACTGGGTTGCGAGTTGTAGACATCAGCAATCCGCGCGAACCCCGGGAGATGGGCATTATAGAAACTCCCGGAGTTGGACGTGGAGTATCCGTTTCAGGAGATTACGCTTATGTAGGAACCGGTCCCGGAGGATTACGGGTGATCGATATTTCCGATCCGGAAGAATTAGAGGAAGTCGGATTCTTTGACACACCCGGATATGCGTACGCCCCGACGCTACAAGGCGGATTAATCTACATCGGTGACGGGACAGGTTTCGGAATTTACGATTTCGAGGGTGATGTGGAAATTCGCGAGCTGAATATGAACCTCGATGCCGGATGGAACATGATCTCGCTGAATGTCTCACCACCGCGGGAACTATGGGAAAATGATCAAGGACCTGCGGTTATTCCGCTTATGGAACGCCTGCGAGTCAACGAAAACCGGCACCACATCGTCCTGCTGAAAGATGAGATCGGCAGGTTTTACTCCCCCGGATTCAACTTCAACAACATCCCCTTCTGGAACCTGACTGAAGGCTACCTGCTGAATGTCGACGAAGCAGTTGAAACCGTCTTTACAGGCGAACCGATACCTTACAACGCGGACATCCCTCTCACCGAAGGCTGGAATATCGCAGCATATTTCCCGACTTTCGAATTAGATGCTGGCGCTCCTGCGTTTTTTGTCCTGACAAGAATTATTGATAATGTAATAATAGCAAAAGATCGTGACGGCAGGTTTATGAATCCCGAATGGAGATTCTCAAACATGCTCCCCTGGCGGGAAACACAGGGTTACCAGATCAATGTCAATGCCGATTGTGCGCTCAATTACCCTCAGCAGGATGAAGACCGGATTGCGGGATTTTCGCTACGTGAATCCAACATCCGAACTTCCCATTGGCAGGCTCCGCGACCTACAGATAACAACATGAGTGTGCTCATCACTTCAATTGATGGGATGGAAATCGGTCTGGATGATGAAGTCGAAGTCGTAGATTCAGAGGGAAGAGTTGTTGGAGTAGCAGGCTTTGATAACTCAGGAAAAGCCGGTATTTCTGTATGGGGTGATGATTCTGCAATAGAAGAAAAGGATGGACTTATTCCGGGAGAATCACTTCAATTAAAGCTATGGGATGCAAGTCAGCAAACTGAAATGGAAGTCTTCGTCACTGATGTCCTGAAAGGCTCAGGTCTTGTCTATGAATCTAATGGTTTTTCAGTGCTTGAAGTAGGAACGAATCCGATAATCACCGAAAATTTCAACCTCATCGGAGCTTTCCCGAATCCATTTAATTCAAAGACAATAATTAAGTATACTGTCCCTTTAATTATGCCGGTAACACTTGAAATTTATGATGTTAATGGCAGGTTGGTTGAGACGTTGGTGAATGAGGTTATGCCGGTGGGGAGGCATAGTGTGGTGTGGGATGCGGGTGGGGTTGGCGCGGGGGTGTATTTTGTAAGGATGAAGGATGAAGGGGGAAGGATGAATGGAATGCGGAAGATGGTTTTGGTGAGATAGTCTTGATTCTCTTTAAAAAATTAACACAGACTCTTTAATTAAATACAAAATGGAGCTAATCATGGTGTCACATAACAATTCTAGCTCGAGCATATTTCTCAGCCTCCTTGTGCTTTGTGTTTTCCTCGCAGCATTTCCGATCTTAGGTCAGGATGTATTCCGCATGGAACACATCGGTAGTCTTTACAACTATTGGCATTTTGTTCATGATATCGCAATTGACGATGAAATCGCCTATATAGCTTCTTCTGGAAATGGTCTGATAGCTGTTGATTTTGAAAATCCGGAAGAACCCGGTGTAGTTGGTTCACATCACGTAAACAATAGCTATATGGAACATATATGTATAGCAGGAGATTTTGCCTATACAATCTGTGATCTTCCGAATTGCGTACGAATTCTGGACATCTCCGATCCGGAAAATATTCGTGAGGTTAGTGTGATTGGGATAGATTTCAGGCGAACTACCGGTATTGTTCATTCAAATGGACTGCTGTTTGTCGGGACGTGGAGCAATGCTGAGGATTTTAACGCACCACTATTTATTTACAACGTAGTAGATCCGGAAAATCCGGAATTACTCAGCACATTTGTTCCCCCTGATGAAAATATCCGAAGAGGTGATGGTCGTGGTGTGGATGCCTTTGATGTAGAAGGAAATCTGGTCTATGTCGCCAATCAACATGAAGATCTGTTTGTTGTTAACATCGAAGATCCGGAAAATCCGGAAATCGAAGCTGTTTTTTCTACTGAAAGGAATAATATAGGCAAAATAATGAAAGTCCGGGATAGAAGAATTTATGTTGGGAACAGCGTATTCAGAATAATCGATTACAATGAGGAGAATGAATTCGAACTACTGAATGAACATATATTTGATTTTGGTTGCAAAGATTGGGTAATCACAGGAGATGAAATCCTGTTATACAGTCTGCATTCGAGTGATTTTGTTTATGCAGCAGATGTTTCCAATCCGGAAGATTTCGGAAACCTCGACTCAATTGAAATTGGTAATCAATCTGCTTTTGCCTTATGTCAGAATATATTATTGTCTGGAAGCACAAACCATTATGAAGGTTTATTTTTCATCGATGTGAGCGATCCGGGTGACATGCAACTAATATCAGAGCTTAATCAAACTGGACAAGCATCCAGAGTTGAGTGTGTCGGAGAAATGGCTTTAATTTCAGGTCGAAATAATGGCTTAAAATTTGTAGATATTTCTAACCCAAATAGTCCGGAAGAAATAGGAGTATATAATCCCGATGCTCTTTGGTACCT
The DNA here is from genome assembly GCA_964387885.1 of uncultured bacterium. Taxonomy (GTDB): domain Bacteria; phylum Electryoneota; class AABM5-125-24; order Hatepunaeales; family Hatepunaeaceae; genus JABGPL01. The sequence goes on along the minus strand of CAYLYZ010000070.1, from coordinate 5,514 downwards.
AAATAATTTCGTGGTGTTCGGAAATCTTATATATCTGGTAGATGACTATTACGTCAGGACAATAAGTTTCGCAAATCCCGAAGAACCGGAAGAATTAGCATCTGTTTTTGATTTGAGAGCCGTTGGAATTGCGATGAATGACAGATTTCTATTCACAGTTGGGAATGGACCGGGAATTTCAGTGTATTCTATAGCAAATCCGGAAGAACCCGAATTGATTGCGCATAGTCGTGTTGTAGGAGCCATAAGGCGCAGAATAGCTGTTTCAGGGGATCGCCTGTTTGTCCAGGGTAGAAATGGAGTAATAATATTAGATGTTGAAAATCCTGAAGAAAACATAGAGCAAGTTGGATTTATTGAAACGAATGTACAAATTTCAACTCACTTAATTATTAACGGTAATTACCTGTGTGTTCTGGAACCCGGTAGCTGGGCTGATGGAAATGGCAGACCGGGTTTCCTGACATTTATTGACATCGAGAGGATCGAGGAGGCTCGAGTATTATCTACTGTGGTACCTCGACAGACTGGTGCCTGGGATGTCGATATCGTTAATGATTATGCTTTTGTAGCCACCCGGGAGGGTGGAATATCGTTGTATGATATTTCTGATCCGGAAAATCCTGAGGAAATTGGGTGGTATGATACCAGTGGTGGACCTACCGGGGTAGATATGGAGGGGAATTTAGGTTTCGTTGCGAATACAACGAGTTTCGACGTTTACGATTTATCGGAAGCCATGTTATTTAACAATCATCCACTCTGGGATGATTTTCCATATCGTGGATTCGAGGTAGATGAAGGGGATTCAGTTGAATTTATTATCCGAGCTCAGAATCTGCAAAATATTACAATAGACTTGATTCAAGATGATTTACCTGATGAAGGAATTTCCTTTGAGGATCGGGGAAGAGGTCGAGCTGCATTTTTATGGATAACAGATCACCATTCTGCAGGTGAATATCTCGTTAGGTTTGTGGCAACCCACGGTGAACAGAGTGACACTGTAGGAGTTCCCATAACTGTTCAAAATGTCAATGTTCCACCGGTAATTATTTCACCTATTCCGGACTTTACGCTTGGATTGATGGAAGAGCCATTTACTGTAGCACAACTGGATACAGTTTTCAGTGATCCTGATGATCAAATATTAAATTATGAAGTGCTGTGTGATACAGATTCACTGATATCTAATCTAATCGATGAGAATCTTCTTATTTTAAGTACTGAACCGGGATTTGGTGATAATGTCCCACATCTGGTAAGGGTTTTGGCAAATAATAACTTTATTCCTGTTGTCGATAGCTTTACTGTAACGATAAATCCCCTGTCAGTAGAAGAGGAAATACTGCCTACACAATTTGTTCTAAACTCTGCCTACCCCAATCCCTTCAACTCGACAACGACAATTAAGTATACTGTCCCCTTAATTACAAGGGTGTCTCTGCAAGTGTATGATATTAATGGCAGGCTGGTTGAGACGCTGGTTGATGGGGAGATGCCAGCGGGGAGGCATAGTGTGGTGTGGGATGCGGGTGAGGTTGGTGCGGGAGTGTATTTTGTAAGGATGAAGGATGAAAGGGGAGGGATGAAAGAAATGCGAAAGGTGGTGCTTGTTAAGTAGCCCGGTGTTCTCCGAACCCGGGACAAACACGAAGTGTTTTATGTAACTACTAAAAGATGTTGTTTTTTAGATGCTGTCATGGATTAAGTTAGAGGAGAAATCATGTCAAGAATTATTTTATTAGCAGTTTTTACGACAATAATAATTGTTTCAATCAGTTTTGCCGGGATCGAACCGGATTGGGAGAATCGGGTTGGATCAAGTAATGAAGAGCAACTAAACTGCTCCGTGAAAACCTCCGATGGCGGTTGGCTCCTGGCAGGGATGACGGACGAGTTTGAACTTCATGATCGGGATATCCTGATTTTAAAACTCAATGAAAATCTTGAAGAGGAGTGGCACGTCAGATATGATAATTACACAGATCAGATATGTCATGATGCTATTCAAACTTCTGATGGTGGTTTTCTCATTGGGTGTATTGGTGGTCGTTCGGATGCTGAGCACAGTGGAAATCGTTTTCTGATTAAAATTAACCCGGATGGTGAAATCCTGTGGGTTCGTGATTACTTTATGGCTGGATCAAGGCGTTTGTTTCGCATTTTCGAACTATCTGACGGAACTGTTGCATTAGCGCACGAGCCAGAACCTGGAGTACGTTCACTACCGATTAAATATCTGAATCCAGCAGGGGAATTAATAGATGAACATGCTTATTTAGTTAACTACAGTATCTATGATCTTACTCTAACCGAAGATAATAATTTTATAGCCTCAGGCATCACAAACGATGGTATGGGTTTCCGTGTTATTAAATTTACGCTTGAGGACGAAATTATTTTTAACACTGTTGTCGGTGATAGTATTCGAGGCTACCGATCAGCGAGAGTCATACAGACTGGTGATAATGGTTTTGCTCTCACGACCTTTCACACTTCTGCACCTTATGGAAGGCTGATAAAATTCGATACAGATGGGAGAATTGAATGGCGGACACCGCTGCAGGTTTCAAGCCGATCACCACTTTTCTCAATTGAAATCGAAGATAGATTCCTTGTTAGTCAAGTACACAATGAAGTATTTACTGTCTTTACAGTCGATTCCGAAGGTGAAATCTCCGGTCAAAGTAATTTTTCCGCGGATGAAATAGGCTTTAATCCAATAAACCAAACCGACATTCATCCAACTAACGATGGTGGTTTTTCAATTTCCGGAACAAGTGGTTTCCAATTCGGAAGTTACGGTGATCCGAGAGCATGTGATTTTATGCTCCTTGAATTCGATTCTGAGATTGACTTGACATCAACAGCCAGATTTGGCAATCCAGGGGGTAGTATTGCCTTTGCAGGAGGCTTAGTAAAGTGTGCGGATGGTGGTTATGTGCTGGGAATATACTCCGAGGAAACCCAAAATGCTGATCCGGAAGTGATTCTGATGCGTACAGATGAACAAGGAAACGATATCTGGTCAAGAAATTATAAAATACCCGAAATAAAACGTTTCATACCATGGCAGGAAGAGGTCAACGGTAGTTTGAACCTCATTGATAACTTCAATGAAGGTTTTTTTCTCATTGGTGAATATGAAAATCAGGAAGGTGAAGGAATATGGATTTTAAAAACAAATGAGGATGGAGATAGCCTTTGGACGCGATATTACTCAATATTTGATCCTGAAAGATGGAACCGTTTCGCAAATGTCAAAACAATCATGACATCGGATAGTACGCTCATAATTGCAAATCCCTTTTCGGGTGATAATCGGGAGACCATCCTGAGAATCAACAGGGATGGACGAGCTATTGCTGAATTCATTTCCGAGGATTATAGAGCTCGCGATATTGTTGAAAAGCCGGAAGGTGGTTTCGCAGCTTTAACGTGGGGAGGTATCCTTCAGTTTGATAGTGAACTTAATCCTGTTGATACAATGAGGTTCAATGATGGAGGTTGGGGATGGGAATATGAGCATGTATTGTTGGCAGATAATGGTGGGTATTTTGTTTCATGTCAACCCCACGATTGCGGTTGTACTCACGCAATGGTTATACTCTACGATAGAAATGGAGACAGAGTTTGGCTTGCTCTTCCTCATCAGCAAACATATGGTTTCCTATATCCGCATTCCGAATCGAAACTGGCGTTTATAATGAACGGTTCGGATTTCTATATAATTGACAAGGCAACAGGTCATATTGATACAACAGCAGAAGGCAGACCTCGGTATGCACGGCTTTATAATCGTCGAAATCTACATTCCATAGTTGCTGAGGAAGATGGTTACACCGTTGCGGGACAGCAGGCATGGGACGCCTGGATCGGACATATCCCATTTGACCAACTTCCTGCCCCATCTGAAAGATATCCCATCCTTCATCCCTCATCCTTCACCCTTTCACAGCCTTATCCGAATCCCTTTAATTCGACAACAACAATTAAGTATACTGTCACCTTAATTGGTGGTGTATCTTTGCGGGTGTTCGATGTGCAGGGCAGGCTGGTTGAGACGCTGGTAGATGGGATTGTGCCTGCGGGGATGCATAGTGCGGTTTGGGATGCTGAGGGTGTTGGTGCGGGAGTGTATTTTGTTAAGCTGGAGAGCGGTTCAGGAGAAAAGAATGAAGTTCAAAAATTGATGTTGTTAAAATAGGGAAAAGACCGGGATGAGGATGATTTTAATTTTTACCGCTTTACTGGTATCGTCAAGTTTTTCAATCGCCCAGCCGGAAGTATTATGGTCACATACTTATACTGGAGTAGGAGATCATGTCCTCTATTCTGTAATCCAAACCGAGGATGGAGGATTTACCATGGCTGGGAGTAACGGATATTGGGGACACGTTAAATTCTGGCTCCTGCGAACTGACCAAAACGGTGATACACTGTGGACAAAGGAATATGGTGGGAACGAGACAGTCTATTGTAATAACTTTATTCAAACTTCTGACGGCGGCTATTTACTCGCTGGAACTACTTCCCTGAATTCAACCGATTTTTTTGTTATTCGAACTGATGAGCATGGTGATAGTTTATGGTCGAGAACATATGGGGGGAGAGATCAGGATAGGTGTAACGATCTTATCCAGACTTCCGATGGAGGTTTTGCCCTTGCTGGTGAGACAGGTTCGTTTGGTGCCGGTTGGAAAGACTTCTGGCTCTTACGAATTGATGCTGATGGGGATAGTCTCTGGTCACAAACATATGGTGGCGGGCATCATGATAGGTGCAATTCAATTGTGCAGACTGAGGATGATGGATTTGCTATGGCTGGATTATGCCAATCCTTTGGCGGGCAAAAATTCTGGCTGGTAAGAGCCGATGAAAATGGTGACAGTCTCTGGTCATATCTTTGTGGTGGTGAATATTTAAATGTCTGCAATGATCTAGTATTGACAGATGACGGACATTTTATCATGGTCGGACCTCAAAGGGTTGTGGGGGAGGGAAATTATGATGATGAATTCGGAATCGTAGAGGTAGATGAGAATGGCAGGCATGTCTGGTCTAATACATATGGAGGAAGGAGGAGAGAAATTTGTTATTCAGTTGTACAACCTGTATTCGGAGGTTTTATTTTAACCGGTTTCACAAATTCGTTCGGAGCAGGCGGCTCCGATTTCTGGTTGCTGGGTTTGGATGAAGATGGTGATAGCCTTTGGTCCTGGGTTATGGGAGGAGAAGGATCTGACAATTGTCGGTCAATTGTCCGGACAACGGACGGTGGATATGCAATTCTGGGGAAACTCGGAGGTGAAGAATGCTTAGTCAAAACCGAGGCCGATCCTGAGGGCATCCCAATTTATGAATATCCAAGAACAGCAGATGAATTTGGTCTTTTTCCGGGATACCCCAATCCCTTCAATTCAACAACAACAATTAAGTATACTGTCACCTTAATTAGGGTTCATCCGGTTAAAAAGTACTTTTGTGTCGAACAGTAATGGCATTTGAAAC
>CAYLYZ010000069.1:0-29734 GCA_964387885.1 uncultured bacterium | reverse complement strand
TCCGGCGTGCTTTCGACTGGAGTTTCTTGTTCTTCAGAGGATTGTTCCGGGACTTCAGTATCCGTTTCTGTCTCTGTTTCTTCTATCGGGGTTGGTGTCATATCCGGTTCAGAAGTTAACATGTTTAATCGCTCACGAATATCTGAGTCATCTGATAAGCTTTCTAATTCCGGTTCTGAAACCGAATCAGGTGTTTCAGCCTCTTCAGTAGGATGTTCTTCTTTTTCAACTCTTGGAACACTCTCGATTGGAGCCTCTTGCTCAGCCTCATCAATCGAGTGTGATAGAATGTCTGTTTCGGAATTCAAGAGCTCATCTAAAGCCGTATCAAGGGAAGATGAAGTGTCCTCCTCTTCCTCTTTAAATTCTTCTGAGACATTGTCAGGTGTTTCTGTGGTTTCCTCATCATCGGTTGATGCAATTTTGAAATCATTCAATTCTTTATCGATAGTCTCTACGGGATCAGAATCCTCTTCAGCTTCTGTTATGTCCACCTCAGGGATGAAGTTTTTGAATAGTGCTGCAACTTCTAATCTGCCCTGTCTCTGCATTTCGTCCGGTAGCAAATCCTCTTTTAGCAATAGTTTCCGAAGTTCTGACAGGTTGATTTTATCAAGCTCTTCTTTCGGAATCACTTCACTTTTAATAGCAATGTAATGCAATAATTCCTTCTGATATGAACTTTGCAGTTTTCCGTTCATAGAGTCGAGACGAACTAATTCTGCCATGTGCCCGAAATACCCGTCAGAGTCATCTTTTTCTTTCGCTATTGTCCTGCATCTCTCATGCACATAGGGTATGTCCGGATTGATTTCAAGTGCCATCTGGTAAGATTCAAGGGCGTTTTCCCGTTCATTTTGAACCAAATGGTAGTTCCCCTTTACTATCCAGCCGGGAACATAGTCCGGGAAATTACCGACTCCTTCGGTAAGAATTTTATCGGCATTTCTCAACTTACCCATCTGCATGTAAATATCAGCAGTCCTTGCGAATAGAGTAGGGTTAACTTTTTGATGCTTCAGCAGATCAGAAAGAACAGCTTTTAAAGTTTTATTTGTGTTCATAATTACCCCTTAACGCTTTCCACTAATGTTTTTGTATTATGGCGCGATTCTGACCAGGTATGCTACTGCGAGTTCGTAATCTATCTGAGCGTTTAACGCTTCTCTTTTCATCCTGGTTAACTCAAGCTGACTGTCAAGCAATTCACGAGAGTTTACCATTCCGTTTTCAAATCGATCTTCTGTGATTGAATGGCTTTTGATAGACAGTTCAACTGCTGCATTTGAGATTCGAATTCTATCAGCAGCAGTCTCAACATTCCTGAGTGCCCCTCGAATATCAGAAATCGCTTCAGCCTCCCGAGTTTTTTGCTGCAATTCAGTTCTTTTCTGATTCGCACGAATTGACTGTAGTTTTCCACTTGTTGTACCAAATCCAAAAATCGGAATTTCCAGATGAAGCGATACGCCAAAGTTCCTGTCACCTGTGGTGGAAATATCTTCAAAATTATCTCGTCTTGAGTCAAGTTCGTAGTATGCCTGTAAATACGCATTGACTCGTTCCTTTAGAAGAGACGCTTTAGTCTGCATCTTCATTTTCTTGAGATTGAGCTTTTCACGCCTGGTTTCGAGACGTTCACCACTTAGATCAAGATCGTCAACTGCTACATCCTGAATCTGATTTTCATTGAAAATAACTTCCATGGGCTGATCGATATCTAATCCGAGCATCAACTTCAAACGCTCCCGCGTTGACTCAACAGTATTTTCCGTCTGTCTGTAGCTGCCTTCACGACGGGCAAGATCGACCTGAATCTGCAGCAAATCGACTTCCGGAATAAGTCCCGCTCCAAGCTTTCGTTCCGCTAATGCTTCTGATGATTTTCCGAGTTCAAGGTCGAAGGCTGCAATTTCCAGAGCACCTTCAGCAGAAACAAGTCCCAGAAAAGCTTGAGTTATATTATATTTCAGTTCACGACGACTGATTTCATAGTCGATCATGTTTGAAGTATAGTTTATTTTGGATATCTCGAATTCTCTTTTCACCGGATTACCTTCCAGCAAAGGTTGGTCGAGCATTACCCTATTCAGGAGTGAATACTCCGTATAATCTTCTTTTTCATCAAAAATTGTCCAATACCAGTCGCGTTTATACAGTCGACTCGACAAACTCAACGTACCACCCCAGGGCAGGTTTTGATTCATGTCAATACGGCTCTGCCATCTTAGATCTCCCGAAGGCACGTAATCCAATCTTTCCTTACCGCTTTCTGGATCGTATACAAATTGTTCATCTACGGACTCTCGCAAACTGGGTGCGTCCTGGTAAAATCTTAGTTGAGGTAATCGACCTCCACGACTCACTCTCCATTCTCCTTCAGCAGCAAGGGAATCGAGCCTTGCATTGTGCATTTCCGGTGATTGCTGAAAACCAATGGAAAGGGCATCATCAAGGGTAAGTTTCAGGGTGTCTGCTGCATTAAGAGGTAAAACTGTGGTTATGAAGAGAATCAACATCAATCCGAAAACAGAATATTGGTTTAAGTCTTCTTTGCACAAACAGATTCGGTAATTCGAAAGCTCCCTAATCATTCAAACCTCAATGCAGTTATTGGATCAAGTTTTGCTGCCCTGCGGGCAGGAAGGTACCCAAATATAATCCCTACTCCAACCGACACGCCTACGGCAATCAATATCGACCAAACGGAAACGGCTGTGTCCCAGTTGGCATATAGTGAGATGACTTTGGCAAGCACAATACCAAGAATAACCCCGATCACACCACCCGAAAGTGATAGAAGTGTTGCTTCAGCCAGAAATTGTCTCGCTATATCAGATTGCCGAGCTCCGAGTGCTCGTCTGACTCCGATTTCCCGTGTCCGCTCCAGAACAGACGCCAGCATTATGTTCATTATTCCAATACCACCTACTAGAAGTGATATCGAAGCAATTGTACCCATTACGATGTTGAAGATTCTCTGTGTCTGTTGATGCTGCTTCAGCAACTCTTCAGGAATTATAACTTCAAAATCAGAAACTTCGTGATGTCTCCGGTAAAGAGTCCGCTCTATGACGTTGCCAAAGGCTCTTAACTCTGTTACATCCGGCAGGTGAACAACTATTCGGTGCAGAATTGATTCTCCCAGATCAGGAGGATATCTTATCAGAGACGTCGAAAGCGGAACATATACATCAGTATTCCTGTCATTTATCTTAAATCCCTCCAGTTCACCACCGGAAAATTGCCTGTCGAGAACACCGATGACAGTTAAGAGTACCTTCCCGACTCGCACATCTTTTCCTATTGCTGATTCCAGGGGAAAGAGCTCACGTTTGGCACCACCACCGAGTACACAGATTTTTCTTGCATCTTCTTCATCAAGCCATGAGTAAAAACGACCCTCTGCGATCTCATTTTTCTGTAGTGTGAATATGTCCGGAGTTGATGAGACGATATTGAGCTCGGCTTCCTGAGCTCCCGCACGTACGGTCATAGGTCCAAATCTCTGGGGGACGACGAGTTCAACTTCAGCAAGTACACTCTTTAATGCTTCAGCGTCATCGAGTATCAAACCTCGCGGATTTTTCCGTACTGCTTCTGATCTGTCTTCTCCGCTTTCAGGTCGGGCATCGTCGATAATAATATTTGACGCACCCATCTGCTCGATCTGTTGGAGTGCTTCGCGACGCGCCCCCTCACCGATTGAGGACATACTGATTACAGCAGCTACACCGAAAATCACACCGAGGGTTGTTAAACCGGATCTCAGTTTATGAGATCTCAGTCCATCCATTGCACCTCGAATTAACTCCGTATTTATGTACTTGCTGAGCATATTAGTGATCTATTCGAATAACTCGACGACCTTTAGAGCGTCGGTTTTTTTTGTTTTTTCCACCATTTGTCGACTTCGTCTTATTTTCAGATTGTTTTTCCTTCTTATTGAATTCAATTCTCTTCGTTGGATCAACTAACGTCACCCGTGTACCTGCATCCACACCTGCTTCAACAATGACAAAATTATCATTGCGTGGTCCAAGATCAACAAGGTGTTTCTTCCAGCCTCGACCACTCTTCACGTATACTACTGTGTTCCCTTCATCTGTAAACACTGCTTCAATTGGTACCCACGATTTATCGGGTAATTTGTCGATAATGATCCTCGCTGTCGAAGACATTCCCGGCTTCAATAGTGGTCCTGATTCTTCCAATCGAATCAAGATATCAAACACTTTTGCATCATTTTGCCCGGGATCTGTTCTTGCCATATTTGCGATTTCAACGATCTTTCCGTGGAATTCCGGTTCGGGATAAGCATCAAGCTTCACTACTGCGGGTAAATCCAGACTAATCTTGGCAACATCAACCTCACTGACATTGGTTTCGATCATCATCACGGATAGATCCGGCAATTCGATAAGTGCCATACCCCGCCAGGGTGTATCTCCGATTTTTACCTTAGCCATTTCACCCCCACGCCACATCTCCTTGTAAACAACCAGACCCGGAGCGGGTGCTCTGACAACGAGTTTGCGCATTTCCCGGTATGCTTTTTCAAGGTCGAGTTCAGCCTGTCGGATTCTCATTTCCGACGACTTCAAATCAGCTCCATTAATTTCCTCTTGAGCTTCAACCTGATCCTTTGCCTGGTCTAAAGACAGTTTCGACTGCAAGAGGTTCAATTTCCCCTCTTCGATGCGAACATCAGCTTCAAATTCCATCTGTTCGAGCCTGAGTTCGGATAGTCGATAGCTGGCTTCAGCGTTCTGTACGGATGAGCGAAATCCTGCCATTTGCGATTCCATCGAAGCTATATCGCGTTTTTGATTTGCGCGCTGGATTGAAAGCTCAGCTTCAAGATCATCTATCCGCTGCATATTTTCTGTCGAATCAAAGGCTACGAGAACATCACCCTTTTTAACAACAGTTCCCTCTTCCACCAATTCAATAATCTGCAACGGGATTCTGACTGGTGGAGCTGAAACAGTTTCAGAATTCTCAGCCCTCAGACGTCCGGTTTCCCGCAGGTCGATTATGAACTCTCCCTTCTGTACAACAGCCGACGGGAGGTCACCGACACCTCCTCCTAAGAAACGCCAGAGGATAAATATCACTATTGCAAATGCAACAGCGATAATCAGCATTAGTTTCCAGTTTCTAAGGATTGGCGTTCTTTTTTCATTCGAGGTAGTCAAATCAGTTCCTTATCTCTGATGATTCTGTTAATCATTTCTCAAATTTCACAAATTAAGGGTGGACAGACATTCCCGGGTTGTCCAAGAATGCGCAATCTACCAATCTCTCCTCATTCCCAACTTGATTGGGAATCCAGTATGTCATTGATAATTCCGGATTCCCGTTTTCACGGGAATGAGGAGCAAGAATAAAATTCTTGCTCAAATCGTATTATTGGACAACCTGTTCCTGTCCGTCTTATCCAATCCCTGAATAACGGACATGAATGTCCACGCTTCCTTCATCAGGAAATGTTATAATTTTTTTAGTTCTTCCTGCAGCCAATTTACCCAGCCATCTGCTGCTTCCTCACCTGCTAATTCAAGCCAATTTACCCGTTTATCAGCCCGAAACCAGGTCATCTGACGTTTTGCAAATTGACGCGTTGAAATCAGAATTTGCTCAACCGCTTCAATTCGGGTAAGGTCTCCTTTCAGATATGCGATGATTTCGCTATATCCTAAACCCTCCGATACCGTTACAGGTATATTTTCATAGCCACTATAGTGTTCGGACAGCTTCCTGACTTCATCTTCCCATCCAGCATTTATCATCAGGTTTATTCGCCTCTCAATCCTGTCTACCAGTTCCTGACGTGGTCTTACTAGACCGAACATCAATGGATTATATGGGCTCTGATAACCAGTTTCTCCATGCCAGTCGGTAAAAGTTCTTCCGGTTGTTCGCCAGACTTCAACTGCCCTGATTAGTCGCTTAACATCGTTTATACCAATCTTTGCTGCATATTCAGGATCTGTTTCAGCAAGCTCCTCGATCATTTCCGACATTCCGCGTTCTGAAACCTCCTTCCTGATTTCTTCACGAATGTCTTCACTGCTGGGAGGAATCGGTGATAAACCATCAATAAGTGCTCTAACGTACAATCCCGAGCCCCCTGCCACGATTGGCATTTTCCCGCGTTTTCTGATATCAGTAATAATGTCATTAGCCAACCGGGCAAATTCCCCGGCAGACAATCGCGAATCCGGTTCGAGAATTCCGACCAGATGGTGCGGAACACGTTCTAATTCCTCCGGAGATGGCGCTCCGGAACCAATTTCAATGCCTTTATATACCTGTCGCGAATCAGCGGAAATGATCTCTCCGCCAAAAATTTCTGCAATTCTGACTCCAACTTCTGTCTTCCCAACGGCAGTTGGCCCGACTATAACCGGGAGATCAATTAATTCTATGTTCTGGTTCAATTTGCAGTTATCTCTTGAACCATTTGTCGATTTCCTTTCGACTCAAAACATGATATATCGGTCGTCCATGCGGGCAGAACTCCGGATCTTCAGTTCTGAACAAATCTTCGATCAACCTTTGCATCTCAGCAGGCTTCAGTGGCTGGTTTGCCTTGATTGCCGCATGACATGCAAACGAAGCTGCAAGCAGTTTTCGAGGATCTTTATCATCGGAAATTCCTTTGCGATACTCATCGAATATTCCAAGCACCATTTCGCTCTCATCTGAAATGCGAACTCCTGCAGGAACTGCCAAAACCCGAAAATCAACCGGTCCAAACTGCTCTATAGCAAATCCCATCGCCTCGAACAAAGGTATCGCCTCTATTATTAGATCAACATCCTCCGACGCAACGGAAATTGTTACCGGAAACAGAATTTGCTGGCTGTCCCAGGGGACTTTGTCCATAGCAGATAAGGCTCGCTCGTACAGGATTCTCTCATGAGCAATATGTTGATCGATAAAAGCCAGCCCGGTTTTTAGCGGTGAAATCAAATATGTGTCAAATGCCTGCCAGATCCTCGGTGTTTCCTGCTGACCGCTTCCGGATTCGAAACCATGCTCAAAATCAATTCCGGATTTGAGGTTTTCTCCAGAAGGCATTGAATCCTGAGGAGTTGTAAAGCTTAATTCTTCCTGAGGTCTTTCACTCCTGTCAGCAACTGGAAATGGCAGCACCGGTGCTCGTGGAGCATTGAACTGACGTGGGATTGGTGTATAGGCTTTTAAATGTGATGGTGTTTTTATCGGAGCTAATGTTCCGTTCCCAACATTACCATCCCTTTCGGTTTTAGAATCTTTCACATCAGATCGATCATGAGTGAACTCTTCGGGAGTTCTCGCTCCGGTGATCGCATTCCTGACCGCTGACCAAACAGCAGACCGGACTCCACTTTCATCAGCGAATTTTACCTGCTTCTTAGCCGGATGCACATTTATGTCAAATCTATCCGGAGACATTTCGATTGCCAGGATATACATCGGGTGTCCACCCGAGACAAAATATGGTTCACACGATGCGTATAACGAATGATAGAGTGTGGGGCTTATAATTGGTCTTCGATTCAGGAACAGATACTGAGAATCACGGTTGCGTTGAGTCAGAGATGGTGGCGATATAAACCCGGTGATCTTTATCCATTCGCGATCAAGATTAACTTCAATCAACTCCTCGGCAATATCATCGCCGAACATTTCAGCTATTCGGTTAATGGGTGAGGTTGCCTGAAGGTCATACACCCTCTTTTTGCCTCGATACAATTCAAACGATATCCCCGGAAAAGCAAGTGCAAACTGACGGAATACAACAGCGATCCACTTAAACTCGGTTGCATCACTTTTAAGAAATTTACGTCGTGCCGGAACATTGTAGAAGAGAGCACTGACGCTGATTGATGTCCCTTGAGATGCTGAAATCGGTTCACACCGATCTACTGTGCCTCCGGAAACCTTGAGCTGAGTACCGACTTCGGAATCGGTTGGTCGACTGACAATTTCAAGCCTTGATACTGCCGCAACGGATGGAAGTGCCTCTCCCCGGAAACCAAAAGTGTCGAGTGATTCGAGATCCTCAAATCGCTGCAATTTGCTTGTGGCATGACGACCCAGCGCATTTGTGACATCATTTTCAGTCATCCCGCAGCCATTATCTACAACCCGCATCAGTGTTCGGCCGGCATCCTGAATTGCAACAGTGATTTTAGTTGCTCCGGCATCGATGGAATTCTCTATCAGCTCCTTGACTACTGCTGCGGGGCGTTCAACAACCTCACCAGCGGCAATCCTGTTTGCAACTGCCTGTGGTAGAACTGTAACCTTTGATCTGTTTTCAGCTTCCGTCATAAACGACTTTACTCTGATTGATCCTTTGATTGATTGTCCTTTTTATATCCGATCACATCATCTTTAGTTATATCGATTGGCTTAAATGCCTTTTTCAGATGACCGGTCATCATAAAATAGACGGCTAACAGAATAATTATTAAAAGGTAAAAATAGGGTTTCTTCACGTTTTTCCTGTGATCCATTGACGAGATACTTCGGAATCGAATCTCATGTTTCTCGGTCTCAGGCTTCGAATAACGAGGCTGATAATTAAAACGTCTTGGTTCGAGTCGCTTGAACAGATTCATCACATTACCGAAGCATTAATGGGGCATCTCCAGTGAACAAACCATAGAAGAAACCCGCTAGCGGAAATATTGTCACACCGAATATTGGGATATGGAGCAATCTGCTGACAATAATAAGTCCAAATATTACAAAAAAGCCCATACGTTCAAATCTCTGCCAACTCGGGAGATATTTGACCGGTAGTAATCCCTCAACAACTTTCGATCCATCGAGTGGAGGAATTGGGATCAGGTTGAAGAATGCCAGCATCAGGTTAATAAAAATCCCGAAAGTCAGCATCATGTATGCAGCGTGAGAATAGTTTATTGTGTTTGTAAAAAGCAGAAGTTGAAGCAACAGGCCGAGTACCGCTGCAAAGATTACATTCGATCCAGGACCTGCCAGCGACACCCAGATCATCCCACGACGCATATCCCGAATGTCACCACGGAAATTGTAGGGATTAACCGGCACGGGTTTCGCCCATCCGAAATGAAAGAGGAACAACATAATAGTCCCAACCGGATCGAGATGGGCTATCGGATTTAGTGTGAGCCGTCCCTGGTTTTTAGCAGTATCATCACCGAGCCTGTATGCCATCCAGCCATGTGAAAACTCATGTACAGTCAATGCCGCGAGAATTCCCGGTGCCAGTAAAATAAATGTTGAAAGGTTTGCCATAGTCAGCAGTTTGCTTTCTGAGTATTACTATCCCAAAAGCAAGAGAGTTCCCCAAATTAACAGATAACCTTGTAATATACCTTATTAATACGAGTTAGTCAAACTTGTCGTTATGTTTCAAGGTTGAAGGCATATACTTCCTCAACTCAGGGGAGAATGGACATTCCTGTCCGTTCTCAGAATTCACATATTAGGAGATATGTTACGTACCGGTTGTCATTCCTGCTGACCAGTGTGTCCGAGAATGGAGATAATCACCTGTTCTCCTCATTCCCAGCATGACTGGGAATCCAGTAAGTGGGCGATAAATCCTGTTTTCGCGTGTTGTCAGGTGTCCCCACCTGGAAAGAAACAACAACTTAAGTGTAAGGCAAGGACGAGACTTTTAAAATATTCAATTGTTTCAGAAGTCTGCCATTCCCGCGAAGGCGGATCATCGTTTACGCTGTGAATCGAAGATGAACAGAATCCAGAAAACACAGTAACTTACTGGGTTCCCGCCTGCGCGGGAACGACAAGATTATTCCTTATTTCTGAATGTTTCAAAGATATCGAGGACGCCTGACATCACCCCATATAGTATTTGAATGTATCAATCTCTTGACAAAATGTAAAAATTATATTACATTTTGTCCAAACAATTTGACAATATGTAAACTTTTTTTTGTGGAGTACATATGCTTCGAGAACAAAAACGGGCTTTCCTAAGCATGATATTAGCTGGAGTTATATTGCTCGCATTTATTTTTATGTTCACTTTCAATGATCCGGCAACCCTGAATGAAGATAAGCCGTTGCGGATGATTTTCACATCTATTATTGTGGGAGGTGCGATTCTGTGGGGGATAATTATCGCATCGACAAAAAAACAAAATCCGGAAGAAGCCGTTGCGATGGATGAAAGGGATGTCATTATCGCCAGAAATGCTCTTAAAACTCAATTGTGGGCATCAATGATCACTCTGGTTGTCTGGTGTATTGTCCTGACAGAAACCTACTGGACAAAGGGCGCGGTTCCGGTTGATCTGATGTATATCATGATGCAGTTTATCCTCTTTACCAACCTCTTGGCGCGTTCAATTGCTATTTTCCGCGGATACAAGAACCCAAATTTGGGAATCGAGGAAGCATGCTGAAAGATGTCATTCGAAATCGAGTAAGACGAATGCGGTTTAACAATGATGAAATGACGCAGCAGGAGCTCGCTAATCGAGCGGGATGCACCAGGCAAACAATCATTTCACTTGAGGCGGGGAAGTATGTGCCTTCGTTGATACTCGCGTTCCGGATTGCGAGAGCTTTCGATGCAAAGCTCGAGGATGTCTTTGAATTTGAGGCTGCTAATGAGTGAGTTAACATCCAGAGACCGTTTACTGGCAGCCATTGAAGGCAGAATACCGGATAGACTACCAGTAACGACTCACCATGTCATGCCATATTATCTTAATGAACTCAGGCATGAATTAGGAGTAGAAAGCCTGACAGATCAGCAATTCTTTGATTTCTTTGGACTCGATCCGGTGCAGTGGGTGTCTGCTTATAAACCTGAGATGAAAGAAAATGCAGGTATATGGCTGATATCCCGAACTGAAATACCGGATGACAGTTATAAAACTACCCGATTTAAGATCACCACAGCACGTAAAACTCTCACAATGGTGCTGCAGGGTAACGCCCATACCGACTGGGTTGCGGAACCGTTGTTGAAGGAAAAGGACGATATTGAGCTTATTTCTGATTTCGCACCTGCTTCAATCTGTGATGTTGCAGAATCAAATCGATGCATTGATGAGTTTGGAGATCGAGGTATATCGCGGGGAACAGTCCCAGGTTTTGACATTTACGGGCAGCCGGGTTGCTGGCAGGACGCTGCTGTGTTATTCGGAGTTGAAAAGCTGATAATGGAGACCTTCACAGATCCTACGTGGGTGCATGCATTTTTGAAAATTCTCTTTGAAAGAAAGCTTAAATTCGTCGAATCAATGGCGGGAGCGGGATTCGACCTGGTTGAACTCGGTGGTGGCAGCGCATCTTCGACGGTTATCTCGCCGACAATATTTGAGGAATTTGTAGCACCTTATGACTCAAAACTCATCGAAGCAGCACATCAGGCAGGGCAACGAATCGTCTACCATACCTGTGGTGGAATGATGCCAATCCTTGAGATAATCGCAGATATGAAACCGGACGCCATGGAGACCTTCACTCCGGTAACCATGGGTGGTGACGTAGACCTTGCAGAAGCCAAAAGACGAATTGGAGACCGAGTCTGTTTGATCGGAGGTTTTGATCAGTTTCACCACCTGAAGGATTGCTCTCCGGAAAAAACACGGGAGGCTGTCCGACGTTGTTTTGAAGAAGCGGGTGGGGTGGGGGGATTAATCCTCTCACCGTCGGATCACTTCTTTGAAGCAGATACGGCATGTTTGAAGGCGTTTGTGGATGAAGCGCTGAAGTGTGTTTATTAGTTGTTTGACTCCTCTGTTTAAGAGCCTGTCGTTCTCGCGCACACGGTAATCCAGAGAAGTTCGATTTGGAACAAATATACCTTGATCTCAATAGTAGATTTCATTTCATCGGTTTTTAGATAGGAACTATACCGGAGATTCGAACAGTGTTCCTATCGGGTACACCTCTGGATTCCGACGAACCAGTGTGTCCGAGAATGTTCTTTGCATAGAATTCTGGAATTTATCCGAAGATGACATTTGTGATTAAATGTGTTGTTTATAGCCATTTTTCATCATCTGACCGGTTGAATACAGAAAATATTGAGTAAAAAACGCAAAAAAATGGAAAAACGAGAAATTATTGCTCTGATTTGAGCGAGTAATCCTTTATGTGGATGATTCTGCAGGAACTTGTGGAGTTTCCGTAAATTGAAAGCCGTTCACAACAATGTGAATTCACCTTTTACTTTTTTTAATCCTCGAAGATAAAATCTTTGTTCCATCAATAGATATAGAGTTCATTGCCGCCATGCCAGCTGACTGACAAATGCGAACGATATCAACGAAATATCCTTTAAGGAGGTCTATGTTGTTCTTGCGGAAGTCGCTGATAGTCCTGTGATTAGGAGTTTGCATACCGGAAAGGTACATGTAGCGAACATTTACCTTAAGCTGTTCTTCGATCTTCCGGGACGAAAAAATGCCGTTGGCGTAACTGTAGAAAAGAACGCTCAATATCATCGCAGGGTGATAAGCATTTTGTCCAAGGCTATCGTATCGGTCGTAAAGCTGCCTCAGGTCCAAAAGTTCCATAACTTCAGCGATCAGGTAAACAAGGTCGCCATCAGGGATGATATCCCTGAGTGAAGGAGGCAACAGAAATTCCTGGTCGCGATTGAAAGGTTTAAACAATTAAAAATCCAATGGTTAGTTTATTTATACTAACAAATTCAAGAAAAAAAGACAATAATAATGACATTATTTTTTAAAGACTTATATAATATCTTGTTCTTTAACAAGATATTCTCGGACACACTGCTGCGCGGGAATGACGAGGGGGTAGATGCAGGAACGACGTGGGGAGGAATACCACTTACCAGTCCCAAACAAACCTATCCCATTCTGCAACCTTAATCAAATACCCCTGCCCCCGCCTCAACTGCTGCATATTGCTGAAATCGAATTCGGGATGGTAGAAATTTCCGAAACCGTCTTTGGCGAGGAGTAGATTTTCTCCAAGAGGTGCAAAGGCTTCGCGGACGTCTTGAGCTTCACGTGGGAAATATGCTACCATGTTCCAGTTCTCGGTGACTCGAACTTGAGTGTTCAGAGGTAATTGCTCGCCCATGATCGTTAGTTCAACTGCTTCAGTAACTTTCACTAAATAGCCCTCAGTTACTGACCATCGCGGGATGTTGCAGAAGTCCTGTTCGGGAAAGTAAAATCTGCCCTGGTCGTCCTTTGCTAATTCGAGGGATTCGGATTCAACTATAGGTGCAAAGATTTCCCGGATGTCGTTTGTCTCAGGGGAGATTGGTGCAGAGATCATATTCCATCTTTCCTGCAGTTCGATTGAAAATTCTCCCGGATCGTCACGAAAACCCACAGTGCAATGACTTCCAATCCCGTTAATATCACCTTCTTCAAATTCACCATCCCAGCCTTCCCAAAAGAACTGAACTATTACGAGGATTGTATAGCGAACTGGCTCAACATCCTGATAACTGTGTTCAACATGATAGGGTGTGATTGCCTGACCACCCCACATGTGTTCGTAGAAAGAGAAATTGAAATAAATCGTATCATTCCCTATTGAGAATTCACGATCTGCGATGTGAAAACCGTTATTGCCCCATTCACCACTGACAGATAGAGTCAATGGCTCACCCTCGATCGGATTTTCGGTTTCAATACGGAGGTTGAAGGCATGAGCTGGCATAATAACAACCAGCATGATTAATAAAACAGTTAATGTTATTCTTTTCATCTGTTGGCTCCAATTGCTTTAATTAAAAAGCCAAATATCTTTGCCCTCTCAAGACATTGATCATAGTTAGTAACACATGGTGTCTTGAAATATATAACATTTGCCGGGAGTAATGACATATAATCGTCGTCGCGAGGAACGAAGAGACGAAGCGATCTGTTTGGATGTGAGCGAATTAAGAGATTGCTTCACTTCGTTCGCAAAGACGTTACGTTCGGGAAATGTTATAATATCTTAATAAATACTCAATTAAGTTAAGCATTTTAATAACATAAGTCAAGAATAATTTATTTATCAATGCAAAAAAACACCTCCATTTGGATTATCCCTGACTATTAACTTTCCTCGCAATAAGACGATTCACAGCATGTTTATGTGGCACACCGCCCGACATACAGTCGAAGATATCCTCCTTGATGTATTCGATTTTCCATTCGTGATAAAGTTTCAACAACTCACCGGAGTACCATTTGGAAGCTGACTCATCAGCATCGGTGGCTCGGGGAATGAAGGGTTTTGTCACAATGATGGAATGAACATTTAGACCTCCCATCGAAGTGTGCTCCTGGTAGTGCACAAAGGTGCTGCGACGCTGATCTGGTGGGATGTACTGCAGGACGCCGGTGCTGAAGATTATATCAAACTTTTTCGTGAACCGATACTGATTTATGTCTCCCTCAAAGAGTTTGATTTTTACTCCGACCTCGTCTGCAAGCCGGCTTGCCTTTTTTAATCCGACCGGAGATGGATCAAAGGCTGTAACATCATAACCGTTTCGAGCGAAAAATACTGCATTTCGTCCTTCCCCGCATCCTATATCGATGAGGGACA
Organism: uncultured bacterium; assembly: GCA_964387885.1. Lineage (GTDB taxonomy): Bacteria > Electryoneota > AABM5-125-24 > Hatepunaeales > Hatepunaeaceae > JABGPL01. Next base: position 15,190 of record CAYLYZ010000069.1, on the reverse strand, counting down.
AAGATTTTTCAGGCGGCATTAATTGCAGAACTTTATAACATATCGGTGAAGGCTTCAAACCCCAATAATAACCGTCCTTTGCATACCGCCTGTCGTACTTTTCGTTTTCCATTTTATCACCTCAATACATTTAAATTTCGGGCATGCTCTTACAGTGCCTGTGATTTTACACCATTTTGATTTCATAGAGATATCCGATTTTGAAAATGGCACTTCATTCCCGCTCAGCAGACTGTCCGAGAAACCTAAGGAGTGGTGTCAGGCGTCCTCGCCTGACACTTAAGTCATTGTTATTTAGTCAGGCGAGGGCGCTTGACGACACTCTTTTTTGCATTCTCAGGCAATCTTCTACGAGGGAATCACAATACCTTACAAGAACGGAATATTACCATATTATCATTTTTGTTAAATGGACAAAGATCCGACTATATTTCATAACTGATCCGTTGAGATCCCGTACCAAGCATCTCTTCTATGTCTTCAGTTATCTGCTTTTTATAATGGTTCACAGAATCTGGATTGTTCATTACCATATCGAGCTGTCGAGTGTGAATTACCATATATCCCAAAACCCGAAGTTTCTCAATCATTGTGTCGCGTTCCTGGTTGTCAATTCTGGCAATAAGCAGGTCTTCCTTGATATCGGTCAGGAAATTGTGCTCTTCAAGGATACTTCTTACGAAATGCAACCGTCTGACACGTCGGTCAATGTCGGTTGCACCTCCTTTGAATTGGAAGCTGATGTAGTTTTCCCTTGCGCGTTCGCTCACGAGTGCTTCTACTGTTGTAAAGTGAAATCCCAAACGGGAAGCCAGGCTGCAGAAATTCTTTGAAACCATAAAATAATTGCGGTCGGCATAGATACTTCTTGTGCCAAGGGTCAGAGCCGGGTTTGCTGTTGCTTGAAACATAACCGATATAAAACCCTTCCCATCTAAAGGTGGAGGTCCCACCCAGGGCTTCCAGGTTATCCCATCCCACAAAGCCTGCATCGGAATTGACGTGATATTTGTGATTTTAGCAAATTTACCCTGTACTTCCTCGCGGAATCCATCATCAAGGTTGAGTACCCACCACTTCATTGCGACATCTGTAAATAGCTGTTTACTCGATCGCTCATTAAATTTGTGGTCAAGGCCAAACCGGAACATCTCCTGAACCGATTTTTCGTGACAATACCGGGTTATGTCATGCAGGGTTACACAGTTTTCCGGTTTGAAAGCTACACTATCCGGATCTAAAAGGGTTAGGGGTGAGATATGTTCATTAGCAGATCTCAGCGCTTCGTAAACAGTACTCCCTTCTATCGGATTATGTGGTTTATTATATTTTTGTATTAACTCTTCTACTATGCCGTCATAAACTCTTCGAGCCACAGCATCTAATGTAATGACCTGTCCAGGTTTCAAAATTTCTGTAGCTCCTTCAATCCCGAAAATGGCAGGTTTTTCAAACTCGCGCGATACGTTTGCAAGATGCCCCGTCATATTTCCCTGCTCGGTTATTACTGCAGCAGCCCTTGCCAGGAGAATTGCCCAACGCGGGAGAGCTTGCTGCGTAACAAGGACAGCACCTTTCGGAAACTTGTACACATCGTCTTTCTGACCTACGATACAGACCGGACCCGAACTTACTCCGGGGCTGGCAGTAATTCCTCCCTTAGCTATTATTTCACTGTCAGTGTTTATATCATCTGTGTCGTCATCCCTGGTGACTGCAATTCTTTGCAGGGGACGACTCTGCAGAACGATTATTCTACCTTTCTGGTCGATAGCCCATTCGATATCCTGAGCACTCCCAAAATGGTTTTCAAGGTCCAGGCCAGTCAGTGTAAGTTCTTTAATTTGGTCATCTGTGAGAGATGCGCTTTCCCGCATTATTTTAGGTACATCAACAGGCGAGATTCCAGTCTTCGAATCTTGAGTATACTGCTTAGATTTAACGGCGATCATTCTTCGATGAATAGTAAATGACTCATCCCTCCGGATTTTGAATATATCAATTTCAGAACCGCCGTCTACTACAATTTTTGGTAATCCCCAAGCAGAGTTAATTACAATTGAATCGTCATCCGGATTTATCGGATTCCTGGTGTATATGACACCTCCTACGTATGCATCAATCATACTGATACATCCAACACACATAGCCACATCTTCGTCCCTGATACCACGGTTCAGCCTGTAGGACATAGCTCTCAGACTATACTTACTGGCGACAATGTTTTTATAGGAATGAAGGAGGTTCTCCTCATCAACGTTCAGGAGTGATTTGTACTGGCCTGCAAAAGTGTTTCTGACATGATCTTCGCCTAGCGCACTTGAACGCATGGCGACCAAGCGCTTTGTGGAATAACGCGCCTGTAAACTCTGATAATTTTTTTTAATAGAATCACTTAAGGCTTTTGGAATTTCTCCAGCTAAAATCATTTTCTGGATAGATGCACTAAGCTCAGCTCTTTGTTCGAGTTCATTCAATTCGCTGGTCTGGATTTTTCGATTTATTTCCTCCTGCAGATCATTATAATCAATGAACTCCTGATATGCTCTTGCTGTAACAACAAATCCACCCGGAACGGTTTTCCCGGCACAAGCCCGGATTTCTCCAAGGCTTGCCATTTTCCCTCCAACAACATCGGACAGCTCATTGTTTATATCAGCCAACGCCATGACCAACGGGCTGTCAGGATAAGTTCGAGTCCTCGTAATGGTAGGATTAACAGATGCTTGAATTTCTCTGAATTTGGGGATTAGAGATTCATATTTATCCGGTGCAAGAAGATTAAGATGATTTACCATCTTGAACACGTTTGTTGAAACCCGTGCACAACGATCCCGGACAAAAGACATCCCGAAAGGGTGAGTACCTCTTAGAGCTTCATCCAATTCGGTTATTATTTCCAGGGCACGATTATTAGCGTTGAGGAGGAGTTTAAAATGATGATACCGATCCTTGAAATCAGTCCGTAGTTTTTCAACCTTTTCAAGTCGTTGCTGTTTTCGGAAAAACAGCCTTTTCAATAGATTCAGCATCATCCCTTTTGTTTTTTCGGAGACGGGAAGCGGAGAGTGTCAGTTGATTTGGTAAAATCCCTATCCAAACCAAATCAAAAAGTACCCCAAAATCGAACAGGGGTAGTTTTACAGCTTTTGAAGTCTGTTGAATCTACCCCTGTCTATCACCTCACATCAGATACAGTGTTAGTGCCCGAGTTTCATTCCCCAACCTTCAAAGAGGAATAAAATTGCGAAACCGTACCAGATTGTATACAAAACATAGAAAATTAATGAAAAAATCACAATGCCCAGTTTGTCCATTATCTTCTGGGGTTCAATTTCATAATAATTATATGAAGTTTCAACCACCTTTTTTGAAACAAGGGCTACAATTTTGGCTTCTTTAAACTTTTTTTGTTTGGATAGTTTTTTATCCATATCTTTCAGGGCACACCACCAGTTATAGGTGATTTGGCGTGCTTCATAATCGTATTTTCGTTTTAGTTCTTCAGAGTTATTATGGTACATGGCATCAGAATCCGATAGGCAGTTATCAAGGATTTTCCCGACATCACCACTCACATTTACTTCTTTACCGGTAACCTTTACAGTCGCTTCTCCGGTTTTGAATAGTGCGGCTGTTTGTTTTGCTTGTTTTTCAGACTTAAGTGAAAGGGTAACGTCGAATGATTTACCGTTGAATTCGGTTATCTTTTCCTTTACAACCGGCACGTAATAAGCAGAGCCCTTTGAAATGGAGTTATAGAGTTCATCTGAGTATTCAAGTGCATTTTTACCACCAAAAATAGGGCTGAACATCAGGACTAAAACAATAATAAAGGTGATCATCATTGCAAGTCCGATTAAGAACTTCTTTTTATCCGATATCATTGTTATGCCTCCCCCTTTAGAACGGGTATTTTTTTGAGGAAGGTACTAATCACCCAGACTGCAAATCCTCCTATCACAATAAAGAATACCCATATTCCAACAGTTTCAAGAATGTCTGCAATTTGTTTGGAGATTGGTAGTACACCCAATTCTTTGAGTTTACTTGGTAGTGCAAATATCCGGTTTGAAAAACCTGCCAGAACCGCAAGTGCGTAAAAACCGCGGATTGTCATTCCTGATACTACCTTGGTGACCATCGCTCCGATTTGAATACCGAGCAGTGAACCTAATAGCATTCCCATTGCAAGCGTATAAAAGATAAAACCGTAGATAGCATATTGACTGATGGAAGCATATCCCGCTGTGAATATGATCTGGAAGATGTCCGTCCCGACCGTTGTCATTGACGAAACGCCAAGCATATATACAAATATCGGGAAAGTCAGGAAGCCTCCACCGACACCCATAATTCCTGCAGCGAGACCAACAATTGCCCCACTGACAACGAGAAATAGCCACGAAATGCTACGTCCACCAGGGGTGAAATCATAATCAAACTTCACCATCGGAGGAATCTTAACAGATTGCAGTTTTCTTGGAAGATTGCCAAGATCAGCTCCCTCAGATTTCCCGCCATGTACATCTCCACCTGAATCCACACCATCTGCTATCTGTCTCTTTCTTGCCTTTAGAAAATCGCTTAATGCGTAGAAGCCAAGAAATCCCAGCATGAGGGAGTAGATAACCGTGATAAATGCATCACTGAGAACCGGATTAATTTCATAGAGAATTCTGTTAATTAATCCACCGGCACTCGCCCCGAGAATTGCCCCTATCAGAAATACAACCGCGAGCGGTACCGAAACATTTCCAAGTTTTTTATGGATAACACTGCCCATAATCGCTTTGGCGAAAATGTGGAATAGGTCTGTTCCTACAGCCAAGATACCTTTAATACCTGCGCTCATTAGTGCCGGTGCGATGATAAATCCACCACCTGCACCAATACAACCGGTGATCAGACCTGCGCCCAATCCGATTAGAATAGATACAATAAATATCCATGTTGAATAATGCGCAGGGCTGTAAGCTTTTTTACCACCCAGCACATCAGGTAGAGCTGTTGCAATTTCATTTGCGTAGGCGATTCCTATTGCTAATGCCGGAAGCGTGAACAAAAGCACGAGTATCATTCTCTTCTTGCTGTGGAAAATCCTGTTGGAAACATCTATCTCCCACCGAGCATGATGTATTGCTCCGGCCTTCATGAATTCACCTAACTGACTGAAGAATTTCATTTTATCTCATTTTTCCTTTTATGTCTAAAATCTCTGACAAGATATCCAATTTCCGGAATGGTTGTCAATTCCTGAGTAAACTAGTATCCCGTCAAATATATAATATAGCTAAATTGTAAAAAAATTACTTGAAACAAATAATTTTTTGGTTTACTTCAAAGCAATGTCTTGAATTTACAAACAGTCTCCTTTTTTTATCCATCTTCGTGATCTAATTTCGCTTCATTTATTTTCTTCTTTTTTACCGAGTCCTGAATTTTATGAAATAATTCTTCGAAATCAATAGGTTTAGTCAAATAATCGAAGGCCCCGTGTTCCATCACCTCTAAAGCGATATCCATATCTGCATGACCCGTAAGCATTATAACTTCAACTAACGGATACCTCTCCTTGATTATCTTAAGAACCTGATCCCCATTCATTCCCGGCATTTTAATATCAAGTACCACGCTATCAATTTCTTCATTCTTTAGTAATTCAAGGGCATCATGACCATTATCAACCGTGAAAACATTAAGATTGCGTTTTCGTATTCGTTTTGCGAGTGGTACTAAATAATCCGTTTCATCATCTATTAACAGGATTCTTGAGGTTTTAGTTTTCGTCATTTCGAGTCTTTGACAGCTTCATTTATCTTATTAATCAGATCCTGTAATTCGCAGGGCTTCATCATATAGTCGTAAGCACCAAGTGCTATTCCCTCACCTGCAGCTTGTTCTGATCCATGACCTGTTAGCATTATTACAGGCAAATCCGGTGCCATTTTTTTAAACACTTTTAACACTTCAATGCCATCCATATCCTGCATTCTCAGGTCGACTACGGCACAATCAAAATCTTCTCCACGTAACACTCCAATAGCTTCCGAACCACTGGAAGTTGGTGTAACATCGATTTTCCTTCTGCTCATTCGTTTTTGAATTACGTTGAGGAATTCTACTTCATCATCGACGAGGAGAACACGAAGTTTTGGCTCTGTCTGATTCTTATTATCTGACATGATGTTTGCTAATCTCCTTTTCGCAAGGCAATATTCATGACGCTTCGTTCAGCGATCTTCTGTTCATGGTCGAACTTTTTAGATTTGGCTTCCTCGATAACCTCAACAAGTTTTTCAAGATCGACCGGTTTTGTCAGATAATCAAATGCACCTAACTTCATACCTTCCACACCGTCTTCGATGGTTGCATGTCCCGTCAACATGATTACTTCTAAGAGAGGATGAGTACTCTTGATCTGTTTAAGTACATCAATGCCACTCATTCCCGGCATTTTTACATCAAGGACGACGACATCACAATTGAAGTCCCCCTTTAATTTTTCAAGGGCTTCTGGCCCTGAGTTGACACCCTCGACATTATAATTTCTCTTTTTTAACCTTTTTATCATGACGTTGACGTATGAAACTTCGTCATCGACTAAAAGTAATGATGTTGATAGCATATTATCTCCCTTTTGATTTTCTACTCACTTTTTTGTTCCTGCTCTGAATTATATTTCGAAATGGCAGAGTGTAACTGTACATGAAATGTCGTTCCTTCACCGACTTTACTATCAAAACTAATCTTACCGTTCAATTTTGAAATTATCCCAAAAACTGTAGAAAGACCAATCCCAGTGCCTTTTCCTACGGGTTTAGTGGTGAAGAAAGGATCAAATATCCGGCTATAATCAACCTCAGGAATCCCTTGTCCCGTATCAGCAACATCCATCAAAACCATATTATTTGCAGACCAGGTGGTTACCCGAATTGAACCACCTTTTTTCGAATCCATTGCATCTCTTGCATTATTCAGCAGATTTATTAGTACCTGCTGCATTTCGGTTGGTGAGACCATCACAGTTGGGAGGTCTTCGGCGAGATCAAGGTGCAGATCAATGTTCTCAAACTTGGCATGCTGCTCGAGAAGTTCTGTTACCTCTTTGACCAAATCGTTTATGTGAACCTCTTTTTCGACCGGATCTGTCTTTCGGGCGAAACTTAACAGCTTATGAGTAATCTCTTTACACCTGATTCCATGCGATTTAATCTGTTTTATTGATCTTTCGACTTCTTTTACGTTTTCGGTGTCGTCAAACTCATCCTCTTCCATAATGTCACCAATCCAACCGGCCTCTTCAATCATGACTGCCACAGGATTATTTATCTCGTGAGCAATTCCCGCCGCCAATTCTCCAAGAGATGCCAGTTTTGAGGCTTGTTGAAGCTGTTCCTTGGTCGATATGCTTTCATCTTGAAACTGTACTATTTTTTTTGATCGCGATATAATTATGACAAAGATTACAAGGATAAAGGCAATTGAGAAGAGGATAAAATTGCGGTCAAATGCCGATGAAAAAAAGCCTGAAGTTCTTTTATCTGCCCACTGAACTATTACAGCCCACTCAGCAGTGTGTAACCACGAATACCCATATTCGACATAGGTTCCCTTAATCTTGACACGTTCAGCTCCAAATTGAGGGGTTGATGGCGGGATAACTGAGCATTCTTCAAGCAAACTCCCGGCATGAGGAGTTACTATCTGGTAACAACCGTCCATACTCACAATAGAAGTCAAAACCTCACTTGAGCCTTCGAGGGAATTCAGGTACTCGTAAATCTTTTCGGGATCGAGAGATGCTCGAATGACCACATATTGATCTTTAATAATTCGACTGACAGCAATCGTAAAGTGAGGTTTCTTTCTTAATCCAAGATAAATATCTGTTATAATGAAATTATCAGGACTTCGGGCAAGATCTGAAAACCATGCTTCTGAGCTATAATCCTGTTTTTCCAAGGCTGAGAAGGGACCTTCATAAGCTACTTGAATTGCAGACGAATCAAAGTACCCAATATCAACGAAAGTTTCAGAACTTCTTTTTAAAGCAGCAAGATATTCCTGCATTGATTTCTCAGAGGGAGGCATTTCCAAACGAGGATCATCTATGAGATTAGAGATGTTTATAACTCTTTCCCGGAGATACAAATCAAGAGTATTAGCCTGGTGTTCCGCAATTGATTGCAGATGGATACCCCGGCTATCTCTCATTAATTTGTTCGACTGTATGTAAAAATACACAGTGAGTATTATCAACGGCGCGAGATACGTCAAACTGAGACGAAAAACAGTCCTGCGCAACCGCTCACTATGTCGATCATCATGCTGTAAAATCATGAAGAAGTCTTCTATATCTTTCAACGATGTAATTATGAATGTCCCCTACCTTAAAGCAGCAAACGATGTTAACTGCAAGGACATTCCTGGTAACCGAATAGCGGCTCTCAATAAAAATCAATATAAAGGAAAAACAATGTGATGACACATCCAACAATATAATGTTACGCCTCATTGTTGCAAATAATCAATCCGTCTCAAAAAGATATATAAACAATATTAGCTGCGCAATAACTTTTGTGAAATTTTTTACTAAGCTGTCAGGTTTTGAATCTATTGGTCATTTTTTTGATACCAAACTCGAAGGTTTTTCAATGTATTTTCCAACTTGCAATTTAGTTGATAAAGTCTTAATTTACTATTGTATCAAAACTTGGGATTGTAATGCGATATTTCTTAATTATGGTATTTGTGATTTTCTTCGCTCTCGGATGTGAAAAAAATCGAATAATAAGACCCACAAACTCAGCACCATCAGTGCCTTCACCGCTGTTACCCACAAACGGATCTTCGGATCAGGCAATAGATATTAAGTTGAACTGGTCTTGCTCTGATCCTGAAGACGATCCACTGAGATATGATGTGTATTTCGGAGAGACGCTCATTGAAGGACTGAATACTCCTCACACCATCAGCAAAAATCAGGACAGTACTACCTATTTACTCCCCTACTTAAACCATAACACACAATACTTCTGGCGTGTAGTTGCAAGAGACAATTCTGGCAATACGTCTGAATCCGATTTGTGGACTTTCACAACAAGAGGTTATTTACCCGGTGAAGCCCTTGATTTTGAGTTAATTGATGATGTCAAAATCACAATGGTCTGGATTCCACCTGGATCGTTTATGATGGGATCTGGATATGATGAGGATGGTGAGGATTTCGAACGCCCCCGGCATGAAGTGACATTTGAGAACGGATTCTGGATGGGGAAATATGAGGTTACTCAATCACAGTGGAAGGCTGTTGCAGGTGATGAATACCAGGGACGATGGTATGATAGCAAAGGTGAAAACCATGCAGTTCATACTATCTCCTGGGATGAGATCCAAAGTGAATTCTTAACTCAGACAGTTCTCGGGTATCGACTACCGTCCGAAGCAGAATGGGAATACGCCTGTCGAGCCGGAACAGAGACGAGATTCTATTGGGGGAATGATCCGGAATACAGACATATCTATGATTATTGTTCATTCGGAGGATCCAGAATAGTTGGTACAAAACTGCCAAATGAATGGGGATTGCACGATATGAGCGGTAATGTCTGGGAATTGTGCGAAGACCATTGGCATCGGAACTATAAAAATGCACCCGATGACGGTTCACCCTGGATTGATGAAGGAGATTTTGGTGATCGCGTAAGACGAGGTGGAGCATTCGATATGCATGAATGGTACCATCGTTCTGCTCAAAGAGGATATTCATGGACTGATTATCATAGTGACTGTATTGGTTTCAGGTTAGTATTGGATCGGTAATTTTTGGAGTGCTCAAGCCATGCTTGAGCTTTTTGTTAATAAATTATCAATTATTTTTGAAACAGGTTCACAGGATCGTAGAAAGCTCAAGCCTGGCTTGAGCACTCCAGGGCTAAAATATAAGCATTCAGGTGTTTACGAAATCCCTCCTTTCAGAATCAGACAGAATGACTATAACTCAGTGAGTATACATGGTTTCCCGTCCAATAACGATTCCCTCCCAATTGTAGGAAGAAATGCGAAATATCAACCTGAATTCTGTTTAACTGATCTGCAGATCTAATCCGGATCGATGCTCCGATTGTCAGAGGATACGGTCTGTTTTCAGAATTGTTCCAGGAACCGGCTCTGATTCCATATATCTCCTTTAACCATAGTTCACAACCGAAATACGAATTGAGATCACCTAATTGGATTTTCCTCTTATCAATCCCAAGGCTCCCATCCAGATCTATTAATACATCTGAACGCAGAGATCCATAAACAGAACTTAATACACATCCTAATTTAAGATTGGTGGGCATCGAATGAGAATTTTCACTGGTTGTGTAAGTATAATCTGCCCCGATATTCTGAACCGCCAAACCCAGCGAATACCTCATTGAGTGTGTTATCTGCTCACCAAATAACAACCCAAAATCCGCCGCGATATTATCAACCTCAAATTTACCCTGTCCATAAGGATCTAAATTACTGTATATGTATTTGAGTGTTAATCCGGTTGACAGATTTCTGTGAACTTTTACTCCGTATGAGAGTGACATCGACCAATTCAGTTTAGATCTGATGGCATTTTCACTCCTCAAATAGTGTCTTCTGTCAAAATCCTCCCAGACATACCTGATTCCGCCAATACCTATTGATCCGTATTTTCCTATTGGAATTGTAACGGCAGAAAAATTATATTGTGTGCAGTAATAGTGACTGCGAAGACGGTTTGGTGGGAAACCGGTGTGGGTAATTAAAAATTCGACTGATTCAAAATTCGCAAGTCCCGCCGGATTCCACCAGGTCGCAGAAGCATCATCTGCGAGAGCGACGAAAGCATTCCCCATGCCGAATGAACGGTTATTGGGGTGAATAGAGATAAAATTCAGGTTTGCTTTGTCGATAAAGTCGTTTCCGGCGTGTGCAAAGCACATATTAGCATACACGAAGACAAAAATGGTGCTAATCAGACAGTATATTCCTGTTCGATTCATTACAAATACTCCGGATTTTACGAGTTATTAATATTCGCAGATTGGCTAATACTGAGCGAGACAACATACCTCCCCCGTCTGGCGTACGCGGATCCTTGCTTTTGAGGAGAATAACACGACACATCTATATGAACATCTATGGTCTTGAATAACTTGTTTATCCTCACAGAAGCACCTAACGTGAATATCGAATAGTCAACTTCACTATCAAACCACAGTCCGGTTCGAAACCCAACTGTTTCTGCCAGCCATGTTTCAAGTCCCATATTGCAAGAAATATCCCGAAAAAATGTATCCCCCCGTAAGTTGTGCAGACGCCTGTTTATGTCAAACAGAACATTGTTCTTAAACGGGCCGGATGTTGAACTTAATGCATATCCCGCATTGAGATTACTTGGCATCGATTTGAAATTATACTTATCACCATATCTGAACTTTGGTCCAAAATTTCTTATTGCCAATCCAAATGAGTGAGTGCAGGATGAAGATTGATTGCTATTATACAACATACCGGCATCCAAAGCGAGTTGCTTGACATGAGTGAAGTCACCTCTACTTTCTAATTGGCTATCTATATATTTTACGGAAAGTCCAGTGGCTAACCTATTATTGATTCTAACTCCACAAGAAAAAGCCACCGAATAATCCCACTGATTAAAGTTCGGACCAAGAAGCTCATGACGTCTATCAGTATGTCCCCATAAATGCTGAACTCCGCTAAATGCAATCACTGTAGATTCATCAAGCGGTTTTGTACGTGAGATATATAGGTAATTGTGGTCGAAAAAATCAACCATGGGCGGTGGTACTTCGTAGGCGAAAGCCACCATCAGCGCAGATGATATTGTGTTTACCAACCCCGCCGGATTCCACCATGCCGCAGAGGCATCATCGGCAAGAGCAACAAACGCATTTCCCATGCCGATGGCTCGGTTGTTCGGTGAGATTAAAAGAAAGTCGAGGTTGGCGTTCCTTCCGAAATAGGCATACAGCGAGTAGCCAACTTCTGCAAAAGAAAGCAAGAGGATAATAATTATCGGGCAGCAGATTAATGGTCGTTTCAAAACATAATCTCCCGTGGTTTATCTTTCAAGAAGTGAGGCGTATAGTTTGGGTTGAAGATTTTCAACCCCTACAGACAGGATCGCTTCTATCTTTTCAAATAATTATTATCTAAATGTGTTCTATCGCAAATCCGTTATTGAATGTTAAGGGATGGTTTTGGTGAAACCGTACACTTCATAGTTGTATGGTTAATCCTTATACTCACTTGTGTTCTAAAATCTCCCTTTCAAGTTGGATTATTTAAAGAAATCTAAAAATCTATAATTTTACGACTCACACATGTCTAAAATAGGAGTTTCTCCTGTGAGTCATCTCCAACTTGTTCGGGCATGAGGCGTGTCGGATGGGTAATTATTTTGGGAAGCAATGTGGAATTGATTAAATTGCATTTTTTTACTCCTCTTACTATATTATAAATATAGTGTATTAGGATAATACTATGAATTTTAGATATTGAAAACGAGACTTAGAGTTTCGTACCAACAAAATAAAAGTTTGAAATTTCATAGTATAGGTACATTTTAATGATTTTTTGATGTTTTTGATTTGTGTAAACACTTTTTAGGAAAGGAGTAACAAATGAAGCGGATTAGTACAATCATGGTGTTTTTTTTAACCCTTCTTATCAGCTTTCCCGCAACCGCTCAAATAAGCGAGAATGTGGAACAGCTTTCCAGCATGTACAATTATTGGGACGAAGCGAAAGGTCTTACGTTGCAAGGTAATTACGGCTTTGTAGCTACCGGGCAGTCCGGTATGGTGATCCTGGATCTTTCAGATTGGCAGAATCCACGTCACATAAGCCGATGGCAGCATGAGGGGGGTTCTGTTGAATCGATTACAGTCAGTGGGAATTATGCTTATGTTTTTGTTGAAAGATATGGTTTAAGTATAGTCGACATTTCTGACCTTGAAATTCCAATTGAAATTGGTCGGATTTTCGCTCGAGGAGAAATTACGAGCGTAATTCCATTAGATGATTTTATCCTGATTACAGAAGCTGAGTTTGGTTTAATTATAGCAGATCTGACTGAGCCGAATACACCTCGTGTAATTTCCGGCGTTGAGATACCTATCTATGTATACGATGTGGTAAGAAATGGTGATCTTGTATATGTCGCCTATTCTGATGTTAACAGAATATCCCATATCGGGATCGTTGATATTTCAGATTATGAAAATCCGCGAATGGTGACTAATATTGACGTGCGTTGTGGTGACAATCTTGAAATCCATCGCGGTCACCTGTATGTAGGTAGTTGGAGACTAAACATATTTGACATAAACGAACCCGCTCGACCACGTCATGTTGGTGAATATGAGATGCCTTCATATCGTATGTTCTTCAATGGTCCATATGCCTTCATGTGTTCAGGGCATCTCAACACAAAAATTGTCGACATAAGAAATCCAGCAGATATTCGAGTTATTAATAATTTGGAATGGGACCAGGTGCCTGTTGATATGCACTTTATTGAAAGAGACCAGGCGGTGGTTCTCAGCGAAGGGCATTCAAATCTAAGAATCTGGGATATTGCAGACTTGAATCAACTCAGGCTTGTAAATGAATTCTCCTTAAGGGGATCGGTTATCGATGTTGTGGTTCAGGGTCATTTGGCTTTTCTCGCTTGCCGGGAAGATGGGTTGAAAATAGTTGATATATCCGATCCATATCACCCCGAGGAAATCGGGCAATTTCAAACTGAAATGTGGGCTAAGTGTCTGGCTGTTCAGGATAGTTTAGTATATATTGCACCATATTATAATGGACCTGGTGAACTGGTTAGTGTCTATGATCCACAAGAACCCCGTCTTATAAGAAACCTTGATTTCTCTCCTATTGTATCGATGACGAAAGAGCAGAATTTTCTTTATGTAGCATATCATGATGGTGATGAGATAGGATTAATAGATATCTCCGATCCCGAACATCTGGATAATGATATTTTAATAAGAACACGAGGAGAACCCTTAAGTATAGCGATTAAGAGAGATTATGCATTCGTTGCAACGGGATTCTGGGGAGTAGCAACCATAAATATCCCTGAACTTGAGAAAGTTGATAATATTGATCTTCCCGGTGATGGAGTTGCTGTTGCATGTGAAGACAATATTCTATATGTTGTCGAATCAGAATTTATGAACAGCAGCGGATTGCGAATATTTGATGTAAGCAATTCCTTTAATCCATTGAATCAGGGTTCACTCGAATTTAGGCACTCACTTGAGGATATTTATATAGAAGATAATAATGCGTTCCTCGTTGGAAATGCAGGTTTGCAGGTCATTAATGTCAGTGATCCGGAATCTCCGGAAATTGTCGGGCATTACCGATTCCCCGGATGGCCCACATTTGAACCCGGATTTATGAAAAGCGTCCATGTTGAAAATGACATAGTTTATGTCGCTGATCAAAGCTCGTTCAAAATCTTCCGCTTTGATGATCCATTGAAAACAGAAGATCAATCTGTTGACATACCGCAGAGTTTCCAATTACTGCAAAATTACCCCAATCCATTTAACAGTTCCACAACTCTGCTCTATACACTCGGAAAATCGGGTTGGGTAAACGCAAATATCTACGATCCCGCTGGGAGATTGGTGGAAAATCTGGTAAACGGCTATCAGTCTCAAGGTCAATACTCCTTACCTATTTATGGAGATAATTTGACGACAGGCACCTATCTAGTAAGGTTTGAAACGTCTGAGGAAAAAAGTACAATAGGGATTCAAGCAATAAAATAGGATTAACAACGAATCGCCCATTTCGGAGTGCTTAAGCCATCAGGCTGTGCGGGAATGCGATATTTCTCTGTTTCGCCTCATTCCCAACTTGATTGGGAATCCAGTAAGTTGTTGAAAATCCTGGATTCCCGTTTCCACGTGAATGAGGAGTAAGATTAAAAATCTTGCTTAATCTCTATTCCCGCACAGCCTGCATGCTTGAGCGTTTAATACCCGATCTTTTCATTCTGGACTACAATGCAAAAGTTTCAAAATCTCAAGCATGGTTTGAGCATTCCAGGGTCAAAACAAAGAAAACCCGCAACCCCTTGAACACAAGGAATTGCGGGTTTGTTGCTGGGAGACAGGGATTC
>CAYLYZ010000068.1:0-29963 GCA_964387885.1 uncultured bacterium | reverse complement strand
CATTTTTCATAATGCATGACTTCAAATTATAAAGGTGAGTATAACATTTTTCGTGGTTATTCACAGCTTTGCGAAGCATTATCGGTCTATTCTCGGGGCTGCAAAGAGAAGAAATCTTTGTTCTTAATCCTTTGAATCGCTCAAGTTCTTCATCAGACCTTGAATACAGTACCTTGCTATCAGCAATAACCGGAACAATCACCTCTTCAAAGGAAGCAATCTTTTCAGCACGTTCCCAACTAATAGGCCAGAAATCGAAACCGATGCCATCGAGGATGAACTGGATACTCGCTTTGTGTGCTTCTCTGGTTCGAGGGATGAAGAAGAAATCCATATCGGATTTTTCAGTTGCTGTTCCTTTGGCATATGAGCCATAAAAGGCAATAATTGAAATTTCATCGGCATATTTGGTCTTGATGTTCTCGACTAAAATATCCGCAATCCTGAAAACGTCAGTCATTGTATTCCTCAGGTTTAATCCTCTTCATATTTCCGTTTTAACTCTTCAACAACAGTCGGATCGGCCAGGGTGGTCACATCTCCAAGCACTCTTCCGGAGGCAATGTCCCTGAGCAGGCGTCGCATAATTTTGCCAGACCGGGTTTTTGGAAGATCGTGAGTGAAGATTATTTGTTCTGGTCGTGCTAATGCACCAATCTTCTTAACAACATGAGCTTTAAGAATATCAACCAACTCCGGTGAAGAATGATATTCGTTTCCTACAGTAACAAATGCAACAACGGATTGTCCTTTAACCTCGTGCTCAATTCCAACGACTGCGGATTCAACGACAGTGTTGTGATCAACTAATGCACTTTCGATTTCCATTGTCGACAGGCGGTGTCCTGCAACGTTTATCACATCATCAATACGACCGAGAATCCAGAAGTAAGAATCTTTGTCGATTTTAGCCCCATCACCAGGGAAGTATCGGTTATTCCATTTTGACCAGTAGGTTTCAATATAACGGTCATGGTTTCCCCAGATAGTTCGAAGCATGCCAGGCCAGGGTTCAAGTATTGCCAGATATCCTCCACCGTCTGTTACTTCATTACCGCCATCATCAAGGATTGCAGTTTTTATTCCAGGAAATGGCTGTGTGGCTGAACCGGGTTTAGTAGTGGTCAATCCGGGAAGTGGAGTTATCATTATGTGGCCAGTTTCCGTCTGCCACCATGTATCGACAATCGGGCATTTTTCCCCACCAATATTTTTGTGATACCACATCCAGGCTTCAGGATTTATTGGTTCTCCAACTGTTCCAAGTAATCTGAGCGAAGATAAATCATGCTTATCAGTCCACTTGTTACCCCATTTCATGAACGCTCGAATGGCAGTTGGGGCAGTGTAGAAAACAGTGACACCATGCTCTTCAACAATCTTCCAGAATCTGTCAGGATCAGGCCAATTGGGAGCTCCTTCGTACATTACCTGGGTAGCACCGTTTGAAAGTGGACCATAGACAATGTAGGAATGCCCTGTTACCCACCCGATATCGGCTGTACACCAGTAGCAATCTTCGGGTTTAAGATCAAAAACCAGTTTTGTTGTAGCATATACTCCAACCAGATACCCTCCGATCGTGTGCATTATCCCTTTAGGCTTACCAGTTGTGCCTGATGTATATAGGATATACAGCGGATCTTCACTATCCATTTCTTCAGCAGGGCAGTCAAAATCCGCTTCGTCTATAAGCCGGTGCCACCAGTGATCACGATTCTCACGAAAGTGGATCGGGAAATTTCCCCGTTTGACTACGACAACGTGATTTATAGTTGGGCAGTCCTGAAGTGCTTCATCAGCATCGTGCTTAAGCTGGACAATCTGTCCTCGACGATAACCTCCGTCTGCGGTGATTAGTACTTTGGCTTCTGCATCGTTTATACGTTCGCTTAATGCTTCAGCTGAGAATCCGCCAAAGACAACGGAGTGAATAGCACCGATTCGGGCGCAGCTCAATACTGCGACAACAAGTTCGGGAATCATTGGCATATACAGGGCGACCCGGTCACCTTTTCTAACACCGAGTGATTTCAGAGCATTCGCGAAACGGCAAACTTCACGAAATAGATCCCAGTAGGTAAGTGTTCTTCTGTCACCCGGTTCACCCTCCCATATCAGCGCGGCTTTGTTCCTGGTGTCAGTTTTGATGTGTACGTCGAGACAGGATTCAGTGATGTTCAACTTTCCGCCTACAAACCATTTTGCATCAGGTGGATTCCAGTCAAGAACTTTCTCCCAGGGTTTTTGCCAGACCAATTCACGAGCAAATTTCTCCCAGAAAGCCTGGGGATCAGCCTCAGCTTCTTTGTATATTTGTGGATCATTTGAATTTGCCCGAGATTGAAATTCTCCGGTTGGTTTGAACTCTCGTTCTTCAGTGAGCAGCGTATCAATTGAAGCAGGCATGGGTTCAGCTTTTGACACTGGGATATCCCTTTTGGTGTAACTTCGATGTAAACTACATTATCCAATTGATAACCATACTTAACTGTTAAGGCAAGGTTTAATTTATCTATTTCACAACATATTGAATTTTATGGCTCTATATTCGAAAAGCACTACCATTATCGCGAAATAATTATCAAGCTGATGTGTACTAAATCAGTATGGTAACGCTATTTAACATGAAGTATTACCACGACAATGACTGTAGTTGCTAAGTAATTGATAATCCTGGGATAAGGAAGTTTATTTTTTTAACGATTTTCTGAAATATACTCCATTAATGAGTATAGATTTTTTTTTATATTTAATAATTGTGAGCTATGTCACTGAAAATTTGCTTAAATAAATGTATTATTATTGCATTGCGTGAAAAGACGCTTTCCATCGAAATTAAGTGTGAAAATCCGCACTTTCGAATATAAATGGTATTTCACATAAAACAGAATGGGGAGATCAAGTAGCTTAAATTAGTACTTGGTTACTTCAGAAGGGTCGATACCTGCGTCGACCCTTCTTTTTTGAGGTATTTATATTTGGAAAGTTAAGGCGCGGACCGTTAAATCTCTCTTTTTGATATCAGCTTATCTGTCAATCGGAATATATATATCCATAAATGTCTTTCCGTCTTTCTCGATTACTTCCTCAAGACAGTAGCGAGTGCGAGTCCATTTGCTTTTGCAGTATCCATTTTTAACCCAGTCACGCAACATTTTCCAACCGGTCGGAATGCTATCGAATGGATCAATAAAGGGCTCAGTTATCCGCAGGACAGCATAATCATCCTCCGGGATTTCCTTAATAACTACCCAATCTGATTCCTTCCAATCTTCGGGAATGGTTAGCCAGAACTCATAGCCTCGCATTCCGAGCTTTTTTTGTTCTTCACTGACCGGATAATCAAATCCGAAGCCGCGTTGGTCGGGCAGGGGAGAGGAGGACTGTTTCTTTGCCCATTGGTGCATGTAGTCAACCGCCTGAATCTCCGGATAACGGCTGATCGTAATAAATGAACCGACTCGCATCTTTGGTATTTTCCTGATTTCGACTTCACTGTAAATTTCTGACATGGTAAAACTCCAAATTCGAGGTTATTGTTGAGGGTTTTGCTTTATGATTGAATGGAATAATATACTGTACGTATGGGCAGTTGTCAATATGTGCAGTAATAAAATTTACAGTATGGGAAATCTCATCATGTTTATTAATCTCCTTCGAGTATAACTTTTTCTGCTAAGCCCTTTTCATATTTACCAAACTATGTTATTTTTCATCAAATTAACGTGATTATGATTAACTTCATTTAAAGCGAAAGGGACGAATGATGCCTGTAAAGGATTGGAACGAACATATAACTGGGCTCGAAATATCAAAACCTCTATATCACAACGACGATTACTTCGAATTTCTTGTCAGGAAAGTTTGGAAATTGTCGGAACCTTTGAATATTGTTGACTTCGGTTGTGGTATTGGATATATCGGGCTGAAATTACTGCCTTTGCTGCCACCCGGATCTAAATATACAGGAGTGGACAACGCCGTAAAATTATTAGAAAAAGGTCGGGAATTATTTTCTGAGGCCGGTTATAATTTCGAATTTATCAAAGGCGATGTGCGGGACATACCGCTTGGAGACAGCCGCTTTGACCTGGCAGTTTCTCATGCCGTTTTGATGCATGTCCAAGACCCGGAAAAGGCAATTTCTGAAATGGTAAGAGTCTGCAGAAATGGAGGAATGGTAATATCCTGTGAGGCTAACCGTAATGCTCACACAGCAGCTTTTTATATTCATGAAACTAACGAACAGGAGAGCACACCGCTTGATTTTTTCCAGAAAATGAATGCTGGGGTCAGGAAAAAATATGGGATTGACTACAATATTGGCTATAAGCTGCCGGTACTTTTTCATAAAGCGGGATTATCTAAAATCGAAGCTCGAACTGACGATAAAGTTTGTTGCCTGTTTCCTCCGGTTGAAGATCCCATTGGTTTAAAAACTCACGAGGCGATTTGCTCGGAGGGTATGCGGGACGAGAGGTTAAGCGAACAGAGGTATAAAGAAAAGGTAACAATACTCTCGGAACTCGGATTATCCAAAGACGAAATTGAGCATGAGCTAAAACGCGAAGCTGACAGGAACTTTGGTGAAAACGGATTAAACTGGCATACAGTATGGATGGGAATGATGACCTGGTGCTGGGGGAAAGTAAATAAAGCTTAGGAAATCTTTATATAGCATTTCCCAGAGTAATGAAAGATGTTAGTCGTCGCGATGAACAAAGTGACGAAGCGAAACGAAGCGATCTGTTTGAATATATGTGACATAAGTGGTTGTGGTATTGTTTTACAAGGAGTATGGAAAATTAAACCCCGACATTTCTGAAATATCGGGGTTATAAGATAGATTGGGGCATTTTAGACTCGGCTAAGATTTCTGTTCTCGCTCGTCTACGAAACTTCTGGTGCTGACCAATACCGCATTTGAAGATGGGGAATTGATACCGTCCCGATAGGCATGTGCCCGGTAATAGTAGGTTCTGTCGCATTCCAGTGTTTCATCAATATAGAAAACAATCCCTGAATTGACATGGCCAACCCAATTCCAAACGCCTTCTTCCCCACACCTCCGTTCGATTCTAAAACCCGATTCATTGTCCGAGTTGTCCCGCCAATTCAACCTGCAGGCCAGATTCAAATCACCTGGAGTTGTAACAACTAATTTTGCATTCAGGTTTGACGGTGCATGGATACTAATGGGCATATTCCGATTGGACTGGTCATACATTGACAAAATGCCCGGATTAGATTTGGTGTAGTTATCTTCTCCAATCAGAATCGGTGGTTGTTCAGGAGGCGCAGTGATATTCGCTGTTGAACAACCCATAAAATTGGTCAGAAAAACCAAACAGATAATGAGGAAAAAAGCCTCCCTTACAATACGACTTTTCATTTTTCACCTCCGAATTATATAATTTTCTAACCACGCTTTACTTATTAGACTTGGCAAGAGACAATAAAGTTGCATTTTTCTGGCGGGAGAAAAAAATTTCGAGATAAGAATTGTTTCCCGGGATTACCTATCCTGTTTTTTTGGGCGTATCACTCCGCTCCTTCACCCTTATCATCTTTCTTCAACAGACCTGCAAACCGTTCCCAGGCAGCTCTGACACCCGATTCGGTGGTGGCTTCCAGCTTTTTAACAAGAGCGTCCCCGGCAGCTTCTGCGGTTTCGGGATCAAGGTTGTTGTTCGTGTATTGCTCGTCGATCCAGCGGTGGAATTTCTGCCGGTAGATTTCGCTGAACCGCCCGGTTTCATGCAGCCATGGCAGACCGATCTGGGCCACGATGAACTGCGCCACAGGGAAGAGGATGGCTATCGCCGCCAGTTCAATCGGCGTGCCGAAGGTCTGCTGAATGCGTGGCAGTTGACTGGCAATATTATCGAAGGTTGCCTTGAGCTCCTGTTCGGTTTGCATAAACTTTTGAAATTCTTCTTGGTTCATTGTTGCTCCTTTTTCCTCTTTAGCTCCTCAATCTGTCTGATCAACTTTTTCGTAACCGCAATGCCTTGCACCGCTCCTTCACCATACGGCTCGAAGTTCTTCAACGCTGCACGGGCATAGAGCAATGCTTCCTCGAAACGTCCATGTTGTGCCATCATCAGGGCGATATTGTATCGGGTTCGTCCAGCTCCGAAGTGGTTACCACTCGCTTCTTTATACCGAATGCTTCCATTGTAATAGTGGAGTGCTTGGTCAATTTGTCCAGCATTCTTATAGATAACTCCAATCGCATTGTGCGTTACAGCCAAATCATCCACTGCATTTTTCGGCAACAACTCCAGTGTATAGAGATATTGACCAAGGGCCTTATTCAGAAGCATTAGCAGCTCTGACTTGGATCGTTTTTGTCGGTGGGCATCAAAAAATCGCGCCATAGCAACTCTTCCCAGAGAGCCTGCACATATTGCTTTTCCCGTGGTGTCATTTTGTGGGCGGAGATTCAGGCTCTGTTGGTAATAACCTTCTGCCTTATCAAGATCTCGCAATTGCGTATTACCGGTATATACGTTACCGAGATTGTGAGCATCATTTGCTGCGCTTATTATATTCCCCAGTAAGGTGTTTATTCTTAACGCTTCCCGAAACGAATCAGCACACTCATGCTCTTCAAGTTCATCTTGGATTAAGCCAAGATCCTGCAGTGAAACAGCATATTGCTTGAGAGTAAATCGTTGATCCTCAGTAAGAGCTTCTTTTCTGATAATTAGCATCGGTTCTGCTTTAGACCGGCACCAATTCAATAGGATTTTTTGCAGCTGTGCTGCTTCACGGAACTTTTTATTGCGGATTGCTAATTTTACTCGATATTCAGTTACGAGAGCCCAACTATTTTCACAATCCGGTAAAGATCTATCGTTCTCAGGATCGACAAATACCGGTATGATCTCCATGACCAGTGGTTCCCATTCTCTCATCCGTCCAGTTAGATTATATAATTGATTTAGACCCTGCATCGTGCCGGTAACATGATCCCGCCAACCCTGTGTCAGCGCCAGACTCCTGGCATGCCGCAAGTTAAACTCCTCAAGAGCAAGTAGGCTTATCCAATTGCGTTCTCCATCCTCAATTTTGTCGAAGTAGAAACTCCCCAAACCGCCAATTGCAGACACATAAGCGAAACGGGCGTCCCGAGCTGTCGAAGTATCGGTTAACGCTGTTTCCGAGTCAGGATAGAACTTTGTAAATAAGCCCCTGAAAAACCAGGGCAGGGCAGGATGGATTGCAAAATATCCGCCACCAAGGTTAGTTAGGAGTCCAACGTCTGAGGCGCGTTGGAGAAGTATCTCTGCTTTTTCAGATGTCAATCCTGCCAGTTCTTTTATTTGATTCTCATTTTTTTCATACCCAAGAAATGCCAGAGAAATTGTACTCACAACACCCTGAAACAAGTGAAGTATCGCAAGGATTTTCTGCTCTTCCTCAGTGAAGGCATGTTCAAAACCGTAACGTAGCGATGCAGCGAGGGATTTATCACGTTTTTCGCTATCAACGTCATCTATGTCGATTTCTCCAGCTCGGATCTGATCGATGAAGTCTGAAATTTGCTTCCGGTTTGTTTTTCCCAGGGTGAGTGCCTGCCCGACAAGCACGGTTGTGGTCAGGGGATTGCCATCGGTGTAGCGCAACAGGGGTATCCAGTCTGCGGGATTGTCTATAAGCTGTTTTCGTTTGCCGGCGATACCGCGCGCCAGTTTGACACGGTCGGGCAGGAATAGACGCGGTGCAGGTATCCTGACCGGTAAATCCTTACCCAACCAATCCTCCTCATCTCGTCGTGAGGTGAGCAGGAAGCGTGCGTTTGTAACACGGGCAGTGCGTAGAAACTCGACCAGCTCTTCCTGTTCTGATGCTTCCCAGTTTGACTTTGTGCCCGGAGGAAAACCGGCGACCTGTTCAACATTATCCCAGATCCAGAGGATTCGCTGCTGCTTCAGGATTTCCAGCACGATGTTTTTCTTCTGTTCGATTTCTGTCAGGCCTGTCCATTGCCGTATAAATTTCCCACCCAATTGATCCAGCACTCCAGACAGAGTGATCTTATGCTCGAAACTCGTAAACAGGCACAATTCAGCCCCGCCGGTGCGGAGATACCAGCGCGCGAACTCCGCAGCAGCAGCGGTTTTGCCGCTTCCAGCGAATGCGTGGAGCAGGACGATGGCATGTTCATCAAAGGCTCTGTCCAATGCCAAAAGTGTCTCGTCCCGTCCGTAAAATCCGGCGTCTGGTGGTTGAGGGACGTTGATCAGTCGTCGCTCATCGACTTTTACCGAATCACCGAGGTCAATAGACATCCGCTTCACATTATTCTCTGGACGATTTGGAAAAAGGTGGATCGGAGAAGCTTCATGTACAACCGGTACACACCAGTCGCGCAGTTCGCGTTTCTGCCAGGAGAGCTCTCGATAGGGCTCCTCTTCAAGTCTCTTCCGTCCGTGTGTGACCGCCTGCCCAAGCGTCTGTCCGGATGCCAACGCCCGGTAAAGATCAGCGATGAACTGTGCTGCCGTGACGACATAGACATTATAGCGCATACCAACTGCTCCGGCGACACCGGCATCCATGACTTCCTGGGCAAGTGTTCCATAGGCGCGCACCTCGTCATGGACATTGTCGTGCTCTTGCTGTGGTTTATCCTGAGCATCGGCGTGGGCGGAACGGCAGGCGTTCAGCACCAGCACCGGAACGTCATTAGCTCGCAGGAGTTTGCCCAGCGATTCCCCATCGACAAAGCGGAGATTCTGGTTGCTGTGCGGATTATCAAACAGCAGGTAACCCCGTTGGCCTTCCTTCGGTGTTCCCTGATAGACGTTGTTCGGTGAAAAGTCAAAAAAGAGGGGGTAATGTTCAGTAATTTCGCCAGCCACTCCTTAATTTTTTTCTTATCCTCATCCTGCCTGTTCCACTCGTCAAGCAATTCCCTCAAATCCATATACGCCCCATGTCCATCAAAATGCACGATGTGATAGGGCTTGTTCTCGTCCTTTGCAGCTCGCAGAACCTCAGCAAGTCGTTCAAAAGTGGGCGGACGGAGCAGGTCGAGTTGATAGAATTTTGTCTGAGTTTCATCGAGGGCTTTTAAGAGCCGGGACGCCACCGAGCGAAAGGGGACGTCCTCGCTGCGGTTGGGACGGCATATTACGAGCAGAATCCTCAATGGATCGGATTCAGAAGCAATTTCGGGTAGAATAGGCGCTCTACTCGCATTATAGATAGCACGGACAAATGATCTCGTACGTAGCGGTACGGGCTTATCACCGGGTTCCTGGAGCAGCTCCCAGGGTATCGAAGCTGCTTCGAGGACTTCGGTCTGAATTTCGAGACGAGTATCTTCCAGGTTCTCGGAGATGGAGTGCCAGATTTTTTGGGCATCCCCTTCTCCGAAAATGCCCTCAAACAGGGTAGTACCGCTGCTCTCCATCCGGGCTTCGATCAGTCTGGCACGCCCCTGATTGGCTTCGTCAGCAACCAGCAGCAGGTATTCCTCGAGATACCAGCGGATGTCCTCACGGTCGCGGTCGGTCAGGTCAAAATCGAAAGTACTGGATGCCTCACGGGGAGCTGAACCGGATTGTTCGAGGCGTATGGTAACAGTGTATGTGCTCTCCTGACGGGAAACTTGCGTCAGACGAAGCAGTCTTGAGGGAGAATCGGTTGTCATGGCTTGCCTTAAATTGTGATATCTTCCGAATAATCCTGAATCAACGGGGATTATATTTTACTATTTTCTTTACCACGAAGACACGAAGACACAAAGGTGTAAAAAGGTTTTTTTGTGACTGTGTGCTTTTGTGGTTTTTAATTCAACTTATACTGCTGCTTAAAAATATTTCATGTTTGAATAGGTGTTTTAGGTCTGATGTCCTGTTAAAGAATGCCTGAATCCAGAGCAACTCACAAGAGACGAATACATCCTGTTTTGAAATATCTCTTGATTTATACTTAGTAAACTAACAGTAGAGATTCTGGAAAGCCTTCAATGTAGGCTATTCCTCTGGATTCCTGCGTCCGCAGGAATGACTGGCGCGTGATTTGTCAATTGAATTATTGCAAAAAATACTTTTAAGCACTGTTTAAGCCTAATTCGCCTATTTAATTGCATAATATTGAAGATTGTTTGGAAAGTCAAGTATATTTGTGTAACTCCAGACGGGAAAAGCAGTTTAAATGACTGAAGTGAATGGAACCTACCAGATTACGCTTCGCTTGAAATCAGGCAGAAACAGATTTTTTATCGGGGAAAGCTGTTATCCGGTAGGATTCTAACATCAATGTTTCAAATCTTCCCATTCACAGCGAAGCATACCAAATATCAGTTTATCAAGTAATTGTCCATCCCATTTGCGCATTTCTCTTAGCGTGCCTTCATGCTTGAATCCAATCTTCTCGATAACTCTTACAGCTCTCGGATTAAATGACCAGGTCTCAGCACCAATTCTGTGAAACTTAGTATTCTCGAATTGATAATCTAACCACAGCCTCAGAGCTTCCGTACCGAAGCCCCTATTCAAATAGGCATCTTCTTTGATGCTGATACCAATATTGCAGGCGTTCGGATTGTCCTTGTGACCATATCGGTTGACGGTTCCAATGGGAGTGTTGTTTATTGTGGCGATTACCGCGTTCCCTCTGACGTCCGGTTTTTCCTGTTCACATCTTTCTTCAAAACCTTCCCTGTATTTTTTGATTTGTTCGGACGTTAATTCAGTGTAATTTCGCTCCCAGGGAGCGTCAAGTAATAAATGCTCTCCGGTAGTAAACCAACTGACGCACTTCTCGACATCGGAGGATATAAAATCACGCAAACTAATCCTTTTACTGTGGATGAGTATATCCGATTTTTCTATTATGACTGTCACCTCCTGTTCGCTGATGTTTTATCGTTATGCAAATTTTGGGATGGATTTGTCCATGCACATGGGACTCCAATTAAACATTTTCCACAAACATCTGACTGAACAATTTTGCTTAGGTGTTGGTCATTCTCAAGATAAATCAGGTGAATCCCCGTAAATTAAATCCCAAATGCGACTTGCAGCTGCATATGCTTCCTCTAAAAAGAGCACTGGATCATTGAAAGAAGAATGATTCATCATTACTTCTAACATTATTGATCCGTTGTAATGCACATCTCTAAGGATTGAGCACATCTCCTGCCAATTAATAAATCCCTCACCGGGCAAAACGTGATCCTTAAACGGCGCAATTCTGTCTGAAAGATGAACAGCGAAAATCCTGCCTGCAAAACGGTTGAGTAAGTCAAATGGTCTCGGTCCATCTATTTGGTCGTGTGAGGAATCATAACATAATCCGAAATAATCCGGATCAAGGTTAGATAATGACAACTCTATAAGTTCGGTTGCATGTCCAGGCATTACATTTTCCAATGCGATTTTTATCCCATTATCTCTTAGAACAGGGAGTAGTTCATTACAAATTTCAAGCAGATTCTTAAGGTTAGACTGTAATAATCCGGCTTTAAAATTAGATGGACTACCATGTGCAACTATACACCTGACTCCGAGTTTATTTGCAACTGAAATGAGGTTTTTGGTTGATTCAAATGCTTTGGGACTAAGAAGCATATCACCATGGATAGTATCAGGTTTCAGGTTGTTTACTTCCAGGAGCTCTGACAGCTCTGAACATCTGGATTGTGATAGATAACCTGCAATATCGGATTCTGTTCCAAAAGAAACATGTGAGAATCCGGCTTTACTGATCATGCCTAATTGCTTATCTAAATGTAATCCATAATTAAAACATGTTGAAATTGAAAGTCGGGGAATATCTGTATCATTGATTAAAGGGGACATTCAATTCCTCAGTTCCCTTTAAAACAAATCGACCATCTCTAATAATATCAGTATACTTTCTATCCGGTTTTACGACCGAAATGAAATCAATGGTATCATAGGGGAGTGTTATGTCCGTATGGGTGTTGGTATAGGCTTTGTTGATGTCAGTTTTTCTCAGGGCTGATTTCTCATTATCACGGGACATTATCTCCTTTTTATTGTTAATGTTATAAACTTGTTTATCCTCCTGCCATGAATAACAAGTATCCCCAACTGCGAAATGAGGTCCCATTTTTTCAACGATCAGAACAGGCATAATGTCTACAATTCTGTGTTTTCTTGCAACTACATAAGCGAGAGTATTCGTTCCGATCGCAAATTCTCCTATTGGCAGTGTTTCATTAGGGAAGATGAGGTTTTCGTGCACATAGTTTCTATTGTCTTCCTCACTTTCAAAATTCTTACAGGAATAGTCACAAATATACCCATCTTTAAATACCAGTTTTAAATCGATATATTTCAACCCGTTTAAATAAGTCTCTTCGACATGAAGTATACCGTTTGTTCCCTTTAATTGTGGGGACGTAAATACTTCGCCTACGGGGATGTTCATATCTGCACCGCAATTATTGAAATTTGTTTGATTTTTAGGATCAATCAATGGCTGCATTTGAACTTTAATATTTGTGTTATTGCCGTTTTTTCCCTTTACATGTACAAATTCTGCCTGATCAAGGGAATCGACCATTTTCTGCTGTATTGATTCATATTTATCAGTATCAAGCATATTGACTTCCATAATATCTTCAAATATCCGTTCGAAATTATCCCCGATTTCGGGTGATGGGAATGCAATTATGGAAAAACTTGTTTCGGAGAAGGGAATAAATTTATCCTGTATCATCCTCTGTTTATTCTGGTGTTGTTGATATAATGCTTGCTGCTCAGGTGTAAATTGTATACACGCGTCTACTTTCTCAGGAGTAAACGCGGCTTCACCGAACTTCTCACAGAGAATAATTCCTGAATATTTGGACATATCTAACTGACGTTCCGCAGAAGTGTTTTCAAAATTCTCCAGGTGTTTTGATGAATATTCCTTACTGAAATAAAGTGCGTTATCGAATCTATGATCGTATCCGGTCTGTTTATTAGGGCTGGTTGTGAGTGGATGATTCACGAGTACATCAAGTTTCACATCTTTCATATCTTTGATCAGCTGTCGAATTAGCCTTTCCTGACCAATCGCATACATCACATTAACTGTAGATTTCTTGGAAACATCCTTTTCTTCTATCTCGAAGCCTCTTAGATATGCTTTTACGATCAATTTTGATAACTGTCCAATCTTGTCATCGGGATAGCCGTTAAAGAACTTCGCAGTTCTGATTTCGTTTTCGGTGACGTTGAGTCCATACCGATAGAGGTACCGAAGATCACTTAGATCTGAATCTGTAATAATATCTGTGAAAAACCTGAAATCAATATCAAAAGGTGTTTTTGCATTAATTAAGGCATTGTCGTAATTATTCTCAAGATCTACACGAGTTCCTATTGACAGGGCTTTAGCATAATCTGCGGTTTCAGAATCAAACAGGTTAAACATGTCGATGAAAATCCTGTTATAAGCCTCCATTTTGTAAATTCGGTGTTGGGAAGCGAAGCTAATGTAATCTTTGAATTTCACATATAGCGAGGCGAGTAATCTGCCATAGTCTTTTCCGAAGAGTGAGACTGAATACTTTGGATTAGCATAGCAGGATTTATAGTTTGAACCACGCAATTCTTCAAAGTGAGAGTTGTATTGAGCAGACAAATATTCAAAAGAGTTGTTTTCAAAGAAATCAGCGTTGTGGTGCACTTCCAGCTCGCACATCGAAAGAATTATATTACTTGCTTTATTGAAGTAAGAATAAATCTCGTCCCTGAATCCATCGGATTGTTTATGGGATGATTTTGATTGAATCTCCCTGATCAGGTCAAGAGAAGTTTCAAAACTCTCCAAAACCTTTTCGTTTCTGTCTTTGAAATAAACTCTGCCGTCAAACATATTTTCTCCTGTTTGCGAAATGTGTGCAGATGCACAATCCGTGAACATTTATGAATAAACCAGCTTAGAACTGACCCAAACCTAATATAAGATTTGAGGAACAATACTCAAACAGGAGATGACTGTTATTGGCATTCAGGAGGTAAGTAATTAGAGGATGTGGTTTTCCTTTCCGGAATTGTGAGGCAGATCCCACAACATGGAGTTAAAAGACAGTAAATGAATTAAGGGTGCATGTATTGCATCCCAAGAATTCTCTTTCAATAGAGGATTCTATTAAGTATGAACTACAGTTAATAGAGTGCGCAAATGACGTTTTGCTTTCTTTAGAAATTGCAATAAACCGATTATCCGCTGATAATTACTGTTTTCCGAAGTTTTAAGCAGTGCGTTGTACAATTCCATCGGGTACTCCTTGTGCAATGAATGCAGTGTTTTTGAGTTAATCTGTTACTGAAAGCATACATCGCAAAAGTGGTGCCGGAATTGGAAGTAACATGATTTGTATTTATCCTCCATCATCAGCGATGCGATTAAGTCTGAATAGACTGACAGGCTTTATTTCTGATAAAACAAATTTCATTACCGTTTGAAAGTCCTGAAAATTTGTAGATATCTCGAATTGGAACTATATTAGCAATATCAAATTAGTTATTCGGAGACGCATTAATCAAACACTACCCAACAAGCAAACCCCTAACCCGCTGGTGGTGGTTTTCCTGTGAGATTAAAAAGAAAGACATCGAAACTCAATTGGACTGGATAAAGTCAATGAACTTCGGCGGGGTGGAGATAGCTTTCATTTATCCGTTTGAAAACTGCTCGCTGGGTGCAGAGTGGCTTTCGCAGGAATGGACTGAACTTGTGACACATGCCAAAGTATACTGCGATGAACTCGGGCTTTCTTGTGATTTTACTTTGGGGAGTCTCTGGCCATTCGGCGGTTCAATTGTTGGTGAAAAAGATGCTTCACAGACTTTTGATGGATTGTCTTCTCAGCGGTTGAGGAAATCCTGGGAAGCAAGCTCCAGAGAGCCCGGATTTATACTGAACCACCTGGATCAAAAGGCTCTTAAAAGGTATTGTGATAAAATGTTTCTATCCCTTGCTCCAGCGTTGAACGGATCGAAATCGGGATTATTCTGCGATTCGTGGGAGGTGGAAACTGAAAGCCTATGGACAGAGGGTATGGATGAAGTTTTTATGACAAGATTCGGTTATGATCTGAATCCTTTCAAGACAAAACTCGATAATTATCCACGTATCAGGTACGACTACCGAAAGCTAATTTCTGAATACGTTCTAACGCAGTTTTATAAACCTTTTACAAATTACTGCAACCAAATTGGTGGGTTTTCAAGGGTGCAATGTCATGGTGCTCCCGTGGATCTTCTGACTGCTTATACAACAGTTGATGTTCCGGAAACAGAGTCAATATTATTTGACCCTTCGTTTTCAACTTTCGCTGCTTCTGCAGCAGCAATATCAGGTGCTCAGACGGTTTCAAGCGAGACGTTTACATGTCTTTACGGATGGAAACCTTATCCCGGTCCTCCACCATACTTAAAGCGCGAACAAATCGCAGATTTGAAACTGTTGGCGGATGCTATGTTCGCGAATGGCTCGAACCTGATTGTCTGGCATGGTATGCCTTTTAATCCGGAGGGCTGCTCTAACGAGTTTTATGCAACAACTCACGTTGGACGAGATAGCAATTTTGTAGGTGAATTGGCTGAATTCAATTTATATCTTGCGACTATTTGTGAAAGTATGTCATTGGGGAAAACCTATACTGACGTAGCAGTATATTTGCCTCTCGAAGATAACTGGATGCGTAACGAACTGCCAGACGATAAAAAACGTCCAAGTGCGAAGTATTACTGGGAGCTACAATATGAGACGTTCCCGGAAGATCTGAAAGGATATCACCCCCTCTGGGTAAGTATGGGGACGCTGAAGAATTCTGTGTTTGAGAATGGGAAACTGATATGTGGTGAAGCTCGATTTAACTCGTTATACATTGATGTAGAATGGCTTGATGAGGAAGCACTGGATGAAATTTTGCGGGTTGCTTTGTCAGGATTGCCGGTATGTTTAATGAGAATACCCGAAAAACCGGGATTTATCCGAAATTCAAATTATAAAAAGAAAGTCAAGCAGTTAACAAATCTTGAGAATGTAACCGATTCCATAAATTCTCGTCCTGTAATCGAAGGTGATAACATCACTGAATTCTGGATTAAAACTGATGGTGAGAATGCAGTGATATTCTTTGCGAATCCAAAATCCAGGGAACTGAAATATCCGATGACCTACGGTCAGTCATACTGTGATGAAACAGTTATAATTCCTCTCACCATAAACATCTTTGGCAGAGAAATTCCTTACACTCTTATTTTTGAGCCATACCATTCAGTCTTAATCAGCATACTATCCGATGGTAAAATAATTGAAAGAACGCTTGATTTTGTGCCTTCGAGACCAACAAGTGAATCTATTGATGAATAAATGCATCGCCATCGATCTCGGGGCTTCAAGTGGTCGGATAATTGAAGGGGAATTATCAGAGGATAGAATTGAGCTCAAAGAGATACACCGATTCAGAAATGAAATGATATCTATTGATGGGCAATTATGCTGGGATTTAAGTGGAATATTCGATGAAATAATTACTGGTTTAAAGAAGTGTTCTGATGCAGGAATATCACCAGAATGTATAGGCGTCGATTCCTGGGGAGTTGATTTTGTTCTATTAGATGAAGAGGACAAAATTATTGGTAATCCCGTCGCTTATCGCGACAGTCGAACTGATGGAGTTATGGATGAAGTGTTTCGCCTGGTCACAAAAGGTAAAATTTACGAAAGGACCGGAATTCAATTCATACAGTTCAATACCTTGTTCCAGCTATATGCATTGAAGGATGTGAATCCCAATTATATTAACCGTGCAAGAACATTACTCTTCATTCCTGACTACATAAATTTCCTTCTGACCGGCAGAAAAACAGTGGAATATACGATTGCCTCGACAAGTCAGTTACTGAATATTTCAGTTTGTGGCTGGGATAGCGAACTGACACGTCTGATAACCGAAAATACAAATATTTTCAAGCCGGTTACACAACCCGGTTACGAATTAGGACCATTGCTAAAACCGTTGGAAATCCAAACCGGCCTGGAAAGCGTGAAAGTCATGTCAGTATCAGGTCATGACACCGCCTGCGCGGTTGCAGCAGTACCTGCTGATGGTAACAGGTGGGCTTATATAAGCTCCGGGACATGGTCGTTAATGGGAGTTGAACTAACCGAACCGGTACTTACAGAGAAAGCTCTGAAATATAATTTCACAAACGAAGGCGGAGTTTCCGGGACGATTAGACTGCTTAAGAATCTGATGGGATTGTGGTTATTTCAGGAATCAGTTGAGTTGTTTGGAAAGAATTACAGTTTTGACGACCTTATCTCTCAAGCGGAAAGAGCTGCAGCATTCAGATCATTAATAAATCCTAATGACCGGAGATTTTTTAATCCGGC
Organism: uncultured bacterium; assembly: GCA_964387885.1. GTDB lineage: Bacteria > Electryoneota > AABM5-125-24 > Hatepunaeales > Hatepunaeaceae > JABGPL01. The sequence goes on along the minus strand of CAYLYZ010000068.1, from coordinate 12,575 downwards.
AGATATGTTGAGAGAGATCATGTCGTTCTGTGAAGAAAGTGGGCAGCCTATTCCGGAAACACCCGGTGAAATCTGCAGGTGTATTTTCGACAGTCTCGCATTTCAGTACCTACAGGTACTTAATGAGCTGCGTCAGGTTCAGGAGAGGTCGGTTGAGAGGATTCGTATCGTCGGGGGCGGGAGTCAGAATAACCTATTGAACCAGTTGTGCGCCGATGTGACCGGGTTAGATGTTTATGCCGGTCCTGTCGAAGCAACGGCACTCGGAAATATAATCATGCAGTTAATAACACTCGGAAAAATTAACTCTCTTGAAGAAGGTAGAGGGATTATCCGGAATGGAGTGGAGGTAAAGAAATTTACGCCGGTACATTCACCAATAATTGAAGAAAAATGGCAGATATTCAGGAGGCTGGTTTATTAAGATGAATAGAAACAAGGACATTTTGATTGAAAAATCGTATGAAATTGCCAAAGAGCGGTACTTTCAGATCGGTGTAGATACTGAAAGTGTACTTAAGAGGCTGACGGAAATCACCTTTTCAATCCAATGCTGGCAGGGGGATGATGTGACTGGTTTTGAGAATACCGGAACCGGCCTGACCGGTGGAATTCAGGTAACCGGCAATTATCCAGGTAAAGCTCGGGATGCAAATGAATTACGTATGGATCTCGATAAGGCACTGTCCCTGATTCCTGGTACTCACAGGATAAATCTCCATGCAATCTATGCGGAGACTGATTCGAGAAAGGTGGATCGTAATGAAATCGAACCGGAGCATTTCATCAATTGGATTGAATGGGCTAAATTAAGAGGAATCGGACTCGATTTTAATCCTACCTGCTTTTCACATCTACTGAGTGCTGATGGCTTCACGTTAAGTCATCAAGATGAGAATATTCGCAATTTCTGGATTGATCATTGTATAGCATCCCGACGCATAGGAGAAACATTCGGTCGCAATTTGAGCACACCATGCGTTACCAACATCTGGATACCTGACGGGTATAAAGATATTCCCGTTGATAGATTCAGCCCAAGACAGCGACTGAAGGATTCACTTGATAGGATTTTCGCAGCAGAAATCTCTAAGAAGTACAATCTCGATTCAATTGAGAGTAAACTCTTCGGCATAGGTTCTGAAAGTTATGTGGTCGGATCAAGTGAGTTTTATCTGGGTTATGCCGTGAAGAATAACAAACTCATCTGTCTTGATACCGGTCATTTTCACCCCACTGAAAAAGTCTCCGATAAAATATCTGCAGTACTCTGTTACGTGGATGAGATTCTACTCCATTTAAGCAGGCCGGTCAGATGGGATAGCGACCATGTAGTTATCCTTGACAACGAGTTAATATCTATTGCTAAGGAATTAGTCAGGAACGATTTTCTTTCGCGTACGCACATCGGTCTTGATTTCTTCGACGCAAGTATTAACCGAATATCTGCCTATGTTATAGGAACAAGAAGTGTCATCAAAGCTTTGTTAATTGCACTACTCGAGCCACTGGAGAGATTGAAGGTATGTGAAATAAATGGTGATCTCACATCAAGGTTAGCACTAATGGAAGAATACAGGGGATACCCATGGAGCGCAGTATGGGATTATTACTGTTTGGAGAATGAGGTGCCTGTTGGTGAATGTTGGTTGAGTGAAGTTAAAATATATGAAATGGAAACTTTGTCAAAAAGGACGTAGATATCTATGAAAGACAAAATACTAAATGCACCATTCATGCAGGATTTCCTGAATATAACTCACGAGATGTGGCTGAAAGGTTGGCATGAACGTAATGCTGGAAATGCAACTTACCGTCTCACTAATGAAGAAATTAATGAAAACTTTGCTTCGAGTGTAAATGACAGAGTGCACCCTTTATTAAATAAAATACCTGAGCTAGCAGGAGAGTATTTTCTAGTGACAGGTACGGGATCATATTTTAAGAACATCCGACAAGATCCTGAGGATAATATTGGTATTATAAGGATAAGCGAAGTCGGAGATTCTTATACGATTTGCTGGGGACTATCCTGTGATGGGCTTCCAGCCAGCGAACTCCCGGCACATTTGCTCTCTCACGCAAGTCGCTTGGAAGTCACCAGGGGCGTTAGCCATGTAGTACTGCACAGTCATGCAACAAATCTGATCGCTCTGAACAATGTATTAGAACTTGACACGAAGACATTTACCAGGAGTTTATGGGAGATGCACTCTGAGTGTATTATTGTTTTCCCGGATGGTATTGGCGTGTTGCCGTGGATGATTCCCGGATCGCAAGAAATTGGGAAAGCCACTGCGGAATTAATGAAGGTTCATTCAATGGTACTCTGGCCTCATCACGGTGTATTCAGCACCGGTGAAACCCTTGATGAAGCATTCGGATTAATTGATACCGCTGAAAAAGCGGCTGAGATTTTGGTGAAAGCAATATCAATGGGAGGAGTTAAATACAAAATTTCAAATGACCAGCTATTGGAGCTAGCGGAAAGTTTTGGAGTAAAACCACTGGATGGTATACTTTAAATGCAGGAATTCTTGATTGCATACTGGCGTTTCAGTCGGTCAGGCATTCCTAGACTGTCCAAGAATGAGGAAACTATCAATTTTCCTCATTCCCAATCCCCATTTTCGTGAGGACAGGCTTTGATTGGGAGTCCAATATTTTATTGATAATTCTGGATTCCCGTTTTCACGGGAATGAGGAGCAACATCGAAATTCTTGCTTAAGCTGTATTCCTGGACAATCTGTTCCTGCCTGTCTATCAATCGGAAATTGATTCATAAAATCTAATAAAAACATCTAATCGGTTTTCAATTTATACTGAACAAGAACTTTCTACCGCACAATCATAATTCAGTTTTTCACACTTTGCTACGAACTACTCTTCCCAGGCTTTACAAGTGCTGCCATAGCCCTGTTGTCACCTGCATTCATGTATATTTCTAAGATCTTGCCAGGGGACACTTCAGGAACATTGATTACTTTAATTACGTCACTCAGGTCAGAATAATCAGGTACTAAGTCTGACAATGAGTTTGCAGATTCAGTCAGGTATTCCTCATTGAACAAATTATTTCCCTCATCCGGATACAATGGAATATACCTGATCTGAGCCTCAGTTAAATCTTGAAAGAAATGTGTACCAAAAGAAAGGTCAGGAACATAGTTTCCTTTCTTTCGTGCCACTTCAATTAATGCTGCAGTATTATTGATATCTGAATATGTAACATTTACGCCTAATTTAATATCCCCCCGACTTCCCCATCTGCCCGGTCCGAGTAAAATAAACTGTCGTCTTGGGAGCACTTCATTCAGTTGTCCAATTGCCCGACCAACTCTGAGCATATCAGAAACGTCAGGCAAATCGCTGTATTTTTGTGAATCTACATTCACAATATGTGTAATATCCGGAACGAGGCCATTGGATATAAATTTATCGGTTGTAAAAATAATATTCTTTTTCGGGATGTTTCTCGGAATCTTCACCGGATCGGACTCCTCTCCAATCCCCTGCGGTCTGCACTGCAAAATATAAAGGTTATCTCCATCGGAGGCGAATTCGATATCAATTGATGTATTTGCTTTTTCCTGGAGGAGGTCGAGTATGGTCTTGATTTGTTTCATGAAAGGTGATTTTGAAATCAGACCTTCACAAGTGATGATAATGTCATCCTTTTCAAAGTCAATGTCCATTATTGACGGTTGAGTTATTCTTCCGTCTCTGTACACTGATATGAGTTTCATTATTCCAGGATATTCTTCACCATAATCCTTTAACAATTTCTTTATCTCTATAGTCTCAAAGACATTAGTTTCAAGGTTAATCACATCAATGAACTTGGGGGAATACTTTATAGTCTCTTCGGGTGTGACGTTCACACGTAAATCCGGCTGCCCCGGAGAAGCAAGGATTGGGAAATCTTCGCTCAATCTATCAACCGCACGTGTACCGAGACCTGGAACAAGCCGGATTAAACCATCTTTGCGTTTTATCCGTGGTGACCACCTGAATTCATTCTTGCTGAAAGCTACTCCAGCGAATGCGGGCAGGTAGTATTTGCCAATCTTATTTCCGACAACTTCCTGGATGATTATCCCCATCGCTTCCTTGAAATCAATCAGACCTCTTTCTTCCCGGTACTCAATGGGATCATAACCGAACGTTGATGAATAAACTTCAGCAATAGCATCCATAAGGGCTGCAAGTCTATCCTCCTTCTCTCCCTGGTTGGCGAGAAACAGACTTTTATATTTCCCTGAGAATGCTGCACCAATACTGTCTTCTAACAGGCTGGAACTCCGGACGATAATTGGATGGTCGCCAAAATCATCGAGAGCCATTGACAATCCCTTAATAATCCCCGGAGTAAAAGTAGAACTCTTAAAGAGTTGAATTATATGTGGGTATTCCTGACGAACCTGTCTGAGATCCTTGTATTTTTGCTCGGTTACATCTTCAAGATCATTGTGATCCATAAAGTTATGCAAACCGTCTGAGGTTATGTACCAGGTGTTGGGTGTTCTAATCTCCTTCAGCTCCGGATAATCGTCTATATGACCTTTAATAATTTGAGTCGCAAGGAACAATCCTGCGCTTTTTCCACCTAACTGACCATGACTGCCGGTTGGGTAAATCATTCTTTTTAAAAGATGGTGAAAGTCCTCTATTTCTACATAACCTTTGGTGATGTTTATGTATTCGAGACTTTCCGAGATGATCTTTCGAATAAGGGCAACCCGAACACCTTTCAGGGTGTAATCGGATAATCTTGTTCCTTCAGAGGAAAGAAAACGAAATCGTCTGATGACATCAGCAATGTCACCGAGTGTGCTGTCCAGGTTTATAACTGTCTTCAGAAGAAAGCTGGTGCGATCTTCGTGCATCCATTTCTGAATACAGGAAAAAATCTCTTCACCGCTAAGATTTCTGCTCGCAATTTCAAAGACTCTTTCAGCATACGGCCTGATGTTTATATCCTTGTTTCTGAGGTGAGGGATATTATCGCCCTCTTTGAGAGCTTCGATAATTGAGGATTTCACCGATCCGATCTTCTGCAGAATTTCAACCGCTTCAATTATACCTTTCCAACTCAGGTAATTAATCATCTTTCTGGTGAGTTTAATATATAATTCACCATCTGTTCTATTAGCCAGGTCTATTGCTATTCTCCATTCTCGAGTTGCATCGACCTTCCGCTTAGACTTCACCTGCTTAATGTCATTAAGCAGATGTTGCAGCTCCTGATGTTGGATAAAGTCACCGATCCTGTTTGCAATTGTAATAATCAGTTTCTTCTCTTCTTCAAGAAAAGGACCTTCAAATTCATCCGGGAATTTCTTTGTATATGTAACCTCAATAAAACCAACTTTGATATTCTGTACAGCAAGATAGGCAGAGAGAATCCACTCAGACTGGACATAATCAGGTGATTGGAAAGTCTCACTGTTAAGAATTATCTTAACCTGACAGTAATTGGAGTATTGGAATCCATCAGGAATTGTCTCAATGACGTCCAAGAGAGTTGTCTTTATATCCTGGTCGTAGTCTTTTAGCAACTCTTCAACACGAAAGAGACAGTTAAATTCCTTCGCCCTGGCTTTCAGCGAATCCAGGATTGTGTTTATTTGAGTGTGATTGTTTTCCATGATAATCGACTCCCTGTCGTTTGTATCGTAGCAGGCAGGTTCAGTTGACAAGATTTTCAATTGTTTATGAGGTTTACTCTGATTCATCCGGGAGATGTTAAAATACCTCCCGGATGAATTTTAGTTTTGAGGATGATCGGTTTGAGCTACTTGAGGTCTGTTAAGGTAATACTTGACAGTTAATTATCAACTATACCCATCCTCTGTCTTTACATGCATTTGCTACACGATTAACTGCTATTACATAAGCAGCATCCCGCATTGGAAGCTTTTTCTTTGCAGAAAGATCGTTAACACTCTTGAAGGCTGAAGTCATCTGCTGATCTAACTTGCTCAGTGCCTCTTCCTTTGTCCAATAATAGTTCATATTGCATTGGACCTGCTCGAAGTATGAGCATGTTACTCCACCTGCGTTGGCAAGTGTATCGGGTATCATAAAGATACCGCGCTTGTTGATCTCTTCATCTGCCTCCGGAGTAGTTGGGCCGTTTGCACCCTCTCCAATGATCTTGACCCGTTCGGCAATTCTGCCAACGTTATCCGCTGTTATCTGGTTTTCCAATGCTGCCGGGATCAATACATCAACATCCTGATCAATCCACTGATCACCGCTCAACACATCGTAACCGAGATCTTTTGCTTTGGCTTTGTCAATTCCACCAAAACGGTCTGTAATTCCGAGCAATTCTTTCAGATCAATCCCGTCGAGTTTTCTGAAGGTGAATGAAGTCTGTTCACCCTGGTCCCATGAAGACACACAGACAACTTTACCACCTAATCCCTGGTATAGTTCAATCGCGTATTGAGCAACGTTACCAAATCCCTGCACAGCAGCAGATGTTGCTCCGGGATCAATACCAGCAACCTTGAGGGCTTCCCGTAGTGTATATACCACCCCATATCCGGTTGCTTCAGTTCTGCCTAAAGAACCTCCCATACCGAGGGGTTTTCCGGTAATGGTTCCGGGAAATTTGGCGCCATGAATTGCTTCAAATTCATCGAGCATCCATAACATGTGCTGGGCATTTGTCATAATATCGGGAGCGGGTATGTCACGCAGCGGACCAATATCACGGGCAATCTGTCGTACCCAGCCCCGGCAAATCTGTTCTTGTTCGCGCTGGCTCAAGTTGTGGGGATCACAGATAACCCCGCCTTTACTGCCGCCAAGAGGGATATCTACAGTTGCACACTTCCATGTCATCCACATTGAAAGGGCTCGAACTGTGTCAATTGTCTCCATCGGGTGGAAGCGAATCCCACCTTTTCCGGGACCACGGGCATCGTTGTGTTGAACTCTGAATCCCCGGAAAACTTTGACTGTATTGTCATCCATTCTAACCGGAATATTGAAATGGTATTCCCGCATTGGATTTCTGAGTAAATCGCGGGTTCCATTATCAAGTTCCAGCAAATCTGCAATGCGATCGAATTGAGACTGAGCCATTTCGAATGCATTAAATGAATTATCTGACATTTTGTATTTCCTTAAAAACTTTTATGTTTCTGAGATTAAAGTATTTGAATCAGAAGTGAAAGCCAATTAATATCACTTATTGACACAAACCTAAAACTCCAATCTTATGATACTAATTTCACAATAATAATCCGCTAAATCAAGATGATTTTCAACACAATTAACTCTAAAAGAAAAAAAGGAGTCAATTTTCAGATTTAAATGCTGAAAAAAAGCGGATACGATCATTCTCCTCATTCACGAGTTATATCGTTTCTTGTAAGTAATGCATAGTGTTTGTATGGCCCGGGCTATTTATTGCCCGGGTATCATTATTCGTAAGAGGTTATTAAACATAGATATTAAGTGTTTAAGAATTACTCCGTAAGGAAACATGGGCAAGAAGTAACCCATGCCACACGATCCAAACTTCAAGTATTTTAAGAAATGTTATAATCTGGAACATAGGCAATCGTCTTAATCCCATGATATCTCTATTATCGACCAAATAATCAGTATCTTAATGTGAAAGGTACGGATTTTAATTTTTTAGGAGGAAAAAGTGTTGTCAGCTCTAATCGAAGACGCCGATAGTACTTTCATTATTAAGTGGTGTCAGGTGCCCCCGAGACCTTTGAAATATTCGGCTCTTGAGAAAGCACGTCGTTCCCGCGAAGGCGGGTCATCGTTTACGCTGTGAATCGTAGATGAACAGAATCCAGAATTCACAAGCTCTTTGGGAATCACAATTTTTCGTGAAACATAGGAATTGGGGAAAAATACGAATATTTCAAAAGTCTCGCCCTCACCTGACACTTCATTTGTTGCTTATTCGTCAGGTTAGGACGAACGAACTGCACCTGAATTCAGATTATCACCTACCTGTCACCTTGCAATCGGGAAGTCAATTCCTTTTCAGCCTTTTCCGCCCATTTCCAGTTCCATTCGTAGCCTTTCTCAAGCTCTTGTTTAGCTGCCTGAAAATCATCTAAGTAGAGATAGTAGTAGAACATCATCTTACCATTAAACCACCTGTCGACGTACATCTCATCAAATCTATGAAAAAGCTCTTCATCTCGTTTAAAAGTGGCTTTCAGTTTGTCCCGTGTCTCGTGGTCATCGTTTTCAATGAAAAGGTGAGTATAGTAACAATGCAGCACTAACCGATAGCCGTAAGGCCAGTCCGGTTTCAGGTCGATAGCTTTACGTCCCATATCGACTCTTTCAGCACGACATGATAGCAGCCTGCCATGTAAATATACGTATTTTGCAGAATCCGGATATTCCCGGTAAAGTTGATTAAAATAATCCCTTGCGCCTTTCTTATCAAGAGTCATCCACTTGTCCTGTGCATCTCGCACCACGTCGATATTGTTGGCGTGTTCTGCGAAATCTCTGCACAATTCCAGGATCGTTTGATTGTCGGTTGCTTCATTAACTGCGGTTTTAAAAGCCCGTGGTGAATATTCTGAATCCTGCCCGATCAGTGATGAATCAATGGAGCCGACACAGCCCAATAATAAAAGCCCGATAGTTAATGCTGCGAGTGTTATTAAATTCTTCATACCATTTCTCCCCAGCTTAGTTATAAGCTTAAGATACTCTAATTGTAAAACTTATGCAAGTTATGGGTCAACTAATTCAGTAGGTCGAACATTCCTGTTCGGCATTCGGACTTCGTAAGAAAGCACGTCTTTCGCGCGCAGTCGTGAATTCAGTAGGTCTAAATTACCCGGCTGCCAAGAGTACCCAAATCGCGTTGGCAGACGCCCTTGTCTGCCAACTAAGCTGTTGTTATTACTGTCACACGAGGGCGTGTGACAGCGCGAAACTGTATTCTTTGACAGCCTGGAAATTCTAAGTTATTTAATAATAATTGATGGATGAAAAGCAATTATATACATTTATACAACAGAATAGGCATTCCTCTAAAAAAATAGAATCACCTAATCTTTAGTAATATCCGATTGTAAGCAAAAACTTTCACAATGACCTAATTTATTCGCAAGCTTTACAACATCAATTATACACCTTTTTATGCAAAACATCTTTTAGATAAATTCCTGCGGATATACTTATCTAAAAGCATTCCTTACAAATAAGGTGAAAGTTGGTTTTTTAACAGATTTAACTTTGGGAGACATCTTGAACCTTTCAACCTTTTTAAGGGCAGCTCTGATCCTTTTGCTGTTCGCTGTGCCTGCTTTTGCTGAATTTGATCAGCTTAGTCTCACTGATACCGATTATAATTCAGGTATTTTTGTCTCGGGTGATTACGCCTATGTAGCAGACTTTTCAAGTGGATGGTTAATTTTTGATGTCAGTGATCCTGAGAATCCACAACAGGTTAGTTCAATCGGCAATATGGGTTTCGTATATGACGTGTATGTCGCTGGTAATTATGCCTATATCACGTCTTATCAAAACGGTGTTTACATTTACGATATAAGCGATGAATCATCACCTTCACAGGTTGGTCAGGCTAACCCCGGTAGTGATAACATCAATTCCTTTGTTTCAGGCAATTACCTCTATATTGCTCGAAAAGCTTACGGATTAACTATTTATGACATCAGCGACAAGTCAAGTCCAGATGAGCGTGGCACCTTTGATTCACCGGGTTCTGCCCAATCAATTATCGTTTCAGGAAACTATGCCTATCTTGCAGATTATTCAGGAGGACTGCGGATTTTAGATATCAGTAATCCGGATAGTCCTTCTTTTGAAGGTGTTTATGACACTCCTGGTAGTGCTCAAGATGTATTTCTATTTGGTAATTACGCGTATGTTGCTGATGGATCACAAGGATTGCGGATCGTTGATGTATCGGATAAGAACAATCCAAGTTCAGTGGGTGTTTTCGATACACCTGGTCAGACTAATGGAATTTGGTATTCAAACGGTTATGCCTTTGTTTCGGATAGGGATCAGCAGGTGAAGAAATGCATGGTATATCTCCAATACCAAATGGTCTTCGTATTCTCAATGTCAGTGATCCCGATAATATTCAGCAGTCAGGTTTCTTTGAGACAGGCAATGAAAACTTAGCTGAAGATGTTTTTGTGAGTGGAACAAATGTGTTTTTTGCTAATGCTAATGATGGCTTCTATATCCTGGATGGTTCGCGAATTGTGAGCAACCGAGTTTATTATATTCCGAGAAATGAATACATAATTATTGGAAATTTCACAACTTCTGATTTCAACCCGTTAACCACCCAATTATTCAGCGGTCAAACTTTCGAGGACATGTACGGCACTCCCGGTGAAGACTGGTGCATAAGTTGGTGGGACAATGCCAACCAGGTGTATCAACGTTTTGGTGAAGATGGAAATCCTCCGGATATGGCTTGTGGTCACGGTTACTGGTTTATCCAGGATATTTCCGACAACTTCAGCTTCCCGTTCCCTGGAGATGTGAATACAAGTGATGTGACGGTGACGCTAAATCCGGCTCTCGAAGAAGGTGGTCGCGGGTATACGATGGTTGCTAACCCGTTTAATGGGTACTGGGATTTGAGAGCAATCGGATTCCGTGGCGAAGACGGTGGTGACATAGCCCTAGGTGCGCTTGAGGCTGCAGGGGCGATTGATATGAACCTTCACCAGTATGACGGTGTTGATTACGCACCGCGTAATCTTCAGGAGTTTCATGACATGGTTCGGGGAGATGGGGGCTGGATGGTTGCAGTGAAAACCCCAGGGCAATTACAAGCTGAATTCAGCTCGAGCAGAGTTGACATGGTCATGCAATTCGACGACTTGCAGGATACAGGTGATAATCCGGTGCAGTACAAGGGATGGGAATTAAACCTGACTGCAGCTTCTTCAGACAATCAACATGTGACATACTATAATACTTTGGGCGTCCGAGACAACGCTAAAGACCAGTGGGATTGCTGGGACGCGGTAGAGATGACACCGCACAAAAGCGAATACGTTCAGATTTATTTCGACCATGCGGAGTACGAACATGCACCCGGAAAATACACCTATGACTACCGCAACATTAATTTCGCAGACGCGAAGACCTGGGATTTCAAGGTTGAAGTAATGAATGTTCCCAACACCAAATTCATCCTCGACTGGAACAATATCGATGGTGTACCGGCTGAATACAGCCTCGTACTGCGCGACGTCGACAACGACGTGATCATCGGAGATATGTGTGAAGTCAGGCAGTTGCCGTTCGAGTCTGGTGACAGCAACCTGAAACGCAACTTCCAGGTGATCGCAACATGTAATTCAGGTGAAAACGCCACCCTGCCACAGGAGTTCGGTATTCATAGTGCATATCCAAATCCGTTCAACAACACGGTGCGGATAGGGTACAGGCTGATGGAAGCTGCAGACGTTTCGCTGAAAGTCTTTGACATGCAGGGTCGTGAAGTTGTAACACTATCTAGTGAGGAAGTAGGGGCGGGAGTCTATACTACTAACTGGAATGCAGGGGAAGTCACATCGGGAGTTTACATCATTCAGCTTAGCAATGGTGGGGATATCAGCAGCCGCAAGGTTATTTTGATGAAGTAATTTTCTGGAGTGCGCAAGCCATGCTTGCGCGGCACAAGCATGGCTTGTGCACTCCAAAGTAGCTAAGATAAGTTTAATTGACATATAGGAAACACCGTGAAAAGTAAAGATTTAGTAAAATTAAAGCACAGTTTTACCTACGAGAAACCTGAGTTTAAGGAAATTGATCTTCTGAATGAAGAGGATGTAGTGAAGGGATTTGGTTCTGAACCGGCACCTCCCGGAGAACAGGGGATGGTACCAGGCGGAATGGCACCGGGTGATTTGCCGGATGGTGGTGCAGGAATACCTGCTGGATAAATGACAGAATTCAAGTGTCAGGTGATGGCACCTGACACCACTTAACTATGTCAGGTGAGGGTGCCTGACGACACATTATGTTTCCGCAAGGGCGTCTTTCGAGGCGTTCTTGGTAGTTTTGGTATTTCCGGAGTGCACAAGCCTTGCTTGTGCTGCTCAAGCATGGCTTGAGCACTCCAGAGTTAATGCTCCATACGTTGCCATTTGGTAATACGTCTATTTGACACTGCAGTTCAGAGTCCACGGTTCAGCGTGTTTTTCAGCCTGAAGGCTGTACTCTAAACTTGAAGGAGTCACACCATTGTCCGTAAGGGTAATTCACTAATTACACCTGTGTTAAACATCACTTAACACCAATTATAACCAAATTCTCGCCTAATAGAAAAATGTAAATAAATTGCGCTAAAAAAAAGTGGAAATTTAACATAATACACTTGACATTTGCTTAATTCATTGCTATATAGAGTATTAGGTGAAAAGGGGGCTTGCACTAACCTACCTGATCCTGATCCCACCCTTTCAATTTCTACGAAGAAAAGCTAATAAAAACATAGATTTATTCGGAGGAGAAATGAAAGTTAAGCTGGTTCATCCGACTAACGCGTACTTAGCTTCGTGAATGGCCATGATTTTGAGCT
>CAYLYZ010000067.1:0-30189 GCA_964387885.1 uncultured bacterium | reverse complement strand
AACCCTGAGAATGGTCACAAATGATCCCGAGAATGGGACTCATTTCGTCGAAATGACAGGATATGGAGATCCAATTTCTCTGATTGCTGGATATAACACTCCGGGATTTGCTGCAAGGATTGAAGTCCAGGGAAATTACGCTTTTGTATCTGATCAGGGAGGATTATTCATATTAGATGTTTCAACTCCACAAAATCCTGATTCAGTCTCATACATAAATACCAATACACCCGTCAAGGGTGTAGATATAGTTGATAATCTGCTTTATCTTGCGAATCATGTCGGAGGTTTAAGGATTATTGATATTACAAATCCACACGATACGCAAATCTTAACCACTTTTGATACTCCAGGTACGGCAACAGATGTCGATGTTGTTGGTAATTTCGCCTATATAGCCGATTATCAAACGGGTCTAATCATCCTGGATATTTCCGATCCACAAAATCCTCAGGAAGTTGATCGACTTGACACACCTGGAAATGCCAATGGGGTGGTAGTGTCTGGTGATTATGCTTTTATTGCAGATAAAGCGGCCGGGCTTAGAATAATCGATGTTTCAGATCCGCAAAACCTTGATGAAATTGGTTTCTATGATACTCCTTCGATTGCAAATGGTGTCGTGGTAGATGGAAATATTGCATATGTTGCTGATGGTCAAGATGGTCTACTGATTATTGATGTCTCAGATCCTGAAAATCCTGATTTACTGGGATCTATTGATACTGAAGTTAATGCAGAGAACGTTTTTGTAGTCGATGGTTTAGCTTTCGTTGCAGATAACACTGATCTACTCGTTATTGATGTTTTAGTCCCGGATGATCCAATTTTACTTGGTAGTTTTGAGACAGCAGGATTTGCTAAAGATGTTGTTATCAACAATGAGATAGCGTATGTGGCAGATCACGGTGGTGGTCTTCAAATCCTGGATGTTTCTTATTTCTTCCGCGAGCCCGAAGGTTCTCCAATTCTGGCGGTTCAACCTGAGAGCTTAGACTTTGGTGAAGTACTTGTCGGAGAAGCAGGAGAACTCCCTCTGACAATTACAAATGAGGGAGATGCAAGGGCGATTATCTCGGAAATAACGATCGCAGGTGACTGGTTTGGGGTTGGATTTGAAAATGAAATTGTCTTCAATCCTGGGACGAGCATCGAAGTCATGGTCGTTTTTACTCCAGAAATGGGAGGCAATTTCGAGGGTGGAGTAACAATAATTTCAAATGATCCGGAGCATGGTGAGATCATTGTACCCTTAACTGGAACCGGAATAGGCATCCCTGATATTGAAGTTGATCCTCTGGGGATATTCGCAAATGGAAGCGGAGACCACATTTTTACAATCCTGAATAATGGATCAGCAGACCTCGAATGGACAACGGATGTTGAATATTTTGATGATATGCGTGACCGCAATCCAAGACGAGTTCGAGGTGTAAATCCTGATAATAATAGAAGTAGTGCCAGGAATCAATCAGGAAGTGAAAATCAGACTATTTCAACAATTCCTATTACGAATCCATCACCGGAAATCTCATCGCGAAAAGTTCGAAGTATAAATAATAATGGGCATCCCGATTCCGGATCAGAATCAGCATTCATTTCCAAACCTGTTTACAACCAGATTATTCCCAATCGAGACGATGATGTCGAATGGATAAGCTGGGAACCGGCTGAAGGTGTAATTCGTCCCCGGGAATCAACAGAATTTGTAATATCCTTAAATGCAGAAAACCTTGATGCAGGTATGCACAGAGCAGTTTTTCACGTCCTCTCAAACGATCCTGATGATAGGGATGTGGAAATTCAGATTATGCTTGAAGTTGAGGGATTTCCTGAAATTTCTGTTGTTCCAGCTGAGATCAATTTTGGTGAAATCTTGATCAATGAAGTTGCAGATGCGACTTTCAAAATACATAACCTGGGAAATGCAGGACTGATTGTTTTTGGTATTCAGTCTGTAGGTGATCAATTTACAGTCCGATTCCCGGGAGAGTTGTTCATCGCTCCCCGTGATAGTGTACAAATCTCGGTACTATTTTCTTCTCAAGAATCCGGGATATTTGAAGGATTGATAGAAATCAGGTCTAACGATCCGGATAATGAAGTGGTTAATATCAATCTCACAGGAACAGCTCTTGAAGAATGGATTATCCCGGAAATTAATGTTCAACCTGAAGCCTTGAACTTTGGTGAGGTTGAGGTTAACCATACTGAGGATTTAATTTTAGCTATTGAAAACCTGGGGAATGGTGATCTGATTATATCTGATATCGATATCGAAGGTGCTTATTTTTGGAGTAATTTTGAAGCAGAAATCACGATTCCACCTGAAGAAATGAGCGAGTTGATAGTGACCTTCGGTCCAGATGAGATTAGAGATTATGAAGCCACCTTATCTATACACTCAAATGATCCGGAGAATAATATTTTAAGCGTTCTTTGTTCCGGGATTGGTATTGAAGAGAGAGAGCATCTGATCCATGAACTCGGTTTTTTTGACACCGATGGATTTGCTAATGATGTAAGTATTGACGGGCAGTTTGCATACGTTGCTGATGGTGAAGAAGGTATGGCAAAGATTGATGTTTCCAACCCGGAAGAACCTGAGTTGATAGATACTTTCTGGCATGCTAATCAGGATATGTTTAATTATCGAAGTGTAATTACTGATGAAAACTACATCTGGACAGTGAACGAATTTGGTGTAAAAATATTCGACAAGGAACGTCTGGCTCTGATAAGATATTTTAATACTGAAGGTACCGCAATGAAGGTTTCGGCAGCCTTTGATCACGTATTCATTTCTGATTTCATTGGGGGATTTGGATTTATCGATCCGAGTTTTCGCCCACAAGATTGGAATCTGCGGATGTTTGAAAATAGGGGAAGAGTTACCGGAGTTTCATTTTACAATCGTAACATAGGATTCGTTTCTAAAGGTGCCACTGGAATTGCCACGACAGTATTCCAATGGAGAATGGACGGGGATTTGAATTTACTCGTCACTGGTGAAGAAGTTTTTAACTATAACACACCCGGTGAGGCAAATGATGTCGCTGTATTTGGAGATCATCTCTTTGTGCCCTGTGGTGAAGGCGGAATTCAAATCTACAGTTTAGAAACTCCTACCAGACCTGAACATATCGGGGAATTGGACACACGAGGTTCAGCCCTTGCGATTAGTTTTGAACAAGACCTCGCTTTTATTGCAGATCATTCCAACGGATTAATCGTAGTTGATGTATCTGATCCCGCAAATCCTGAAGTAGTTGAAATATTTGACACACCTGGTTCTGCGATTAATGTAGAGATATTTGGAGGATATGCGTTTATAGCCGATGGTGAGAGTGGGTTGAGGATTCTTGATGTATCCGCATACTTAGAACAGCCGGTTATTAATGTTCAGCCAGATGCCTTGAACTTTGGGGAGGTTGAGGTTTACCAGACTGGGGAACTAATTCTAACTATTGAAAACCTGGGAAATGACGATCTGATCATATCTGATGTCAATATCGAAGGTGATTATTTTGCAAGTGAATTTGACGCTGAAATTACAATCCCACCAGGTGAAGCAAATGAATTAACGGTGATCTTTACACCCGAAGAAATTAGTGATTTTGAAGGTGAAATTTCCATAACCTCAAATGATCCATGGAATGAAGTGGTTACTATTCCCCTTTCAGGTACAGGTTTCGGGCTTCCGGATATAGAAATAAATCCTATGGAAATAAACACTCAGGATAGCGGAGATCACATTATCAGTATATCCAATGTTGGAATTGGGGATCTAAATTGGTCGACAGAGATTGAGTATGTGGAGAACAATCGTGACCAAAATTTGAGGCAGGTTCGTGGCATTATTAATCAAGATTCAGAACCAACACAAAATATAGAATCCAGAATATCTCAACAGAGTCCCTACAGGGACGATGAAGCCGAATGGATTACATGGGAACCTGCTGAGGGTGGTCTACGTCTTAATGAAACCGTGGACATAACCGTCACAATTAATACTGATAACATGGAAAATGGAACCTATAATGCTGTTCTGCATGTGCTCTCAGATGATCCTGATGAGGGGGATGTAGGAATTGATATTGTGCTGGAGGTCCAGAGGTTTCCCAGTATTGTTGTCGAACCAAATCTAATAAACTTCGGTGAAGTTATAATTGAAGAGAGGGTGGAAGATTCGTTTAAAATTCACAACATCGGTGATGCTGATCTATTAGTACCTGAAATTAGACGGGAAGGTGACTATTTCACGGTGGATTTCCCGGAAGGAATTACTATCGCGCCTGGAGATAGTACAGACATTTCTGTCTTTTTTACACCTGGGGAGGTTGGAGAATTATGGGGATGGTTAGGAGTTGTATCTAATGATCCCGATAGGGAAGTAGTATCGGTTGAATTATATGGGGATGGTCTTAATGAACCTTTGATGGAAGAAATTGGATTTTTCGACACACCCGGGAGTGCCTTAGATGTTAAAGTCGCAGGCGGTAAAGCCTTTGTTGCTGACAGTAGTGAAGGACTTAGGATCATTGAAATTACCACTCCGGAAGATCCTGCGGATGTTGGTAACCATGATACTGAGAGCATTGCAGCTGGTATTGCCGTATCGGGTGATTTCGCATATATAGCTGATAATGCGGATGGATTACGAATAATTGATATTTCTGATCCCACCAATCCAGAGGAGGTTAGCTTTTATGATACCCCCGGGCATGCTGTTCAGGTAGTTGTTGAAGGAGAATATGCTTTTGTGGCAGACCTGGAGTATGACCTGAATGTTATAAATATTTCCAATCCTGAAGAGGCTGAAGCAGCTGATTATTTATCACTACGCGGAAATGCTTATGGTATCGCAATTGACAACGGTTTTGTATACATGGCTTGCGGCGTTGCAGGACTTGGGATAATCGACACAAATAATCCGGAACAGGTTGAAGAAGTTGCATTCTTCTACACCGAGGGCTTTGCACGAAGTGTTTCAATTATGGGGAACTTAGCTTATGTTGCGAATGGACCAGATGGATTAGTAGTCATTGACATTTCAGATCCTGAAAATCCGCGGGAAGTTGGTTCTTTTGAGGGAGAGGGACATTATTACGATATTTCGGTGATAGGAGATTATGCTTTTGTAATAGAATTGAGTATTGGTTTAGTGGTTATTGACATATCTGATCTTGAAAACATCCAATTTGTTGAAAGATTCAGATCACCTGGTACAGCCTATAGAATAGATATCATTGGTGACTATGCATATGTCGCGGATGGAACTAACGGACTAAGGGTAATTGATGTTTCAGCATATTCCGATGGCTTTACATTTCCCAATATTGAAGTTCAGCCAGAGGCATTGAGCTTTGGAGCGGTTCATCCAAACCAAACTGCGGAACTAACTTTAACCATCGGAAACTCAGGGAATGACGATTTGGTTATACCTGAGATTGCGGTCGAGGGTAATTATTTTGAGATAGACTTTATTGAGGAGGTCACTCTTCTACCCGGTGATATTCGCGAATTAGTAGTGGGTTTTGCTCCCGAAGAGGCGGGAGAATTTGAAGGGACAATAACCATCATTTCCAATGATCCTGAAAATGGCGAGGTCATTGTCGCCATTTCCGGTTTTGTGAGGGAGGTAATTACTGAAATTGGATCGGTTGAAATTCCTCATTATGCGGGTGGTGTCGATGCTGCAGGTAATTACGCCTTTGTAATTGCTGGAAATAGTGGGCTTAGAGTAATTGATGTTTTCAATCCTGAAGATCCTGTTGAAATCAGCTCACTCGAACTTGAAGGTTTTCCACGCGACATTACAGTTGTTGGGAACTATGCGTATTTAGCAGATGGAGATTATGGTTTACGAGTGATTGACGTTTCCGATCCTGAAAATCCCGATGAGATTGGATTTTTCGACACTCCAGATTTTGCTGAAAACGTTGAGATCGTTGGCAATCTTGCATATCTGGCAGACCGGAATAGCGGACTAAGAGTGATTGATGTCTCAAATCCAGAGGAACCACATGAGGTGAGAAGTATATATCCGGGAGCTCCTATCCGAGATGTGGCAGTGCAGGATGATTATGCTTATGCCTCTTGCGGACATTATGGTCTAGTGCTAATAGACCTTCCTATGTTTGTATATCCCGTGTTCGAGATTCAAGGAGTATGTAATGCAATAGATATATCCGGAAATTATGTTTACCTGGACAATGGTGGGCTCTCTGTGATAGACGTATCATCTCCGAGATTTCCTGAATTAGTGGGTTTTTATGATACACCAGCCTTTCCTACGGACCTTTTATACTCACGGGATCATGTTTACATTTCAGAAGGGGAAGATGGTCTTATCATTTTGGATGTGTCTAATCCTGCAGAACCGGATAGTGTCGGTTCATTCGATACTCCGGGTTCGGTTTTGGATCTTGATATCAGCAAAGGTCTTGCCTACGTTGCCGATGGTGAGGAAGGACTGCGGATTTTGGATGTATCGATGTTTTATTATGAGGAAGCTGTTCCTGCGATAGCTATTTCAAATGAATCAATGGAATTTAACGAAGTGTTAGTTGGTTCTGAAGAAGAAATGTTGTTGGAAATCCGCAACTCTGGCTTTGATCAACTAACCGTGACCAATATCGCCATCGAGGGACCTTATTATTCAGCCAATTTCGACCAGGAGTTTACACTTGCACCCAGAGAAATATACGGAACACTGGTGACGTTTGCGCCTGAAGATATTGGAGAATTTGAAGGAGCAATATCAATTACCTCAAATGATCCGCTGAGGGAAAGTGTAACGGTTAATTTGAGGGGTAGCGGATTTGTTTATCCGGATATTGCAACTCAACCCGCGGATGGTGAAACCATTACTGTTGAGATGAATCCGGGAGATAATCCGGTGGCGCGACAACTCATAATTCAGAACACAGCAATTGAAGGCGCAAGGGATCTTGATTTTATTACTCTTTTCAACAATGTTGAACAA
Source organism: uncultured bacterium (assembly GCA_964387885.1). GTDB lineage: Bacteria > Electryoneota > AABM5-125-24 > Hatepunaeales > Hatepunaeaceae > JABGPL01. The sequence goes on along the minus strand of CAYLYZ010000067.1, from coordinate 23,201 downwards.
GGACGAGATATGGGATTGCGAAGAGTTCGGAGTGTAAAAGACATCCGAAATTATGAGCGCATTGGACCTGAACGTGATATTGGAGGAGATATTGTGAATAGTTACAGAATTCCGTATCTACACACTTCCGACCTGACCTGGGATGGAGAATTGATGTGGGGAATATGCTCAGGAGATCATCTGGTAGGAATAGATCCTTCCAATGGTAACATAGCATATGATTGGGAATTGCCAGAGCACAGGGATATAGTGGCGTTCGATGGGGAGAACTTGATAATAAGCAGTACTACTCCGGAAGATCATAATCTAATTGAATTTCATAGTTTAGAGGGGGATATTCTTGATGTTATAGATTTTGGTCAAGCCAATATGCTTGGATTTACTGTCGATCCGGATGGTTATTTGTATATCTCAATTGGTGACGGTAGGAGTGGATATTTTCATGTTTTCAATCTCGATAATTTTCAATTTATTGCAGATATGGACTATAGACACCTTACAGGAGAATATGTTGGGAGTATTGCATGGGCTCAAGAACATGTAGATGGTCACTTGTGGGCGATGGGACAGGATTGTGTATACCAGTTTGAAATTGATGAAGAATGGAACGTATCTCTCGTAAGCTTTTTTGATTGGGACACTGAGGATAGAAACAATGTTGGGTTGGCTCACGATGGTGCTAATTTATGGCATGGTATGCGAAATCAGCGACGCTGGTATATACACGATGATGGTGTGGCTGAAATCCCATCCTGGTTACAAATCGAACCTCGCTATGGTTCAGTAATGGCCGGAGAGGAGATACCGGTCAATTTGATTTTTGACGCTCAGGGACTTGAACCAGGGACACGTCATTTTATCGACCTTATTGTCGCATCGAACGATCCCGATGAATCCGAAATCGTTATTCATATTGAACTTCAGGTAGGGGAGTTTGAAAGAGATTTTGAATTGAGACATTTTACCGATTTCGTAAATACCGATCAGGATCATAGCGTTCTTATCACATCAATGATGATTGATGATGAATTGGTCTCGACAGGTTGTGAAGTAGGTGCATTTACGCCGGATGGAACTCTTGCCGGAGCTGGGATATGGACACAGGATGAGAACCTGGGATTTCCGGTCTGGGGAGCTGAACAGGATCTGGACAATGGTTTTCACAACGGCGAGCTGATGTCCTTCGTAATCTGGGATTTTGAGATTGATGTTGAGTATTCAACACAGGTTGTCTTAATTAATGGGTCGCGGGAATGGGAAGCAAACGGTTTTTCGGTAATGGAACTGCTCGGTGCAGCAGGAAGGATTATTACTGTTTCGTTAATGGAAGGATGGAACACGATCTCGATTAACGTTTCTCCACCTGAAGAAATGTGGAATCGAGATGAAGGACCTGATGTAGAACTAATGCTGGAGCAACTCAGAGTAGAAGAGGAAAATCACAATGTGTTAATTTTCAAAAATGGTTCGGGAAATTTCTACATTCCCAACTTTGGTTTTAATAATATTGCTTATTGGAATCTACTTGAAGGTTATAAAATTAAAGTGACCGAATCGCTCGAAACAAGTTGGTCCGGAGATCCTATCCCTGCTGAATCTGACATTCAATTAAATCAAAACTGGAACATGGTTTCTTATCTTCCAACCTACGAGTTAGATGCTTCTGCACCTGATTTTTATGTAGTTTCATCGATATTGGATAATCTGATTATTGCAAAGGACGGCTCCGGGCGGTTTTTGATGCCGGCTTTTGATTTCTCATCCATGCGACCCTGGCGCGAATCACAGGGTTACATAATAAAGGTTGATTCAGATGTTATCATGAACTATCCAGCTGAACGTGAAGAGGGGGTAATGGCTGCAAGGGGGAGAGATGATAATCTTCAATTGCCCCGGTTTGCCGATTTTCAGACAGAGGAGAACATGAGTCTGCTGGTGCTTCCTGGTGATGCTTTTGTTCCCGGGTCTGGAGATGAGATACTGGCATTCAGCTCAAAAGATAAACTTGTCGGCTCAGGGGTTGTTCAAACTGAAGGCAGGTGTGGGTTGGCCGTCTGGGCAGATGATGAATCAACAGATGAGGTTGACGGACTCACAAATAATGAAGGATTCAGACTTGTGTACAGGAATTCTGACGATGAGAGAATTGAAAATCTGATACTTAAATTTGTCGTTGAAGGTTCAGGTTTAGTTTACAAAGATAATTCCCTATCGGTGGTTGAGGTCGGAAAAGCTCCCGAAATTCCTGACAATTACTATCTTGCCCAGAACCATCCGAATCCTTTTAATTCATTGACTAAGATCAGATTTGGACTTCCGGAATCACAGGATTTATCAATCAATATCTACGATATTTCCGGACGAATGGTGGAAAATCTGACAAACAGAAACTTCGAAGCCGGTCATCACACGTTAACCTGGAATGCAAATGAAAAAGTCGCTGGACTTTATCTGGTCAGGATCAGTTCAAATAATTTCAATGCAGTAAGGAAGATGGTTCTGATTAAGTAGAAGAAGTAATCAAACCAAAACTGAGAAATGTAGCCCCGACCCTCGCGGTCGGGGTTTTGTTTTAACTGTAGGGGCTGAAAATTTTCAGCCCTGCTCGAACAAAACCATGGTTTCGTTTTTATGAGATAATGATCGAAGAACATTGGATTGACGGGATAGAATTGACAAAATGGTTGAAAATATTCAATCCCACGCATAATCCGGAGGCGTGAAATCTCATCCCGTAGAATATCAGTATCTTTACAATATTCGTCATAATAAGCCCCTGGCCTTTCCTTGCTTATCACCGGTTTTATTAGTATTAATACTCCATATACTAATTCCTATGGAGATTTGTTATGACTGAACCGAAACTTGAGTTTCATTTTGAGGGAGAAGGTGCAGAGGAAGCTGCTGACGAGATAAAGAGGATATTGGAAGAGGAATTTGATGAAAATGTAGGAATTGTCCGGAAGAGGTCTCACCCCTGACCAGAAAAAGAAAAGCTCGGGATCGACATTGAAACGATAGCCCTGATTCTGTCTATATCAGCACATATCTATAATGCTTATAAAGAGTTAAATCGCTCACAAATTAGGGAACGAGCAAAGCGCGGGTTCAAACGCATAATCCAGTATCTTAAAGATCATCCTTCAATTAGAGCATTTTGCAAACACCCGGGTGGAAAAATACAACCTCCTGATCAGGTTGATCATGTGACGCTAATTGACTGGATGGAGAAGTACCTGAGTGAAAAGGATAAATAGGTATTTCCAATAGATAAAGATGATTCTAAAAGAGTGAGAACAAAATGGCAAATAATGTCAAAACAATATCGATAGAATACACTAAGAAATATATCAACTTCAAACCTGCCGAAAAGTCAACTCGCAGGGAAGTTTCCCCAGGGGATAAAGACCGGTTCCAGGGCTGGATCAAGGCGTATCAATTCGCAATCGAACATGACACCAAACATGATGAACTGCTTAAAATCGGCAGGGAAATTTATAAATGGCTGAAAGGCAAACAAACCTGGCTCGTTGATACTTTGAACACCACATCCGCGCCGGTCATAATCGAGTTCACCATCCCTAAAAACGCCAATGAAACTCAACGTGCATTTATTGAAGTTCCGTTTGAATTGCTCGCAGATCAAATTGGACATCTGGCCTCCAATACTGCAGTTCAATTCTGTCCGGTGCGTCGGATCGGCCGCAGAAGCCAACCAAAAACTTCTGAATATCAATTAAATACGGTTTTTATGGCTGCGGATCCCAAGGAAAACGATGTGACATTAAACTATGAGCTGGAAGAGAGTGCAATCCTCAACGTCCACAGTCGCAACCGGAAAATGGAATTAACTGTAGATGAAACAGGCTGTATTGATCTCCTGCGAGATGCCTGTCAGAATATAAGCCCGATAGATGTGCTGCATATTTCCTGTCACGGGACAAATGATCCCGAGCTGTTTTTGCTGATGGAAAACGAAACCGGAAATATGGATCTGGTGAATCCGGAGCGCTTCTTTGACTGCCTGCCCGATGATCATCCAAAGCTGTTGTTTCTTTCTGCCTGTCTGACATCCGAACCGGATAAAACTGGTAACACCTACACTCAGGAATTAGTGCGTCGTGGTTTTCCAGCGGTGATGGGGTGGAGTGGATCTGTTTTCGATCATGAGGCTACCATATTCGCAGAAGAAATCTACAGGAATCTGAACAGCGGGTATAAACTGGAAAAATCCGTTTCCCATGCCCGGTTGTCTCTGATGACAACTCGCAATACAGAATTGAAAAATAACACATCCGAGGATTGGCACCTTGCCCGTCTCTATCTCGGTTCAGGAGGCGGTGTTCTCGCAACCGGAAAAAAAATCCGTAAGGCGCGGAGTGTCGAAGCCGGACACAGGGAATTCCTGGATGATGCAGGTAAGGTCAAGGTCGCATCACGAGCCGAGTTTGTCGGCAGGAGACGGCAGATTCAGGACATCCTCCGTGAGTTCAGGGATTATGACAGTCCAAATGCCGGTGTCCTGATTCACGGTGTCGGAAGACAGGGCAAATCCAGTCTCGCCGCTCGAGTTGCCAACCGTTTGAGTACACATAAACTTGAGGTGGTGTTCGAAAACTATGATCCTCTACCAATACTTAACCAACTCAAAACAGCAGCCAAAGGCAAAGATAACATCGAGCGCGCAAACGACCTGCTTAAGATAGTTGCAGATGATGAATATCAATTTGAGAGTAGTTTGAAAGACCTCCTAGAAAATCAATTTTCAGGTTTTGAAAACAGTCAACCGATTTTGCTAGTCATCGATGATTTCGAGCGTATCCTCGATGAACCTGAATCGGATAATGGATTATATACCGTCGATGCCGAACACCAGGATACCATAACAACATTAATCAGCGTATTCAAACACGCCGAAACGCGCTCGAAACTGCTGATTACCAGCCGCCAGAAATTCGAGGTCTCCGATAACTTCAACGTGGACTGGGGCAAAGAATTCCACGAAATTGCCTTGCCGTCAATGAACGAATCAGAAGGGAAAAAGCAGCTTTATGCGAAAGTCAAAACATTAGTCGGAAAGAATGTACAATCCATAAATACTTCTGCATTAGAAGATATCAGTAGAATAAACGAAATTGTTAAAGCGGCTAAAGGCAATCCGGGGCTGCAGGATCTGCTGTTCAACCTCTTTCTGAAATCTCCCGAAACGGGAGCTAATGCCGTCAAAGAGATGCTCGAATATATAGTCAGCGGAGCAGAGCCGGAGGATCAGAAATTGCACGAATTTCTTGAGAACCTAACGCTGGATAAGATCATCGGATTGCTCACTCCGGGGGAAAAGAACCTGTATGCGAACGCTTGTGTATTCAACCTGCCTGTCCCTGAAACAGTGTGGGATGAGCTAAGTCTTTACATTGGTATTCAGGAGGGAATCGACTACAAGGAGCGTCTGATCGGTTTCGGAATGGCAGAAGTTTCCGACGATATAATTGATTCGCATAAAGTTGCAATGTTTGCTAACCGCCTGTTTCGTTCAAGATTGGAAATGCTTAAGCCTGAACATCTGAGCGAACTACTCAATTTTATTCTCCCAGTCCTGTTTTCTGAGTGGGGAGGGGTGGGAAAACGACGTCCCTGGCAGATCGACCTTGAGCTGATGCAACACTCTCTGACTATCCAACACACTGATATACTGCTCGCCTGTGCTGAAAATGCCCTGCGAGGGATGTTTTGGAATTATTATTCAAAAAGAGCAGCGCTTATGGCAGATCAGGTAATAACAATACTAACTCAATTTAAAATTCAAATACCACCTATGTTGTGTTTAGCTGCTTTCGATATTTCACAGCATGTTGGTGAATCAAAAAAGGCAATAGAATATCTTAAAATAATAATTTATGAGAGTGAATCAGAAGAAATTAATCCACTTGAATTGGGGATGTGCCATGGAAAGTATGGCAGGATATTAGAAGACTTTGGAGAATTCGATAAGAGTCTTCACCATCTATATAAAGCTCTTAATCTATTTGAAGGTGAAGAAGCTATTCGAGAACGAGCAATTGTTCTTGGTGATATAGCTTATGCAAAGGCTAGAGAGGGAAAGTTAAATGAAGCCCTGAAACTTCACGAAGAAAGGAAGCAGGTTTTTGAGAATTTGGGTGATTTACGATCTTTTGCTGATTCTCTTGGTGGTATTGCGAATATTATGTTCAAAAAGGGAGAAATCGAAGAAGCTGTAAACTTGCATGAAAGAGAGCTCGAAATATACAGAGAGCTTGAGGATAAGCAGCGGATTGCAGAGACACTCAGTGATATTGCCAAGATCAAGTTTTCTCAGGATAAAATTGATGAAGCATTGATGTTATATGAGAGTAGTAACAGCATACACAGGGCTATTTATAATTCTGAGGGGATTGCTAGTACATTATTAAATATCAGTCAAATTCTTCATCTAAAAGGAATTAGAAAAGAAAATGTACTTGATTATCTTCTTGAAGCATTTGAAATTTCTTCAAAACTTGGCAGATTGGATTTTATCAGTTATGCAGCAAGTTGGATCGGTTTCGGTCTTTGTAAGAATGGAAAATTGGAGATTGGATTAAAATATTTAAAAAATAGGTCTTAGGGGTTACAGGAAACTTGAAGATCATGTTGAAGTGAAACAGGTGGAGGAGTTGATTAAAAAATTCACAGCGGATGACGTGGATTAAGCAGATGGGGTGATGGAGTGTTGTAGTGTGTGGCCTGGGTTACTTGTTACCCAGGTTTCTTTACGAATTTTTATTGATCAAAAGCGAAAATTAATCAGGCTTTGAACTGTAAGGAAACACGGGTATTAAATAGTAACGTAGGGCGGATTCTTAACCCGCCGGATATACAATAAATCCCTCGCACCTTAACCTCGTAGCCCGGTGTTCTCCGAACCCGGGGAATGTATCAATTCCCAACCTTCAAATTCTGACAAAAAAACGATATTCAATTGCAAACTCCACCATCTGCTTAATCCGCGCAATCTGCTGTGAATAAAAGAATAAAGCGAAACAATACTCTCAACATCGTATCCCTGAATCCTCAATCCCGTGAAACAAATACATAAATAATTAAGCTGGATTGCAGACTCCAAAAACTTGCGAACTTGTAAACTTGCAAACCTGGAAACTTAATTCCGTCATTTCCACAATCTTATCGTCACTTCAGTTACTTTCTTGTTACTTCTATCACTTATCATCATTTCCGTCACTTTCCGTCACCTCCGTCACATTTCCGTCACACCCTCTATCCCATACCCACAACCACTTTCCGCCAAAAGTGTGACGATGTGACGATAATTTTGCTATCCCCCCTATTTCTTGTGTACTGCCTCTATTTCCCGTGTACTGTGATGAAACTTGACTTTTGCTAAGAAATATTGTATATTATCAACATTATTGTCGCATATATTATATAACATTTGCTGAAATGTTATATAATTTGGTGGGAACTAAGCAGAGAGCATCTACCGTTCCCGTGAGATGCATAAAATGATGATTTCGTGTCTACAAGTTTGTCAATGGTTGAATTCATTTATTGGATAGCTTTGCAATTGTATTGTTATAATCTTACATTAAATTATTGATTTTGCTGTCCCAGCGCGTTTTTCTGAAGTGTTGAGCGGGTTTGATTTGGAACCCCTTACCGATGACAAAACTATGGGCTTATTATGACATCAAGATTCGACACCCTTGACCCTAATTTTAACTGGCGTTCGAAAAATGTGGAATGGCCGGTTACTACTATTACCTCTCAAGGATTATCCGGAGTTATTGCCTGTGAGACCAAAGTCGCATGGGTCAATCCGAACACCGGGGACTTTTCTTACCGCGGGATACCAATCCAGGAACTTGCAGGTAAAGCAACCTTTGAAGAGGTCGCCTATCTGCTGGTCGAAGGGAAACGCTGGAAGGAACATCCAGAAAAATTCAAATCCTTCTGCCAGAAACTGCACAGCGTCCGGCAAATGCCCTTCGAAGTCCTGCATATTCTATCTTCACAACCCGTCACAACCCATCCGACAAGGCTGCTTCGCGCAGTGATTTCGGCTCTCGGCTGCTACGAGATGCAGAAGATGGACGCTCGGGACGGTCACCACATCTGGGGAGATGTTTATATCATCAGCCAGGTGGTCGCGCTCGTCGGTCATATCGCGCGATACCGGAAAGGCCTGAAACCGATGATTACCGATTATCGGCAATCCTTAGCGCGGGATATGCTCTATATGATCCTGGGGAAAAAACCGTCTTTGGAGCAGGAAAAGCTGCTCAATCTTCTCTGGGTATTGTACGCCGATCATGGATTGGATGCGCCTACTTTCACCGGGATGGTCGTCGGATGCACCAAGGCTGATCCTTATTATAACATTGTTGCCGGATTGAGTGCGCTTCGCGGTCCACTTGTTGGAGGAGCTGTAGAGCGAGTTACTCAGATGCTTGTTGGGCTTCGTGATGCGAATGTTGCCAGGGCATGGACGGAGGGGATGATTACAAAGGGATTCAGAATCCCGGGTTTCGGGCATCGCATTCATAATCAACCCGATCCACGCGTGGACATCCTGCGAGGATTTCTGCCCGAATACGCGAAGACCACCGAACAGAAACTGCTGCTTGAAGTATCGACAACCATTGAAGAAACCGCCTCAGTACACCTTAATCCGAAAGGCATCTACGTTAACATTAACTATTATTCGGCTCTATTATTCCATTATCTGGGTGTCGAACCGGAGATGGTAACGTGCTTTTACGCTGTCGGGAGGATGGCGGGACTGGTCGCACGGGTCAGGGAATATCTAAAGGACAACCGTCTGTTCCGACCTCGTGAGAGATATGTCGGAAAAAGAGATCAGAGTTACACAATCATCGCAAACAGATGAAACCAATAAAATACTTAATAGAGCAGACCTATTCCCGTGGCCTCGAGAATCTCGTAGCAGGGCAGACGAGCGTTGCGCTTATCGACGGAGAGAAGGGGAGTCTGTTATACCGGGGTTATGATATTGAAGAGTTAGCGGATCTTAGCACTTTCGATGAAGTATCCTACCTCCTGATACACGGTGAACTGCCAACCGCTTCACAGTTTGAAGGCTGGACTAATGAACTGGATACGTGGCATGAACCACCTGTCGAAGCTCTGGACGTCCTCAAATCTCTCCCTTCCGATACGCCGCCATTGATGCTTTACAGAACAATGGCTTCGGTTGCAGCTTGCAATATTCCGGAAGGTGAAAACGTTAGGATGGATGCACAGTGGCGTCGACCGGCACGAATTCTGGCGTGGAGTTCGACATTGGCTTCGGCAGCTATCTGTCATATACTCGGGAAAGAACCAAATCCGTTTAATCCCGAACAATCATTTGCAGTTAATTTCCTGACACGCTCTTTAGGGAGAAAGCCAACACAATTTGAAGCTGAAGCAGTAGATGTCAGCCTGATTGTACAGGCAGAGCACGGTTTCAACGTTGCAGCCCTGGCAGCAATAACAGTAATCTCAACTGGAGCGGATCTTGGGAGTGCCGTTCTCGCAGGCTTGAGCGCATTAGCGGGGAAGCTGCATGGTGGTACTAATCAGCTTGCGTTCCAGAATTTAATTCAGCACAAATCAGTTGATGAAGCTGGAGAATGGGTGAAACAAAAGCTTGAAGAAGGCTACAGATTCCCGGGTTTTGGTCATCGTATTTACCATTCACCAGATCCAAGGGCTAAAATCCTCGAACCTTATGCACAAAGGCTCCTGATGGATAAGGGAGAGGAGTTATTATGGGATATATATGTAACCGTGAGGGATGAGATAGAATCAAATCTTGGTGAAAAGGGTATTCATATTAATGTCGGAGGGATTACGGGCCTGATCTATCATGCACTTGGTCTACCAGTAAGATCATATACAATACCAATGGCTCTGGCAATTCAGACAGGTTTGATGGCGCATTGTCTGGAGTATCTATCAGAAGGGAATATGATTGAGCCGGGGGCTATTTATACGGGATAGGTTTACAGGTGTCATTCAGCACACTTTGTCATTCTGGCGAATGCCAGAATCCAGAGAATTTGCTAATATAAAGACTCAGCATTATCCTACAACGTTTCTTTCATATTGTGTAATTCTGCTATTTGGTATTTTTTGCGAAGACATTTTTCTTTCAGGATACTCCTCTGGTTTCCGGCGTTCGCCGGAATGACGGACAGTTCGCACCTTTTCACCACTGGGCAATGTGTTTCATTTTATCTGTTTCTGGATTCCCACCTGCGCGGGAATGACAAATGAGATGTTCAAATAGTTGATGTTATCGTGGCAAGTTTAATTAACCTTGAAAATCCCATGCAGTCACAGAATTTTCAAGGTTAAATTAATGAAATCGAAGTGAAAACCTTAACTACTTACCGATGATCCCCTCTATTTTTGAGACAACCTCTTCCGGATCAATGGGTTTATCAATGAACATTTCTGGCTTCACTAATCCATCTTCTTTCAACGATTTAATGGTTACCCGTAATTTCTCGCGAAGACTGTCGTAGGGTCTTTCGAATGTGGACTCGCTCTGAGCGTCGAGATCTTCGAGAGTTTCAGCTACCCCGGTCAACATGATTACCGGCAGGTCTTTGTACTCGTCAGATCGACGGAGCGATTTGAATAGCGCAAATCCGGTCTTTTTCGGCATCATTACATCGAGGATTATCAAGTCCGGATTTTCGGTTTTAATTTTCTCCATTCCCTCCTTTCCATCATATGCACCCAGGGGTTCATAACCATTTTCTTCCAGCGCGACAGAAAGGAACTTAACTGTGTTTACATCGTCATCGATTACCAGAACTTTTTTAGCCATTTGTTTTCTCCTTGATTTCATTTATACCATTTATGGGAAGTATAATGCGAAAACTTGTGCCCTCATCGGGAACAGAATCCACATCAAATCTTCCGTTGTGAATTTCTATCATTCTTGATGTAATGGATAAACCTAAACCCGTTCCGGATTTGCTCTTGGTGCTGAAGAAAGGAGCAAAGATATTTGCCTTTACTTCCTCAGTCATCCCACATCCGTTATCCTGCACCTCGATTACGAATTCCCGATCTTCATCGTTTGTTGAGGCTCTAAGACTAACTCTCGGTTTTTCTCCATTCAAGTACTCTTTCCAATAGCAGGCCTCCAGCGCATTCGACGCAATATCCATTATAGCTGTATGGATCATTCTCGCATCGCAATTCAGATCAGGTAAATTCGCAGGGATGTAGAGTAAGAATTCAACACCTTTGTCTTTGGCAGTTTTGTCAATCAGACGATGGATTTCAGAAAGCGTTTCCGTTATGTCAACCTGCTTGTACTTTGGTTTCCACTCCTTTACATATTTTAGCATATCGAGGGACATATCCGTCAATCTGTCGATTCCCTCAGAGGTAATTTTCCAACCCTCTTCAAACATTTCCCGATCATCCTTCTTGAGTCCGATCCGGATCATGTACGCACCACCTTTGCAGGCGTTCAGCATATTCTTCATCGAATGCTGCAAGCCTGTGAAGACCTGCCCAATAGCTGCGAAACGCTGGGATTGTACCAGTTGATTCTGAAACCGTTTTTCTCTGGTAATATCCTTGCTAATTCCAATTGTCGCGATGATTTCACCTGACCGATTTCGGAGTCTGGAAATTGTCAGTAGTACATCCCTGACCTGCCTGGTCTTAGTGACGAATTGTGTTTCAAAGTTGATAACATTATCTGATTTCTCTAACCGTGCAAGCGCTTCCTGCCTGTCACGGGGATCTAAGAAAAACATCTCAATCGGTTTACCTTCAACCTCTGTACGGTCATAACCCAGCGTCTTTTCCGCTCCATGATTAATCCTTAAAATTCTGCCTCCGGGACTCACAGTGATAATTATATCTGCCGTACTCTCAAGAATGCCCTTCAGAAAATCCTTGCTGTCTTTAAGTTCCTTTCGTGAACCGGCAAGTTTGGAAGCCATTTCGTTGAAAGAGGTTATTAATTGGCTGAATTCGTCCTTTTCGTCCTCCACCAAGCATACATTGGAATCGTCTTCCGTCAGCCTGTGCATACTGTCCGAGAGTCTTTGCACAGGCTGTTTAATCAGACGTTTTACAAATATCCATGATGCTCCACAACTTAGGATGGCTGCTATTGCCAATGTGAAGATAATCAGCAGATATTCACTTCCTGTAAAACCATCCATCCTGCACAAAAAAGAATAAATTGCTAAAATACAGAGGATGATTAAAAAGAAGGCTGAGCACAGTTTCCAGAAAATGGGGATCCTTTTTAACATACGTGGATCACCTGATAATCCTCGCTTCTGTTGGAAGTAATTTCATATACTTCAATCCCCAGCCAAACATAAATCCGATTATTCCGAAAACACCAATTGCCTGTAATACTTCGAGGAAGCTGATATTGTAAGCGGCTATTCCTTCCTGAATGACCGATTGTGTAATCTCCATTCCGGGGAAGAGTTCAGGAGGATGCATTAAACCTGGAAGTACAATCACGTATCTTTCACACAGTACTCCAAATATAACAAGGCCTGATGCGAGTACTATCCACCTTATAGTCTTACCGGTTCGTTTATTAAAGAGCATTGCCATTGGTATAACTAATCCAACTATTATCAATCCTACCCAGAAAAGTAAACTGTGGTAACCGCCAAAGAGATAGAAAACAGCGGCATGACGTAATTCAATAACATAGGCTCGATAGGCATTTTCAACGAACAGAAAATAAAGCACAATCAGAATGCAAATAGCTAAAAAACGACCAAGCCAGATTATCAATTCATCATCCACGTAGCGATTGGTCAATTTGAACAACATGACAATCATGATAATCATCAATGCAGTTCCCGAAGCCATTGCAGCTGCCACAAAACTTGCAGGCAGCAATGGTGATTCATACAACATCCTTGCGCCGAATCCGAAAATTGCACCGGTACCACTGTGAACACAAAACGCCCAACCAAATGCAAGAGTTGCTATCACTTTGGTCAGTGTTTTCTTTTCATAAAACAATGCCCACAAATAAACCATACAGATAAAGATGTGACCGATATAGAGGATCGGATTAATTGAGAACATTGATTGCAGATTAAAGTGAACGAATGGCTGAATAAAAATTCTCGCCATCCGGCCCTGATCGGTGATGATTGATAGCAGTCCGGCGATCAAGAACAACATTGCTATGTAGACAGCAATACGTGCAAATGGCTTATATTCAGCTTTTCCGAAAACACCGTATAAACCTGAAATCACAAGCGATCCTGCAGACAATCCGATATAGTATACAGCCATGACTATTTGCAGTCCCCACGGAGCACGGCTGTACATTCCGGTTACCCAGATTCCTTTCTGGATAACCCACCATGTTGCCAGTAATCCCGCAACAGTGAATCCTGCAAAAACAATCATCATCACTCGGTACTCGAATGAATTTCCCTCTATGCTTTCAAATTTTATATCCATTTCTAACTCTACTGTTTTTTAACAGTGTTTTGTGCTGTTTAATTTCTACATATTTGATTACCCACCCCTTAATCCCCCCTGAAATAGCAGGTGGGAAGATTTTCCTCCCCCCTTCTATTGAAGGGGGGAACCAAAGGGGGGTTGTATTTATTAACTTGTTGCAAGTTTTACCCTGAATTCGGAAATAAGCATGAATTCACGGCCTGTACGAAAAAACTTACCTCAACATCTTACAAACCAATGTAGTAGACTTTTGGATCGGTGCCTAAGTCCTCCCTGATTCGCTTGACAGAATTGTTTCTAATTAATCTGGAGACCTGGCTAAATGAATTGTTCAAATCACCGACAAATATAGCTCGAGCACCAGATTTTTTGCAGGCTTCAACACATGCCGGTTCTTCACCGATATCCAATCTGTGTGCACACAAATTGCATGATTCCGCTACACCGTGAGATCGTTTGGGACGCTCTTTATTTACCCATTCGTGACTATCCTTAAAATTGAAGAAACGGGCGTTATACGGGCAGGCAATCATACAGTACCTGCATCCGACACACCTGTGATGATCTACAATTACAATACCGTCATGGCGTTTATAGGTTGCCTGCACCGGACAAACCTGGGCACAAGGTGGATTCTCGCATTGATTGCATAACAGGATTACATCCTTTTCCATTATGCTCTTGCCAATCTGGTTCTCGAGCTTCACCTTTCTGATCCAATGCACATCCCACTTGTTATCATCGTGAAAACCCACGTTGTTTTCCTGTCGACAGGCCGTAAGACATTCGTTGCAGTCCGACTGGCACTTATTCAGATCAATTACCATTCCCCACTTTCTGTCAGGCAAAGGATTATCTCGGCTGGGAGTGGCTAATACTGAGGTTGTAATAAACCTGAAAGCGTAAACGCTTGAAGCTCCCGTAATTATTGCTCCACCGAAAACCTTTAAGAAATCCCTTCTTTTCATTTTATTATACCTTAGTTAAGACCGGGTTTATGGATAATAATGACAGCCAAAACAATCCGGAAATAGACTTGTTGCATCATGACATTTGTTGCAGAATTTTTCGCGGCTTGTATGACAGTCTCGACATCCACTCAGGCTGATATCTCCTCTGTTACCAAATCGTACAACTTCCTCTCGGATTCCCTGCAGGAGTTCCCAATGGTGGAAACGCATATAGTCAGTGTCTTTTACACAGTTCTTGTATGTCGAATCGGGCATTTCGAGGAACGGTTCGCTATTGTGAGAGGTTTGTGCGAAAACGAAGGATATTACACTGTAACCAATTGGGAAAAGAATGATCAATGACAGGATTACAATAACAATGGTTTTTGTGTTTTCTCCAAATATACTGTTTATGTTCATAATTCTTCCTCTTTGCGCCTAAGTTTCACTGACTTGTTTAGAATCATCCGATTCGGATGAAGAGCCAATGCCGTTATTTCTGCCGATATATTCAACAAATACGAGAGCAGTTGTCCGATAAACGATATGTGCGAATTTTGAATAGGGTAAGTATAATAACAGGGCAAGCACAAATACTAAATGGACGAAGTAGATTAAATGTCGGTGTGGATCGAGATGGATATAATGAAGAATCTCTGTTCCAAATCCGGTAATTACGACAAGTAGCAATGTGCTCAGGAATACCCAATCAAAATATGTACCTGGATGAGTGTCATCTAAATAGAAAAAGCGATTCCATATCATTAGGAGGCAACCTGCTGTTAACAACAGACCTCCCAGGTTTGCCAGGACTTTCCATGGGCTCCAGAAACTGAACGGATATATAAACTCAGTATGTATGAAAGGATTTATTCTGGCTGAGATTATCCAGAATGTAACAACACTCAAGGCAATAAATCCGAAAAGCACACAGATATGTGACCAGAATCGAGGGGCAGTTCTCGTGCAATTCGAAAAATCTTCGTGTAAAAACACTCTTTTTAGAGTTGATATCAAACATTGGAAAATGCTTCTGGATGGTTTGAAGGTTTTACCGATACCGTAAGGTTCTTTCATCGCTCTCCAAAAGTTCTTTACGCTAACCGAAGTTAAAACAACCACAAGCAAGGTGAAGAACAGGAAGAAACTAATCAGCATCCAATGAGGAAGCAAACTTGAATAGGCAAAGATTATATCCGAGCTTGCTGTTGAAGCAATTCCGAGAGCTTTCTCGATTGGCTCTCTTACCCCGAGTGCCAGGGATAACAACAATATTGGTAAACCAAAGAGGAGCAGAAGGGATTGTGGCTCATTTACCCATTTACCAAGAAATTTAGGGAAAGCCCATTGTTTTACATGTTCCTGACGGACCGATGCCAGAAGATCACCTGGTCTTGCACCTCGTGGACACCTTGTCGAACAATCATTACACTGGTGACAGAGCCAGACATCTGGATCTACCAGCAAGCGGTCTTTCATCCCCCACGCAGCCCATGCCATTTCTTTGCCTGGGAACGGTCTTAAATCCTGTGAGATTTCGCAGGTGGCGGAGCATGTGCCGCATTGCATACATTTTTTGTATGGATTCTTACTTTGCTTAAAAAGAAATTTGATGAAATCCAGATCCGGATCTATCAAAACAGATCTACCATTCTCGGGTGCATCTGAGTGTGCCTGTCCATTTTTCTCTTCCGGTATTTCAGGAGCATCCCGGGATTTTTTTTCTTCAACTTCCACAGTTGATTTTCCTCCCCTCTCAATTTGAAACGCAGTAATTTATTAAGATGTCATTAAATTCCGTGAAACAAGTGTTTTACTTTACACAGGAATACTTCTGACATCCCTTTATTGTTCTCTTACATTCCTTTAAATGGATTCATCCCGATTTCTTCGATCAGTTCTGCGAAATCATCGAAAATTTTAGGGAGTTTTTCGTATTCAGTTATCTGTAGCTGATGTAGTTCAACTCTCTCGTTTTCCATAGCCATTTGTTCAAGCATCTCACTTATATTTTCACCTCGCTTGGATGCCAGTTCACTTCCTTTAATAAAATGGCATTGGTAATCGTCACCGTATTTACACCCAATAAGAATTACACCATCAAATCCGGACGATATTGCTTCTTTGACCCACGATGCATTCACAGAACCGAGGCACCTGACGGGAATCACTCGAATAAAAGGACTAATTTGCAGCTTGTTGATTCCAACAAGATCCAGTGCCGGGAATGCATCATTTTCGCAGAGCAATGCTAATATTCTCGGTTTTTCCTCGTCTTCATCCGGCACTTCAACCGCCTTGATCATGGAAGAAATGACGTTCACTGAGTAATCTTTAAATGATACAATTCTTTCAGGGCACGCACCCATACAAACACCACAACGTCTGCAACGTGTCGCCCAGAGCAGGGGAGTACCTTTCTCATCCTCATTGAGAACTCCAAATGGACATTCCTCCGTACAACGTTTACACTGCGTACATCTTTGCAGGAAGAAATCAGGGTAGGAAATATCACCAGCTCTTGGATGAACAGCTTCCCCTCTGGAAATCATCTCAACGCATTGAATGGCTTTTAATGCAGCACCGGTTCCATCCTCTCTGGCACCAATACCATCCATAGGCTGGCGGACAGATCCTGCAAGGTATATTCCGGTTCGTCTACTCTCGTATGGGAAACAAATGAAATGAGAATCTGGAAATCCGAACTGCAATGTTGGCACATCAGGTCCCTGTCTATAATCGAGATTCAGAATTTCCGTTCCTTCGTGATGTTTGAGTTCATCAACTTTCAGGGCTGCTTTCTCAACGAGGATATCCGCTTCACCCTTGGCAACAACAGCTTTAGCATCTCCCAAAGCACGAATCGCCTCACTATCTGCAGAAATGGGAACCATTCCGGTTGCGACAACAACCATGTCGACTTTTACCTGGATCTGCTCACCCGGCATCGTGTTCTTGACGTCTACTATTAATTTCCCATCTTCATCTCGAGTAACGCCAGTCACATCACCTTTTGTCAGAAATACTCCGGGATCTTCTTGTACCCGACGATAGAAATCCTCATACTGTCCGGGTGTTCTGATGAATTCATAAAATATATATGCCTTCGTTTCTTCGTCTCTCTCGCGCATATATGTGGCTTGTTTTAGCGAAGTTAGGCAGCAAATGGAAGAACAAAATGAGAGAAACTCTTCATCCTGAGAACCAATGCTCTGAATGAATGCTATGCTTTTTACATCACTCCCATCTGATGGACGTGTAACTTTTTCCTGTGTCTTTATTATTTCTTCAAATTCAACATTCCTAATAACATCCTCAAAATCACCCCAAGATACAACCTCAGCCAATTCTCTCGGTTTCCATCCGGTTGCCTGTATGATCGAACCAACCCTGAAGGAGTCGAGTACCTCACCATTAGATTTGCCATTTGTGGATGTTAGTGTCACATCAAATAGACCGGGTGCGCCTGATATTGAACTTGTCTGTGCCGATTTGTAGACTTTTATCCGGGAATTATCATCGACCTCTGCAATCAACGAATCAACTCCGGTATCCTCCAATTCCCGATATGGAGGTTTTGTTGGCACAGATTTGTGCTGTTTTCCGAGCCAACCGCCTAATGAATCTGATTTTTCAACCAGACGAACTTCATAACCGGTTTTGGCAGCCTCAGAGGCTGCCGTTAAACCGGTTATTCCTCCTCCAACAACAAGAATAGTTTTATCAAGCGTTTCTTCAGGCTGGAAAGGTTCGAGGGATTCCATTTTTTCAATCTTTGCGATGTACATACGGAGGTAATCCTCAGCCAGCATTTGAGTGTCCTCATCGTTGGCTGGCAAACATCGGATAACATGCTCCCGAAGTGCAAACTTCTCTATAATCACATTATTCGGAAATTCGCAATCGTCATACCGACGAGGAGATATTCCCGCAATAACGACCTTGGTTAGATTCTCGCGTTGGATATCATCGAAGATCGATTTAAGATCGGAACTCTCACAGGATTCGATTGTTTTGCAAAATGGAACATTATACTCGCCTGTTGCAACTTCACATAGAGCATCGATATCGATTGCCTCTGCAATCCCATAGCCGGTGCAGATGAATACGCCAATTTTCTCTTCCATTATGCACCTCCTTCGTTGATGCATTGAATTGCTTTAAGCGCTGCTCCCATTGAATCTTTAGTTGTTCGAGAAACATCACAAGGACGTTTTGCACAACCAATGGCGTATATACCATTTGCATTTGAAGAGCCATCAATAAAGCCATATTCGTCTAATTTCAAGTCTTCAGGCATCTTTGTATCGAGAGTATTGGGAACCATACCGGTTGCGAGTACAACCATATCAAATCCCTTATGCAGTTTTTCGCGGGAGACTGTATCCTCAACATCGAGAATCAGGTTTTTGGTATCCGGTTCTTCGGATATGCTTGCTACTTTGCCTTTTATAAATGATACATTTTCGTCTTCGAGTAGGTCGTAATAGAATTTCTCCTCACGACCAATAGTTCGTATGTCGATATAAAAAACGGTTGTTTTCGCGTTCTCGTACTTCTCTCTGATGTACCGAACCTGTTTTAAAGAACCCATACAACACACGGCTGAACAATAGGGGAGATGGTTCTCATCTCGTGAGCCGGCGCACTGTACGAATGCTACATTCTCAACTTGTTTACCATCAGAGGGGCGGATTATTTCTCCTTTGGTAGGACCCTCTCGGGCAGCCAATCTTTCCATCATTACATTTACGATAACATTCTGGT
The DNA here is from genome assembly GCA_964387885.1 of uncultured bacterium. GTDB lineage: Bacteria > Electryoneota > AABM5-125-24 > Hatepunaeales > Hatepunaeaceae > JABGPL01. Next base: position 3,987 of record CAYLYZ010000067.1, on the reverse strand, counting down.
ATTTTTCAAATCCCAGCGTATCAAGTCTTTTAGCATCGTAGGGCTGCCAACCGGTAGCCAGAATTACTGCACCGACATTTACATCGAGAACTTCATCTGATTTTTCGAAGTTAATGGCACCAGCGGGGCAGATATGCTTTAGTCTCTCTGTGTCTGTTTCGGAAAGGCAATCACGGTTAAGAACATATGAGGAGGGATATGCCAGTTCATGAGGTCGGTATAGCGCTTTTACTTTGTTCAAACCATAGTTGAAATCATCATCACATTCAGAAGTTAGTTGTTCCGGGATAGATGCATCAATACTATGGTTGGCTGTTACGTATCGCGGTTTGACACGGATTTTCGCGCTAAAATTACCTGTATCACCGGATATCTCTTCTACTGCGGCAAGTGTGTGAACTGTAATCCTGGGATTCTGTCTGATTCTGCGAATATTAATTTCATATCCACAGGTTGGTGGACACATCTTAGGGAAATAGCGATACATTCGCATCACTCGGCCTCCCAGATAGGCCTCTCTTTCGACAAGAATGACCTCATATCCCGTTTCAGCAGCATCAACTGCAGCAGTAATCCCACCAATTCCACCACCGATCACGAGAATAGGCTTAGTTTTTGAGTTCATGAACCATCCTCTACACAAATATCAAGAATTTGATGAATGATCCCGATTATTATAATTGCTTAAATCGAGATCATATTATTATTTCAATAGTTACTAAATTTCAGGTGTAATCGATGTCGCATCATTCGTGTTTGATGTTGTGCAAAAACCGTCTGTTTTTAACCTGTTTTACTTAGCGAGATTATAAGGATCAAACACATTTTTCATAATATGATCCATTTCCTTGCGATCATGTGCCCTGTAAGTTTGAGTTCTGACATTTCCCAATGCTGATAAGCTTAAAGAATGTGCAATTGCCTGCTCTTCAGAGTTTACCCTGAACACATGAATGATATCGTATGGACCGTTAATCCAGTAAGTTTCAATTATTTCAATTCCCTTTTTTTCAGCAGCTTTTTTAAATGCCTCCGCCCTTCGTGTTGTCTTTCCGATTTCTGCTGCTCCTTTCTCCGTAAAGGTCAGTAGAGCAATATATGTTTGCATAAATACTCCCATATTTGACGGGACACACCAAACTATAGAAAATCTGCGAATTCTTCAAACCGGGTTGAATCTATCCTTACAACATATCGTAATCCTCCAGTTCTGATCTTAGGAGATCGTAAGGATTGAAAACCTTTTTCAGAATTCGTTTCATCTCAACATCACTATGAGCGAGGTAAGTCTCAAATCTTATGTTTTTATCGGAGGTCAGGCTTAGTGAATATGCTATGGCAGCATCTTCATTTTTACCCTTGAATATATGAATCGCGTCATACTTTCCGTTAATTCGGTATGTTTCAGTAATCTCGACACCAAATCTCTGAGCTGAACGCTCAAAAGCAGCCTCATACTCAGAGGACATTTCAATTCCCGTATCATCCTTATTGGTGAAGGTCAGTAGAGCGATGAAAGTACTCACAACTCTTCCTTACTCTCTTAATCGGTTGAATTATCGAAACTGCGACCTGGTTAGTTAAAACAATCTATAAGTAGCTTTTAAAGCCACTTTTCAGGGTTGAATTATCGATGGTATGCAAGTTCGTCTGTGGAAGCTTCTCTAAATGCGAACAGCTTATATCTTAACGCTGCAATTGTATCGGTTGGGTATAGCGGAGTAAGTCTGCACTTCTTTTCCGCTGTTTGCATATTAATTATAACAATACTTACTTTAAAAAGCAAATGACACAAAACACAAAAATACAATAATCAAGGTGATTGCTTGCAATAATTCGTATAATTATTTATGTTGTCAATTATGAGTAGAGTAGCAAAACAAATTGAACTTAGTGATGAGGAGTTATCGACACTGAGAAGGTGGGTTCGATCAGGAAAAACGGAGTATCGATTGGTTTTTCGAGCCCGGATAATTCTCGCAGCTAACGATGGCTCGCAAAACAAAGAAATTGCAAGACAGCTCAATACCACTGCCTCAACAATCAGTAAGTGGCGACAACGATTTATACATGATGGTATTGAAGGGCTAAAAGACGCGATCCGCCCGGGAAAACCTCCAAAATATGGTGAGGAGGTTGAAACACGAATTCTCGACCTGTTAGATCAACCTGCTCCGGTCGGTCATCCGGTTTGGACAGGACCCCTAATTGCCGAAGAACTTGGTGATGTATCTGTCCATCAAGTATGGCGTGTATTAAGCAAGTATGGAATATCGCTCTCGATGCAGCACAAAATGAGAATAAGTTATGATTCATCGTTTATGGCGAAAACTGCTGCGATTGTTGGTCTGTATCTGAATCCACCGGATAAAGCAATTATTATCTCGGTCGATCAGAAAGCATCGAGTAAAAAGAATAGGGATCCTAAAGTTGACCAAAGAAATTCACCCAATAGCTATAGCAGAGATTATAGAAGGGAGCATACCAGCTATATTGCAACCAATCTCTTTTCTGCATTGGAACTTCAAACAGGTTATTCAAAGGGATCAAATCCAAACAATCAAATTCATCGAAAAGGTTTTCTTGATTATATGAATGGATTGGTACGCGAGTATCCGGATACTGACATTCATGTCATTCATGACAATATCCATAATCATAGTCCGAGGCGTGAGAGGTGGTTGATAATGCACAGGAATGTTCACTTTCATTATACTCCTTCAAATGTCTCCTGGATAAATCAAGTTGAAATATGGTTTTGCATACTATGGGAGAAATCCACACAAAAAGAAAGCTCTATTACAATCAGGCAACTTAGAAAACATATTGATCATTTTCTCGAATCACCTACCGAGTCGAGAAATCCATTTAAATGGCTGGCAATAAAGGCAGATATTTAGTCGGGAAAATAAATATAACTATTATTCCAATCAGATTTAACCAGAAACGAACCATAATGGTTGAAATTTTAATAGGAGTGTTTTATTGAATTTCTTTCTGGATTCGGCTACTTCAGAGCAAAAGAGGTTTCTTTAATGTAAAATTCCGAATTGACGATCCTAAGACTGTTCAACAATTTCTTTGTCCTTCAGAAATTCTGAATATTTCATATCGGAATCCAGGATGTGATCCGTAATCCAGTGGTAAAGGAAATCCATTACTTTAACACTCATCGCTGAATCGTAGTTGTTGAATTCTTCAGAAAACTGTTTTACTGATTCCGTGAGTTTTCGATGCTCTTCCTCGTGCTCACTCAATTGGGGAAAACCATATTTCCGAAGATTATCTTCTTCGTCCTTGAAGTGCTTATAGGTGTAGTCGATCAGCCTTTTTAGTATTTCGAAAAGTACAGCTTGCTCTTCAACATCCATCAGTGCTTCATTCAGGTCATTAATATAGCCAAACATTTTCTTGTGTTGATCATCAAAAATCTTTATCCCAACACTGTATTCTTCTTTCCAGGGCATGAAAGCCATCTTATCCTCCTCTTCAAAGAGACCTTGTTTGGAAATTTCTTGATTTAAATAAGCGCATAAATATTTTCCAGAGAAAATAATTATTCTCAAAAGCTTATGCTATTATTTACTATAAGATAAATAAAAGGATTTCTTAAGGCAAACAAGAAATGGTTATCTGGTCAACTTATAGACTAACAATCACTTGGCAGAGTCGTCATAACTAAGAATAGGCTGGTTCCAGAGAGAAATAATCAATACAGAAGTAAAAATCATTAGATACAAAAAAAAGAAACGGGATATAAAATCCCGTTTCAATAGCTTACTTACATAGTGTCCTTAGCAAAGTTACCTTGCAATTCCCTAAATTGCAATGCAAAGTTTACGAAAGATCCCTGTAGATCATTCAACCTACACCTGTATCATACGAAATAGAAATCGCTTTGTCAATAGTTTGAAAAAAATCAAAGAAAGAAAATATGGTTCATCCGACTAACGCGTACTTAGCTTCGTGAATGGCCATGATTTTGAG
>CAYLYZ010000066.1:0-30331 GCA_964387885.1 uncultured bacterium | reverse complement strand
AATTTCAGGCTCATCTGAACTTATTGCAAGTTCAAGACCACAATCCGGGGGAACAACTATATAACGACTAACCATTGGTAACATCGGTTTTCCAGCTTCGTAAGTAATTCCCTCACCCGGAATCGAAAAGGAAGAAAATGTTTCTTGATCAAGGTTGACAATATTTCGCTCAAGATTGTTTGTACTGATATTAAGCGAGGCACTTGAAAGATTAGAAGAAACCTCGGAATGGAGATCCTCAGCAGCATGCAGATTGTTCTGGCCTGTTGCTGAAAATAAAAAACAAAGGCAAAGAAGAAGTTGAAACATATCGGTAACTTTTAACATCGTAATGGCTCCCATTTGAAGGTGCATGTTTAGCTTTTCATAAGTTTATATATTTATTTGCAAAACGTGCGCCAGTTTTGTAAGTCCTTAATATAAAGGGTATAAGATGAGGATATTCCTCGATACATGATGCAATAAATGCGCACCGCTGTATGCATTTATTGCAATAATGCGCTTGTTTCAAATGAAAGGACTCAGAATATCAAATTTGTTAGAGTGGTAATTGAGATTGGTATTTATTTACCTGAATTTATCTTTCAGAGAGATCTCTTAATTGATCGAACTTCCAATAAATACTAAAAAAAGGAAATCAGTACTGATTGCATACCAGAGATAATACCTTTTAACACCTTCTCCCTTTATAACAGAGATGTGTTCTATTTCTGCCATCCCGAAATGACGATGAATACCACCGGATTCTATTAACAGGGCAGAAAGATTAGCAATTTTACTGGAGGCAATTATTTCACGTATATTTGATCCTGGCACTAAGTTATTATTGAAGCGGAGTTCCTTCAAATCGTCTAAACGCAGTTTGATGGGTGACTGATGTATGAAATCGTAGATACATATTTGACCCTTATAGCTATGATCAAATCCCAGAAAAAGACCTGAATATTCATTTTCTGTATACTTAATGATTGTTACGCTGTCTCCTGGCATGGGTAATGATTGAATTTCCGGTGCTGCCTGCAGAGACTTTGTATACCTTTTCAGGTATTCATCTGGTGGAAAATCAACAATTCCGACAAATTTCCCATCGATTTGGTTTTGATTTACCAATTCAATCCTAATTTGAGTTCCCGGACGGATATCCCTGGCTTTTAACTTCGATTTAGTTTCATACTTCTTTTCCATATCAGAGGATGCCAGATAGTATAATCCCGTGCAGCCTGAGATAATGATACATACAAAGAGGAAGAAGAATTGTTTGATTGGTTTGACTATTTTCTTAAACATAACGACTCCTGAATTATTCAATTTATCCACGGATCGAATTTTCTTACCTGATCAATGAAATTCCCTGTGTAATTACCTTGCGCTTGTTTCTAACCGAAATGTAATAAACTCCTGATGGTAAATTTCCTGCATTCCAGTTAAAAAGATAACTACCAGCTCCAAACCAACCAGATTCTAATACATTGATTTCAGAACCATTTGATTGGAATATCCTGATGTCTGAATATCCCGGATTGCTAAGCGAAAAGCTTATTGAAGTACTATAATTGAAAGGATTTGGAAAAACTGAAAGCGAAAGTTGTTCGGGCAGAAGTATGCGGGTACTGTTCCGTACCGATTGAATATCTGGTACCGGAAAGTAACTTGTTCCATTATTATAATCCGCCGCAACAACAATATTACCGTCTGATTTGACATTAAGTACTCCGCCTGGAGTATTGTATTCAGCTATGATTTCAGGATTAGCCGGATCGGTAATGTCAACCGCGACGAGTCCATCCCAGACTTTGCCAACATAGGTGAATATTCCATCATCATCAAGCCCCTGGCAATTAAACTCGAGGTCACCAACAAGTTCAGGATTTTCCGGATCAGATATCGATATAACATGAAGTCCATAAGCGCGATCAGAAACTAAGGCAAGAGTATCACGCAGATCGACATCCCATGCCCCACCCCCCAGCATCTGTAACCTTCCAAGTTCGACAGGTTCGCGTGGTTGTGTGCAGTTTATAATCCTGAAAAAAGCCTGATCTGCTATATAGGCAATCCCATTTCTTACTGCAAGATCTTTTAACAATGTGGTTTCAACAGCACCGAGAGGTCGTGGTCTTCCGGGATCGGAAACATCAGCGAGAATCATCCCAAAATGCGAAGCAATGTACATAATCCCATGCTCAACAGCCACTCCCTCAACCCAACGCGTTTGCATCTGATCTATTGGGATATGTGCAATTCTTGCAGGATTGGATGAATCCTCAATATCGAAAATCAAAAGTCCATTTCCATCAGCAACATACGCCGAATTCCCATCAACCCAGATGTCTTCCATTAAACCTATGTTATCACACCAGCCTATCTCATGCGGAGTTGTCGGGTCTGAGTAATCGATGATTCGGAGTCCTCCATGACCTTCTGCGAGATAGGCGAGATTATCCCTGACAAACACACCTTCGACCTGGTGCGGGAGCCTGTGAAGCCAGTTTATTGTCGGTTGCCGTAGATCTTCAAGGTTGATGTTGTATATTCCTTCCATTACTTTCAATACCCATGCCTCGTTTCCTCGCAGTAGAGGTTCATTTATATCACCTCCAACCCAACGGAACCACCTTATGGAATCAAGCTCTGCTGAGTAGATTCCGAGACCACCTTCCGGAGAATTTCGACTTCCAAGGTGAGAGACAAGAAGAGTTTCACCATCAAAAGACATCGGACCTGCTTTGCTGTTTCCATACATGATCGGGGCATGATCTATTTGCTCTGGTGCAGTTGGATCTGCAAAATTCATAAGGTATATACCATCGGTTCCAGCGGATACATAACAAAGAGTATCATTTACCGACATGAAATCATAAACCCAATCCCTAAGTCCGGTAGTTGAAAGTGATTCCGGTTCAGCTACATTCCTGACATCAATTAACATCATCCGTAGAGGGTATGGTGACCGGACGACAGCTAACACATCACCGACCAGAGCCATATTACCAAACCAGCCATCACCATTATCAGTGTAGGTCGTAATCAGGGAATCTCCCCGGGAATTGAGGAAAAATATGTTGGTGGTTTTACTGGACACCGCAAGGTTGCCATCACCCATAATCACACAATCTTCCAGGCGTTCACGGTTCGGAGGCATCCAATGTGAAATTTGTGTGATGGGGCGGTCAGAAATGTCAAAGGTAAAAACGCCGTTTGCATCAGTAGAGAGGTAGAGTTTTCCATCGTTAACAGCCAGTCCGCGTCTTGAACCGTTTACGAATATGGTGTCAACTGCAACTGCATTTCCTGTATCCGGATCAAATCCGAAAACAGTCCCGCCACCCGCAATCCATATTCTATCCTCAGCTTCGATGATAGTATTGAATGGTCCGTACGGAAGTATTCCGATTGGTTCCCAGGGCTCGCTAAATGAGATTGTGTTGATAGTAAATGTCAACAATATCAAGGTGCAGAAATATTGTAGTCGACTATTCAATTTCATGTTGAAGACCTTGTTTGTGTAGAGCTTGAATTGGTTGGTTATAATGGAATTAAGTGTTTGAATCTGCTAAAGTCAAGTATGAAAATCGCTTAAATGAGCTAATCCTGGAATATTCTGGATTAGTTTCCAAAATAATAAGAACTGAGTCTGTATAAGCAAAAAAGGAGTAATATCTTTATCGAAGTGCAATATATGCACATCAGTGGAGGTTGAGATTAAAAGTACAACGACGCCATAAAGAGTTGTAAAATAAGAAATAAATTATAGCCCGTGCAATTATGGCACATACTTTGCGCAATGAAGGGCAAATAGTGATTAATCCTCAGGATGCAAATCAGGATTTTTTCAAACCAGTCAACTGATGTCACAGAACACATTTTGGGAGTGGAGGAGAAAATGTCAGGTTTAAGGAATTATGTAATGATCATTGCAAGCATCGTAATCTTTGCTTCAATTATTGTAGAAACTAATGCTGATCCAATTGTTCCATTTCTGGAGGTTGAACCGAATGGAATTGAAAGTGAACTTTTTACAGGTGAGCTTGAAGAACACATTATCAATATATATAATAGCGGCGATAATGCAGTTGAGTTCTCTGTCAGTCACAATGTCATCAGCATTCCTGAACGTGATAACAGGAAGCGCAGAATTAGCAGGAAATCTGAAAACAGGCTGTCAGGACCTTCTCGAGATGACATCGAAAACCTGATTCAGGAATATGAAATTCCCTATGATGGTGTCAGGGGACTGGCATGGGATGACCATAATAACCTTCTTTGGGCGATTATTTTGGATACCTGGACAATTATTCCAAGGTTAATAGCTTTTAATCCGGAGACATCCGAGATAGAATTTGACATTCAAATTGACGATTATTATACTGGTATGTTCTTTCTTGATGGAATTCTACACGCCGGTGGGGAAGCACGTGAAATCATTTTCAGAATCGATACCGACGGTAATCTAATTCGGGCGTTAGAAACTCCTGTTGATATGCAGAACAATCCCATTGCAACGGATGGTGAGAATATTTTAATCTGTGAAAACAGTAGTGAGAATATCAGAGTCTTTAATCTCCTGGAATTAGAAGAAGTTGCAGCCATTAACGTACAGGATATTGTTCAACCCGGGTGTATAATAGCAATAGAGTGGGTGCCTGAGCACAATGGTGGACAGCTTTGGATTGCACATGGAAATGAAATATCTCAATGTTATGTAAATGATGATTGGAGTGTTGAGGAGGTTTCCTCAATCAGAGCACGATTTGGCTGGAGGGGTGGATTAGCCCATGATGGTGAAAATATGTGGTATGCAGTTGATCAGAGGGATTCCAATTGGTGGATGTTTGATGATGAAGTTGACGAATCTTCAAAATGGGTAAGTTATCAACCTGCCTCAGGTGAAATTGAATCGGATGACGATGTTGATATTGTAGTAACGATTGATGCAGAGGAGCTGATAGAAGGTGTTTATGAATCTGAAATAATGATTAACTCAAATGATCCTGATAATCCCGAGGTTGCGGTATTTGTGTCCTTGAATGTCAATAGTGCTCCAATAATAAGACCAACATGGCTCCGGGATTACGGTTATCCAGATGTTGTTAATTGGAATCGAAGTTATGAGGATCTGTTTACAGAAAATCAATATTCAATCCAGCTGCAGATTAGAAATGAGGGTACAGATGCTCTTCATATAGATGACATATTCTGTGAAGATGAGCTTTTTACGCCAGAGTATAATGAGGATGTTCTCGACACCGGTGAGGGGATGGCGGTAGTTCTGACTCTTTTAGGAGACGAGGTTGGATTATATGAGGACAATCTGGTCATTATATCCAATTCTCTGGAAAACGAAGAACTTTACATACCGCTGGTTGGAGAAGTTTTTGATCCCCCGGTTATCCTGACCGATGTTGATTTAGTAGAAGACGACCTTTATACCGGTGCAAATCAGAACTATCCAGTAACAGTTTTTAATGACGGGAGTGCTGATCTGAGATTTACTGCATCGACTCAAGTTTTTTCTGAACCCGAAGTAGATGGCAAAAAACGGAGAATGAGAGAAATCACAGGTACATCTGAACCGGTTCGAGATGAAAGAGTACCGGGTTACCTGGGTGAATATTATGCAGGTGAGAATTTAATGGCATTGGTTACAACTCGAATAGATAGTGTAATTGACTTCAACTGGAACAACCAGAGTCCTGCTGAGGGTGTTCCTGAAGATCATTTCAGCGTTAGATGGAGTGGAAATTTTTACGTCGAAGAGGAGGGTATGTATTTCATCAGGACTATTACAGATGATGGTCACAGATTGATTTTAGACGATGAAATTGTCGTTGATGTATTTGACAGAGACGTAGATCCCTTTGAAAACAGAAATATTCGTAGTACGGTTAATCTTGATTTAGAGAACGGTTTTCATACTATTATTCTTGAGATGAGGAATGATCGTATGGGATCAGAAGCTCACTTATTTTGGAGGTCATCAGAAGCGAACAGATTCTCTCTACTACCTGGGTCTCAGGGAAGCGACTGGATTTTTGTTGAACCGAAATCGGGGATAGTTGCAGCAGGGGATGATCAGGAGCTGCTTGTAAATGTAAACTGTGATGGGTTGGTAGGTGGAGACTATGAGGCAGGTATTATTATCAATTCAAATGATCCGGAAATCCCTGAAACAATAATCGATTTCGTTGTTCATGTGGAAGCAGCGGCAAATATAGATGTATCATGGACAGAGGAGATTGGTTTTCCCGATGTTATGGACTGGAATTCAGCATACGAAGAGCTTTTCTGTGGCGGACCTTATCAAGTACCTGTAACCATCCGGAATACCGGCTCATCTGATCTTGAAATAGGACAGATAGAAAGTGAATCCAGATTATTCTATTCAATCCCGGATCAATTGACAATCGGCAGCCGTGATGAAGCAGAGGTTCACTTCATCTTCGACACCGAGAGAGAAGAAGCAGGTGAATACCAGGAGAGTATGATTCTCCACTCAAATGACCCGGACAATGAATTTATTGAAATTTTACTACGGGCAGATGCAGGTCAACCACCAATCATGATCATCGATTCAGATGGAATAGAGGAGAGATTACGGATTTCTGAAACCTCAGAGCACCAAATCAATATTCACAATGATGGCGAAGCATCCCTCCGTTTTTCGATTACCCGGGAGATCATTTCGGAACCTGAACGCGACTTGCCGCAACGGTCTCCCCGCAATATTTCAGTTGTTGTTGAATCCGGACCAAACAGAGATTTGCCAGGAGATATTATAGAATGGTACGACATTCCTTATAATGGGACTAAGGGACTGGCATTTGACAAAGAAAACAATTGGTTGTGGGCTGTAAACTTCCGGGATCCTGCAATACTATATTCAATGAATCCTGAGAATGGAGAAATTATTAATGATTTTCAGGTCGAAGAGGGTATCTTTGGTCTGTTTATTCAGGACGGTATCATCCATGCAGGAGGAACGTTTTGGGGTGGAAACGAAATCGTCAGATACGATGCTGAGGGAAATTTATTGCAGCCAATAAATATCCCGGATGAGTATTGCAATACTCGCATAGTCTCAAATGGGCAGTACTTTTTCATGAACGAACAGGACACTTTAATGCGTGGTGGTAATCACATCCATGTTCTTGATAGTGAAACATTAGAAGAAGTTGCTATTATGGACTACATGGATGGATTAAATGAGACATTTGTATATAGTGTTGAATGGGTACCAGAACATATAAATGGTCACCTCTGGCTCTGTGGTGAACATGCGATGTATCAATTCTCGATTGATGAAGAATGGAATTGTGAACTCATCAATCAGATCGATATGAGGGGATCTTCATTCTGTGGCTTAACACATGATGGAGAAAACTTCTATCGCACCTCTGGAAGTTCAATCAAGATTCTCGATGACGGAATCGATGAGGTTGCCTGGCTGAGATGCCAGCCTATGTCCGGAGAGTTGGAATCGGGTGAGGATTGTGATTTAACAATCCACATAGATGCAACTTATTTAACTGATGGTTTGTATGAGGGAGAACTTAACTTACACTCGAACGATCCAGCCAATACCAGCTTTATCATTAACATCAGCCTGGAAGTCGGATTATGGCCTCGTCACTTTGTAGACTATCGGGAATCTGCTTTCGTTCATCAGTTAGATGTTACAGAGCTGGTATTCGATGATCTACCAGCAGCTGGAGAATGGGAAATAGGAGTCTATTCTCCTGATGGTGAGCTTTCGGGAGCTATTGTATTTAGCGAAGGTGAAATTTCTGAACTATCCGCATTTGGCCTTGTTGAAGATGGAGGTCAATTTACGCAGGGAGACAGGATGAGTTTCAGGGTCTGGAACTCAGAGACAGATAAAGAATATCCCGCAACGGCTCGATTTGAAGATGGTCCCGCAATATGGATTAATAGTAGTGCTTCGATTATAACTCTTGAAGCCCATACATCGAGAGAAATCCGAGTATCTATGCAGCAGGGCTGGAATATGATTTCAATAAACGTAATTCCAGATGATTCGGAACTCTGGGACAGGGAAGAAGGACCAAATGTTCCGCGGATGCTCCAGCAGTTGCGAGTTGATCTGGATAATCATCATGTACAACTCTTCAAAAATGGTTATGGTGATTTCTATGCACCAACCTGGGGATTCAATAATATTCCCTATTGGGACCTCAGCGAAGGATACAAAGCGAAAGTGGATGAAAATGTTGAAGCAGCATGGATCGGTAGACCAATTCCTGCGGATACAGAAATTGAGCTTAATCCGGGATGGAGCATGGTTGCATATTATCCAACTGTGGAAAATGATGCGAGTTCACCAGAGTTTGAAGTGCTCTCATCAGTTATTGATGATGTTGTTATAGCAAAAGATGGTTTTGGCAATTTTATGGCACCTCGACACGACTTTTCGAACATGGCATCCTGGTCTCAAGGGTATGGGTACCAAATTAAGATTGATTCCGAAGAATGTGTTAACCTCCGATATCAAGATGGCAATGAAGAAGGTCGAGTCGCGAGCGTAAAAGAATATCCCAATTGTAATAATTATTGGTCACAACCACGATCAACCGGAGAAAACATGAGCCTCCTGATTGAACCGGATGTTGGGAGCAAGTTTGCCGATGGTGACCAGATTGCAGCGATTAGCGAAGATGGTCGACTCGTAGGATTGGGAGTTGTCCATGATAGACGATCGGGATTGGCAATATGGGGTGATGACGAATCTACCGAAATCGCTGAGGGACTTGTCGAAGGAGAATGCTTTGATTTGAGGCATTGGGTCCGAGACTTAGGAGTTGTGCGGCATTTATCAATTGAGAGCGGAAAAGACCTCAGCTATGAGGCCGATGGATTTATTTCATTGAAGGTCGCATCCGATTCAAATATCCCGGAGGAATATTATCTGTCAGGTGGATATCCTAATCCATTCAATTCGACAACAAGATTGTCCTACGGATTACCTGTTAGTGGCAATCTCAGAGTAAACGTTTACGATTTGGCAGGACGATTGGTTACAACACTGATCGATGGTGAACATTCAGCAGGACGCTTCGAGGTTATTTGGGATAGCAAAACTGCCTCTGCCGGTACCTACCTTATTCGTTTGCAGTCAGATAGTTTTAACTCAGTGAGTAAGGTGACGCTTGTTAAGTAAACTCCATACAATCGGTTCATCTGAATCTTAATGCACCACTCCCGTATTTTAATTCGGAAACCGATATTAATCCAGGCTCGAATTAATGTAATTCGAGCCTGGATTTTTTGTTCTCAGAGCCATTCCGTATACTTTTTGTCGATATCCGATATAATCTATTCTCGGAAGTAATGTAAAATGTGCGTCTTTGCGAGGAAAGAAGATACGAAGCAATCCGTTTGTTAAATGTGCGTATAAGATAGTTTCGTTTCGCTTGCACCACCCAACTATTAATATTGTCATACTCGTCTCTAATACATTGAAATTCTTTCTTTATGTAAATAAATGCACACATCTCATCCATTGGTTTAAATCATGTTATTTTATGAAAATCTTTTAATAAGAATGTATTACAAATTAATATGAGATTAATGGCACATCATTTGCATGATTTATGCACAAGAGTCAGTTAAGACTTCAATCATGCAATTTCTTAATTCCCCTAAAAGGTGCTTAGATGTTGATACAGATCACAGAATCCAGTAATCCTCAGCAGTTCAGGATCAGAGTTGGTTCAACAGCCGGTCTTTCAAAAGCACCTAACACATCGAAATGCACACCAAAGTATTTATTTGATATGCTTAAAAATAAAGTGATTAAACAATATCTATGCAATCTATGCAGTACGATTGCATTAGATTTCAGAGTAGACTCGTCTTTTAAGATTTTCCAGATAGGATTTTACACAAATTCAGAGAGTGGAGGAGAAAATGTTTAGTTTACGAAATTTGTTCATGATATTGGCATGCCTGATAGTTCCTGCCGCATTTACTGCAGTTGGGATCGCTAATCCGGTAACACCATTTGTTGAGGTTGAGCCAAATGCTGTTGAGGGAGACCTGTTCAGTGGAGAAACTTCTGAGCATATGATCTGTATTTACAATGACGGTGATGAGGACATCCGATTTAATCTACGACACGAGATAATAAGCGAACCGGAATTAGATAATGGTTTACGTCAGGTTAATCCAATAAATAACGAAAGGATTTCCGGTCCAAATCGTGACGACATGGAAGATCTCCTTGAAGTTTATGAAATTCCTTATGATGGCACCAGTGGTCTCGCTTATGATGATGATAATGGCTGGATGTGGGGAACAATTGGCAGCATAATGTTTGAAGATCGCAGATTAATTGCAGTCGATCCTGAGACCTTTGAAGTAGTGGCTGATTATGCAATTGATGCAGAAAGAAAGGGATTATTCTATCTGGGCGGTATTCTTTACGCTGGAGGTCACCGTGACCAGGCAATTTACCGGTGGGATACAGAGGGAAATGCTCTTGATCCTATACAGGTTCCTGTACAAATGTTTTATAATTTCATTGCTTCAGATGGCAATCATCTTTTTCTCACGCACGGACCAATTGGCATCATCGGAGTTTATGACCTGAGAAACATGGATCATGTCGGTACAATTGATGCTACAGAAATAATCGGTCAAATGGGAATGTTTGCAATTGAGTGGGTATCTGCTCATCCGGAGGGTCAGCTGTGGTTTTCTTCCCAGATGGATATTTATCAATGCCGGGTTGATAGAGAATGGAACGTTGAATTTGTAAAGCAAATAAATACCCACAATGATATTATGGGTGGACTTGCTCATGACGGAGAGAATATCTGGCACACAACCGAGCGGTCAAATGGTCGCTGGTGGGTTTTCGATGATGGTTGTGAGGAAAGCAATTGGTTAAGTTATGAACCGAAATCAGGTGAGATTGAACCTGATGATGAGGCTGAGGTAATCTTGACCTTGGATGCCACAGGCTTGATTGGTGGAGAATATGAAGCCGATTTACATGTTATTTCGAATGACCCGGACGATCCTGATGTTTCTATTTATATCATTTTGAATGTTACGGGAATTCCGTTGATTGATGTATGTTGGTCAGGAGAATTCGGGTATCCGGAATCTGTGGATTGGAATGCAGGATTCGAAGACCTATTCACCGGAGCCCCATATTCAGTTCCAGTAACAATTTCGAATGTTGGAACGGAAGAGATGGTCATTGAAGAAATCTCCTGCGACAACAATGTCTTTACTGCTGACATTGAAGAGGCAATGGTAAGTATTGGAGAATCGGTGGTCGTAAATCTGACGTTGGAATCAGAAAATGATGGAATCCACGAAGGTTCATTGTGGATTTTCTCAGATGCGATGGACGAGGAAGAAATGGATGTTTCGCTTATTGGTGAGACGCTGGCACCACCTGTATTTGAAATCAATAGAATCGCACTTGAAGACGATCATTACACCGGAGCAACCGGTACCTATCCGCTTTTAGTTTCCAATTTGGGAGTGTCAGACCTGAGATTCTTGATTGATACAGAGATTATCGAGGAGCCCGGTATGGATAGAAAAGAACGACGAATGAGAAATGTCACAGAGCAAACTACACAAAATCGTGATTTGCGTGAGGCAGGCTTCTTGGCTGAGTATTTTGCAGGGGATCAGTTCGATGAACTTATAATGGTAAGGATTGACGAAGTCATCGATTTCAACTGGGGTGGTGGTAGCCCTGATGAGAGAATACCAGTAGACCTTTTTTCAGTTAGATGGTCGGGTCAGTTTGAAGTTGAGGAGGGTGGTAGACATTTCTTCAGGGCTGAAACAGACGATGGGCACAGATTAATTATTGATGATGAAGTGCGAATAGACTGCTTTAATCAAGGTGCCAGAAACAGAACTGCGGACATTGAGCTTGAAGCGGGTGTCCATGACATTGTTCTGGAAATGAGAGAAAACAGGGGTGGAGCGTATGCACGTCTTTACTGGGGATTCGGAGAATGGATACTTATTCCGGGTTTTCAGGAAAGAAGATGGCTAAGTACTGATATTGATTCGGGTACGGTCACAAGTGGTGAAAACCTGGAAGTAAATGTAATCATAAATTGTGAAGGCTTAGTTGGTGGGGAATATGAAGCAGACCTTTTCTTGTCCTCGAATGATCCCGATCATGAGGGAACGTCCGTTACCGTTCTTATGCATGTTGCATCCGCTGCTGATATTGAGGTAGTCTGGGATGAAGAGGCTGGGTTTCCGAATTCAATTGATTGGGATGCGGTCTATGATAAGCAGTATACCGACGGTTCTTACGAAGTGGGGGTATTAGTGAAAAACATTGGTCAAGATGACCTTGTTGTTGATGAAATGTATTGTGAGAATAGAGTTTTTGTTGCTGAGCCCTACGAACTGCTCTTGAGAGCCGGGGAATTCTCTGAAGTGAGTTTTAGGTTTAACCCGGAAAATGGAGAGGAGGGTGAATATGAAGAGTCGATGATATTCGTGACTAATGACCCTGATGAAGAAAGGTTTGAGATTCTTCTTACTGCTGAAGCGATTCAGCCTCCTGAATTGGTGTTGCAATCAAACGCGATTGAAACCGATATGAATGTAGATGATTTTGAAGAATTTTCTATAAATGTTCGAAATGAGGGGGGAGATCAACTGCAGTTTCAGGTTGATTATGAAATTCTAAACGAACCTGAATTAGACAGCAATGGGCGTCAAGTACGTGGTATTGGCGGGAATAATAGTGAAAATCCCATTAAAGATAATCCCGGTGACATAATCAGAAGATATCACTATCCATACACCGATATTGTGGGTTTAGCTTGGGATGATGACAATAACCGGCTGTGGAATTTGAGTGAAGGTCGTCCGGGCAATTTGACTGTGTTTGATCCTGTAAACGAAGAGATTATCATTGATAGAGAATTTGATACCAGCGGTCTGAGCGGTCTATTCTATCTCGATGGAATTCTTTATACAGGTGACCGACATGCCCGACCGCAAAAAGTTGTACTTTTTGATTCAGAAGGCCGTAGAATAGGAGATTTTCCTTCACCGGTGGAATTAAATCGCGCGAGTATTGCCTCTGATGGAGAACACCTTTTCTTCACATGTGAAGATACAATGGGACTGATAGAAACGGTTGTTCACGTATTTGACCTTGAAACTCGTGATTTGTTAACCTCATTTGAAATTGATCTCAGAGATCGTTGGGATCGAATAATTGCTATTGAATGGGTACAAGATCATCCGGATGGGCAATTATGGCTCTGCGGAGATGACTGGATGTATCAGTTCTCAGTCGATGATGACTGGAATGCAGAACTCGTAACTTCATTTAGAATACCAATATATCCTGTTGGTGGGATAGCTCACGATGGAGTTAATCTCTGGAGGGGAACATTCGAAGAAGGGCTTTGGAAAATTGAAGATGGAATCCGCGAGGTTTCATGGCTTAATATCCACGAAGAAACGAATGAGCTTGAACCCGAGGAGGATACAGATGTAACAATTACGTTAGATGCAGCCGAAGCAACCGATGGTGTTTATGAAGCCGAATTACACTTTAAATCAAATGATTCTTCCAATCCTGACCAGGTTGTTTCAGTTCGTATGCAAGTCGGTGAGTGGGCGCAGCATTATATTGGTTATGTTCAATCGAATTCTCATCACCATTTAACAATAACAGGATTGGAGTTTGATGGAAATCCAATCGAGGCTGGTTTTGAGATAGGTGTTTTTACTCCGGAAGGAGTATTAGCCGGTGCTGCTGCCTGGGATGGTCGAGAATCGGTTGAGTTTTTCGCTTATGGTTCATCGGAAGAGAGGATTCAATTCCGGAATGGTGAAAGATTGAACTTCAGGATTTGGAGTGCGGAAACTGATGAGGAATATATAGCAAATCCTGACTTTGCTGAAGGAATAGATATATGGTTATCGAACAGAAGTTCTGTTCTTTCCCTCGAGGCAAACAGCCGACGTGAAATTCAGGTTGAAATGGATCAGGGTTGGAATTTAATATCTATTAATGTAAAGCCGGATTCTGATTTGTGGATAAACGAATCTGGTCCTGATATTGGGATGATGTTTGATCAGTTGAGAATTGATGAAAACAATCACAATGTGCTGCTCTGTAAAGATAACTTAGGACGTTTCTATGCTCCTGAATGGGGATTTAATAACATTCCATACTGGGATTTGACTAATGGGTATAAAGTCAAACTGGCAGAGGATGCAATTGCAGCGTGGGAGGGAGATGTAATCCAACCGGATACGGAAATTCCGCTTATCCAGGGTTGGAACATGGTTGCATATTACCCGACTTATCAACTCAATGCAAGCGCACCTGAATTTCTTCCGCTAATAACAGTAATTGAAATTGTTGTTCTGGCAAAAGATGGTCAGGGTAATTTTATGTCTCCGAGATTCGAATTCTCAAACATGCCCGATTGGCGGGAAGGACAGGGATATCAAATAAAAACTGATTCTGTGGACCCCCGGATTTTGAGATATCCATCAAATAACGGTGGATTGGAGCTTTCATCAGTTTCGCAGAATAATTCTGAATCTGAACATTACTGGAATTCACCATTGCCAACCAGTGAAAATATGAGTTTACTTGTCTCCGATTTTGATTCGCATACACTCAAGGATGGCGACCAGGTTGCAGCATTTATGACAAATGGACGATTAGTTGGCGTGGGTAAAGTAAATGATCAACGTGTTGGGATAGCCCTGTGGGGGGATGATCAAACTACAGGATTGGTAGATGGACTGCAACCGGGTGATATTTTTGAATTGAGGTTATGGGACAGGAGTGAAAATTCAGTGAAGAAGCTTAATATTGAAGGCTTTTCTGTAGATAATAACATTGTCTATCAAACAGATGGTTTCACTTCATTGAAGGTTTCCAAAGAATCAGCAATACCGGACAAATTTTATCTTTCTGCCTGTTACCCCAATCCATTCAACTCATCAACAAGACTCAGTTATGGAATGCCTGTTTCTTCGAAAGTTTCAGTAAGAGTATTTGATACGGTAGGACGATTGGTTAATGTATTATTCACCGGAAATCAAAAAGCTGGTAATTATGAGGTTGTCTGGAACAGTAAAAACGCTTCAGCAGGATTATACCTCGTGGAGGTTGAGATTGATGGCTTTCATCATATCCGAAAAGTCAACCTTATCAAGTAAGTCTAATCAGCAATTGCGTGACTAATCTTGTGTTGATAATGATTAGGTAATAATTGAAAAATATCAAGGGCTTGGTGCGATTAAATAATTGACCAAGCCCTTGTTGTTTAATATTACTCTCTGAAATTGTACACTCGTGAGTTTTTCACATCACTCTGATCTGAGATTTTTCGGGAACAAACTTGACTTCAATATTACAAAATGATATTATACAATAAATACAAAAAACAGAGATGAATATGATCAAATTTGTGTCTCCGGCTGAACAGCGTCGCTCAATGATGAGAGTTATTGTTCAATGCCCGCACTGCGGGCATACTCTGATGAATAAGAAGCGTAAAATCAATAACATACCAAGTATTTATTTGTTGGGGAAGATTCGGACGGAGAAAACGGAAACCGATTTTGGTATTTATTTCTCTGCATATTTTGGTGATTTTAATTTTGAATCTACAATTGAGATTACCGAAGGCACTCAAACTGAATTCTACTGCCCGTTTTGTCTTAAACCCTTGATGAAAGAAAAGGAATGCGATTTATGTAATGCTCCAATGGTTTCGTTGCAGTTGGAAATGGGTGGAATGCTACAACTCTGTCTCGAAGCATTTGAGCGAAATATCAAGAAAGAACTAACCGATACTCCAAGTAGCGGTATGCTGCAATTTTGTTCAAGACGGGCTTGTGAGAGACACCAGATGGAATTTGAAGATCAAAGCGCAGAGCTAAAAGAGTTTTATAAACTGTATTATCAATACCTAAGAGATCCGGAAACCTGATATATTGCTAAATCTTACATAATTATTAAAATTAAAAAATGTATTTGATTTCATTGCACAATTTCACTTTATATTGTATATTAATATTCGGCGGGACACTGGGCATCGAATTGACAGGAACCTCATCCTCTCGCACCTCAGCAATGTCAATATCGATGTATAGAAGTTAGAATACTCGTTAAGCATCACCCAAAGTCCGAATTTTTTGATCCAAAGACACTTCCGCAACAGCGTCAAAGACAAAAAACCACAAAACATATTTTTTTAAAATATTCTTGTAAGCAATTACGAGAACCTTGGTTAATCAGTAGATTTGCCATGAGATATTTTATTCTCTTTTGAAAAAAGTGAAATCTTTCACAATCCTATATAGTATAGTGCAGTAATGCTGCATTATTCTATATAGATGTTTTTTGTACATAATTATCTACACCCGATCCAGCCTAACTAAATTAAGGATTGGGAATTGTAGAGTTCTCATAGCGGGAAATATTTTCTTGCTATCGGAAAAAGTATTTTCAGCATTCAGCTGATTTCAGCACTCACAAACATTAGGAGATTGTATGCTGCGGACTAATCCCTTTCTGTTGCTATTATTCTGTGTACTGTTCGCTTCCCCTCTTTTCGCAGAAGTGGTGGTAGATCCGAATGGTTTCGAACTGGATGAAGTACCGACCGGTTTGACTAACATAGAAATAATGACATTGTCTAATGATGGCGACGGAGAAGTAGATTTTACAATTAATGTCGAGGTTGACGAAGGATTCATGGCTCCCGAGAGAGATCGCCGAGGCGGTCCCGACGATTGGGACTATGAATGGCGAGACAACCTCGAAGATGACGGACCAGAATATGAATGGATTGATATTGCTCAGTTCGATGGAGTGAGAAACTTCAACATGGGCGATGACCAGACAACCGGACCTTACATGCTCGAGTGGGAATTCCCATATTACGATCATGCATCAGACCGTGTCTGGGTCTGTTCAGACGGATGGGTTTCCCCGACATGGGGCGGCTACACAAGAAGCTTCCCGAACTATCCCACCAACCAGTTTGGGGACATGTGGACGCACTCAGGTCTTGACTGGCTCGGTGGACAACATCCATGTATGTTCTGGACCAATGCACGTGATCTTGCGATCGTAACCTATGGCCCGAATTATGAAGGCCAGGGAATGGCGCATCAGGTCATCATCAATGGTGATGGCATGATCACCTTCCAGTATGGTGCAGGCTGGCAGAATAACAACCGTTTCGTTCAACAATCATTTGTTGGATTTAATGCGGTTGTAGAAGGTCAGCGCGCTGGCTTTACCATTTGTCCACGTGGACAAGGTCCTCAACACCTCGCCAACGGCCGTGCGATTGGATTCGGACCTGCAGGTGCCTGGCTTAGTTGGGTATCAGTAGAACCCACCGAAGGCACTATCCCGGGTGGTGACGATTTTGAAGTTGATGTCATTTTCAATACGACGGGTATTGAAGAGGGCGAATACTCAGCTTCAATTCTAATCGCAACCTCAGAAGACCAGGAGCTTGAAGTTTCTGTTGACATGACTGTTGTCGGCGGACCTGCGATTGCTTCAGAATTCCAGGAATGGGATTTTGGTAATGTCTATGCTGGTTTTGAAGCAAGTGCAGCGATTCCTGTTGAGAACATCGGGCAGGATGAACTGGTAATTGATGAAATTATCAGTAATAATGCTGACGTATTCTACGCGGAAGATGCCCCCGATGGAGGCTGGGTTATCGGACCGGGTGAAGAACTTGACGTTATCATTCACGTGACACCTGCTGCTGCTGGTGAAGATGAAGGTGTTTTAACCCTGAATAGCAATGCTATCAACTTCCCGGAAGTTCCCTTCCCGGTCTTTGTAAATGGACTGGTCAGACCAGAGATCTTTGTAGATCCAATGGGAATTGAAGTTGATCTTAACACCGGTGAAACAACCGAAGAGTTAGTCAACATTGCTAACGAAGGTGGCAGTGAATTAGTTATTGAGATCGAACATGAAATTATTTCTGAACCTGATAGAGATCAGAATAATCGCAATGTTCGCAGGACTCAAGCTCAGGCAGGACCCCGCCGCGATCCCCTCGAAGAAGGGATGATTGACGGTATGCTATTTGCAGTTTTTGAAACAAACAGCGTTTGGGGCTGGATGAGCGATGGAATGAGGCGAGATCCTCTGTTAAACGACGAGAACTTCATTTTCCACCGTGGAGCTAATGATCCTGCGGAAATAGATTTTGAAGAATATGATGCTATTGCTTTCAGTCTTTACAATCAGCAGTTCATGGGTGCCTACAATGCAAACATGGAAAGGCTGACTGAATATGTTGATGGTGGTGGTGGTCTTTACTTTGAAACCGGCAACTCACAGGGACATCGTTCCCCGGGTGGAATCACCAATGATCAAAATGGTGGAAGCTCGAATGGTACACTCCTTGTCAGTCCGGATCCCAATCATGAGAACTATTCCTATCTCGCTGAGGTATTCCATGCTTCGGAACCGAATTTCTGGAACATAGGTGAACGTATCGAAGGCAGCTCATGGCTGCACTCGAGATATTCACATGGACAATTCGAGAATGGTGTTGAAGAAGGAACACTCGAATGGTTCCAGCCGATTGCAAGTTGCGAGAATCGTCCCGATGACTGGGGTGCAGTAGCTTATGGAATTGGCGGAGGAACAATCCTTACAGTTGGACACCCTGTCGGACATTGCTGGTTCAACTGGGCACGTGATGGTGGTCAGTGGGGCTCAATGGCTTCAGAAATTCTGTACTATCTCGCTACAGCAGGTAGTCCTGCCTGGTTGGCTTATGAGCCAACAGAAGGTGTCCTGCAACCTGATGAAGATATGGATGTTATAGTCATGCTTGATGCAGCCGGTCTTTACACCGGTGAGTACGAAGCAGACCTGCATGTTCTTTCCAATGATCCGGAAGATCCGGATGTTGTAGTTGGAATCCTCATTAACTGCCAGGGTGCACCCGATATGGTTGCAGAATGGGATGAAGATTTTGGTTTCCCGGATGTAATTGATTGGAACCTCGCTTATGAAGACCTGTTTACAGGAGGTCCTTATACCATTCCTGTTACAGTTTCAAACGAGGGAACGGAACCTCTCCTTATTGAGGACTTCATTTCTGATCATGAATATTTCACCTCAGATTTCGAACAGGAATTTGAAATCCCAATTGGTGAAGATGTAGAAATGACCTTCACGTTTGATGCTCCCGCAGATCAACCGGAAGAATACATCGCATGTATGATGATCGTTTCTGATGATCCCGACGAACCTGAGTTCGAAATCACACTTCATGCAGATGCTATGCTTCCGCCTGTAGTTATTGTCGAACCTATCGGTATAGAAGAAGACATGGTTACCGGTGAAATCATTGAGACACTTATCAGTATCTCAAATGACGGTGATGCTCTGCTTCGCTGGGTATCAGAATTTGATATCATAGCCGAACCCGACCTTGACCAACCCGGACGTAGCGTTCGTGGAATAGATCAGAACGTCGGACCTCGCCGCGATGATTTCGGTGATCAACTCGGTCAGTATGTATGGAATAATGCCGGTGTAAACAGGTATAAGAACTGTGCATACGATATGGACAACGAGTGGATGTGGCTGGGTACCTACAGCCCGAACTGGGTAACTGCACTTTCCTTCAATGATGATTATGATGAATTCAATGTTGAAGTAAATGCCTTTAATCCACAGGGTAATCCAATGGATATGGCATGGTACAATGGAATTACCTACATCATACCTTGGGCGAATAACTTCCTGATGAGGTATGACGCAGAAGGTAACAATGTTGGTAACCTCAACACCCCATTCAGAGCTTGTGGTGTTGCTGCAAGTATGGATATGGAATTAATGTTCCTGATGGATGATGGTGCTCGCAATATCCACATTTTCGAGATGAATGACGAAGGTGGATTTGCGGGTGGTGAGATTGCTCAGATTAATAACCATCGTCAGTTCATGAACAACCAATGGTGCCGTAACGTTGAGTGGGTTGATGCTCATCCTGACGGACCACTTTGGATTCATTCACCAAATGCCCTGTGGCAGATTGGTGTTGATGTAGATGAATGGCAAGCAACGGGCATGGTTCAGAATATCCAGAACTGGGGTGGTAACCAGGAATGGGGCGGTGTTGCCCACGATGGAAGTAACATCTGGCATGGTGGTTACAACCGCAATAACTACATCATTATTGATGATGCCACAGCCGAATTGACATGGTTCACACATGAACCTCAAGAAGGCGTGGTAGAATCAGGTGATGGTATTGAAGTATTTATCATCCTTGATGCTTCAGGTTTAATCGGTGGTGATTATGAAGGTGACTTAACTCTCCTGACAAATGATCCCGCTACCCCTGAGGTTGTTGTATCCGTAATTATCCATGTTGAAGGCGCACCCGACTTAGTTGTCGAGTGGGATGAAGAATTTGGTTACCCGGATGTGGTTGATTGGAATGCCGCTTACATAGATCTCTTCACGGGTGGACCTTATACAATGCCCCTTACCTTCTCAAATGAAGGAACGGAAATTCTTCTTGTTGAAGGTTATGCGTCCGATAACGATTTCTTCACAGCAGATTTAGACGATGAATTTGAACTTCCCATCGGTGAATCTGTTGAGATAATGTTCACATTTGATGCACCTGCAGATCAGCCGGATGATTACAATGCAGTAATCACTGTATTCTGTGATGATCCAATTGAAATGGAATTCGATATTGCATTGCATGCTGAAGCCAGCCTGCCTCCAATCGTCGTCGTTGAACCAATCGGCATCGAAGAGGATATGATGACTGGTGAAGTTATCGAAACAGCTATTGCTATTTCTAATGATGGTGATGCACTGCTTCGTTGGTCATCTGACTTTGAAGTAATCAGTGAACCTGAATTCGATGATGCAGGTCGCAGTGTTCGTTCGACAAACGACAATGTCGGTCCTCAACGTGACGAGGTAGACATTGATGGTATGATGTTCGCAGTCCTTCAGGATGGTAGAGCCTGGGATTGGCTTGATGATATGATGATGGAACAGGATCAACGTCTTACACGAAATGGTGATGATGCAAACTACGTCACATTCCGTAATGGAGATGCATGGAACAACATCGAATTTGAAGAATACGATGCCATTGTATATGCAGGTAGTCGCCAATCAGGTGCCTTCCACAATGCATATAATCAAAACCTCGAGAGATTCATGGAATATCTCGATGGTGGTGGTGGTACCTACACCGAAACAGCAGACAGAAATGCCCCGATCAGGTTACCGGGTGGTTTCAATAATGATGGACCCAGTGCAGGCAATGGTACACTCGTTGTAAGTCCTGATCCCGATGCCGATAATTACAGTCTTTTAGCTGAGATTTTCCACGAATCACAGCCAGATCACTGGAATGAAGGTCACCTGATCAGAGGTAGCTCATTCCTCCACTCATCTTATTCTCTTGGTCAATTTGAACAGGCTTTGGAGAATGGAACAATTGAGTGGTGGCAGAATATCGCTACTCCTCAGGGACAGCAAACTGCCGGTGCAGTTGCATACGGAATAGGTAATGGTACCGTTCTTGCAGTAGGTCATCCGATTGGATTTGGATGGCGGAACTGGCGACAGGTCGGTCAATGGGGTTCCTGCGCTGCAGAAATTCTTTACTACCTGACACTGATGGGAGGCTCTAACTGGTTTGTCCATGAGCCGACTGAAGGTACTGTTGAAGTAGATGATGGAACAGAAATATTTGTCATCCTCGACGCAGCAGGTCTGCTCGGTGGTGATTATGAGGGCGATTTAACAATCTTTACAAACGATCCCGCTACGCCGGAGGTTGTTGTTTCTGTAATAATTCATGTTACAGGTGCTCCGGATCTTGTTGTTGAGTGGCCTGAGGAAATTGGTTTCCCGGATGTAATTGATTGGAATGCTGCCTTTGAAGATCTCTTCACAGGTGGACCTTATACAATTCCAGTTAACTTTAGTAATCAAGGTACCGAGATCCTGCTTGTGGAAGGATTTGATTCTAACCATGAGTTCTTTACTGCAGATCTACCTGATGAGGTTGAAATTCCGATTGGTGAATCAATGGACGTTGATTTCACATTCAACGCTCCTGCAGATCTACCTGATGACTATAATGCGATAATTACAATCTTCTCGGACGATCCAATTGAGCAGGAGTTTGAAATCGCACTTCATGCAGAAGCTTCTCTGCCTCCGATAATTCAGGTCGATCCGATGGCGATTGAAACAGAAGTGTTCACCGGAGACATTGAAGATCATCCTATCAATGTCGGTAATGCCGGTGATGCCCTCCTGCGTTCAACGATAGAAATAGTAATCATTGACGAACCGGGAGATGACGCCATTAATCGTAGTGTCAGGTCAACATCCCCTGACCGTTCTGTTAATCGCGATCGTCGTAGTGAACCCGATCAATGGGATTATGAATGGAGGGACAACTTCGACGAAGATGACGGTATCGAATATGAATGGATCGATATCAGAGAATTCGACGGAGTAAGAAACTTCAATATGGGTGATGACCAGACGACGGGTCCTTACATGCTCGAATGGGAATTCCCATATTACGATCATGCATCTGACCGAATCTGGGTCTGCTCTGATGGTTGGGTTTCCCCGACATGGGGTGGCTACACAAGGAGCTTCCCGAACTATCCGACCAACCAGTTTGGTGACATGTGGACACACTCAGGTCTCGACTGGCTTGGTGGACAACACCCCTGCATGTTCTGGACAAATGGTCAGGACGAGGCGATTGTTACCTACGGTCCTAATTATGAAGGTCAGGGCATGGCGCATCAGGTCATTATTAATGCTGATGGTCTGATCAAATTCCAGTATGGTGACGGATGGCAGAACCAAAACCGCTTCAGAGATCAATCCTTTGTCGGTTTCAATGCTGTTGTCGAAGGTGGTCGTGCAGGATTCACAATTGTACCTCGTGGACAGGGAAATCAATTCCTGAACAACGGTCGTGCAATTGGTTTTGGACCCGACAACGCATGGTTGAGCTGGATTGCAGTTGATATGGATGAACTGGAGCTCAATCCAGGTGAAGACACAGACGTTATGGTTACCCTTAACGCCGAAGGTCTTCTCGGAGGGCTTTATGAAGCATCTGTCAACTTTGATTCCAACGATCCCGCCGATCCACACGTCGAAGTAAGTGTTACAATGGACGTGACGGGCGCCCCGGATATTCTGGTAGAATGGCCGGAAGAAATAGGATTCCCGGATATTGTAGACTGGAATGATGCATTCCAGGATGTATTCTCAGGCGGTCCATATCCAATTCCCGTATTGATTACCAACATGGGTACTGATGATTTGGTCATTAATGACATTTTTTCAGAACATGCCTATTTCGGTTCAGACTTCGAAGATGAACTTGTATTTGCAGTTGGTGAAGCAGTTGAAATGATGTTCATCTTTGACTCTGAAGAACCTGGTGACTACAACGCAGTTATGGTAATCGACAGTAACGATCCTGATGAGGATTTAATCGAAATTGCTCTGCATGCTGAATCATCCATGCCACCAGTGGCTGTAGTTGATCCTATGGAGATTGCTGAGGAAATGGTTACAGGTGAAATTATCGAACCTGTGATTACAATTTCTAATGATGGAGATGCATTACTTCGTTGGGAAGCTGATTTCGAAGTTCTTTCAGAACCGGAAGTTGATGCTGCTCAAAGAAATGTTCGCTCCATTAATAATCAAGTTGGTCCACGCCGCGATGAAGTTGATCTTGCCGGAATGCAGTTTGCAGTTCTGCAGGATCAAACGACCTGGGGCTGGCTCGATGATGTTATGATGGAACGTGATCCGCTTCTGACACGTAATGGTGAAGATGCAAATTACGTTACATTCCGTAACGGAGCCGCGTGGAACGATATTGAATTTGAAGAGTACGATGCAATTGTTTACGTTGGTAATCGCCAATCCGGCAACTTTAACAATGCATATAACCAAAACATCGACAGATTCATGGAGTACATCGATGGTGGTGGCGGTGTTTATACCGAAACAGCCGACAGGAATGCTCCAATTAGAATCCCGGGTGGATTTATCAATGATGGACCCAGCAATTCAAATGGTACTTTAGTTGTCAGTCCGGATCCAGACGCTGATAATTACAGTCTTTTCGCTGAGATCTGTCATGAAAGCCAACCTGACTTCTGGAATGAAGGTGAGCGGATTGAAGGTAGTGCCTGGTTGCATTCATCCTATCAACAAGCTCAGTTCCAGAATGCATTTGATGAAGGGACTATTGAGTGGTTCCAGACAATCGCTGTCCCTGAAGGACAACAGACTGCTGGTGCAATTGCCTATGGTATCGGTAGCGGTACCGTTCTTGCAGTTGGTCACCCGACAGGACATTGCTGGTCAAACTTTAATCAGCAAGGTATGTGGGGATCAATCGCTTCAGAAATTCTCTTCTATCTGACAGAGATGGGTGGCGCAAGATGGTTCTCCTATGAACCTGATGCAGGTGAAGTACCACCTGGTGAAGAGGATGAAATTTTCACCATTCTAAATGCCGAAGGTTTGATTACTGGCACTTATGAGGGTGAGTTGGTAATTCTGACGAATGATCCAGCCAGTCAGGTCATAGTAGTTAGTGTAGTCATTGATATTACAGGTGCAGCCGATATTGAACCGGTATGGGAAGAAGATGCCGGATTCCCGGAATTGGCAGATTGGAATCAAGCCTATGTTGATGTGTTCACCGGTGTCGAATATGTCATCCCGGTTGAACTGAGCAACGTTGGTACAGACCTGCTGATCATATCCGATTTCGCATCAGATAATGACTATTTCTGGGTTCCCTTCGAAGATGATATCGAAGTCGAGATAGGTGAAGCTGTAGTAGTTGACTTCACGTTTGCAGCTGCAGCAGATGATCCCGGTGAATTCAATGCAACGATGACAATCATTTCCAACGATCCGGATGAAGAAGAATACGTAATCGAGCTTCATGCAGAAGCAGGCATGCCTCCGATTATTGACATCGAACCGTTGGAAATAGCAACTGAAATGGCTGAAGCTTCTACCGAAGACCACGTCTTAAATGTAGCAAATATTGGTGGTAGTAACCTCAGGTTTGATACAGACTTTGAAGTTACACTCGAACCGGAAAGGGATCAACAAAGTCGATCAGTACGACGTGTCGAGCAATCTGCCGGTCCTTTAAGAGATGATCCACCTGAGTCACGATATGCTCTATTCCAGGAAGTTAATCCCTGGGGTGGTGATATTGAAGGATTGATCTTCAGACCGATTGAAGACCTCGTTTATGATCGCTATCGTCGGGCTGATTTCGGTGAAATTGACCTCGATGAATACGATGTAGTTTGGGTCTGTCACAGTGAACATGATGATGGATTCAACCAGGCTTGGAACCAGAATCGCGAACGCTATGAAGAATTCGTTGATGACGGTGGCGCATACTATGCGAGCACTGGAACAAACAGGTACAACGTTACTCCGATTCATCCCGGAGGTCTTCGTTATACAAACGCAGGAAGTAGCAACGGTCGTGTCCAGGTCCAGGGTCAGGACCCGAATGAAGATAACTACAATTATCTTGCAGAATTGATGGAATGGGAGGTGAACACACAATTACGCGGTAGTTCACTCTTCCATGTTCACTATATGCAAAACGACGTAAACAACATTGAAAACAGCGAATGGCAACAAACGATTGTTGCTTGCGAATCTCACAACACACCTGGTATCGTGGTTTATGCTTATGGTGGTGGTTTCTGTGTTGTCGCTGGTACGACTGATGGTCATCAGCATCGTAACTTTGCACAAGCACCAAACTGGGGTTCTGCCGGTGAAGAGCTGATTTATTATCTCGACTTCCTGGCAAATACTCTAACCTGGTTTACCTGGGAACCGACTGATGCTGAACTAGCTCCTGATGAAGACACAGACATCGTAGCTACCATCAATACCGAAGGCTTGAACGACGGTGAATATGAAGGTATCCTGTCATTCTTCTCGAACGATCCTGAAACACCAGTAGCTGAAGTAATGGTATTCCTGACCGTTCAGGGTATGTCTCACCTGACTGGTGAACCAATTCCTGAGCCGCTTGAAGGCGCAATGGCTATCGAATTTGACGATACCTATGCCGACGGTGGTGAAACCGAATTTGTGGTTACTCTGATTAACCTTGGTTCACTCGAAGCCACGATTGAAGAAGTTGAAATTACTGGTGATAACCCGAATGACTTCAGAACTGATATCGAAGATGGTATGGTTGTACCACCTCGAGAAGAAGTTCAGGTCACATTCGTGTTTGCCCCTGTAGAAGCAGGTCCGTGCGCAGCCAATATAGTTCTCCATACCGATGCGATGAACCTCGAAGATGGAGATATGTGGTGGGATGTGAGCGGTCTTGGTCAAATTCCTCCGGCAATCACAGTTGATCCGGAAGAATTGCAGGCTGTAATGTTACTGGATGATGATCCCGTTGACGAAATGCTCCTTATCGGTAACGAAGAGGGTGATTTCCGACGTGATCTTGAATTCGAAATTTCAATCGAAGCAGTTGAAGACGAACGTGATGATGCAAATCGGTCAATGCGTTCGATCAGTCCTGATCGAGCACTTAACCGAGATCGCCGCGCTGGTCCTGATGACTGGGATTACGAGTGGCGTGATAACCAGGAAGATGATGGACCTGAATTCGAATGGATTGATTTAAGAGAGTTCGATGGCGTCCGAAACTTCAACATGGGTGACGACCAGACAACAGGTCCTTACATGCTCGAATGGGAATTCCCATATTACGATCATGCATCTGACCGTATCTGGGTCTGCTCTGACGGTTGGGTTTCCCCGACTTGGGGCGGATACACAAGGAGCTTCCCGAACTATCCGACCAACCAATTTGGTGATATGTGGACGCACTCAGGTCTTGATTGGCTTGGTGGCAACCACCCGTGCATGTTCTGGACGAATGGTCAGGATCTCGCAATTGTAACTTATGGTCCTAACTATGAAGGCCAGGGAATGGCACATCAGGTCATCATTAACGGTGATGGTATGATCACCTTCCAGTATGGTGATGGATGGCAAAATAACAACCGTTTCAGAGACCAATCGTTTGTTGGTTTCAATGCGGTTGTTGAGGGTCAGCGCGCAGGCTTCACCATTTGTCCTCGTGGACAAGGACCACAACACCTAAACAGAGGTCGTGCAATTGGATTCGGACCTTCAGGTGCCTGGACTATCTGGGTCACTGCTGAACCGGATGAAGGTACTGTTCCAGCAGGTGAATTTGCTGAAGTTACAGTAACCTTCGATGCAACGGAACTCGAAGATATGACCGACTACCATGCAATATTGACGGTCACTTCAAACGATCCTGGTAATCCTGATGTTGATATCCCTGTTACACTCCTCACCGGTGCGCGTGAAGAGGAACAGGAATTACTCCTTGAGGAAGGTTGGAATATGGTTTCACTCAGGGTTGATCCGGTTGATCTCTACGCTGAAGATGAAGACCGCGGACCCGATGTTGAGTTGATGTTTGCGCAACTCGAAGACGACGAAGGAAACCAGCCAATTCAACTCCTTAAGGATGAAGATGGTCGTTTCTGGGCACCAGCATGGGGCTTCAACAATATTCCGTTCTGGAATTTGGCCGAAGGTTATCAGGTCAATGTAAATTCAGATCAGATTGCAGTATTTGTAGGTGCACCAATCCCTGCTGATGCAGATATTCCATTAGAACCAGCCTGGAACCTGATGGCATATTTCCCGGATTACAATCTCGATGCTTCGCGTCCGAACTTCTACGTTCTGTCGCCTATCATTGATATGGTAATTCTTGCGAAGGATAATGACGGTCGCTTTATGGCACCGCGCTTCGAGTTCTCTAACATGCTTCCATGGACTCCTGGTCAGGGATATCAGGTTAATATCGATTCTGAAGAAGAGATCGTATTTAACTATCCACCTGAACAGGAAGAAGAAGTTGCATTTGCAAGAACTGGAGATTCACCTGAATCACACTGGACAGCACCTGTCTCGACTGGTTCGAACATGAGTGTTTTGATTAACTCGATTTCAGGCATTCAGCTTGAAGAGGGTGATCAAATTGCTGCATTCGGTGCTTCAGGATTCCTGGGTAGTAGTGATATTACTGATCAATGTGGTCTGGCTGTTTGGGGTGACGATGAGTCTACCAAAGCAGTTGATGGCGCAATTTCAGGTGAAGAAATCAGCTTCCTGATTTGGGATGCTGATCTCGAAATCGAACGTGACGTGGCTACGGATCTCGTTACCTACCAAACCAACGGTTTTGTAGTGCTCGATGTTTCCGTTGCAGCAGAAATTCCGAACGATTTCTACCTGTCACAAAACTATCCAAACCCGTTCAACAATGTTACAAAGCTAGTCTTTGGCATGCCTGAAGCTGGTGATGTCTCAATAAAGGTCTTTGATCTTAACGGACGTTTGGTAACTGACCTTGTTAGCGGAAATGTGAATGCCGGACACCACATCACATTGTGGGATGCGAGCTCTGCCTCAACCGGTATCTACATGGTAAGAATGGAATCCACAACTGGATTCAAGACAGTCCGCAAGGTAATGCTGGTCAAGTAGTCCGCAGCATAGGAAGTAAGCTGTTAGAAACTTCCATTGACCAGTCAGAAAAATCCCCCGGTCTTGCGACCGGGGGATTTGTTTTTGTGTTGGGTTGCCTTCAAATAGCAATTATAACACTGCTTGAAAGTCTTGTATTATGGATAGTGTGACATGGGCTACTTGTCGTCCATGTTTCTGTTAACGCTCGTGTTTATTAAAGTCTTACGAATAATGATAACCGGGAGCCCGGGTCACACAAAACATTTTGCAGTACTTACAAAAAACGCTATAAATCGTCAATTTATTGCCGGAATGTAGATTGTGAATGTTGTACCCTCACCAACTTTGCTATCCAATTCGATTCCGCCACCGAGTTGTTCAATAATGCTTTTTACTGTAACTAACCCAAATCCGGTACCCTTGCCCATTCCTTTTGTTGTGAAAAATGGTTCGAAAATCTTCTTTCTGTTCTCAGTGCTTATTCCGTGGCCATTGTCTGAAACTGTTATCGTAACATACGATCCGGATGCGAGTCCTGATTTTGTTAAATGTTGACTATTATTAAGTTGAACGTTTTCAGCAGAGAGGTTAATGATACCATTCTTTAATATTGCATCCTGGGCATTCGAAATGAGGTTGAGTATGATTTGTTCGATCTGACTTGGATTGGCATGGATATGATGTAGATTTTCATCGATTTTAATGTTAACAACATGAAATTTTCCAGCCATTTGTCTAATAATGTTTGACAAGTTCCTTATAAGTTCAGCAATATCTATTTCTTCACTTGAAACCCTTCTTTTTCGACCAAAATCAAGAAAGTCCCTTGATAATTTTGATGCACGAGTCGCAGAATCGATAATCATATCAAGTGATTCCAACGTATCAGAATCTATATGTTCTGAACAGGCTGCTATCAGTTCAGCAGAGACAGTTATGGACGTTAATAAATTACCAAAATCATGAATGACTCCTAAAGACGTTTTTCCAAGTATCTCCATCCATTGCGATAATTGAATTTGTTCTTCAAGTTGCTTTTTATGCCGCTCGGAGTTATTTTTTTCTTCAATTTCACGACGACAATCATCCAGTGCACTTAACAGATTCTCTGAGCGAAGCGGTTTGGTTAGAAATCCTTTTGCGCCATTATTTACTGCTGAAATTGCGTCTTCACTATTTTCGTATCCGGTAATGATAAACACACGGGCATCCGGATCTTTCTTTCGTAAAGTTTTAAGCACCTCAATACCTGTCATTTCAGGCATCTTCAAATCTGTTATCACTGCATCGTACTTCTCATTATCATAGTTGGCAACAGCTTCGACTGGATTTTGAAAACTAACACAATCATGGTTTCCTTGATGCTTCAGGGTCGAATGTACACCCTTTAATGATGAAAGGTCATCATCAATTAGCATTACCTGCATTTAATCCTCCTGATGAGTTAAATATTTCTTGATCATATTTATGCAAGTACAATGCCAAATTATGGCAGTCGAATATCATCTTAATATTATTACGGATAAGAAATTGAATGGAAGATTCAAAGTGATTCAATTGGCTTGAATGAGCCGGCAGGAATTGGCCGATTGGCTTGATATGGCCGATGAGGTAGTTAGTTAATGGGAGTCTTCATGACTCACACCTCACGCCTTCTACTTTCATTTTAAGTTAGCAATTCTGTTG
>CAYLYZ010000065.1:0-31222 GCA_964387885.1 uncultured bacterium | reverse complement strand
TGAAAATCACCCTTGACAATTAAAAAATAATTACTTATATTTAAATTGATGTAAATGATATGAATGAATGAACTGACCTCAGATAACCGTAGATCTGAGGCAGATGTCAGTTAGGCTAAACAAATCCATGAAGAAATGAAAACCTATCCGCAGCACAGCAACTTTGAATGCAGGAATTCCCATTCCGGACAAACCCTTAGTTCCGGTAGTGAAACCACTCTTCCCAAGTTTACATTCTACGATCATTCTTCCAAATTAGTACTCCGTTTTATCCTTACATTTATATCGTTTTTAAATCCATTTTTTAGTTATCAATTTACCAGAAATATCTGTTTTGTGATTTCGAGGATGAGAGAGCATGTTTCGTTATCTAATTCTGTTACTGTATTTAATAATCTCGGGTTGCGGTACATCCGATAATCCGACCGAAACAACCGATATTCCTGAAAATGTCAGGATGTCAGTGACTTCCGTACCCGACACACTCTCGTGTGGCGTTGATGGAACATTTTCTAAAATAACCGTCACACTTTCAGACGAGTCAGGTCATCCTCTCCAATTAGGACTACCAGTCTTTTTCTCTGCCAGTCTCGGCTCAATTCAATCTACAGCTCTAACCAACGAATATGGAGGAGCGATTGTAAGATACGTGCCATCATCCGAGCCCGGTGTTGCTCAAATTACCGCGACATATAAGAGTGTTCATGGTCCTGTGGAGGGGGGCGGTAGAGTCTGTATTGTTGATCCTCGAGATCCAGTCTATTTCGTTGTTTCGGCGGATCCTCCCGAAGTGTCTATTGTCGGCAGGGGCAACAATTCGACCTCAATTATTAGTGCAGTTGTAATGAATGGGATTGGTGAACCTGTTACAGAAGAGGTTGATGTTCGATTTCAACTGTTCGGTGAACCCGATCTCAGACCAGCGAGATTAAATGGAAATGACCAGGACGAAACAGTTGAAACTGTCAACGGAGTAGCTGAAGTCGGCTATAATGCCTCAGTACGTCCTTATAATCCCCGGATTCGGATAACGACAACTGATCTGGACAATAATGAGTTAATCTATTTTTCAAGTCCTCTTACTGTCGTTTCAGGTAGGCCATTTATGGGGGCAGTTGAAATGTGTAATGAGGGTATCGATGCAGGTGGAGGTACCTGGAAAGTTGAAGTCTCCTGCAGAGCCTGGGATATTCAACGAAATCCGGTTAAGGACGGTATCCCCGTTGTTTTCACTGTAGAGCCCGAAATTGCAACTGTGGGCTCGGGTTTCACTGGCAACAAAAATAGGCATGGGATATCCACACCGGGTGTTGCATTCACAGAATTAGTATACCATAGCGTTAATACATTTGATCGGATTGAAATAGGCGCAGAAATTCAATGGGAGCGTATGGGGATGGCTAATTCACTCGAAGCTGTCCTGCCTTTGCAGAATGGAAAACTTGATTTTAATGCTGATCCTGGAAACTGTCATTTCAATGAGGATAATGAACGAGCTCGCATCAAATGCTGGGTTGTTCTTACAGATGGGCATGGAGTTTTGATTGACAATGCTCCGATTCTGTTTACCACAAGTAGAAGCAAATTCTATTGGAGGGATTTCAGGAATGACCGATTCTGTTTGTTTTATCCAGAACCTGCTATCAAACTCACCTCAACAATGGACGGCCATAACCATATTAACCACGGTAAAGCAGCTGTTTATCTTTTAGGTGAAGAACAGGACTTCTTCTTCGATCTGTTCACATTCCGGACTGAGGTTGAGCTCGAAGCGAAGGTGTTGGGATATGAAAGTGAGACGACGAAGACGAGGACTCTGGTTGTGACACGGTCAATCTGGTAGCGTAGGCGTCCCCGCCTTGGTTTTGCGTGTTTGTACGGGCACGACGCGCTGTGCCCCTGCCGGATTGTCGAAGGCAATAGCAAGTTAACAGAGACGTTTTCGCAAGAACATAAAGGGCACGGCACGCCGTGCCCGTACGCAAGGCAAATTAAAGCTATTTATACATGTACAGATTAACTACAGGGAGGTTTTACAATGTTCAGGTTCATTTTAGTTTCTCTATTTTTCCTCGTGGCAATAATTGGCTGCGAGACGACGGACAATCCCGCTAACACTCCGGTTATTCCGGAAGATGTTCAAATGACATTCACCGCAGATCCGGAAAATGTGTCATGTGGTGATCCGAATGCGTATTCAACCATTACCGCTAAACTCGAGGATACTGAAGGCAATCCTCTGCCAGCCGGATTACCGGTGAGCTTTTCGACCGACCTTGGTACTATCCAGTCAACAGCGACAACTGATGAAGATGGTCGAGCAATAGTCAGGTTTTTACCATCCCCGGAACCGGGTACTGCCCAGATCAACGCTACATACGAGGGTGTACATGGTCCTGTCAAGGGTGGTGGGCGTGTTTGCATAGTTGATCCGGCAAAACCTGTGTATATAATGATTGAAGCCGATCCGACCGAGATATCAGTATCAGGAGTCGGAAGAAACGAGACATCATTAATTACAGCCACAGTTCGCAACGGAATTGGAGATCCCATTACTGAGGATGTTAATATACTCTTTGAACTTATCAACGAACCGGACGTACCTGCAGGTGCTATCTTCAATGGAAATGAACAGGATGAAATGCTTAGAACCGTTAATGGTGTTTCAACAGTAGGCTTGAATTCAGGAACTCAAATAGGATCTAAGTTAATTCGTGCTTCCGCAGTGGATGAGGATGGCGAGCCTTTAGTAAGTGCGACCACTTCTCTCGTCTCGGTTGTCGGAGGACCACCTTTCCAGTTTGACATAGATTTGAACAATATTGGTGAAGATGTTGGCGGTGGTGCATGGAAAGTTGAAGTCACGGCTCGAGTCTGGGATATTCATCGCAATCCTGTTGCAGATGGTCTACCGGTTGTTTTTACAGTTGAACCGGAAATCGCAAATATCAGTGCAGGATTCACAGGCAACAAAAATTTCAATGGTGTTTCGACACAGGGGCTTGCTTTTGGAGAAATGGTTTACCATAGCGTAAATACATTCGATGCTATTGAGATTCGCGCTAATATTGGGACAAACCGAGGTCATATCCAGGGTTCACGCGAAGCTATCCTGCCACTTCAACGTGGTCGTCTCGACTTGAACATCGCACCGGGGAACTGGCAGTTCAACGAGGAGCATGACCAGGCGGATATTCGCTGCTGGGCAACACTTAAAGATGGACATGGTGTTGCAATTAATAATGCACCGGTTGTGTTCACCACAAGTCAGGGTTTCCTGTGGTGGAAGGACTTTTCAAACGACCGGTACAACCAGTTTTTCCCGGACCCATCAATCAAGTACACCGGAGTTGTCGACAGGCAGAACAACGAAGAACCCGGACATGCGACGGTTTTCCTTCGCGGTGAAATGCAGGATTTCTTCCTCGATCCCTTTACACTTGAGACGACGGTGAAGATCGAAGCCAAAGTCGAAGGATTTGACGACGTATATGCTGAACCGAAGTTTATGTTGTTCTCACGGCAGGCTGGATAGGATTTACTCTGTGGGGAGTTTGGGCTTTCCCTTTGTGAGAATTCCGATTATTAACGGCAAATCCGAATTAAGGTTTTGTACGGGCACGGCGCCCGTGCCCTTTTCATACTTGAGAACATGGGTCTGGCAATATCGGGATGGTTTTCAGCAATTGAACAGGGGCACGGGCGCTGTGCCCGTACACAGCCGGGGAATATCACATTAAAATAAATCACCACTCCCCTACGAAAAAGGAGAGAATGAGACAACGATTCGGCTTGCAATGAAGGAGAAATAGATGTTAAAGACAATAAAAATACTGCTGATTGTGGTGGCACTTGCCCTGATTTTCGGGCAGGTCTGTGAAGCAGAGCCATTGACATATTATCAATATCTTACACATATGGAACGTACGGTGTTCGGTGAAATAATCTGGTTCTGGACTCCGGATACGTTGAATGGTCCTGTGCATTCGAATGACTATATAGGGTTGAAATATTCGCCGCAGTTCTACGGGCAAGTTTCGACATCGCAGGACAGATTCAGAGAATATCAGGCAAATCCGTTTTTTGAGCATCGACCAATTTTTAATGTGCCCATGGTTGAATTTCCTCGTGAATTAGCCAATCTCAGAAATAATGCTTTTCCGTGGGTGCCTTCTCAAAATGGTCAAAAAATGACGTGGATTAAAATGAGGGGAGAACAGGGTATTGATATTTATCAGTATCCTGATGGTACTCCTCGTAACGACAGTCTTTTTGAGCATCTTCAAGTTCCTGATAGAGGTATTATTTTTGTTGATGGAGATGTTGAGGTTGATGGGACTTTTGCAGGTGATTTGACAATTGGCTGCTCGGGCAATATGTACCTGATTGATGACTGTGTTTACCTGGGAGCAGACCGGACTGGGAATTTCGATGAGGAGGCTATGCCTCATATGCTCGGTCTTGCTTCTGAGAACAATGTGTTCATCGCCAATTCTATTCAGAACGGACGAGAAAACGGATGGGGCAATGGAGGTGGTAACTTCAACCGTCACTCGATTGTCATTAACGC
The DNA here is from genome assembly GCA_964387885.1 of uncultured bacterium. Classification (GTDB taxonomy): domain Bacteria; phylum Electryoneota; class AABM5-125-24; order Hatepunaeales; family Hatepunaeaceae; genus JABGPL01. Next base: position 26,652 of record CAYLYZ010000065.1, on the reverse strand, counting down.
CGCTATTGTTGCCCTTCGCGGATCATTCACATTTGAGCAGCAAAATGATGATTGGGACAGGTATCAGGGACCTGAGCCCGATGAGCGCGGATATGTCTATCTCAAAGGCTCAATAGCTCAATATCGACGTGGTTATGTGCACCGATCCAATCATCAGGGTACCGGTTATGCAAAGAGGTATCTATATGATTTTCGTTTTCAGCGGCATGCACCACCCGGATTTGCTCCCGGGGAAAATGAACTTGTGCATGGAAGACACAACAGGGTCGTGCTCGGAGAACGGAGACGCTACAGGATCAGAGATGCTGACATAGGTTCGCTGGTAGTCAGACCCGGTGTTGAAATCGACCTTGAAGGACATCAACCCCTCGTGGTTCGTGACAGTCTGATAATGCGTGGTACGGAGGATCGGCCGATTGTTGTTCGTCCTGAAAGAGAGAGGGACAGAACACTTTTCCGTGTCGAAAGGGGCGTTCGATCCTACGTAGAACTCGAGAACGTCATATTTGACGAGTACATCGAAACTTCTATCAGTTGTGACAGTCTGAAGGTTACAAACTGCGAGTTCAATGCACCTGCCACATGGGAAGGAATAATTCAGGTGAGAGGGAGTAGATTTGCAGATCAGGCAAGTATGAGTAGTTGGCATCAGCTATTAGTCTCGCATAATGTATTTGAAAACGGATTGACAATTGCCGGAGATACTCGCGATGGGCATTTGCTCAATAATACAATTGTGAAAGGCAGAGAAGCAGGATTGCGACTGCGGCGATTCCGGAATCTGGAAATCCAGAACAATATTATAGCCTTCAACCGACAGGGTGTAAACAACCTGCATTACGAAGCACCGGACATTATGTACAATAATGTCTACGAAAACGAAACAGACGATTACATTGAATGTTCTCCCGGTGAAGGCGCGATTTCTTCAGATCCTGCATTCGTAAATCAGCGCAGAGGTGACTATCACCTGACTGAAGGATCACCCTGTATAGATGCCGGTAATCATGATTTACCACATGATCCTGACGCTACAAGAGCCGACATGGGTGCATTTTACTTCCCGCAGCCGAACAGTGCGCCGGATATATTCGAGCCGACCGATGTGGAGAGTTTCGAGCTGACTGCAGTTTATCCAAATCCGTTCAACTCTTCAACCACAATCGGGTATTATCTGCCTGTGAATTCCTTTGTGAAAATCAGGCTGTATGATCTTGCCGGGAGATTACAGATGCGGTTGGTTGAGCGCGAGAGCAGCGCCGGAAATCATAGGATAGAGTGGAATCCGAAGTCATTGAGTGCAGGTATGTACCTTCTGCAAATGCAGGCAGGTAAGTTCAGTTCGGTTCGGAAGGTTATGTTATTAAGATAACAAGGCGTAGGGGCGCACGGCTGTGCGCCCTTATTCCCTGAAATTTTTAGGGAGGACCCAATATCTACCCGTCATTTCGATTATTCAAATGCGGATAAATATCCGCGCTCCCGTGTAGGGGAGGATGGTTATATCTACCCGTCATTTCGATTATTCAAATGCGGATAGATATATCCGCGCTCCCTGGCATAAGCATGTAACAACGAAAAAGGCAAAGAAAAAACACTTAGTAAATGATGAAGAGGTTAAGAAATGCATAGGAAGACAAAACTCCTTTTAATAATTGCGTCATTTGTCCTGACAATTGGGCAGGCGACACAAGCTGTACCAATTACTTATTACCAGTATGTTACTCATTTTGAAAGGACAGTACAAAATGAAATAATCTGGTTCTCGACACCGGATACAGCGTATGGACCCGTTCATTCGAATGGTTTTATTGGATTAAGGTATTCTCCACAATTTTATGGTCCCATATCTACATCTCAGGACCACTTTCTTGAAAATCATGCACATCCATATTTTGAGTTTGAACCCGTATTTAATGCGCCACCGGTATATTTTCCACAGAATTTGACCAACATTCGGAACCATGCAACACCCTGGGTTCCTTCCCAAAATGGTATGAAAATGACCTGGATCAGGATGCGAGGAGAACAGGGCATTTATATATATCAATACCCACACGGTACTCCGCGAAACGACAGCCTGTATGAGCATCTCCGAGCTCCACAAGGAGGTCAGCGAAGGACTATTTTTATAGATGGAGATGTTGAGGTTGAAGGCACATTAGCCGGTCAGTTGACAATAGGCTGCTCTGGCGACATGTATTTGCTCGATGACTGTGTATACGAAGGCGCAGACCAATTTGGTGGTTTCGATCAAGATCAGATGCGATATAAGTTAGGACTGGCTTCCGAACGGAATGTTATCATCAAAAACACAATTAGTAACGGTAGAGAAAATGGCTGGGGGCGTAATGGCGAAAACGGTCTCAATCGACACTCGATAGTCATTACTGCAGCTATTGTGGCGCTCAATGAATCCTTCACTTTTGAACACCAGAACGATCAATGGGAACGTTATCAAGGACCAGAACCAGATGAGCGTGGAGAGATTTATTTAACGGGATCAGTTGCTCAGTACAGACGTGGTTATATTCACAGGTCGAATCATCAGGGAACGGGTTACGGAAGAAGTTACAGGTATGACCGAAGATTTGCGCAGGAAGGTCCGCCGGGATTCGGGTCAGAAGATATTGGATTTATTCACGGTAGACATGACCGAATAGTTCTTCGTGACCATAACAGATATAGTATTGGTCGTGCTGATATAGGTACTTTGATAGTATATCCAGGAATCGAAATCATTTGGGGTGGTTCTGTAGTTCGAGATAGCCTGATAATGATGGGAACGGAGGATCAACCGATCAGCATCAATCTCGAAAGACGACGGTTTCCATCGTTGTTCCAGATAGAGAGAGGAGTGCATTCTTACGTTGATATTGAAAACGTCATCTTTGGTGAAACTACAGAAACGCGTTTTGATTGTGACACTCTAAAGGTTACGAACTGTGAGTTCAGAGCACCCGCTACGTTGGAAGGTATTATTCAGGTTCGTGTGTGTACATTTGCCGAGGAAGTCTGGATGACCAGTTGGCATCAGTTATTGGTTTCACATAGCCTTTTTGAAAACGGTCTGACGATTTCCGGTTATACCTCGGACGGGCATATACAGAACAACACTTTTGCGGGTGGAAGAAATCCCGGATTACGGCTTAGACGATTCCGCAACCTGGAAATTGAAAACAACATTTTTGCTTTCAACCGGGATGGGATCAGGAACCTTTACCAGGAAGAACCACAGATGAATTACAACAATGTCTTTGGAAATGATGACTATGATTACATAGACTGTACACCCGGTGAGGGTGGAATTTCCTCTGATCCAATGTTTGAGGATTTCCAAAGAGGAGATTATCACCTGACGGAAGGGTCACCCTGTATAGATACCGGCAATCCCGATTCACCACGCGATCCCGACGGAACACGGTCTGATATGGGAGCATACTATTTCGATCATCCGAACAGTGTACCGAATATTTTCGCACCGACTAATACAGAGAGTTTCGAGCTGACTGGAATCTACCCGAATCCTTTTAATTTGGCCACAACAATTAGTTATTTCTTACCGGAAAAGTCCTTTGTAAAAATCAGTCTGTTTGATCTTACCGGGAGATTGCTGAGTAGATTGGTTGAAAAAGAAAGCGGGGCAGGTTACCATACGATAGTATGGAATCCGAAGTCTCTGAGCGACGGAATGTACCTCCTGCAAATGCAGGCAGGTGAGTTTAGCTCGGTTAGGAAAGTTATGTTATTGAGATAAAGTTGCGTAGGGGCGCACGGCTGTGCGCCCAATTTCCCCAATATCAGGGGAGGACGGGTATATTTACCCTTCAAAATGAGAGTTGAGATTAATAACATCGAGAGAAACATGAAGCCGATTAGTTTCACCCAAGTTTCTTTAATAATTTTACTGATTGTAACCATTTCAGCACACGCCCGGATACTAAACGTCCCAGACGATTTTGAAACCGTTCAGGCTGGTATCGATGCTGCCGAAGACGCAGATACTGTGTTGGTTCAACCGGGGTGGTATACTGAGAATATAGACTTCCTTCGTAAAGAAATCACGGTTGCAAGCACTTACATCCTCGATCCCGACGAAAACATTATCAATGAAACTATCATTGCCGGTGGAGGTCGCGATTGTGTTGTCAGAATCGAGGAGGGTGAAAACACACCGACACTAACAGGATTTACGATACGAGACGGTGTTGCAGACTTAGGGGCGGGGATTAGTGTTCGGCGAACTGATGCCAGGCTTTCTCACCTCGTTGTTAGCGACAACGTGGCGGAAGGTGACCATGGATCTGGTGGCGGTATTTTTTTGCAGGAATGCGCACCCATCTTACGCAATCTACGAGTCTTGCATAATCGGGCTCAATCATCGGCAGGATTACGTTGTAGTGATGTCAGTATTATAATTGAGGATGTAACAATATTTGGAAACAGGGCAGAGAATTCTACTGGAGGCATATCATTGAGTGTAAATGATAATGATCCTCATGTATTAAACAGAATCGAGGTAATCGAAAACAGTGCTACACGCAGGGGGGGCATGAGAATTTCATCGGATGAAGTCAACATTACACTGAATAATTGTATCATTTCCGGTAACACATCCGGACAGGACGAAATAGTAAGTATTTCCAATCGAGGTAATACAATATTTAATAACTGCATCTTCACGCACAATGTCTCGGAAAATGAAGGTGTGTTGTGTCTTGATGGCAACAGTAATGCAACTTTTAATTACTGTAGTATAACCGATAATATCTCTGCAACGAAAGGCGCATTGTATATTACAAGTGGAAGCGATGTAGTTATCAATTATTGTACTATTGCCAACAATTTATCAGAGGAAACCGGTGGAATATATATGAGATCTGATAATAGCCTAACAGTAAATAATTCAATAATCTACGGCAACACTCCCAATCAGGCTTATTTTCATAGGGACCAAGAATTCTGTCAAATCCGATATTCGGATATTCAGGATGGTCAGGAAGGAATTATTTTTCGCAATGACGATTTCGAAGTCGATTTTGGAGAGAACTGTATTGAACTTGATCCGATGTTTATTGATCCGGAAAATAGTGATTATCATCTATCAGATGAGAGCCCTTGCCTTGACGCTGCTGATCCTGCTGAAGGTATGGACCAATTTGATACGTGGCATGAAATGGGCGCATATCCTTTTGAGACCTATGGGAATCTTTCGGGACGAGTTGTGGATGCTCGGGACAATTCCCCAATTGAAGATGCGGAAATAATTGTGTCTTCTGGGAGGGATGTAGATACGGACGGAGATGGTGTATGGGAAATTCAGGATGTCCGGGGTGGGGTGATAACAGTAAGGGTAAGCAAAGAAGGGTATAACGACTTTGTTTTCGAGGATGTAAATCTTCAGCACGAAGGAGTATTGGAGCTTAATACAGAGCTTCTGCATGGAAACATGCTTGTACAACCAAATGCAGCATTTGCAGAGTTGGAGCTGGGTGATTCTCAGGAGACAGCCGTCTCGATTTCAAATGAAGGAAACGGAGTTCTGAACTGGTCGGCAGAGCCGAGAGTGTGGAGTCAGCGAGGTAGGGAACAATGGGATTTTGAGGCTCTGAGTTTGGACATTCTCCCTCGAGGTGCGGCTTGTGGAATCTGTTTTCAGGGAGAAAATATATACTTTTCTTACAGGATGGAAGACGGTGGGGTTTTACTAAAAACAGACAGAACTCTTCAAATTGAGGACAGTCTTTTACTACCACCAGGATTATCTGAATTCTCACGTCCTTATAATAGGTTGGCATGGGACGGAGAAAACCTGTTGACTGAGTCTGAACCATGCATATTAAAGATGTCGATTGAGGGGGAGATCATTGATACCCTTGATACGGGTTGCAGAACTATCAATGGACTAACCTGGGACCCAATTCGTAACTGGGTGTGGGTATCAGGGAGGAACTGGGATTCAGAAGAATTTGGACTTTTTGCTTTTAATGTCAACGGTGAAAGACAGCGATTCATTCCATTTGAAGGCAATTGGGGTCGTCTCTATTTAGCTTTTTTCCCTGGTGATGAAAAAGGTTCACACATATATATACTAAACGAGGATAGGCAAAATAGCTTCTGGAAAATAAATGAGGAGACCTCTCAAATTACTCAGATTTCTGATCCTGGTCCTGAGGTAAATTACATGTTCAACATGACTATATCCCACGAATATGAAGAAGATGTGTGGACAATGCTGGCGATAACATACGTGAATCAAAGGAAATTTCTCCGGTTCTACTATTTGGATGAGTTCACCGAATGGATGAGCGTTTCACCATCTGAGGGCTTATTGGAATCCGGTAACAGCCAGGATATTACCTTAAGCTTTAACACCAAATATAGCGAGATAGACGATGTTTATGAAGGTCGAATTCTGTTCGAAAATGATGGTTTTGGTGACACATTTGAATTCGGAGTAATCCTTGAGGTTCTTGAACCGGAATCGGTCTCCGATTTATCATCGACCCACACGAATAATTTCAGATTTTCCAATATATCTCCAAATCCATTCAATTCGACAACCACGATTGGCTATTACCTGCCAGTTAAATCAGTTGTAACAATCAATGTATTTGATCTGACCGGGAGATTGCAGGCGACTCTGGTTGATAAAGTGACCAACGCCGGGAATCACGAAGTAAAATGGAGTCCGCAGTCTTTCTGTACGGGAATGTACTTTGTGCAGATGCAGGCCGGTGAGTTTAGTTCAGTCAGGAAGGTTATGTTATTGAAATAATTTAAGGGTGCATGGCATGCGCATTTTTCGTTTTCTGGGGAGGACGGGTATATCTACCCGTCGTGATGTTGATTTAATGCGGATAGATATATCCGCACTCCCCCGGCAAATGGAGTAGGTTAATATCTACCCGTTGCGATGTTGAATTAAATGCGGATAGATATATCCTCGCTCCCCATGCAAATGGAGTAGGTTTATATCTACCCGTCACGACGTTTGAATTAAATACGGATAGATATATCCTCGCTCCCTAGTCTTTGAGAGTCTCAGAATCCCTCTTCCGACGGGTTTTAAGTCGTTGTTATTACTGTCACACGAGGGCGTGTGACAGCGCGAAACTGTATTCTCTCACAGCCTGAATAGAAGGGGTTAAAAAACATTACCTAAGTAGCATGACCTTTCGGACACTGCTAAATCTTTCCGTTTCCATCCTGACCAGATACACTCCGGTTGAAGCGGTACCTGATTCCCAGACTGCGTTGTGGGTGCCGGCAATTAGCTCGCCCTCGACCAATTTGCTGACCAATCTGCCGCTGAGATCGTAAATGTCAATAGAGATGAAGGATGCTTCCGGCAGCCCAAAAGTTAACCGGGTTGTGGCGTTGAACGGGTTTGGATAGCACTGGGATAGATAGTACTCTGACGGGATAGTAGATTCTACACTTGCGTTTCGTACGATAACCTCATCTTTTCGATATATAAGCTCTGATCCTGAACTGAAATTTCCGACGACGAGGTTATACTCCCTTTCTTTCGATGCGTTCCAGATCTTAAGGCTGAAAGCTTCAAAGTCACCCAATCCGTCTAATTCATCTGTTTCAATATCATCACCCCATACTGCCAATCCGCATTTGCCATCTACATTGATGCCGCCCATCCCGACAATTCGTCCATTGTCGCTGAATGCACCGACTTCGCAGTTCTGCCTGTCATCAATTCCGGATATCGAAGTTATGAGTAGGCTCATATTTTGACTGCTTTTTTCCGGTGCACTCCAATGTCTGAGCTGGATATCTAAATCCTGATTTGAGTTATTTTCGTTATTCTCAACCGGGTAATTCAAAACCACATCCTGATTGACTTTGATCATATACCCTTGAGACTCCCGCCAGGGCGCCATATTTGAGAAATTGAAACCGGGAAGCATAAACAACCCGTCACTATCCTTGGCGGCGAGGACGTTTTCGATGATACCTGCTAAAACATAAAAGTCGGGAGAGCTCGCATCGAGATTATATTCCGGATAATATGCCGCAAAATTCCATCCTTCGGTTAGAGGGACATCTGTGTCAAATGGTATGGGCTGTCCTTCATAAACGGCTTCGACATCCCCATCAACATTAACCTGATTCCCCTCTGTCAAATCCCAATATTCGATGTTATTAAAACCGAAAGCAGGCAAAAAGAACTGCCCGTCTTCATTTTTAAAAAGTACAACATGATGGTTGTCTTCATCAATTCTGAGTTGCTCAACCATCAGCTCAACATCAGGACCTCGATCTTCATCTTCAGCGTAAAACTCATCTCCGGGATAAACATTGATTGAGATTATATTCCATCCCTGTTCGAATGAAACCGTCATCTCACGCGTAGGTAATGAAGTCAGATTTATAGCCGCGAAACCATTTACTGTCCACTGAAGAGTGCCGTTAACAACTTCAGGAGCACCGGGATTTTCGGTATCTGTTTCATTATCCCATATCCTGAATCCAATCAACTCATTGTTCAGGAATCCCTCGATAACCTGTGTTTGGGCTTCATCTCCCCATGCGGAGATTCCGAGTCTGCCACCCTCTCTCCATACTCCGGCACCTGCTAACACTCCACCAGGAGTGAAAAGTCCAATTTCCCATCCAGTAGGTATGGGCTGTTCATCGTGCTCGAGTGTCAGCACCAAAACGCTATGGTTGACATCAGTTACTTCAAACTCGGTGAAGTGCTGTAACTGCAATGGTTCACCAGCGCCTAACAGTTGGATTTCAAGCTGTTGATTATCAGGATCGTTGGACGAGATTGTCAGTATGCCGTTATAATCACCGATTTCAACAGGAGTGAAAGTTACCGGTACATCAGATTCTTCTCCAGGCGCAATGGATATGTTTTCAGCAAAATCAACATCAAATCCTTCGACATTAATCGACATATCAGAGATTTCTAAAACCGCTTCGCCCTGATTTCCAATTGTAAGTGTAAGGGTAGATTGGTCATCAAGCTGAACTTCTCCGAAATCGAGGTTTTCAGGTTCGACTGAAATGACCGGAAAACGTGTAACGGTGATCGTGATATTTATGGCAATATCTGCATTGTCCGGATCATTTGACAGAATATGTAATTCAGCTTCATAGTCGCCAGTCAGGATTTCCTCGGTTGTTATCGAGAGAATCACATCAGTTTCCTCATCGGGTCGAACGACACCATTTTCCGGTTCCCAACTTGCAAGTTCTATCCAGGGTGAACTAATTGAAATGGCAAGTCCATCCCGGATACGATTCGCCTCACGAAATAGGATACTTGCACCTGTTTCGCCGTTGGGACTTTCAAATCCAATATTCTGCTCAGCTCCATTGACACCTTCCTGAGGACCGTATTGATAAATTACTGTTCCATCAGCGTGAAGGATGCACTGGAAGGTTGAGCGGTGTTCAGCGTTTCCGTATCGGGGTATATCGACCCAGGATGTGATAAAAGTATCTTCCTCGTTTGTCCAGATATATACACCACCGATTTCTCTTGGATCAAGGTCAAACACATTTACGAATAATACTGAATTAGGTCCGGCTGCATTGGGAGCCTCTGGCCAATTATAGCCGGCATTTCCATAATTTTGAAATGTCACCCAGCCATTAGAGCATATTCTAATGCTATTATAATCTTCAGTGTACCAGGGGAAATTGAAACCAATATCCTGCCAGGGGCTAAGCCAGTCATCACCTGCAACAAGCTGGGTACCTATCTCTGTAATATCCACCCATTCGAATTCAGGACCGTCGTCTTCTGCATTATCGATCCAGGTATATCCCATGCCGTCAGGTTCTCCTGCAGGATCGAGAGAAGGATTATCATGGTGAATGCTGATTTCTCTAATTGAACGTTTTTGGTTATCTCTTCCCGGTTGTGAAATCACCTCGAAGCCTGATGACCATTCAAGGAGACCTTCACCGGAATTGGATATAGTAATCCTGTTCTCAGAGCTGTTCACTGATTCAATTTCATTCGGCTGTATACTTATATCGGGCATAGCCGGTGTAATAATCACGCTGCAAGTGATAACACCATCATTAAGCTCAATGTCCTGTACGGATACTTCGGTAGATTCTCCGGAATATGCACGGCTGTTTGGAGTGCTTCCGGTATCGAAAATCTGATTATCTGTACTGCCCGGGAATGGATCGCCTTCATCACCACGATTCTCATCCTGTTCGAGGTCCCAATTCCCATCAGCCTGCTCTATTGCAACGAGATAATGTCCATTGTCTACATGTCCGGGGAACCATTCGCGATCATTCTGCGTTTGAACCGATTCATCAATGTGATAGATAAGTAAACCGGCACCGGGAATGGAAGTATCAAAACCAACTTGCTGACGGTTTTCGATTAAGAAATATTCATCACCGGGATCACCTCCTTCCCAGATGATATATGTCCCATCTTCGGATTCAACTGCGGGAATGTCGACGTTAAATAAATTCTGGTTAACATTTACCGGCTCAATCACTCCCATCTGTAATTTAGACCAGGCATCAAAATGGGCAGGACTCTGACCGCCATCTCCCCAGCTTCCACCAGCCATCATTGACCATGCACCCAGACCTGCAGATTGATATCCTCGATCATAAAGATCCGGTATTCCAAACAGGGCGTGTGCGGCTTCATGCCCAAATACGCCTATTTGTCCATCTTCAGGTTCGGTTGAATATCTGTCTATCCAAACGCCATCGTATCGGAGTCGATGGTTATTTAAACCCCATGCGTGAGACCAGATCATGTCCCGATTACCATCATTTTGTTCAGCTCCGGGACCTGCATGTACAACAAAAATCCCGTCTACCATGCCATCATCATTATTATCATAAATGGAAAAATCAACATCTTCGTTTATAAGCTGAACAGCATCATAAGTCATCCGCTGGCTGTTTTGCGGCCATCCGCCATTTCCATTATTTCGATTTACGTAATAAGCATAAGTTTGTGGTAGTCGAATCCACCCAACAACATCGCCTATTATATCAACCTCGTCATATGTGTTTTCCCGATACCACTCACGCATACTTCCGGGTTCAAACTCACCCAGACTGAAGAGTAATTGTTCGAAATGCTCCGGAGGGTAATCATCATTGTTGGCTTCATTGTCTTCGAAATCTACAAGAATTATCAATACCCGGAGTGTAACCTCATCAGGATTGTCTCGGTGAAGCTGTCTGATCCCTTCAAGAACATTGTTTCCTGGGTTGTCAACACCCATTGCAAAAGCACGATTTCGGTCTTCCAGTACATCTTGAAGCTGTCCGGATTCTCGCAGATTACTTACTGACTCCGGAGATAGAGGCATTGCAAAAATTGCGTTAGATGCAAATCCAATAACAAAAATGGTATACAACAGGTAACGTATCATGGGTTTAAATATCTCTTTTTCTTTGCTGATTACTTCTCTGGTGCCATGCCAGGAGGATAAAATGCGCCGGAAGTGCTTCCTTCTAATATAATTTCGGTAACTTTGTTGCTTTCTATTATGAGCTCAATCACATCAGCGGCAGAAAGATTGACACCTTTGTAAATGTCCTTTTCATCCCAAACGTGATATTCTCCCTCTGCATCTCCCTCAACATGAACATGACGGCTGCTGTCATCAATGACTTTAATAATCATTTCTGCTCCTGCCAGCCGATTGCGACGGTCATCAAATTCATGAGCTTCTGACAGGATTACTGCATCACCGTTTATAATGATACGTTTGATTTCACTGTCTTTTGATATCAGGTTTACCTTTTTACCTGATAATTGATCCTGATCCCTCCAAATTACAGGTGCTCCGGTTAATTCTGTGCGTTCTGAATCCGGTTCGTGAAATAGAGTATCTGAAACTGCAAGCATCTCTGCTATTTCAAGTTCAACATCACCCGTAAACAGTGCGCTGTTTGTCATCTTTTCAAAGGTAATTATCTTTGACTTGATGATTAGTGTATCGAGCTCGTCTTCCTTTGTTCCAGGCAACATATATACCGGATCGATTTCGACAATTGCTGTTTCGGTTTCTTTAAACCACTTCCCCCGATTGCCAGTTATAATTGCGCCATCGGAGTAATTGTCAATTCTAACGCTGTCAAAAAGGGTCAGTACCTGATCATAATCTGAGAAACGGGCATATACACAACGGATACGTAAACTATCCTCTTTGTTGAAATCCACGTTTCCATCGCATTCATAATTTCCCGTATCTTCGTAATAGCTGATCCGACGGGCAGTTAAGGTTTGTCCGGGTTCAATCAGTTTTACTTTGCCCGAAAGATTTATAAGCCCGGTTTTACCATCCCAGAGAGCATGATCGGCAAGAATCGTTTTATCACCACGTCTGATCTTTACGTTTCCAATCAGGGTTCGGAAATCACCTCGGGTTCGCATTGTGTCGGCATGATCGAGGATGATTCTTTTGGCAGGATCTTTTTGCGGGCGATCCGCATTGGAGTGAGATGAAAACAGAGCTATTATAAAAAGTGGTATTACTGCCATCGCAAACAGTTCAGAGCGATATTTTATTTTCATCACCTATTCATCTTCCATGATAAATTCACGCCAGGTCGCTCCGGACGTGTTCTTGATTTCCCAATCTCCAAGATTCGGAGATGCACTGAAACCCCATCCCGAGACACTGTCATCCGGACTGACCATTATTACAAAACCGTCTGATTTTACCAGTTTATCATCCGGTGTATAATAAAGCGTATCGGCATATATGACTATTCCACTGTCAGATCGAACGATTACGTTCCCTCTTGCAAGCAGGCGTTGAGATTCTTCAAAAACCTCTCCGACCTGTGCTGTGAGTATTGCAGTATGGATCCCCTGCTTATCATAAAGGTCAGCTTCTACTCCATCTTCGAATAACATCAGGTTGGTGCGATCGAACCTTGAAATGTGCGGCGCACTGATCTGGAACTGCTGAATTCCTTCTTTTGTAAAACTGATAGTGCCATCAAATAATTCAACATCGGGGTAACCCTGTAGATCCGCGATCGTTTTTTCTGCCTGTTCCAAATTTGAGCATCCGGTAAGGATTAATACAGCCAGAAAAGTAACAGTTATTATTTTCAGTTCATTTCGGAGATAGTAATAATTCATTTCAGTCATATTTATTTCTTTGAATTATTGATAAATTAGCTTTTCCTGATTTATATGACTCAAGAATTTCATCCCATTGACCCTTTGCCTTGAGAATGAGGTCAACCAGTTCTCGAACTGCACCCCTTCCGCCATCAAAGTTTGAAATCCAATCAGCAGCATTCTTTACTTCCGGGTGGGCATTTGCAGGACAGGTGCCCAGACCGACGATACTCATAACTCGCAAATCAATTAAATCATCACCCATATAAGCAATCTGATCGAGACTCAGATTATACTTTTCGGCAATTCCTTCGAGAATTTCAGCTTTTTCAGTCAGACCTTCATGAACTTCTTCTATTCGAAGCCTTTCTGCACGACTCTCCACAATTTTTGATTTAATACCGGTTATTATGGCAAAAATGATACCGGACATCCTGCCGAGAATTACACCGAAGCCATCGCGAATGTTGTAAGCTTTGGATTCCGAACCATTTGAATCGACCCAGACCTTTCCATCAGTTAGCACTCCGTCATTGTCCAGGACAATCATTTCAATCTTTGCAGCTTTTGCTTCTATTTCTGTTTTGTTCATGAGGGACTTAGTTTAAGAAATTGTTAAACCTTTGCGATGTGGATTTAGATCCACACAAAAGAAGTATAATTGTAATGTAATAAAAAATATCATTCCAAACCATTTTCAACCGACGGCTTATCCAAATCCTTTACATTCAGTAAAAATTAGGGATTAGATGTAATTTCTTGAAAAAATGCACACTCACACTTGCGCATTGATCATAAGTTCAGTATCTTTTGTTTAGAATCCCTATTTTTGTGGGATATTGGTGTGGATTATTGGATGCAGAATAATTCTTGCGATTCTGATGATCCTTGTTAGAGTTTATTTCAAGAGGTTGTAATGAACCGTCAACATACTCAGCGTCCGTTGACAGATCGTCAACGCTCGATATGGGAATTCATAGCCGAGGAATCAATGCGGAGAGGGTACCCACCAACTTTACGAGAGATTGGTGAACATTTCGGAATAGGATCTACTAACGGGGTGCGAACTGTTCTGGAAGCTCTTGAGCGTAAGGGTTACGTTCGCAGGCAGCCATATTTATCACGTGGGATAGAGATAATGAAATGGCCTGATCAGGTGGAGACGATTGAAGAAGAGCCAAAAGTGACTCGAATTCCGATTGTTGGTCAGGTAGCTGCTGGTGTTCCCTTATTAGCAGAACAGAATATCGAGGGAGAGTTGCTGATTGATAAATCACTGTTCCCGGCCGGTGATGGCTTTGCTCTTAGAGTCAGAGGGAAATCGATGATCGAAGCGGGCATTAACGATGGTGATATCGTAATGGCAAGACCTGACTTACCTGTAGAAAAAGGTGCGATAATTGTCGCTCTGATTGACGATGAAGCAACCGTCAAATATTACTATCCTGAGAAGGGAAAAATCCGGCTCGAACCTGCCAATCCCATATTTGAGCCTATTTGGATACACCGCAACACTCCCGGTTTTAAAGTGGTCGGGAAGGTAGTCGGTCTTTATCGAAGATACTAAGCAAGGTTTTGTCTCAATTTCTCTTGATTGCTTGATTATATTATAGTATATTTTATAAAGGCTGATAATTCATCCAAGTTAAGCTTCAATTTTTTCGTACTATATGAAACTCAGCCGCATAAAAGGATTCTTCAGTTTGTTTTTGAAGAGATTTTCAAAGTAGAGCGGTTTAAGCTCTCAAATATGAGGTAGGGATGAAAAAGTTGCCAGTCGTCGTTTACGGCGTTTCCGGGAATATTCCACACTCCGGATTTGTGGTTATTCTTAAGGAGGAAAATGGGGATAGATTATTACCTATTTTCATCGGCGCGGCTGAGGCAAATAATATTCATCTACTTCTGCAGGGAACAAAGTACATGCGGCCATTGACTTACGATCTCTTTCACAATCTACTCGAGATTGCAAACGCTAATATCGAAGAGGTGGTTGTAACAAACCTTAAAGACAACACTTTTTATGCAGAGATCAGTTTGATTACCGGCGAGGGCTACAAGCATGAAGTGGATGCTCGTCCATCAGATGCAATTGCACTCGCGATCAAGAACCGATGCCCTATTTATGTCAATCAGGTGATTATGGATGAAGCTGGATATTTGGGAAATCAGCAAATGAATGATAAGAAGACGGCTGATAGTTTTGAACAGAGAATTAAAGTATTAAACTCAAAACTAGAAGATGCAGTTGAACACGAGAATTATGAGGATGCAGCAAGAATACGTGATATGATTCGAAAAATTGAACAGAAAGAAAACGCAGACAGGTAAGATTATTTCCTAACTTTACTCAAAGGTTACACTTTTAACTCAAACTCTTTTTTTTCATGGATAACAAACCAGAACAAAAACACTCTATTATGTTCACCCAACTGGTAATGTACTTTCATTCAGCTGCAATCCAGCAAATGGGGAAATTGCCAAGTCCGGTGAGTGGGAAAATAGAGCGAGACCTCGAACAGGCTTCAATGAGTATCGATATGCTTGATATGTTGAAGTTTAAAAGTAAAGGCAATCTTTCGGATGATGAAGATCATTTTCTTGATCATGTAATCAGTGAATTAAAGCTGAATTATGTTGATGAAGTGAATCGGAAAGAAAAGGAAGAGACAGGAGATTCTGAGGAGAAACCGAGCGAATCCGAGTCTAAAGAGCAACCATCTTCCGATAGTAAAGACCCGAAATCAAACGACGAAGGGACACAACACAATTAATTAATTTCATCCCGGAGTTACTGAGCAAAATATATTGTCACAGGGCAGCTACATTGATTAAGGAAACAGTTGACAATTTTTTTTAGTTTGAAATAATAAATAAACATAGAAAACATCAGCTGGCGTGGGAAAATACAATTAACAAAAAGGTTGATTACCTGCGCTTTGCAATTGATGGGAGGTTACAAATGTACGGTAGACAAAGAGAGTTATTTTTATTTATTCTCTTGTTGTTATTTGCAGCAACGAGCGGTTATTCTCAGGTAGATTCACGAGTATGGTCTCCACCTGACGGTGTAACTATTCGCCAGGGATCTCATATTGAGTGGTATCGAGGTGGAGAAGCACGCGACGAAGGAGAAATTGCCGGTGAAGTGGCTGTTGTATGGTCTGACACTCGTTTTGGTGATCGTGGTGTGTTTACCCAGGTTCTTGGAACCAATGGTGAATGGAAATACGATCATGGTGGTCTGAAGATTGCAGATTCCACGGGACGTCAGGAAGATCCTGGAATCTGGCCAGATCCGACAGATGGTGGCTGGTTTATCGCCTGGGAAGATTTTGATCTGTGGACCGAAAATGGTGAAGCCCATGGCGACACTCTTGGTGATATTTATTGTACAAAGATCGATGCAGATGGAAATCGGATCTGGGGGAACTCAGAAAGAGGTGTTCCTGTCAGTGTATTCGACGGTGTACAGGAGGATGTTCGGATCGTTCAGGATGGCGAGGGTGGCTGCATTATTGCCTGGCGCGATCAACGTGGTGGAGATGCAGGTGATATCTATGCTCAGCATATTTTAGCGAACGGTACGCCGGATCCGCGTTGGCCTCTTAATGGTAAAGTCGTTGTTGCCGCACCTGGTCAGCAGATAAATCATACTGCAGATACTGATGGTGCCGGTGGTATGATTATCGGATGGAAAGATGACCGAATCGGTGGTGATTTTAACATCTGGGCGCAAAGAATCCTACCAGATGGCACAATGGCATGGGGTGATGGTGAAGGGATTATGGTGTGTAACCATCCCGAAACTCAAGATACTCCAAAATTATGTCCGGACGGTCAGGGCGGGGCATTTTTCTGCTGGATAGATAATCGAAATGCCGATGAGACTAATCAAGATGTTTATGGTCAGAGAGTTAATAGAGATGGTAGGCTGATGTGGGGTGCTGTCGATGAAGGAGAGCCGATTTGCACTGCTGAATGGGAACAGCTCAGTAACCGAATAGTCATTTCTGAAGCAGGTACTGCGATTGTGACCTGGGAGGATAAGAGGTCCGATGGAACAGACATCGATATTTATGCGATGCGAATTGCCGGTGAAGAGAATATGCAGAAAACCTGGCAGAATCAGCAGGGAGAAGCAGTAGTTGTCGCACCGAGCAATCAGTCACAACCACGGTTATATCCAGATGGTCAGGGTGGTGCATTTTTCGTTTGGGAGGATGAACGTTTTGGTGGATTTCCTGAGATCGATATTTGGATTCAACGATTGAATGTCGAAGGTCAAAGGGTGTGGGCAGATGAGGGAGTGCGTGTTGTAGGTGCTGATCAGGAAGGAGATTACGGCTATTTCACTCAGGGAGGTCCACTAATCCGGAGAACAGCAGATGGTGGTTGTGTAGTAACGTGGTCAGATCAACGTACAGGTAGTATCCACCTTTATGCACAAAGATTTAATGGCAATGGTGAAGCCATCTGGGATGATCAGGGAGTACCTCTTGCAGAGGGCTTCAGCCAGAATGCACTTTACCCGAAAGTCTTTGGTGATGTAGATGACAATGGAAAGTTTGCAGTTGTCTGGCTTGATGGAAGGTATTCAGCGCAGGGTACATTCCCATTTATTCAATATGGTATCCATAGAGGTGACGATATCGAGATTGTTCTACCCGTCGGCGGAAGAGCAGTTTTGTCAACTGAAGTAATTGGTGGTGGAATTGATATTGCCGCGACCAAATCCGGGGACGGTGGTATGATCCTCGTCTGGGAAGACCATCGACGTGAACAGCCTTATGGCATATATGGCCAAAAGGTGGACGGGAATGGAGATCTCTTGTGGGGAGAGGAGGCTCTACATCTTGCCGATTTTGAATGGGATCAAAAACTACCTCTCGTGTGTTCAGATGGTGCAGGTGGAGCGATTGCTGCATGGCGAGGTATTTCGAACAATCAAGTTAATAATATCTTCTGTCAGAGAATCAACAGCGCTGGAGAGCGTATGTGGGGTGCAAATGGTGTTCAAATCACCGATTATCCTGTCGAGGAAACTCTCGAAGCGATGGTTTCTGATGGAGAAGGCGGAACAGTTATAGTCTGGCGCGTACAGGAATCAATCTTCGATACAGACGATGATCTCTGGATTCAGAGAATCAACGCAGATGGTGAACCTATCTGGGATGAGGGAGGTAAAGTTCTTTGTAATGAATGGAATAAACAGCGCCATGCAGACCTGATACATCATCAAAACGGATTTGTCGTCGTTTGGACGGATGGTCGAGATGATGAACTTGGTGCCCCGCAGGATGATATTTTCGGTCAGTTTATTACTCCGGATGGGACATTTCTTTGGGGTGATTCGGGTTACATGGTATGTGCTGAAGAATATCACCAGCAATATCCAGCAGTGAGTACTTCTAACTCTACAGATATCTGGGTTGTATGGGAGGATGGTCGTTTTGATGATGGTGCACGAAAGAAAGATATTTTTGTTCAAAAGTTTTCAGACTGGCATCCAGACGATTTACAACGTCCTGAGGCAGCTTTCCCGGAGGATGGTATATCCGTCTGTAGTGCTAATGCCGATCAAGTATTACCAAAAATCAGACACGACGGCAGAAATGGTCTATGGGTGACATGGGAAGATTACCGTGGTGGTGTCTGGTCTGATATATATGCTATGCATCTTCGTCCAAATGGGAATAGGTATCCTGATTGGGATGCAGCAGGCAACCTCGTCTGTGGAGCGACTCACAAGCAGAATATCCCACAAGTTGATCTTATGACGACTGATGATTCTTATGGTGCTATTTTCGTTTGGGACGATAAGCGAGCTACCGGTAAAGAGGAGCTCTCAAATACTTTCGTTCAATTAATGAACGATGGTACCCTTGATGTTCCAATTCAAAATCGTTCGGCGCATCCAAACGGTTATAATCTTGAGAGTGTATATCCAAATCCGTTTAACTCTCAGACTTTAGTAACTTTTGTAGTACCTCGAGATGGAAATATTGATCTGAAAGTGTTTGATGTTTCCGGTCGATTTGTCACAGATATTGGCAGTGGCTACTGGTCAGCAGGTCGGCATTCAGTAGTATTCTCAGGTGCAGATCTTGCAACTGGATCTTACATTGTCCAAATGGAAGTAGAAGGCGTTCAGTTACAACGTCAACTGCGACTGGTCAAGTAATTGTGTAAATACCTGCTTTAACTGCATTGTATGTTATTAGAAGCAATCCCGTTCGGAAACTAAGCGGGATTGCTTCGCTTTTTACAATGGTTCAGGCAGGAATAAACCAATGTCGCATTTATTCATAAAACGACCGGGCAATTATCACCAACTTTTAATAAGGCTAATAACTCTTTCCTTTATCTTCCCCTGTTTTGCTGTTTTTGCTCTTGCCCCTGAATATCATAGCCCTGATGAGATACTCGAAGAACTTCTCACTTTGCAGGAGAATTTCCCTGATTGGATAGTAATTGATTCCATTGGACACAGCTCGGAATTTAATTTACCCATCTGGATGGCGAAAATATCTGATTTTCCTGCAGAAGCAGAGGCCGAACCGGCATTGCTGTTTATTGGACAGATACATGCTGAAGAGGTTGAGGGTGTTGAAGTAACAATGGCACTGATTAACACTCTCCTTGAAAATATTGACGCTGATGAATCCCGGAATAGGGTTGAGAATTCCGAATTATATTTTATCCCGACTCTGAATCCCGAGGGTCTTAATATTGTACATTCGGAAATGGATGTGACTTTCCGGAAGAACTGCAGGGACAATATCGGTGACGGAGAATTTCGCTACCGTGACAGAGTTGGTTGGGATACTTCAGGAGTTGATCTCAACAGAAATTTCCCCCTTCACTGGAACAGAGGTCAGGGTCTTTATGAAAGGGGCAATGAATTTGCAGTTTATAATTACTACAGAGGACCATCTCCCGCCTCTGAGCCAGAAATCCACGCTCTCATGAAACTGGCTAAAAAGAAGAGGTTTCAATATTCTATCAACTATCACAGTTCGAGATCAAGAGTCAACTCGGAATCGGTTCTCGCACCTTACTACTGGGGTCAGGGGAAGGAACCTCCTGATAATGCTGCGATTGAAACGTTGAGAAACGCAATTGCTCTGAGAATTCCTAATCAGAATGGACAGGGTACTTACGATCCGCGACAGACAACACAGCGAAACGGACAATCCCCGGACTGGTTTTACCAGGCAACAGGCAGTTATCATTATATCATTGAAATCGGGCAGGACATCCAACCCGAATGGGATGTAATGGAACAATTAATCACTGACCAGCTTCCTGCAGCATGGTTTATGATGGATCTTGCGACGGGTATAAGCCGTCTGAATGGATTTGGTACTTTGACAGTGATGGCAACGGATGCGGTTACTGATTTGCCAATAGAAGTTCAGATCGAAGTAGATGTTTTTAATAATCCGGTTCTTGATCCACGAAAAACAGCAGAAGAGAATGGAAGATATGATTGGTTAATGCCCGAAGGATTATACAATGTCGTTGTATCGGATTTCGGTTATAACACAATAGAATTCGACAATCTTGAAATCATCAGCGGAGAAAGAACAACGCTTGAAGTCGAACTTGAACCTATTGACCAATTGCAGGTTGAATTTCAGGTTCTAAATTCTCAAGAAGGCCATCCGATTGAAGCTAACCTGCTTTTAAGTGATGAGTTTTCAAGGGAAATCAAGTTATACCAACATGCAGGAGGAGGATGTTTTAAACTGCCACTAAATGTCTATAATATACAAATTTCATCCCCGGGCTTTGTACCTCGAATTTGGGAAATTGATTTGTTTCAGGAACAATTTTTCAGCTTTAGTCTCGATCCTTCTCAGATATTATATGATGAGGAATTCGATGCCGATCAGGATTGGGAGCATGGAGGTCCGGGAGGTCACTGGGGAGTTGTCGAACAGGATGGCAGAACAGCACTTACTGAGAGTAATGATGGTGAGTACCTACCTGAAACGGATGCATGGCTATTGATCGAAACAGGTGCTGAAATTATCGATGAACATAATGCTGCATTAATGATGATACATAGACCATACTTCGAGCCAGGGGCTGACTTTGGTTACTTGAAAGTATGGGATAACAATTCATTACACTGGGTTGTGATATCGGTTTTCAGTCAATTTCCTAATGGATGGGATACGACATACATTCAATTAAGTGAATATGGTCCAGGTGAAATCCGGCTGCAATTCCGAGTCAATTCTGACCGATGGTGTGACGAGGATGGTTGGTTGATCGACAAACTGCAGGTTTTACATTCAGAATTCTCGCAGGATATTTCAGACCGTTCGTCTTTACCTCAACCGATGGTGTGGAGTATTTATCCAAATCCGACAAATGGGCGTGCAAAACTCTCAGTTGAATTTCCAGCCAACGGATACAGTCAGATTACTATCTATGACATGTTTGGAAGGCAGATCGAGCGCATCCTCGATGGTAGAACAGGTGCTGGATTACATGAATTTGTCATTGACGGATCGGAGTTTCCAACCGGAGTTTATATGATTAAATTGAATGGTAAACATGGTACTCATATATCACCGTTAATGTTTATAAAATAGTTATAATAAAGTAATTTTTGAGAGATCAATTTCTTTCGAAAACCCAACGAGCGTAGACCAGCCGTCATTCTGGCGGACGTCAGAATCAAGAGAAGCACACGATGGAGGAATATTTCTGAGATATTCGACTCTAACGAAAGCACGTCATTCCCGCGAAGGCGGGAATCCAGATTAACTCCCCGACTCTTTTACGCTTGAGGACTTATATAGCTTTATTTGCAGAGCTCTAAAGTTTTACGCTTTTTAACTTTGTACATGTTAAAATATTATTATATCTAATTGATAATACAGGTGAAATGAGTTGAAATAAGAACGAGAAGTGTCTAATTTAATTCTTTTCAAGTAACTGTTTGAAATGATATTCAACTGAAAATTGGATTTGAGGTTAAAGAATGAATTTTTCACAACGAATAGGTAAGGAGCCAATTGATAAGCCTCTACAAATAGACAGCATGTCGATAGAGTTGAGGAACTCATTATGGAATTATACATATGAATTTTTCGCAGACAATTGGATTGAGCATATTAAGTACTTCTATAGTTCCTTTTTTAGGTTGCCTGTTGATGAAGTACCCTCCACACGTCCGATCAGAGCTAGGGGTGAATTTAAGAAATTGTTTATGGCTCTTGATTGGAACAAGGTATATGAATTTATAGAGCTATTTATTTCTTACTTCCTCAGTTCATTGAATAGTGACAGGAAAGCACAAAATGAATTTGATTTGAGAATCAATGAGGAGCTTAACACAATCCTGACTCGTGAATATTCGGGATACAGGCTTTCTGATGGGAAGTTTGTCAAGATTACCGATAATGCTGAGCTCAGTACAATAGAAGATGCAAAACAATCTTCTCACGAAAAATATCCTAACATCTTTACACACTTAGATAAAGCACTAACTTTGATGAGTGAAAGAACAAATCCAGATTACAGAAATTCCATAAAAGAATCAATCAGCGCAGTTGAGGGAATTTGTAAAACCTTAACGGGAGAGAAATCGGGCGGAATAGGCAAAGCAATGGAGAAACTATCGACTGACATCGGAATGCACAATGCAATGAAGGATGGATTCAAGAAGATGTATGCATATACTTCCAATGAGGATGGCATTCGTCATGCAATTCTTGAACAATCTGAAGTAGGATTTGCAGAAGCGAAATATATACTGGTTATTTGCTCGGCGTTTGTGTATTTCGTAATTCAAAAGATTGATGTCGAAGTTTGATACTCCTCTGGATTCCTGCGTACGCAGGAATGACGAACGTGAAATTATTTGGTTAATGACACTTTTTATATTATAATAAGTTGAACAATTTTAAAATCGTTGATTTTGACCTCCGGCTTAACATTCCCGGAGACTTCACTAAAAAAAGAAAGATACAAAAACATAAGAGGAAAAGATGCTTCCTGAATTTAGAAACGAACCTTTTACCGATTTCAGCAAGCCTGAAAATCGCGCAGCCATGGAAGCTGCAATTGAGAAAGTACATGGTGAACTTGGAAAACGGTATCCTATAGTTATAGATGGCGAACATATCCTTGAGGGTGAGACCTTCAAATCTTACAATCCTGCCCGAAAAGACGAGGTGATAGGAGAATTCACCAAAGGCACAAAAGAAATGGCTCTAAGAGCTGTTGACGTTGCTAACGAGAGATTTGAAGAGTGGCGCAAGGTAGATCCGACAGAACGTGCACGCTACTTACTGAGAGCGGCTGCTATTCTGCGCCGGCGTAAATTTGAATTTGCTGCATGGCAGGTAGTGGAAGTGTCTAAGAATTGGCCTGAAGCTGACGGTGATGTCGCTGAAGCGATAGATTTTCTCGAGTTCTATGCTCGTGAAATGATGCGAATTTCAGAGCCTCAGCCGGTTGTTCCCTATCCGGGTGAAGAGAACGAGCTTTATTATGTACCACTGGGCGTATCAGTTGTTATTCCACCGTGGAACTTCCCCGGTGCAATTATGATCGGTATGACAACAGCCGCTTTAGTAACGGGCAATACAGTTATTTTGAAACCAGCTTCGACAGCCCCGACGATAGCGTGGAAATTCTTCGAAATTCTCGAAGAAATAATGCTTCCCCCCGGTGTTGTAAATTTCCTTCCCGGTCCAGGAAGCGCAATTGGTGATACTATTGTTGATCATCCGAAGACAAGGTTAATTGCCTTTACTGGCTCGAAGGAGATCGGACTGAGAATTTCTAACCGCGCTGCACAGGTTAACGAAGGACAGATCTGGATCAAACGAACGATTCTTGAAATGGGTGGTAAGGATTTTATACTCGTTGATGAAACTGCAAACATCGAAGAAGCCGCTGATGGCATCGTTGCTGCAGCCTATGGTTTTCAGGGTCAGAAATGCTCCGCCTGCAGTCGTGCAATTATCCATGAATCAATTTACGATGAATTAGTAGAGAAAGTTGTAGATCGCACCAAGAAAATCGAGGTCGGTGAACCCGACCACATGGCAGCAGGTATGGGCGCTGTGATTGACAAATGGGCATATGAGAATATTCTTGAATACATCGAAACAGGTAAAAAACAGAGCCGACTCGTGCTTGGTGGAAACAAAGCCGGTGATGGCGGTTGGTTTATTGAACCGACGATTTTTGCTGATGTTGGTGGTAATGACACAATTGCGCAGGAAGAAATTTTTGGTCCTGTTCTCGCCTGCATTAAATGCTCGAGTTTTGAGGAAGGTATCGAAATTGCCAATTCAACAGAATTCGGTTTAACAGGAGCACTTTATTCAAATGACAGACGCAGACTTGAAATCGGACGCCGCGATCTGCATTGTGGTAACCTCTACCTGAATCGTAAATGCACCGGAGCGCTGGTTGGTGTTCAACCATTTGGCGGTTTTAATATGTCCGGAACAGATTCGAAAGCCGGTGGTCGCGATTACCTGATGCTCTTTACTCAGGGCAAATCCGTCTCTGAAAAGTTCTAAACTTAAATTGAGCCTTAATTGTGCTCATACTTCATACAGAAATTTTGCAGGGGTGCAGATGACGCACCCCTGCGGAATTTCGAATCCGAATATGACTTCTAATCCTTCATCTCAAGCTACTCATACCACCGATCCATTCCAGGTACTCAGGAATTATTATCAGGCACTGGGAGGATTTGAAAAATTCCGTTCTGAAATTACGAGTTACTCAGCCGGTGAAATTACCATTGTCGGTACCGGAATGAAGGGGAGCTTCAGGCAGTGGACAAGGGCACCACTCCTAAAACGGACAGAACTCGATATAAATGCGTTCAAACAGATATCGGGTGATGACGGAAAGAGAAGCTGGGTGATTGATCCTAATGGAAAGCTGATCATTCTGACTGATGAGATCACGTCTAAAAGAAGGGAAATTACCGCATTACGCGAGGTGTTTAAACATCTCGATCCGTTCTCAGATCAGTTTGAAGTTCGGTATGAGGGCATACAACAGGTTGATGAAAAGTCCTGTTACGTGTTACAAATATCAAATAAGATAAACGATGATGTTGAAATAGATTTCTTCGATGTGAATAATTATCTCCTGGTAAAGACAATTGAGGTTCAGCCCGAGCAGGAAAAGAGTATTGTCTATTCGGATTACCGGGAAGTTGAGGGAGTCAAACACCCATTTAAGCAGGAAACCGAAGTACTACCCGTGGGTCAAAAACAATTGCTTGAAATTAATGAATATCAATCAAATGTTAGGATTGACGATTCACTGTTTCAGCCACCGGAATCTACCCTGAAGAACTTTGAATTTTTGAGGGAATCATCTGAGGTGGAAATTGACTTTGATTTTGTTGACAATCACCTGATTATCCCTGTAGTTATTGAAGGTACAATTCGACATTGGGTAATTGATTCGACTGCTGCCTTATCATCAATTGATTGGGGATATGCTCAGGAGTTAGAGCTTAAACTCGAAGAGAACATCGAAGGTGAAGATCAAAGAATTGAATTTTCACTTGCAGCTCTACCGGTTATGCAACTCAAAGAGCTGAAATTCCGTAATCTGCGGGTGGCTGTAACAGTTGTCAGTCAGGTATTCAAAAGGATTATCGGGATTGAGATTGCCGGGGTTTTAGGGGTGGATTTTCTATCAAATTTTGTCGTTAAGGTAGATTACTCAAGTCAGAAGATAATCCTTTATGAACCGGAATCTTTTGAATATTCAGGTGCTGGGAAGTCCATTGATACTGAATTTATAAATAACATGATTATCGTCCCGGCAAAAGTCGACAATACATTCAACGGTAACTGGAAACTTGATATAGGTGCGAGCAGAATTTCTCTTTTGCATGCTTTTGCGAAAACCAATAATCTGCTTGAGAAAGATGGTATTAATATCGTTGGATATGGTATGGGAAGTGAAACCACGGGTCATTTATCACAATTTAGCAGTTTTGAAATTGGTGGATTCGAGATTTCCAAACCAATTATCCACATACACCATAAATACACCGATGAGCTTTTAACTCAATCCGGGATTATTGGCATTTTCGGAAATTCATTGCTCAGGAACTTCGTTCTGTTTGTCGATTATAAGAAGCAAAAGGTTTTACTCGAAAAAGGAAGCCTTTTTAATGAATTGGAACCTCTTAATAAATGTGGTCTTCAAATACTTAATTCTGAGGTTGATGAAATTACAGTTCAATATATCTCATCAGGAACTGTAGCTGACGAAGCAGGATTTCAGAAAAATGACATCATTCGGTCTGTCAACGGTATTGATCTTGAATTCCTCGCTGGACTACAAGCTCTGAGGTGCATGCTAAAGGGAGCTGAAAATAAAGTTTTTGAGTTCATTGTTACAAGAGGTGACAATGAACTTGAATTTAAGATGGAATTAAATAGTTAATATTGGTTTCTTGAGTTGGAAGAACGATTAAACACATTAATAATAAGTATATCATCAACAATTAATTTGCCAAAAGTATGCTTTTTAGTATTTTTTTACTT
>CAYLYZ010000064.1:0-31613 GCA_964387885.1 uncultured bacterium | reverse complement strand
GTACCATCATGGGCAACACCGCCCCATTCCTGGTTACCACCCCAGTTGCCAAGGGTCTGAACCATGCCTGTAGCTTGCCAGTCGTCATCAACATGGATCTGCCAGAGGGTGTTTGGTGAATGAATCCAGAGCTGACCGTCGGGATGAGCATCTACCCACTCAACATTACGACACCCCGCGTTATTCATGTGCTGACGATGAGTGTTTATCCTCGCAATTTCACCACCGGCGAGGTTACCATCGTCACCAATTTCAAATATGTGAATGTCTCGAGCTCCGTCGTCCATCAGCATCAACAATTCCATTTCGTGACTCGCACCAACACCACAGATTCGCATCGGTGTCGGGCAATTACCGAGGTTATTACCTTCGGCGTCAATTTTGAGTAGGAAGTTATTTGCCCATGGAACAACATATAAGATTCCACCAATCCAACCCATGTCCATCGGGTTACCACCTGGACGGAAATCGTTTACAACGTTTTCGATGTTTTCATAGTCGTCATCGAAGGAAACAGCTTTAATCCAATTTGGACTGTATGTACCCATCCACATCAACTCGTTGTCAAAGTCATAGGCACAGTTCTTGTACCTGTTAACAGGTGCATTATTCCAGACATGCTGTCCAAGCACGTCACCGAAATCATCACGACGCGGACCGCCATTTCTGATTTCACGCATCCTGCGAGAGGCTGCATCTTCTTCAGGTTCGCCGACTATTTCAGCTTCTGCATTCCAGATCAGGTCTGCATCACCATCATTTCCGAGCATAATTACCGGTTCCATTGATGAACCGACAAACATCTCTTCTTCTATTGCGTTTGGATCAACTACGATCTGAGGAGGAAGTTGTGCAAGACAATGAAGGGGAACAACCGTTTCTTCACCATCCGGATGATTCCAGACAAATAACAATTCTGCATTATAATCGTCTGGTGCATCAACAGCAGCATCAAATATGATTGTTCTTTGAATTGTCTCTCCGATCTCAACTTCAATGTCGTCTTCGAAGTCGGCCATAAAGACTTCATTCTCACAGAAAATGTCACTGATAATTAACAGTTCAGTTCCCGTATTGGTAATTTCATAGACGAATTCATAAGGACCGCCTGTAAAGACAAGACCAAACATTCCGTTCCAGTCCATCACATCCGGGAAACCGGCTTCTTCAGGCCACTCTAATCCGAGGAATGGTGCACCTGTGACTTCGAGCGCAACATCGACGACCACTTCAGGATCGTCCGGGTCATTGGAGAAGAATGTGATACCTGCACTGTATTCGCCACCGTTCATGCCATCGGCATCGAGGGTGACAAGCAGATCGAAATCTTCATCCTGTTCGAGAGAGAATTCATCCTGGTCAATCGAAATCCAGTTCGACCATGCCTGGGCAGGTCCGAATCCAATAGCTCTGCCATTAGTCAGGAGATTTGGACCTTGACCACGCGGAACAATTGTAAATCCGGCACGTCCATTATTTTCTACAATGGCATTAAATCCAACAAAGGATTGCTGCAGGAATCGGTTATTGTTCTGCCATCCCGCACCATATTGGAATTTGATGAGACCGGCATCATTTATTATAACCTGATGGTTCATACCCTGACCTTCGTAGTTCGGACCATATGTCACAATTGCCTCGTCCTGACCATTTGTCCAGAACATGCAGGGGTGTTGACCTCCAAGCCAGTCAAGACCTGAGTGAGTCCACATATCACCAAACTGTGGTGTCGGATAATTTGGGAAGCTCCTTGTGTAGCCACCCCATGTCGGGGAAACCCAGCCATCAGAACATACCCAGATCTGGCTGGAAACCCGTTCATAATATGGGAATTCCCAATCAAGCTGGTAAGGACCAGTCGTCTGGTCATCACCCATATTAAAGTTTCTGACACCTTCGAATTCAGCGATATCGATGAATTCAAAATCGATACCGTCATCATCTTCGAAGTTGTCCCGCCATTCGTAACCCCAATCATCGGGTTCGCTGCGACGGTCACGGTTTACAGCACGATCGGGAGATATTGACCGAACGCTTCTTGCAGCATCGTCACGACGTTCGTCGATAACCTCTAACTCAATCGTACCATGCAGAAGGGCTTCACCTTCATTAGCACAATTGACAATGTGCTCTTCAAGCTCACCCGTAAGTAGTGATGCTTCGATTGCATTGGGTTCGACGAAAATCATGGGTGGTGATGTGCTGACTGCAACGAGGTCAATTACAATCTCTGCTTCGTCCGGATCATCACTTACGACCGTGATGGTTCCGGCATATTCACCCGGTTCTTCAGAGTTGAATGTGACAACCGTTACAACGGTTTCATCAACCGGGATTTCGAAAGCTTCTTCAAATGGAGTTGTGAAGTTCTCATTATCGGAGGCAACATCTTCGATAGTCAGTGGATCGGAACCGGCGTTGGTGACTTCGACAGGTATATCATAAGGACCACCTGCGAATAATTCATCATAAGCCATATTCCAATCGACTACATCCGGGAATCCTGCGCCTTCATCCCAAACGATCTCAATATCGGGTGCACCGACACAATCAACAACCACACTAATTACAACTTCCGGGTTGTCGGGATCGTTGGAAAGAATAGTCAATTCACCTTCGTACACACCACCAACAAGACCTTCAGCGTTGATGAGTACAAAGATTTCAGTATCCTCATCCTGTGCAAGTGAACCCTCAGTAGGTTCATAAGAGAACCATGCCGGAGCACCTGCGGTTGCGAGATAATACAGAATCTCAGCAGCCATTGATCCCCACTGACCGCCATCACGCGCCCAGTTGAACCAGCAGTGACCGACGGGGTGTCCAACTGTCAGAATTGTACCACCACCAATACCATAGGCAACAGCACCCCATTGTTCCGGTTGATTCTCCAAACTCGCAATTGGCTGGAACCATTCGAGGGTACCGTTTTCGACACCATTCTCGAACTGTCCATGTGTGTATTTCGAGTGCAGCCAGGAGCTACCTTCAATACGTTCACCAATATTCCAGAAATCGGGTTCGGAAGCGTGGAATACTTCAGCGAGGTAGGAGTAGTTATCGTGGTTCGGATCAGGACTGACAAGAAGAGTACCGTTCGAGCTGCCACCGTTGGAATCATTAGTGATACCACCTGGTGAACGATGTCCCTGTGTGTTACCTGTTTCGAAATAAAGACCGCCACCACCATCAACATATTCTGTTAGTCTTTCCATGTTTGCATTATATGCATTCATGAATTGTTGATTGTAAAGACTGAAGACCATTGCGTCATACTCTTCATAATCGACTTCGGCAGGATCGTTTGCATTCCTGAATGAGGGGAAATTCTCATTATTCAGCAATGGATCTCGACGCATTCCTTCATCAATCCAGCCCCAATTGCTATTGGTTGTGAAAACGCAGAACTGCATCCCATCAATCATACCTTCATCGAGAGGATCACGACGGGGTCCAGCCTGTCCGCTTGTGCGACGAACACTGCGTTGACCGAGATCCATTTCAGGTTCTCCGACAACTTCCCAATTAGTTTCCCAGTTCAATTCTGCTTCACCTTCGTTGGCAATCATTACTGCCGATTCTACCTGAGCACCAACGAGTAGTTCTTCCTCGATTGCCTGAGGATCTACAATGATTATTGGCGGAGAGAATGATTGAGCATGAAGAGCTATTGTATAGTCTTCTTCATCCGGATCATTCCAGGTAATCACCAATTCACCGTCGTATTCTCCACTTTCTTCCGAATCGAAAGTAGCGGTTAATACTGTCTCATCACCAGGTTCGATTTCAATATCGTCCTCGAAGGGAATTGTGAAATTCGCATCTTCGATAAACAGATCAGAAATGATGAGTAACTCTGCACCAGCATTCCTGACTATGAATGGGAATTCATAAGGACCACCCGCAAATACTTCGGGATGGAGCAGGTTCCAGTCCATAACTTCGGGGAACCCGAAATCTTCTTCCCACTCTACGCGAATGCTGGGAGCGCCTTCAACTAATAAAGCAACATCAACAACAACTTCCTCATTTTCAGGATCGTTATTAAAGATTGTTACTTCAGCAGCATATTCACCAACGACAATACCCTCGGCATTGAGGATGACGAAAATGTCCATTTCTCCGTCCGGATCAACCTGACCTTCTTCAGGTTCTACTGCAATCCAGCGAATTTCATCACAGCCGTCATCGCGTTTGTACCATGTGGTATTTCCCCACATTCCATGCCAGATATTTTCACCATCATGACCGGGACCAACATATGGCTGGTCACCATTTGTAGCAAAATTCTGTACAGCCTGGCACTGCCAGTTGTCATCAACTGCGACCTGGTACATGCGTTGACGTGTATTACACCAGAGTTGACCATCCGGGTGGTGCTCTACCCATTCGATACCCCAGATGTCTGCATTACCTGCAGCAGCACGGTAGTTGATCAAGCCAACCTGCTGGCGGTTATCGATCTGGATGACATGAACGTTCCTGTCATCAAGTGAGTTCATGTATACACGATCAGCACCGTCCCAACCCAAACCACAAATCTGGCGGAAACCCATATTGAAGGTTCCCAAGGCTTGACCGTCCAGATTATATCGGGTTATGACATTGCCTGACCATGAACAGACCCAGAGCTCTTCACCCTGCCATACAATTGAAAGTGGACTGCCGGGTCCACCAAAATTGCTAAGAACTTCACCGTCATCAATATTCATTGATACAATGCGGTTCTGGCTGTATGAACAACCCCAAATTCTGCCGTCCAAGGTGGAGGTCATACCACCAATGGAACTAATACCGGAGTTATACTGACCCAGGACTTCACCTGGTTCATCGCGGCGTGGCCCGCGTTCCGGTTCACCTACGATTTCAAAGCCAACCGTGAAATCGAGGGCTTCATCTCCTTCGTTTGCGATTGTTATCGGAGCTTCGGTCATGTCACCTGTGTACATTTCGAGCTCGATAGCATTCGGTTCTACTACAATCGCCGGCTGGTCACGTCCCGGACCATGCCAACGTCCATTTTCAACAGCTTGAGCATTGCTCAGAGCTGGATCCGCAGAAATCAGCTCATTTGAGCCAAGTCCCGTTGTTCCTGTTACTTCGGTGACTGTTGCCGTCTCCTCCGCGAAGACTGGGATAAACAACAGTAAACAAAGCAACAGAGAGAGGCTACTTATCCGCAGCATGAGATCTCCCTTTTTGTTAAACGTTAAACGTTGTTACGTTGGTTTTTTGGTTAAAAACTTTGAACTGGACTTTCCAGGATAAGAAAGGCAAAACGCAGTTCCTATTTAATTATTAATTACTTACAGGCAAAAGTGGGTGTGTCACCCGAAACATGCCGAAATAACTTGCAGGAGCAGAACAGGATCAGTTTACGAGGAAGTTTAGCTTGGAGAATAACTAATTAAAGCAGTAATGGCACTTGAAGTCGTCCCGATCTAAATAATCAAATCTGGAGATTGTGCTAGGGTTGCAATGCAGTAGAATGAAGTATAACAAAAAAACTACCATTTTTCAAGCATTGATCCATAGCAAAACATACAAAAAAAAAATAAAAAAATCAGTGATCTTGCTCACATAATGTAGCCTGTTTCATTTGAGAAAAATAGTGTTTCTGGACTCTAACAATATGAATAATAAGGTTGTAAAGACCACAATGTCAGCCCTTATCATTTTAAGCATAGAAGTGAAATTACATGTACATCCTGATAAAACAACACTATAAAAAAAACGGAGAAGGATAAGAAAAAAAGGGTGAATTCTACTATCTATATTTTAAAATATAGATAGTAAGTATAATAAAATATAGGAGTTTCATCCGCACAATTGAAAAAACTGTTCCTCATTTCGATTTTTACCCTCCTGATTAAGTTCCTGAGTTATTCAAACGGATAATATTATTCAGAAATTAAGTTTTTTGTATAGCCAGCGAGGCATGTGACGAATCAGCAGCATGATAAATTGCCATATCCTGGGTGTATATTTCAAATCGCAATTCTTCTCGATTGCTATAATAATGTCTTTTGCGACAAGTTCAGGTTTGACTATAAAGGGCAGATTCTTCATTCCGTCAGTTAATGGAGTCTGAGTTGGTCCGGGTTTAACAGTTAACACTCTTACACCACAGCGTGATAAACGATGCCGCAATCCTTCTAAGAACGTATGGAGAGCTGCCTTATCTGCTCCGTAGAAATAGTTCGACTTCCTACCCCGATCCCCTGCTGGACTTCCGATGGCAACTATATGACCATGCTTTCGCTTTTCCATAATCCCGGCAATAATACTCAGCACACTCATCGCTGCTGTGTAGTTTACATCATGTTGTCGTTGGGCTTTTTCGATGTCTGATTGAAGTTCTTGGTGAGGCTGCATCTCTCCTATTATCCATACAACTCCGTCGATCTTTCCGAAATCCCGCTCTACTTCAGTTATGAAAGCACTGTGTCCGGAAAAATCGAGGGCATCAAAGCTCCCGGTTTTAACTTCGACATCATATCTAACTTCAATATCATGTACGAGTCTCTGCAACTCCTCGGTACTTTCCTCTCTTGCAGTTAAAAACAATCGATGTCCCTGATCTGCAAATTCTCTGACGAGGGGCTTAGCAATACCACTCGTTCCTCCAAATATTAGCCACGATTTCATTATGGATTCCCGAAAATACTCAATCGACGCGATAAATCGGATGAAAATACACCTCGAGGATCAAGGTTATACTTTACCTCCTGCCACATTTTCAGTTCAGGATACATACTTTTAAATGTGTCTGCCTTCATTCGCGCGTCCTTTGCAAGATAAATGCGTCCTGAATAATCAAGTATCAACCTATCTAAAATATCAAGGAAAGATAACAGCCCCGGTTTATATGGAAAATCAATCGCAAGAGTCCAACCTCTTCTCGGAAATGAAAGTAAGCCTGATTCTTCACCCAGGCGTTTCAGGACTGCCAGAGTTGGTCTGAAGCCATTTCCGGAACACCGTTTAAGAATTTCCAATAGGCACTGTTCACTTCCTTCAAATGGAATAACGAATTGATACTGCACAAATCCTCTGCGCCCGTAAAGCCTGTTCCAACACCTGATGGAGTCAAGTGGATAGAAATATGAATCATAGGATACAATTTTTGGGGAGTTCCCATTTATTGCCTCCTTATCAAAGTACATCTCGTTAAATAAACGGCTTGTTAGCCTGTTAACCATTGAAAATGGTGCAACAAATGGAATCCTGACTGAAGAACGATACGGTGCTTTAAATGGAGATACACGCTTGCGAACAGATAATTCATCGCACATCGCGTGTCTCCCAAGATTGACCACTCCCCGTCCGGAAATGTCCCCTTTTCCTGAACAATCCACCCAGGCAACGGTATATGGCCAATCATCATCGTTTTCATAGAGTATCTGCATAAGACTTTCGAGGTCGAAAGCTCTTATTTGTCGTGTGAAAATAAATGCAGATTCTACGGGAATTAACTGTATTGACATCCTGAGGATAAATCCAGTGAGTCCCATTCCTCCAGCAGTGGCTCGAAAAATATCGGTGTTTTTCCTGGTTGAGCATCGAAGAATCTCTCCATTCGCAACCATCAGATCAATCCACCTGACATGACTGGAAAATGCACCTGAATGGTGATGGTTTTTACCATGTACATCTGCAGCAAAGCAACCACCAAGTGTAGGGTATTTTGTGCCTGGTGTTACAGGTAAAAACCAACCTTTGGGAAGAATCGTCTCAATAATGCTCTGAATTGATATCCCTGCTTCGCAAGTAATTATTCCCTTTCGAGCATCAAACTCAATCGCGTGATCAAACCTGTCAATTGCGACCGCTACATTTTCGGAATTTAAACAGGCATCACCATAGCTTCTTCCATTTCCGATTGCGAGCAGACGTTCAGATCCATATTCTGCAATGATTTCCGAAAAATGCCTTTCGAGTTCAGGATGTGCAACATAAGCGATCCCGCTCTTAAATCTACCCCAACCTTCAATCAGTGTTGGGTGAACTGGAATTTTGCTCTTACTCAATTGCTTCCACTGCTAAAAAAAGTTATGTGTTTCACATCTATAGTGTGTTGAAATTAAATCGATGTATCAACTCAGAAACTAAAGTTTATCAGTTTTTTTTTAATTTAAATGACATTATAGCTAAAGCTAATAAGCCTTGTTGATTCTTCGAATTAGATAATCATCTACAATCAAATAATAAATATGAGTTCTTATTATCATCTCTATTACAAAAGAAAGCTTTCCTTTCTTTTTAAAAGTTGATTATATTATCTAACTAAATAACCTGGATTCCTCTCTTTCATAATCTAAAAGATAGTCCGTGAGGAATTTCAATTGTACATTTTAGTCTGGCGACAGTCTTTGGTTCTAATTAACCTGGAAGGAAGCCGGGGATGAGATAACATCTGTGGACTTAATCAGTCCTTAAGCAGATGATTCATCCTGTCGATTTCAAATGAATAGTAATTAAGTGAGAGGAGAAACCAGAAATGAAATTGAATAGATATATCGGGGGGATATCAACACTCTCAATTTTCCTAATTCTGCTGACTGTTTCCTGTTCGGGGGAAAATTACACTAACCTCTTGGAAAATGAACTATTTTCGCATTCCCAAAATATGTTCATAGAAATTGATCAAAAGAGTAGTATTCAGTATGTTGCACCATCCCTATCCTCCCGTTCAAAAGAACTGGCTGAACAGATTTCAAGCTCATCCGATCCCTACTCGAACATCTTAAAAGCAATTGCATTAGAACAGTTTGATCAAGCAAGAAAACTTCTGCAGGACATTGATACAACTGACACAAATGGTCTGTCTCGTTTATATTCAACTAATGCCCTACTGGAATTTTATGCACGTTCGTATCCGATATCGACAGGCTGGTTCATGCGTGCAATCGAGATTGATAATTTAAATCCTGTATTATACAACACTGCGTCCATCTCAATGTTTTTCTCCGCAGATCAGGAATCCGCATTGATGCTTTCACGTCGAGGTGTCACAATTGCCGATAGTCTTTTTGGTATGGATCACCCTCTTTTCGCAAATGGGATTGAACGTGTCGCTGAAATAACTCACCTCTCAGGTAACTTCAGAGATGCTGAACAGATTTATCAGCAAGCAATAGAATCATCTAAAGTCGCATTTGGAGATGAGGATGTCAAAATCGCTTCATGTCTTAATAATTTAGGTGTGTTGTTCTTCACACAAAATAAATACAACAAAGCTGAACCACTTTTCAAACGGAGTCTCGAGATATTAAAAAAAGTCCATGGTATTGAGCATCTTGATGTTGCATCAAGTCTTAACAATATTGCCAACCTCTACCATAGCACAGGAAATCTCGAAAATGCCGAAAAGCTATACTCATCTGCTCTTAATATGCGTCTCAAACTCCTTGGTGAAAAGAATCCCACCTCAATAAAATCAATAGAAGGGATTGCCCTTCTCTTCATCGATAAGAATCAATACGCAAAAGCTGAAAAATTCTTAAGAAAAGCACTTGAATTAAATAAGGAAGTTTATGGCAGTGGGGATTTGAATGTTGTTAAAAGTTTGAACAGACTAGCAAATCTATATTTGAGACGTGAAAAACTTGAAGATGCTGAAACATTACTTAACGAAGCTCTTTCAAGTGCAGTTAAAGTACTTGACGAATCTCATCCCTCTCTGGAAGAAACACTAAACAACCTTGCTGAGTTATTCATGTTAAAGAAACAATGGTCAGATGCAGAAGCCCAATTAGTAAAGGTGTTGGATATACTAACAAATTCTTTAGGTGATGATCACTCCAAAACCATTTCAAGTGGTTTGAATCTTGCCGGATTTTATACATCAATAGAGGAGTATAGAAAAGCTGAAACCCAGTATAAGAAGATAACTCAAGCTCTCAAAAAAAACCACGATCCAAACCTTGAGGCAGTGTTGACTGCAGAAAGTTATTTAGGAGAGTTTTATTTTAACAGAAAAGAATATGCCAAAGCCGAGCCAATATTTAAGAAAATTCTTAACTCGAGGGTAAAAACACTTGGTAAGAATCATCCATTAGTTGCTCTAAGTCAAAACAATTTGGCAGGGCTCTATGCAGCAGAGCAGAAATATAAAGAAGCTGAGAAACTCATCAAAAGGTCAATTGATATCTTAGAAGAAAGCGTCGGAAAGGATCACCCAAATTATGCTTCAACTCTTAACAACCTTGCAAGACTCTATGCAGATCAAAAGCAATTTGAGCTAGCAGAACCTCTGTATAAGGAAGCAATTGCAATTACGAAAAAATCTATGCCTGAATCTCAGAATATGATTGGAGTTTTGATTAATTATTCCGACATGCTAAGAGAAATCGGCAGGAAGAGTGAGCTTGAGGCAATAGAAAAGGAAATCAATAGTATTAAGTCAAACCT
Source organism: uncultured bacterium (assembly GCA_964387885.1). Classification (GTDB taxonomy): domain Bacteria; phylum Electryoneota; class AABM5-125-24; order Hatepunaeales; family Hatepunaeaceae; genus JABGPL01. Next base: position 21,200 of record CAYLYZ010000064.1, on the reverse strand, counting down.
CGGACTTCTTGATTAACAGCTTTTGACAGGCAAAAAGCAAAAAGGCTGAAGATTATCCCATGTTATACTCTTCAGCTTTTTTTTTCTTTGAAAAGAGAATTTATCTGAGAAGATTCATCCGCTCCACTTGAAATTGACCACAGAATCCAAATCTGATCATATATAATCCCGAAGGGAAGTTACCCATTTCAATTGGAGTACGGTAAATACCTGCACCGGAGTAAAAGTTGTTGCCCGAAATGATTTTTTGTCCGGTCAAATTAAAAATATCCCAATTAACTATACCCGCTTCTGACATCTTAAAAATAATAGTTGCTTGATGATTAAACGGCTGCGGAAAAACAGAGATCAATTCAAATCTGACTGGTTTTTCAACCCAGTCTCGACCGGGAAATGGATTGGTTTGCATCTTTTCAACTGCTGCTCTCAGATTTGCCTTTAAATCATCCGAATTGTCTCCTGCAATTATTACATAAGTTACAACAACAGTCTCGTTTGCGTTAATTGAGAGGTTTTCGGTACCGATTAACTGGGAGTAATCTCCACTTTCCGGAGTTACCGCTCGGCTGAAGCCGAGTTGCATTAACTCATACTTTGCATTATCGCTCCATCGTTGCCAGCGACCTGATGGCCAATCTTCATTATTATTGACTGCGACCTGAAAACCGGTATTATGATCCAGCAATGCTGCTCCAAAAGCTGGGAATCCTCCACCGGGATGCTCCATCCATCCGAGCTGCAAGTCGGAATCCCAATAACAATTGTTATTTGATGGATTAACAATATCCCAATCGAGAAACAAGGCAATCTGTACATCTTCAAGGTCGAAAAGCCCTGTATTTCTGATTGTGTACTCTACCAATGCGTAGTCATTATCTGGAAATTCCGGATAACTCACTACAATCTGATCGACTTCTAAATGTTCACTATCATCGGCAAATTCCGACATGCTGACCTGCACGTTATCAGCATCTGTCTCGATGTGAAAGTCACTCGTTGATGATACAAAATCAAAGCTGTGCCTATCCCTTGTTGAATCTCCAAATGCACAATCTGAAACTTTCCCGGGAGCTGTGCTAACCATCAAGCTACCATGAAACAAACCGTTAAGTCCATCCTTTGGAAATCGCATACCCTCCCCGGCAGTACGATTTTCCGGATAATTAAAATATCCGAATGCACCAATATTAGTAACTGTTAGTAAAACGTTGCCATTATTGTGGAAAACATATGGAGGTTGAACGGTAAACGAAAATGGTATTGATTGGTTTTGAAATCCATCCACAATTAAATTTAAATAACAATTTACCACTCGTCCATGACCGGCAAGGCGAGAAAGCCGAGCGACAAAAGGCATTTGAGTATTTGTGATACTCAGTCCCACATCAATTAAGCCAAACTCAACCACTAATGATTCTATATCCAAATACGGATCATCTGAGCTTATCCAACCGGAAACCTCTGCCCCTTCAGATAATAAATTCTTTATTTCAAAAACTACTTCGATGTCTTCACCAGGATCAATTATCCCATTATGGTTCGAGAATTGTCCATCCGAAACGTTGTATTCAACAATTTCAAATCCTGGTTGATCTTCTGAAAGTGCCCGATAGAGATTAAGTCTGCCGTACCCAATTGAGTCTGCAAAGCGTGGATTTAGATTATCAATTGGATCTGAACTTAACATTAGTTGCAATCGCAGTTGTTCATGTGTCCAATCCGGATATTTAGACTTGAGTAATCCCGCTGCACCAGCTACTATTGGTGTTGCCATCGATGTTCCATGCAGAACCCCATAACCATTCGAAACGGTTGAAAGAATTTCTACTCCGGGCGCAGAGATATCCACCCAGCTGTTGTAATTACTTATCTCTGCAAGCTGATCTGAAGTATCAACTGCTGCAACACTCATGACGTTATCATAAGCTGCAGGATAATGGTCGAAATTGCGGGAATCTTTCCTGTTACCAGCCGCAGCGATAACAAGAGCTCCCTGTTGATTAGCATATTCTATTGTAATTCTTTCAATATTAGATGGTGTATTACTTCCCCATGAAAGATTAATAATGTTTGCTCCCGATGCTGCAGCATATATGACACCTTCATAACCATGTGTAATTGATCTTCCACCTCCTACTCTGACTGCCATATACCTGCAATTCCAACTCACTCCTGAGATCCCAAATCCATTATCAGTAACAGCAGCAGCCAAACCTGCTACATGAGTACCATGTGAATCGGTAGCTCCAGGTCTGGGATCAGAATCATTATCGTAAAAATCCCAACCATGAATATCATCAATAAATCCATTACCATCATCATCTACGCCAGGCTCTCCGATTTTTTCGGGATAATTCACCCATCTGTTCCACTGCAGGTCATTATGATCCAGATTCACTCCAATATCAATAATTGCAATCGTAACATTACTGTCACCGAGGGCAACATCCCATGCTGGTATTGAGCTTATTTTATGCAGATACCATTGAAGGGGATAATACGGATCGTTTGGCGGAGAATCAATTCCATTTCCCGATTTCTTAGCTGGGATTCCACAAGTATATCTGATTGGGGATAGTTCTGCCCATAGAACGCCCTCGGTTTTAGTTAGATTATCGAGACATTGTTCAATCTCTTGATCATCTTGAATTATTAACCGGAAAACACAATTTAAGTTTGGGTTTCTTAATGCTACATCTGGAAGGTGTATCGGTTCAATGACAAACTGTGATCTCCAGGAATCGCGAACTGGTGCCAATTTTTTAATCCAATTATCGGTTGGAGTGCGATCCACAGAAACAAACTCGGAATCAATCTCAAAGACAATATGGCGTTTTTCATCCTGAGAAAATGTAACATTAACCCCGATAAACAAGCTCAAAATCAGAAAGGATACTGTACTAATTTTTAAATTCATGGCAATTTGCGACCTTCATCACATTTTTGTGGAAGAATTGTATTTAATGTACAACTAAGAATGTCTTTTCTCTTTAACACTGCCTCACAGTGCTTAAATCCTGCATAACATTCTGAATATTCCTAATTAAGTCCTTAAAGAGGCAGTAATTGTTAGTCAGATTTTCAAAATGTTGTTACGGTATGCTAAAAAACACACAAAAAACACCCCATATTCACGAAATTGAAGATATTACAGTGTTTTTTGATGAGAGTTTTTGATTTCTACCTTGCTTTTTTGATTTTCTTTCAATAGAATAGCAGAAAGACATTATCTTGTATAATATATCCTATACGGTAGCATTTTAACAACACTTTAGTGCTCTGTTGGGAAAAAAGCCAAAGTCGACCATCAAAACAGGTTTTTGATGAAACGTTTTAACATCTTTTTAGACTCATTCCGCAAAATAATTTTTAAGGTAAGCAATAAGCTTATTCGACGCACTATTGTTTTAGTTGCTGTTGATGTGATTTCCATTGTTGCAGCCTATATTGGTGCATTTTTGATTTTATACCCTATTCGATCGTGGAACGATCTGATAGAGTATGCATATCCTCGCATTCCCGCGCATATACCGGAGTTTGTATTTATTGGTATTGTTGTGTTCGCCATTTCAGGGATGTATCGTACATTATGGCGATACGCGAGTATCGACGCAGTATTTGTTATCTCCCGCGGGACTTTGTTATCCGTTTTACTCCCAGTTGTCTTCTTTGTCTTTACAAACCGCACTCTACCTCACTGGTCATTGTTTGTAATCCAATGGATGATATTGTTCCTCCTGGTAAGTTTCGGAAGATTTTCAATTCGACTGCTCAATTCAACAGGTTTGATTTTTGCGAAACATGCTCCTAAGAGAATTTTGATATACGGTGCAGGTGATGCCGGTGAAACGATTGCCAGAGATCTTATCAGAAATAAGAATCATCAATACCAGCTCGCAGGATTTCTTGACGACGATGGAACTAAGCATCGTCAGGTTATTCATGGCGCGCCGATTTTGGGTGGAAAAGAGGTCTCTATTCGAATCGTTGAAAAAAAGAAAATTGATGAAATTATCCTGGCAATGCCAAGTATACCGGGTTCGCAAACTCGGGCGATTCACGATTATTTGAAAAATAACTTAAATCCCCGAATTGTGCTAAAGACTGTTCCTGGTATTTCGGAGATGATTGATGAGAAAATTACTTTTCAGCATGTAAGACAAGTTAGAATTCGGGACCTTCTACGACGTACTCCCATAGAATTGAATTTACAAAAAGTGAAAGAGTTAATTAACGATAAAGCAGTACTTGTCAGTGGTGCAGGTGGATCAATTGGGTCAGAGATTTGCCGTCAGATCAGTCTTCTTTCTCCCAAAGCTCTTATTATTCTTGATATTAGTGAAGCAGGTTTATATATGATTATGGAGGAATTGGAATCAAAGTTTGGTGATGTCCGACTTGTTCCAATTGTTGGTGATATCTGTAATCATAAGTTTATTGAATCAATATTCGCCAGTTACAACCCGGAAATTGTCTTCCATGCTGCAGCTTATAAACATGTTCCTTTAATGGAGTTTAATCCATGGTCTGCTCTGCACAATAATGTAAAAGGTACCAGAGTATTAGCCGATGTGGCTGCGCAATTCACGGTTGAACGATTTGTTATGATTTCTACCGATAAAGCGGTTCGCCCAACTAGCATGATGGGAGCGACAAAACGCTTGTGTGAAATGATCGTTCAGGTACAAACCAAACATCCCGACAGTATCTTTTCAGTAGTTCGATTCGGAAATGTCATGGGGAGTTCAGGATCAGTAATTCCAAAATTTAACCGACAAATAGAAGAAGGAGGACCGGTTACTATCACTGATCGCCGAATTACACGATACTTTATGCTAACATCCGAAGCCGTCCAGCTCGTGATGCAGGCAGCAACACTTGATGATGAAAAGTGTATCTATATTCTTGATATGGGTACACCCATGAAGATAGTTGATTTGGCAATGGATATGATTAGGCTTTCCGGATACATCCCCAATGAAGACATTAAAATAGAGTATACCGGATTGCGACCGGGAGAAAAACTGTATGAAGAGCTGTATCATTCAGGAATTGGAGAACCAACGGATCTCGAGAAGATTTCCCTGACGCATGAACCAGTTCGCAATCCTAAGGAAACTCTCGCTGAGATCGATAAACTGATTGAGTCATGCTACGATCTCCCAAGGGGACAAATATACAGAAAGGTTGCCAACCTTGTTCCAGATTACACAATTAGGAAAGAAGACCTGAGCTCTGAGTTATATTCACCAATAATTAATCAGACTATTAAGAAGAAAATTAATGTACGCAATCCCAAGTAGGTCTCAAATTGCCCGAATCCGAAACTGTCAATACATAAATTAACGAACTAAATGCAATTCTTCAGACGCAGTAAGGAAAAGCTCCCACCTTTAAAAAGCGTTTTATTTGTGTGTACTGCAAACATAACTCGCAGTGCGACAGCCGAAGCTTTATTCAAGTTGGAAATTGAGAAGACCGGGGAAATCTGGAAAGTGGCATCTGCAGGAGTGAACGCAGTAAAGGGTATTCGTGCGCAGAAAAACATGAGTATCCTGTTGCAAATGCGAGGCATAAGTGTAAATTCTCATTTCTCGCAACCCCTTACACCAAAACTATTGAACAGCTATTATTGGATTCTTGTAATGGAAACCAACCACAAAGAGCAAATAATCCAAAAAAGTCCCGAAGTTGAGAACAGAGTCTTTACCGTCCGAGAATTCGGATTGGAAACTCCTCCGGCGGAACCTGATATGCCTGATCCCACATTTAGCGACAATCAGGAGGATTATTATAATCTATTGAACATACTTAATTACGAGATACCCAGGATAACGCGGGTATTGCAGATTAGAAACTCGGACATAGAGAGTTTCTAGGTTTGCAATCATTCAATCAAAGAAATTTTTTTACGAATCTCCATTAAACCAGATTGGCAAATCTGCAAATCTGTGCTTCATTTCATTAAGACAATAATCGTTCAGTTCCTTGACAGTACTTAATTTGAGCAATTCGGAAGCAAATTCTTTTGCTTCTATATACTGTACCGATCTGATAATCTTTTTAACTTCCGGTAAGGCAATTGAACTAACCGATAACTCGTCGAGGTCCAAACCAACCAGTAGCATTGTTGCTAACGGATTCGCCGCCAATTCACCACATATTGCAACATCAATATTTGCCCTGTGTCCTGCCTCCACTGTAGATTTTATCATCCTGAGAATTGCGGGGTGGAGTGGCTGGTAATATGATCGAACCAACTCATTACCACGGTCTACTGCAAGAGTGAACTGAGTGAGGTCATTTGTTCCGATACTAAAAAAATCGACCTCTTTTGCAATCGTATCAGCGAGAATAACTGCAGAAGGCAGCTCGATCATTACACCAATTTCGACATTGGGATTAAATGGGGTTTTGTCTTTGGATAGTTCTTCCATGACTTGTTCCAAATGTTCTTTCACTCTTCGGATTTCACAAACACCGGTAATAAATGGGAACATTATTCTCGTCGGTCCGGTTAAAGCTGCGCGGAAAATTGCACGAAGTTGAGTGTGCAACATTTCAGTCTGATCTAAAGAGACCCGCAATGCCCGCCAGCCCATAAACGGATTCGCTTCTACCGGATGCGGCAAGTCTGGAAATACCTTATCACCACCCAGATCAAATGTCCTGATCGTCACCGGGTTGGGTTCGACAGATTTCATAACCCCTTTATACTCTTCGAGTTGATATTCCTCGTCAGGCAACCTCTTTTTTGCTAAAAACAAGTATTCTGATCTGAACAGTCCAACCCCTTCACCACCCTGGGACTGGATTGATTTTGCCTCCTGTGGTAACTCGAGATTACCTCTAAGAAATATCCGTTTACCATCGAGGGTTACGGCCGGTAACTTCTCAATATCGCGCAGACTGGTAATGTATTCTTCGTAGCGAATTCTTTTCTTCTTATAAGTTTCAAGAGTAGTTTTTTCAGGTTGAAGAAATACCTTGCCACTATTGCCGTTTACGATTACCCTATCACCTTTTTTGACCGACCTCGAAATGTCTTTTAGGCCTACAACTGCCGGAACGTGTAGAGATCTAGCGAGAATAGCCGTATGAGATGTGGCACCCCCGAGGTCTGTTGCGACTGCCAGTACCTGGTCGTTAATCAATCTCACAATATCCGATGGTAACAGGTCGTCTGCAATGAGGATGGAAGGTTCTTTGAGACGCTCACCTGCTCCTCGAACCACACCCAGGAGATTCCTTATTATTCTCTGTCCGACATCTTTGATATCATTTTGAGGTTGCTGAAACTGTTCACCTTCCAAACCCGCAAGAGCTTCCTTCATCATTTCGGTAACTTTAAACACAGCTGATTCTGCATTTATACCATCATCGGATATTCTTCGTTTGATCTCACCGATATACATTTCATCATCGAGGAATACCGATTGCGCTTCAAATATCTGTGCTACTGTTTCACTGGTCTGGTCAACAAGTCGGGATTTTAGAGTCAGGAGCTGTGTTCGTGTATCCTCTATCGCTTCTTCAAGACGAGTTAATTCGCAGGTTCGTTCATCCTCCGGGACATGAAATTCTCTATAGTTCGGGATATCATGACGGTAAATAGATACATTACCTATTGCAATACCAGGAGCAGAGGGCACACCAGTAAGTATTTTCTCAGCCAATTTAATTCTCTGAAAAGTTGCTTGTCATATGAGCTATTTAACTCTCCATGCCAGTGATCGAGGAGGTCTTTCCAATAAACTGTCACCGTCATTTCCTTTCACACGCAGCTCATGCTTGGATGGACCGAGAATTGAGTTATTGTTTGAAATGTCTACCGGCGTCAATTTGCCGGTTTCGCTTTTGGATATTTCATAGGATGTTTCTGCCCATTTAAGAATTTCGTCATCCAATCCTTCCTCAGCAACTTCATCTGTAAATCTTCGTCTTCCTTTCACTATATCATTGATATATGCATCGATCTGTTCTGAATCGTAACACCTCTTCGGATCGAATTCTTTAAGATTGAAGCCGGGAACTTCAACAATTTCCCTTGTTCCAAGTGTGCCCTTCTCATACCTGTTAACTCCGCGAAGGTCTCCCCTTTGAATTGCAGCCATAAGTGGGATGGGGACCCGTACCGTTTTCCTAATCATTTCCTTCTTGACACCTTCCGAAGTTTTGATCTGCTTAATAATTTCACCAATTCCCCCGGTATTATACTGGAAGAATCTTACCTTTCCGGGGAACTTATCACAGAGGTCCATGATAATATTTCTGAACCGGTTAATCTTGCGAGCTCGTGAACCGACTATGAACGGATCCGTTCCAACAGTTCTAACAGATTCCCCGGCTTTAGCAGGCTGAGAAGCCATACTGTGAGAAGACTCACCCCATAGATATGCCAGAACTGCTTGCTCAGCGTTCAGTTCCTGTGCAAATGGCATAAACGTGTTCCGACGGGTGATAAACGCAAATACCAGACCATCTAATTCACTCAACGGAGGCAGGTCGATTCCGGGGTACTCAATTGAAACCAATTTTCGACCCAGACGAATTCGCATTTTATCTTTGCGGGTCACCGCTCTGCCATTCCCACATAATGATTCATCCAAAAAATCAGGATAACCGTTTGCATCAATCATCACGTTTTCATAAAGAGAGGTCTTGTCTGTTAGTGAGCTATACATTGCTTCCTGCAGTTTCGCATCGACGTCCGTCTTCACAAAGAAGTTTTGCTCCGAACCAAGTGCAGAACCATCGGGTTTCAGGAAGACAATATCATCCTGGATTACTTCGGTGAGTTCACCATGTTCCTCATCCAAACCAAGCCGATGACAAGACCATGTCGACTTACCGGTTGCGGACAATCCGAACAGTAGCACACCGTATTTCTTCAGTTTCCCATCTTTCGGATCTTTGACCGTGACCATTTTACTGCCAGCGTGAAGGCCGAGCATCCCATGTTCATCAGCATACCACATCGCCTGTCGCAGGAATCCCTTTTTATCCTCACCCATATAGTCCGAGCCCATAGCTATGTTGATATGATGTTCAGGCATCGCCAGAACCATCTGCCTGATCTGGTGTTCTTCAGGCATGTGAATCATCGTGAATTCCGGACCCGGTCGTTTATTATCCGGTTCGTGGAGAGTATTGCCCCACATGTAAGGGAGTCGGTAATTCTTGATATCAGCGACGGAGACATACAGGTTACAAATTGGGTTGTACTCGTTGTTCTTCCCCATCTGTCGACGGAGGTGAACAAACGGCATTTTCCTTAAAAGCTGCAATATCTTATGCAGTTGGTCAGGACCCTTGGCAATGATTTCTTTGTGCATTGCTGTAGGATTAGGCAGTCGGGCATTTTTCGATCCGAGATAAACCGTCTTCGGTCCGATCCGGCTTGAAATCATTGAGCGCCAGCCCCATGATCCGAATTTTGTCTGTCTGCCGGTTTTCTGGGCGTACTTCTTCACCTGTTTCAGGTTCATATGCTGAATGTTCTTACCCTTGAGTGCATGAGGCAGATTTTCAGCAAATCGTCTGTAACTTGCTTCGTCGTATAAGTTACTCATAACGAGGTTCTTTATGGTTATGGTGCAATCTCTATGTAATCGAGGTTTTACGCTCGCTTTGGTTTAACTAAGAAATATACTACATCATAGCACCAATGTGCAAGTACTTACATGGATTGTGACAAACCAGGATTCAAAATTGGTCGCTTGCGAAGTGCATCCGGAACATATAGTAACTGGATGTATGCCGCACGCTATGCAGTTGATTCAAAATTTCCGGACCTCTGAAAGAAGGTTTCGAAAAATACCCACCTAATCCGACGGAAGTATTACCCTTCAAAGTTATGTCGGAATGAGATTCCGACCTACGCAAAAAAATCACTGCAGATTGCTCATATTAAGCATATTGATACGTTGACTAATCCAGACATGAACACTTGCTGCAATCTTTAACTCTGTTCTATAAGCCAAGAAAACCACACTTCCGTGAAAAATCTGAATTTCATGGAAAACAAAACATGAAAACGTTAACTTATACTACGGGGAAAAATCGGCTCCTCTACCCTGACAGCCAGATCGCGACAATGACTGCGGACAATTATTTGTCGATTTGGATGTGATCGATGAGTAAAAACGTTGTGGTCTGGTTGTCTGGGGGGTGGAAATACCTCATGATACAGGACGCGTTGTAGGGGCGATTCCCTTATCGCCCCTATGATGTTTATTACAATTCATCATTACAATTGGTGTCGGTCGGATTCTTAATCCGACAATAATCAAACTGCGCTGGTAGACGCCCTCGTCTGCCAGTTATGTTGTTTTTATTATAGAAGATTTTGGCGGAATAAGATTCCGCCCTACATAACCACTTACAAGCGATAAAGAATCTTCTTTTTTTGAATCTGTGAACCGGAGCTGTCATGGACAAGTCAAAACTCTCTTTCCTTTTATTATTTCTTTTAATTTCCAACCTGTTTGGTCAAGGCGTGTGGGAAGCTGCGAGTGATTATGAGGTGGACAGACGTCCCACATCGATCCATTTTAGCGATCCTTACGAAGGCTGGGTAGCCTTGCCTTATGAAGGATTAGTCCATACATCAGACGAAGGTCAGAGCTGGAACCGATCTGGTCCGGATCTTGTCATTATCCCGGAAATAGAATTTATTGACCTTGATACAGGTTGGGTTGCTCAAAGTTCATCTCTATACTATACAGTTGACGGTGGAGTGAATTGGGAAGAGGGCGATTATGTGGGTCGTTCGATAACAGATATTTGCTTTATTAACGGACAGACCGGATGGGCATCCGGTTGGACTGTTTACTTTGACTTCGGACAAGGGGCACCTCCACCGGAAGGGAGCATTAGTGTTACACATGATGGTGGGCAGACTTGGGATCGTCAATATTCCGAACGCGATGTAAGAGGTCTTGGCGCAATCTGTTTTGCTGATGAAGAACGTGGAATCGCAGGTTATGTTGACAACAGTATACTGATCACCGAGAATGGGGGCGAGGATTGGGAAGTGATTGAGGACTTACCGTGCGGTTTTCACGAGTTAGAACATCTTAGAGATGGAATTTTTATTGGTCTTGGACAAATCAGGATCGATGAAAACTGGATAAAGGTTATCGCGAGGACAACCGACTTTGGAAACGAATGGGATATTGTCTGGCACGAGGAGGAAATGGGAGATGACGTTCGATTGAAAGAAATGTCTTTTGCTAACGAAGAGGTAGGTTTTGTTTCCGGTACTTTTGAAGATGTTCCTTTTATGTTGCGTACTGAGGACGGAGGTCTTAACTGGGAAGAGTTTCCTGTTCCTGATATTCTCGAAGATGATGAAGGAGAGATCCTGAGTATCTCATTTCCCACCCCCTGGCGAGGGTATGCCGGTGTAACTCGTGGGAGGAATATTAGATGTGTTTATGTTTGGACTGATACCGATCAGACTATAAAGCTGAACATGGATGCAGGTTGGAATATGGTGTCGATTAATGTTGATCCGGCGGAGAAACCGGTAGATGAAGTGGTTAGGTCTCTTGTTCGCGCAGAAGCACTCACTTTTATGAAAGATCATTATGGGAACTTTTACAGCCCTGAACGTGAATTTAATAACATCCCCTCACCCTGGATAGCAAGTCAGGGATATATGATTCGGGTAGATCGCGATATCAATCTTACTGTTGGCGGGGAGAGAATTGCAGCAGACACACCGATTGAATTGAGTGAGGGATGGCAGATGGTGGCCTATTTTCCTCGTGAAAGTCTGGATGTGCCTCAGGCATTAGAATCTATACAGAATGATCTCATAACAGCCAAAGATGACCACGGACGATTCTATCTGCCTGAGTTCAATTTCAATAATATGCCGCCTATGGTTGAGGGAAAGGGATACCTGTTGAAATTGGAAAGTGAAGCTGAGTTGGTCTATCCTTGGGGAGAATGACAGGGTGATTCGTGAATCACCCATACAATAAAAGGTTAACAGATGAGACGGAAAAGATTTGTCAGGAGGACAAAAACTAAGTTGATCCGCCTCATCTGTTCAAATCTGAATTTCCGTCGCGCAAGAGCCGAGTCACCAAAGCCTTGAGGGGAGAAGGGCTAAAAATGTCAACCCCTGCGCGACTACACTATTCAGAATTTAATCAGCTAACAGCAAATCCCCGTCTGTGCTGCAACTAGATTATAAATATTACTTAACCAATATTGCCTTTTGCTGGGCGGTGAACACTCCGGCATGAATCTTCACCATGTATAAGCCCGTCGGCAATCCATCAGCATTCCAGACAATTTGATGATGACCAGCATTCATTTCGCTGTTCATCAGGTTCATAATCAATCTTCCGGAAAGATCATAAACACTTATGTTGACGTTACTATCCTCGGGGATGCCAAATTTTATCTTTGTTGTCGAATTAAACGGATTCGGGAAATTCGAACCAAGATAATATTCTTCAGGCACCGATTCAGCAACGTATACGTCTAATACTGTCAGACCATCCGGCATGTATAACAGGCCATTTCCAAAGACGACAGAACTGACAATCAAATTGCTGTCAGCACCAGTCTCGTTATCAACAAGCCGTAGCTCAAATCCTTCACGCTCAAGGAGGCCATCCTTAATTTCAGTTGTTGCGTCGTTGCCCCAAATTGCTATACCACAGCGTCTATCAATTTCAAAGGTGGCTACACCCACAACATTTCCACCTGAATCAAGCGCAACAAGTTGGTTATAGTCATCAATTCTCGCTCCCTGGATAGAGTTTACAAGCAAACTCATATTCTGACCTGTATGTACTGGAGCAGTATATATATGGTTAGGTTCTTTTTCTGTTCCGACAAGTAATACTTCCTCTTCTTCTTCAGGCGGATAATTGAAAACCACATCCTCGGTTAACTTAACCTTGTAACCCTGAGTTTCCCGCCATGGCGGCATATTGGAGAACCAGAACGCAGGAATCATGAAGTTGCCGTCGTTATCCTTTGCTGTTTCAAGAATATCGCGTATCGGTGAAAGAACATAGAAGTTTGGAGCACCCGCATCGAGCTCGTATTGCGGGAAGTAGGCGATCATATTCCAGCCTGTACTCATCGGAATATCAGCATCAGCTGCTATTGGCATACCTGACCACACAGATTCGATATCTTCATCTAATTTCATCTGATATCCGCTCGGGAGATCCCAGTAAGGAATGTTGCTGAATCTGAACGCCGGAATGTAGAATCGGCCATCACCATCTTTCATTATCTCCACGTGATGATTCTGTTGATCTATCCGAAGGTGTTCGGTCATCAGGATGATATCCGGACCGCGATCTTCATTCTCCCGGTACATTTCCTGCGAAGGGATAACATTGATCGAAATCATATTCCATCCTTCATCAAGCATCACTGTAAGTTCTCTTTCATCGTCACCGAGAAGAACAATCGTCACATCCACTGTTTCGGATGCTCCTGCCTCGTCCTCAACCATGAAAGTCAAGGTGTATTCACCGGCATCCTCGTTTACTGTCCGCCACCCGAATGAACCACTGTTATCTTCATTATCAAAGAATGCCGCACCACGGTCTAAAGTACCATCATCTTCATGCAATGACAGCGTGAGTTGATCACCTTCAAACTCGAGATCGATGTCCCCGGCGATCAAATCAAACAAGATCATAGCACCAGCTTCATCTTCGATGTCATCAGGTACTTCAGCCCAGAATGGTGCATCATTGACAGGAGCTACAGTGACAAGGAATGATATTTCTATACTCCCTTCTCGACCGTCATCAGCAGTGACTGTTACTTCAAGGTTATCACCGTTAAAGTTTGCTGGAGAATTTAATGTCAATAAATTTACTCCACCAATGACCATAAACATCAATGGTTCGTCAACTTCAACGGAATATGATAACTCGTCTCCATCCGGATCATTGAAGGTGTTATCAAGATCTCCAACCATAAACATGCCGGAATCTTCATTGAATGTCACATCCTCTATTTCTTCAACTACAACCGGAGGACGGTTCACATCAGATACGGTTACTATGACAAGTACCTGATCGGATTCTTCTTCCGGATCAGAAACTATGAAAGTCAATGCATAAACTCCGGCAGCCTCATACATCGGATTAAATCCGAATACAGCACTGCCATCCTCGTTGTCTGTGAATGACCATTCATCAGGCAGATTACCCTGACCCTGGATTGCCCAACTTAAGACATTATCATCAGGATCATTTGCAGCGAATTCTATTTCTACTTCCTGGCCTTCATCAACTCTGACCTGATACATCTGTTCGTCGGTAGGTTCTGTAATTACCGGAGGTCTGTTCACATCACTAATTGTAATCGTAACCACAATCTCACCGGTCAGGTCACCATCAGAAACAGTGAACACCGGTTGATAAACTCCGGAATCGTCAAAATCGGTATTCCAGATGAAGTCTCCAGTCCCATTACCATTGTCAACGAATCGGGCCTCCTGAGGCAGGTTTTCCATATCCCAATCGAATTCAAGTGCATCTCCATCGGGATCTGTTGCTTCGAGCCTGAATACAACGATAGCATTTTCAGCACCATCAATTTGGTTGCCTTCGTTTAAATCAACTATGCTCGGAGCTCGATTGACGTTAGTAATCGTGATTGTCACTGTCATTTCGTCGGTGAGTTCACCATCAGAAACTGTAAACACAGGCTGATAAACACCTTCATCATCAAATCCGGTATCCCATATAAAGACACCTGTGCCGTCACCATTATCGGCGAATTCAGCTTCCTGCGGCAGGTTGTCCATATCCCAGTTGAACTCAAGCGCGTCACCGTCAGAATCATTTGCTTCTAATCTGAAGGCAACTACTGCATCCTCAGCAGCTTCGAACTGATTACCTTCGTTCAGGTCGGCAATGATCGGGGGGCGGTTGACGTCAGTGATTGTAATTGTAACCACAATTTCATCTGTCAGGTTGCCATCACTGACTGTGAACACCGGTTGATAAACACCCTCATCTTCGAAGCCGGTATCCCATATAAAGATACCTGTTCCATCACCGTTGTCCACAAAGTTGGCTTCCTGAGGCAGATTGACCATGTCCCAGTCGAACTCAAGGGCGTCACCGTCCGGGTCAGTTGCTTCAAGTCGGAATAAGACTATTTCGTCCTCAGCAGCTTCAACCTGATTCCTGTCGTTAAGATCAGAAATCCACGGTGCCCTGTTAACTTCACCGATTGTTATAGTAACCACAATTTCACCAGTAAGGTCACCGTCGGAGACTGTAAACACTGGTTGATAAACACCCTCATCGTCAAATCCGGTATCCCAGTTGAAGTCACCCGTGCCATCACCATTATCTACAAATCCAGCCTCCTGCGGGAGGTTATCCATATCCCAATCGAACTCGAGTGCATCACCGTCAGGATCAGCTGCTTCAAGTCTGAATGCGACTAATGCACCTTCTGCAGCCTCGATTTGATTGCCTTCATTCAGGTCTGCAATACTTGGAGCACGGTTGACATTTCTGACATTTATCTCGACTACAGCCCGTGTTTCAAGGTCACCGTCCGATAAAGTGAATTCTGCCTGATAGCGTCCGACACTTTCATAATCTATTTGCCAGTTGAAGACACCGCTGCCGTCACCATTATCTACGAAGTCTACGACATCTGGCAGATTGTCAGAGAAATAATTAATCCTCAACTGATCATTATCGGGATCTCTACCAGTTACTGCGAATTGAACAATTTGACCTTCCTCGACTTCAATATCATCAGGGAAATCAACCCATACTGGAGCACGATTGACATCTTCCACGTTTATCTCGACCACAGCATGTCTTTCAAGGTCACCGTCTGATAATGTGAACTCTGCCTGATAATTTCCGGCACTCTCTTGATCAGTTTGCCATCTAAAGAGAGCTGTGCCGTCACCATTATCTACGAAGTCCACGTTTTCTGGTAAATTGTCAGACTGATACGCAATCCTCAGTTCGTCATTATCAGGATCAAATCCACGTACCTCAAATTGAACAAGTTCACCTTCTTGAATATCGATTCTATCCGGGATTTCTACCCATTCGGGAGCGCGGTTGACGTTGCTGATTGTTATCGTAACGGTAATGTCTCCGGTCAGGTCACCGTCGGATACTGTGAATACGGGCTGGTAAACACCCTCGTCGTCAAAGTCGGTATCCCAGGCAAAGATACCTGTACCGTTACCATTATCAACGAATCCAGCTTCCTGAGGAAGGTTGTCCATATCCCAGTCGAACTCAAGAGCATCTCCATCTGGATCTGAAGCATCAAGCCTGAAGACAACAAAGTCATCTTCGTTAGCCTCAACCTGGTTACCTTCGTTCAGGTCAGCTATGCTTGGAGCTCTATTTACACCTGTTATTGTGATCGTGACTGTAATGTCACCGGCCAGGTCACCGTCAGATACTGTGAACACTGGCTGATAAACACCCTCATCATCGAAGTCGGTATCCCAGGCAAAGATAGCAGTCCCATTACCATTATCGACGAAACCGGCTTCCTGTGGGAGGTTGTCCATATCCCAGTCGAATTCAAGGGCATCTCCGTCCGGATCTGAAGCGTCAAGCCTGAAGACGACAAAGTCATCTTCGTTAGCCTCGACCTCGTTACCTTCGTTCAGGTCGGCTATGCTCGGTGCACGGTTGACGTTGCTGATGGTTATCGTTACTGCAATGTCACCGGTCAGGTCACCATCTGATACTGTAAATACTGGTCTGTAAACACCTTCATCGTCAAAGCCGGTATCCCAGGTGAAGTCACCTGTGCCGTCACCATTATCGACGAAACCAGCTTCCTGGGGCAGGTTATCCATATCCCAGTTGAACTCAAGGGCGTCACCGTCCGGATCAGAAGCTTCAAGTGTGAACTCTACTATTTCATTTTCATTAGCCTCGACCTGATTGCCCTGATTCAAATTAATAATGAATGGCGGGCGATTGACCTCACCAATTGTAATCGTGACCAGGATCTCACCTGTCAGGTCACCATCGCTGACGGTGAAGACCGGTTGATAGACACCCTCGTCGTCAAATCCGGTATTCCATGTGAAGTCACCAGTTCCGTCACCATTATCGACAAATCCGGCAGCCTGAGGCAGGTTGTCCATATCCCAGTTGTACTCAAGGGCATCACCGTCGGGATCAGTTGCCTCAAGTCTGAAGGCAACCAAAGCATCCTCTGCACCTTCTACCTGATTGCCTTCGTTCAGATCGGCAATACTCGGGGCGCGGTTGACATTTCCTACATTTATTTCAACCACAGCCACCGTTTCAAGTTCACCGTCTGTTAAAGTAAATTCAGCCTGGTAGTTACCGGCACTTTCATAATCTGTTTGCCATTCGAATGAACCACTACCATCACCAAAGTACTCGAAGTCATAGTTATCATGGATGTTTGGTGAATCAAACGTAATCACCAGTTGATCATTATCGGGGTCTCTACCAATCAATCCGAATTGGATAAGATCACCTTCCTGAACGTCAATCATCTCTGGGACATCCACCCATTCGGGTTGACGGTTGACATGGCTGATTGTAATCGTCACCGTTATATCACCGCTCAGATCACCGTCTGAGACAGTAAATACTGGCTGGTAAACACCTTCATCGTCATAGTCGGTATCCCATGTGAAGTCACCGGTGCCGTCACCGTTATCAACGAATCCGGCTTCCTGTGGAAGATTGTCCATATCCCAGTTAAATTCAAGCGCATCTCCATCAGGATCAGTCGCTTCAAGTCGGAACTCTACTAATTCATTTTCATTGGCTTCGACCTGATTACCTTGATTCAAATTGATAATGAATGGCGGACGATTGACCTCACCAATTGTAATAGTGACCATAATCTCACCAGTGAGATCACCATCTGTTACTGTGAAAACAGGCCGATAAACACCTTCGTCATCAAAGCCAGTATCCCAGGTGAAGTCTCCAGTTCCGTCACCATTATCGACAAATCCGGCTGCCTGTGGTAAATTATCCATATCCCAATTAAACTCAAGGGCATCACCGTCGGGATCTGTTGCCTCAAGTCGGAATGCAACCAAAGCATCCTCTGCACCCTCTATCTGATTACCTTCATTCAGGTCGGCAATACTTGGTGCACGGTTGACGTTGCTGATGGTTATCATTACTGTAATATCTCCGGTCAGGTCACCGTCACTGACTGTGAAGATAGGCTGGTAAACACCTTCATCATCATAATCGGTATCCCAGGCAAAGATACCTGTGCCGTCTCCATTATCAACGAATCCAGCTTCCTGTGGGAGGTTGTCCATATCCCAGTCGAACTCGAGAACATCTCCATCTGGATCTGAAGCATCAAGCCTGAAAACGACAAAGTCATCTTCATTAGTCTCAACCTCGTTGCCTTCGTTCAGGTCGGCTATGCTTGGAGCTCTATTTACACCTGTTACTGTGATCGTAACCGTAATGTCACCGGTAAGGTCACCGTCAGACACTGTAAATACAGGTTGATAAACACCTTCGTCATCAAAGCCAGTATCCCAGGTGAAATCTCCGGTACCGTCACCATTGTCGACAAAGCTTGCAACCTGAGGCAGGTTATCCATATCCCAGTTGAACTCAAGGGCGTCACCGTCGGGATCAGAAGCTTCAAGTGTGAACTCCACTAATTCATTTTCATTAGCCTCGACCTGATTGCCTTGATTCAAGTTACTGATGAACGGAGGTCGATTAACCTCACCAATTGTAATAGTAACCATAATCTCACCGGTAAGGTCACCATCGCTGACGGTGAAGACCGGTTGATAGACACCCTCGTCGTCAAATCCGGTATTCCATGTGAAGTCACCAGTTCCGTCACCATTATCGACAAATCCGGCAGCCTGAGGCAGGTTGTCCATATCCCAGTTGTACTCAAGGGCATCACCGTCGGGATCAGTTGCCTCAAGTCGGAATGCAACCAATGCATCCTCTGCACCTTCAATCTGGTTGCCTTCGTTTAGGTCGGCTATGCTCGGTGCGCGGTTGACATTTCCTACATTTATTTCAACCACAGCCACTGTTTCGAGTTCACCGTCTGATAAAGTAAACACAGCCTGGTAGTTACCGGCACTTTCATAATCTGTTTGCCATGCGAATGAACCGCTGCCATCACCATGGTCCCTGATTTCAACGTTCCTTGGGAGGTTTGGTGATGCAAATGATATTGCTAACCGATGATCATCCGGGTCTCTACCAACAAAATCGAATTGAATAGGATCACCTTCCTGAACTTCAATCATCTCTGGGATATCCACCCATTCGGGTTGACGGTTGACATGGCTGATTGTAATCGTAACTGTAATGTCACCTGCCAGGTCACCATCAGAAACTGTGAAGACCGGCTGATAGACACCCTCATCATCAAAGTCGGTATCCCATGTGAAATCTCCGGTGCCGTCACCGTTGTCGACGAATCCGGCTTCCTGAGGAAGGTTATCCATATCCCAGTTAAATTCAAGCGCGTCTCCATCAGGATCGGTAGCCTCGAGTCTGAATGCGACTATTGCATCCTCGGCACCTTCTATCTGATTTCCTTCGTTCAAATCTGCAATGCTCGGGGCGCGGTTGACGTTGCTGATAGTGATTGTTACGGTAATATCATCAGTCAAGTCACCGTCACTGATTGTGAAAACCGGTTGGTAGACACCTTCATCATCGAAGTCGGTATCCCACACAAAGACACCTGCACCGTTACCGTTATCTACAAAGTTTACTTCCTGAGGCAGGTTGTCCATATCCCAGTTGAATTCAAGGGCGTCACCGTCAGGATCGGTTGCTTCAAGTCGGAAGGCTACAATCTCATCTTCATCAGCAGCAATCTGGTTGCCTTCATTCAAGTCGGCAATACTTGGGGCACGGTTGACGTTGCTGATGGTTATTGTAACTGTAATGTCACCCGTCAGGTCACCGTCAGATACTGTAAACACAGGTCGGTAAACACCTTCGTCATCAAAGCCGGTATCCCAGGTGAAATCGCCTGTGCCATCACCGTTGTCATCAAAGTTAGCTGCCTGATGAAGATTGTCCATATCCCAGTTGAACTCAAGGGCATCACCATCGGGATCAGTTGCTTCAAGTCTGAACTCAACGAAATCATCTTCATTGGCTTCGACCTGGTTGCCCTGATTCAAATTAATAATGAATGGCGGACGATTGACCTCACCGATTGTAATCGTGACCATGATCTCTCCTGTGAGATCACCGTCTGTTACCGTGAAGACTGGCTGATAAACACCTTCATCATCAAAACCCGTATCCCAGGTGAAATCTCCGGTGCCGTCACCGTTGTCGACGAATCCGGCTTCCTGAGGAAGGTTATCCATATCCCAGTTGAACTCCAGAGCGTCACCATCAGGATCGGTTGCCTCAAGTCGGAATGCAACCAAAGCATCCTCTGCACCTTCTATCTGATTACCTTCGTTCAGGTCTGCAAT
Organism: uncultured bacterium; assembly: GCA_964387885.1. GTDB lineage: Bacteria > Electryoneota > AABM5-125-24 > Hatepunaeales > Hatepunaeaceae > JABGPL01. The sequence continues at coordinate 730 of CAYLYZ010000064.1, read as the reverse complement.
GCTCGGGGCGCGGTTGACGTTGCTGATAGTTATCGTTACCGTAATGTCACCCGTCAGATCACCATCTGAGACTGTAAACACTGGCTGATAAACTCCCACATCATCAAAGTCCGTATCCCACGTGAAGTCTCCGGTACCGTCACCGTTGTCAATAAAACCAGCTTCCTGCGGCAGGTTATCCATATCCCATTCGTATTCAAGTGCATCACCATCGGGATCGGAACCTGTGAGTTGGAAACTGACTATAGCATCTTCATCAGCCGCAATCTGGTTGCCCTGGTTAAGGTCGGCTATACTCGGCGCACGGTTGACATTACTGATAGTAATAGTAACCGTAATGTCACCCGTCAGGTCACCGTCACTGACTGTGAAGACTGGCTGGTATACACCAACGTCATCGAAGTCAGTATCCCACGTGAAGTCTCCGGTACCGTCACCGTTGTCTACGAATCCTGCTTCCTGTGGCAGGTTATCCATATCCCATTCGTATTCAAGTGCGTCACCATCAGGATCAGAACCTGTGAGTTGGAAACTGACTATAGCATCTTCATCAGCCGCAATCTGGTTGCCCTGGTTAAGGTCGGCTATACTCGGCGCACGGTTGACATTACTGATAGTAATAGTAACCGTAATGTCACCCGTCAGGTCACCATCTGAGACTGTAAACACTGGCTGGTAAACACCTTCATCGTCAAAGCCGGTATCCCAGGTGAAGTCACCTGTGCCGTCA
>CAYLYZ010000063.1:0-31715 GCA_964387885.1 uncultured bacterium | reverse complement strand
TTGTCACTACTCTTTTCCTTTTTTACCATTATTCTACGATTAATATTCAATATAGGTTTGATGAAACTCGGATTGTTGGCTATTATCCCCCTGTCTGCAGGTATTATTATAGGAGTTATCGCATTTATTATTGGGATCAGAGCTCTTGTTAAGATCAGGAAATCATTAAAAGAAGAGGGAGAACCATATAGCGGTAAAGTCTATAGTTACGTTTCGATAGCTACAAGTGTTGTTTCGATTATTGTTGGTGGTTTTATGATATTGATTGTATATGCTGTTAATTCTGCCATGAACCTCCCGCCTGCGAACAAAATCGAATCACCGCCAGTAATTGGGAGAGTAAACGAATATTTCTTTTCCGATCCTGATTATAACCTCGGACCGAAAAAAACAGTGATCCTACCAGATTCAACCTGCCTTACGTTAGTCTACATTATGAGCAGGAAAGATAAATCCGGGGAATATTTAGGCGAATATTTCCTTCTAAAGACAAATTATGCCGGTGATGAAATTCTGCGTAGGAAATTGGAAAATCGTTGCGCAGCTATGACATACCTCCCAGAAAAAGGTATTTATCTAACCACAACTCACGAAAATGGTGGGTCTACTGACAAATTACTGCAGTATTCAGTAGATTGTGAACCAGTAAGTGTTTACACTATTGATGGATTTGATGATACTGTGTTCATGAGCTTCAATCTGCTTCCCTGCAGAGATGGGAATCTGTTTCAGGTTGGTAACTCATCAGTAAAATCAAATGATGTTAAGGAATCTGGGGATCGGTTCTTAACGGCTCTGAAAATTTCTCCCGATGGGAAAATAATCTGGAAGAAAAATTTTTCTATTTCAGAAAAAGAGTTGGGATATCAAACCGCTGAATGCAGGGACGGCTATCTCATTTCAAGCTATATCAGTCCTCGAAACACCGATCCTGACGCGGAAATAAGTTATCCCACAACATTTCTGAGATTACTGAAACTCGACCAAAATGGTTCGCTCGAATGGGAAATCGGAACCGCTGATTCCATAGGATTTCGTCGTGTCGATATGAAAGTATCTGCTGATGAATCAATCGTTTTTGCAGGAGTTGATTTCAGTTCTGACAGCACTGAAGGCAGGAGCGCGATATATAAATTTGATAAGGATGGAAATTACCTGTTCTCAAAATTCGTCGAGCCGGTTGTAAGTAGCGCAGAAATTAAGGATTCAAGCCTGGAAATTCCCATCGAACCTGAACTTTACGGAATTATCCCGTGGATGGACGGGAAATGGCTGGTCTGCGGAAGAATACAGATCAGCGACGAATTTGTTAATCCATTGGCACTTGGAGCGAGAGATTTGAAATGGTACATGGCAATTCTCGACGAAGATTTTAACTGGACAGACTATTTCTTCAGCAAAGAGAACACCGTTGTACCGTTCTCCATCACACGTATCTCCGCTGGTCATGCTGTGGTTAGTTGTATTGGCGGTAAGAAGGAAGATAATGAATTAATGGCAAAGTCTGACACCCGGATTGGAGGTTCGGTGGTTTTGCTGCATTATATGGGAGAATAGAATGTAGGGCGGAATCTTATTCCGCCGAAGATCCCTGGAAGACGTATATCTTCGGTGGATTAAGAATCCGCCCTACCTATTGCCATAAAGCGGACAGGAATGTCCGCACTCCCCGGATATGGGAAGTTGTGTATCGATTTACTTCATAAGCATAACCTTAGTCGAGAGTGAGAATTCACCCACTTTCAACCTAACGAAGTAAATCCCGGCGGAAATTGCTCTTGCATCCCAGTTCACAGTGTGAGTTCCTGCTGACAATTTTCCGGTGACTAACTCAGAGACGAGACGCCCTGTGATGTCAAAAATGCTTAATTGAATGTTGGAGGTTTCAGGCAGTCCGAAACCGATTCGAGTCTGGTTGTTAAACGGATTCGGATAACATTCGGACAGATAGTATTCACTCGGAACCTGCGTAGCAGCATTCATCTCCACTGCGAGGAAACCATTATCGGTGTACACTAATCCATTGCCCTTGTGGATTATCGAAATTTCAAGTTTCGATTCAACCGGTTCCGAAGCATTCCGCAATCTAAGCTCGAACGCTTCATCGGGCAGTAAACCTTCGACAATTTCTGTTGTGTTGTCATCTGCCCAGGCTGCCAGACCGCAACATCCTTGTGCATTAAACTTACCAGAACCAACTCTAATACCATTAGAATTGTATGCTATTAACCAATCATTTTCCTCAACAATACGATCAGTTATTCCAGTTACAAGGATGCTCATATTTGCATCGGTTGGTGAGACTGAAACGTCAGTTGGATCTGCATGACCATTTCCCCGCAGATTTGCAAGATCTCCATCTTCCGGATAATTGAAAATGCATTCCTCGAGCACATTGATCAAGTATCCCTGAGACTCTCTCCAGTCCGCCATATTGGAAAATTCGAATTCTGTTGACAGAAATTGTCCAAGACCGTTTTTGGCAATTCTTACATTGTCGATAATCGGAGCTAAAACCGGGAAGTCCGGTGCTTGTGCACTTAGGTTGAAAGTTGGATAAAATGCAACTATATTCCAGCCGGCATCCATTGGTATATCAGCATCGAACTGAATTGGAACACCCATCCAAGTCGTCTCGGTTTCCTCTCTCACACACACAAAATACCCCTCTGTCAAATCCCAAAAAGGAATATTGTTAAAATCCCAGGTTGGGGAATAGAACTGACCAATTTCGTTTTTCATAACTAAGATATTGTGCTGATCCTCATCGATCCGCATTTGTTCGGTCATAAGTAAGATGTCTGGTCCTCGATCCTCCTCTTCTGCGTACATCTCTTCGGGAGGTGAAATATTTATAGAAATCAGGTTCCATCCAGCTCGGAAATTAATAACCAGGTCTCTCCCCTCTGGCTCTTCAGGCAGGTTGTGGAAATTGAAATTTTCACGTGGTAGTTCGACGAGACCGAGTTGTTCGATATTAAGATCCTCAATTTCAATCCGATGGTAAACAACAGGACAATTTGTTACCTGTCCCTCTCCATAAGGAGCAGCTCCTGCATCTGTGTCAAGTATATACATCATGTGGATAGCTCCATCATCGACCAGGGGTGAGGCGGAAACGTAATCCTCACTCAAACATTCACCGGATTCGGGAGCTTCATCACCATCCCAGATTGTCTCAGTGATATTTACAGGAACATGCCAATTCCTTCCGAAATCGGTAGAAGCCGAGATCATGATTTCTTTGTTGATGAAACCCGCTTCACTCGTATCCTGTGCATTCTCGTGGAAAACCCATTCCTCTTCCTCTGCGTCAAACGACATTATTGGTCGGCACCATTCCCAAACAACATAAATGTTTCCCGGTTCATCCGGATCAAAGACTATCGAACCTCTGTCTGCATTCAATCTCCATGATCCGGTTCGAGAGTTCGAGCCGTTTGGTGCAGCTGGATTGTCCGTGAAATTACCGTACCACGTTTCATAAATCAGGGTTATTTCATCAGTTTCAGAACTCCAGAACCACAAATGTCCTTTATTAACAAAAAAAGAAACGGGATTTTCAGCCTCTACTCCAAGCGGGTGTTCTTTAAATCCGGATGCAGCAAAGACAGCGTAAAGATTATCTCCTCCCTCCCATGGATCAAACTCTATATCAATATCGCAGTAAGGTCTGAGTGTATCGCCCCATGCTCGAATTGGATCCTCCTCAAGAAGCTCGGGATTAGGTGGAATAATCTGAGTCATACTTTCTATACCGTTTTCCCAATCCCAGTTTTCCCCATTTTCAGAAATGATGTACTGAATGTCATTATTCCGCAGGTAGGCTCTTTGAAAATCATGCCACCAACCCAATTCCTGCCCGATCCGATTGTGATGCCACGCAAGTGCCACCTGATTGGATTGGGGTGAAGCAGCAGCAACTCCACTGATAACGCTTGTTACACCAATTTCAACTGGCTGTCCATTCCATTCCCATTCGAGGAACTCATCATCAGTTATTCCACGTGAGTAGGTTACTCTATGCCATAATTGACCACCACCGGTAATTTCGGTGGATACAACATGGGCAATATTTTGCTGGTCGATAGTTCCGTGCGGCCAGGCAAGTTCGGCTTCTTCCCAAATTGGGAGATATGAGGGAAGGAATGCTCCGATTCCACACATCCAGTCAGAAGCAATGGTCAATCTGAGGACATTAGGCTCATTGCGATTTGGGGATTGATAAAAGACAATTGCCCTGCCATCCTCGGGCACAAGAGAAATTGTGGGTGAACTTGAACGAGCTCCATTATGAACAGTTATGGGACGATTCGGATCTTCCAATAGATCGTTATCCCTAAACAAATAATTATAGGCAGCATTGACTCTTCTTAGTTGAGCATCGAAAGCGCAGGTCCAGACAAAATGAGTCCCACCTTCATTGTCACGAACAATCATTTGCCCGATCGAACTGGAGTGTTGAAGATCTTGCCAGGTGAAGCCAATCGCTCTGGGCTGACCATTTGCAGTCGAAGAATACAAAATGCCGATTAACATTAATGCGAGTAATGCAGGTTTAATTTTTCTGAACATATTGCCTCCTTTGCCAGTTTAAGGTGAGCTAATATCTGTTTTGAGACATACTGCTAGAATTATTCGGCGGATTAAGAATCCACCCTACGAAATTGATATTAAAGTAGATAAAGGTTAATCTCCCCCCCTTAATTCCCCCCCGCAAGCGGGGGGGAGATTTTGGGTAAATCACTATTTTAGCAGCATAACCTTAGTTGAACGTGTAAGTCCGCCTGCATTCATCCGGATCATATAAATTCCCGCTGAAGACTCGCTGGCATCCCAGTTCATAGTATGCTGCCCCGCGGAGAGCCTGCCGTTGACTATCTCGATGACGTGACGACCGTTGACGTCATAAATACCGATGTTAACATTTGCAGTTTCAGGCAGACCAAAGCTGATCCGTGTCTGGTTATTGAACGGATTCGGGTAGCACTCGGATAGATAGTATTCGTCCGGAACCTGTGCAGCAGCTTTCATTTCTACTACAAGGAAATCGTTATCGGTGTACACCAATCCCTTGCCTTCGTGGATCAGAGAGGTCTCGAGTTTCGTTTCGACCGATTCTGAAACGTCCCGGAATCTAATCTCGAATACTTCTCCAGGTTGCAAACCATCAACCTTTTCAGTTGATATATCATCACCCCAGACTGCTATCCCGCAGCGTCCATCCAATTCGAATCGTCCGGTACCGACTTTGATGCCTCTGGAATTATATACTCTCACCAAATCGTTTTCAGTTGTAGATAATCCAGTTAATCCGGTTACGAGAACACTCATGTTTGCAATAGTTGGGTAGATTTCACCTTCGAGATCAATTTCAGGTTCTTCAAGATTGAATCGATTGTCATCTTCCGGATAGTTGAGAACACAATCATCGAATACGTTGATCAGATACCCCTGAGATTCTCTCCAGTCTGGCATGTTGGAAAATTCCCATTCTGTCGAAAGGAATTGTCCAAGCCCGTTTTTTGCGATTCGGACGTTGTCGATAATCGGTGCTAAAACCGGGAAGTTTGGTGCTCGTGCACTTAGCCTGTAGGTTGGGAAATATGCTATTATGTTCCAACCGGCAGCGATAGGAATATCTTCGTCGAAAGGAATAACTTCACCAGCCCAGGTTGTTTCAGTTTCTTCAATAACGTTAACAAAATAGCCCTCTGTCAAATCCCAGTAGGGGATATTATTGAACTCCCATGCCGGTGAATAAAACTGTCCAAGTTCATTTTTCAGAATCAGGATGTTATGCTCATCTTCGTCAATACGCATTTGTTCAGTCATCAAAATGATATCAGGACCCCGGTCTTCGTTATTTGCATACAACTCTTCTGCGGGTACTACATTGATCGAAATCAGGTTCCAACCTGCACGGAATGCGACATCCAAATCTCGCTCCTCCGGTTCTTCTTCGGGAGGCAAATTGTGGAATCCAAATCCTTCACGCGGTAGTTCGACGAGATCAAGCTCATCGACGTTGAGGAGGTCAATGTCCACACTGTGGTATATAACAGGGCTATTAGTTGCTATTCCCTCCTCTTGTGCGATTCCTCCCCCATCTGTGTCGAGGATGTACATCATGTGAATAGCACCATCATCGACCAGCGGAGAAGCAGATACCCAGTCCTCGCTCATACTCTCTCCGGGCTCCGGAGCTTCGTCACCTTCCCAGATTGTTTCGGTAACGTTGACCGGGACGTGCCAGGTTCTCCCGAAATCAGTTGACGCTGAGATCATAATCTCCTTATTGACATAGCCTGATTCGGTTGTGTCCTGGGCATTTTCAAGAAATATCCATTCCTCTTCATCTTCGTCAAATTCCATTATTGGACGTGACCAACACCAGACTACATAGATATCCCCCGGTTCATCCGGATCGAAGACTATGGAGCCACGATCAGCATTCAAGCGCCACACTCCAGGACGGAAATTCCGATCATCAGGTGCGTTCTCATTTTCCATGTAGTTGCTGTACCAGCCATCATATATCATCGTTATTTCGTCTGTTTCAGAGCTCCAGAACCAGAGATGTCCGTGGACGGCATAGCTGAATACAGGTTCTTCGGCGTCGTCACCAAGTGGATGTTCTTTGAATCCTGACGCTGCGAACACACCATAGAGGTTGTCCCCATCCTCCCAAGGATCAAACTCCACGTCAACATCGCAGTACGGCCTAAGCGTATCGCCCCAGGCTCTCTCCGGATCATTTTCAAGAAGATCGCGATCGGGAGGAATGATCTGAGTCATACTCTGTATCCCATCGTCCCAATCCCAGTTTTCGCCATCTTCAGAAATTATGTAGCGGATATCGTTGTTACGCTGCCAGGCTCCTCGGTATTCATCCCAGAAGTCAAGTTCTTCTCCAATCCGGTTGTGGTGCCATGCGATTGCAACTCGTTCCGATTGTGGTGAGGCTGAAACATCGCTGCTTATAACACCCGTGACATCAATTTCGATGGGTTGATTGTTCCAATTCCAATCTTCAAAGAATCTATCAGGGACTGCTCGTGAATACGCAACTCGCTGCCATAACTGGTCTTCCGGTGAGTTTTCTGTAGATGCAACATGTGCAACATTCTGAATATCAACCGTACCGTGGGGCCAGGCAAGTTCAACACCTTCCCAGATTGGTAAGTACGATGGTTGAAATGCTCCAACTCCGCGTACCCAATCATAAGACAGGGCGGTTCCGAGAAAATTGGGTTGATTGTTAATGTGCCCCGTAACGTGATAGAAAACAATTCCTCTATCATCCTCAGGTAGAAAGGAAATTGTGCAATAGCCTGATCTAATAGCATCATCAACGACACCTCTTCCTTCCGGTTCAACTAAAAGCTCACCATCCTCACTGAGGAAGTTGTAAACAACGTGTCGTGGATTTTGTTGGGCATTGTATCCACACATATATGCAAAATGGGTGCCCCCTGCATTATCACGGACTATCATCTGACTAATTGATCCGTTGTGCTGATAGTCATACCAGGTGAAGCCAATCTCCATTGTCTCACCAATGTCCCTACTCGGACGTCTGTCTGGTTGATTATGGGATACACCATGGATTGGAAAATCGTCATAAGGATTGATGATTTTTGCTGGTGTAGAGCTGGCCTGGATAATGCTTGAGTGATCGATTGCTTCTTTTGCACTGGTAGTTTGCAGAGAGCAGATAAGGATCAGTGCAAACAACGCAATTGTAGTTTTCCTGAACATTTTTCCTCCTTTATTCTATCTTCCAAATTTTCCATTTTCCTCGCAACATCTCTTTTAGTAGCGTAGGCGTTCACGCCTGCGGGTTGTTTAGTAGTACAAGCGCTCCAGCTTGTTATCAATCCCCAGTATAAAGGCACCGAACGGCGGATCACACTCTCGTTGGCTGGGACGTTTGCGCTACTAAACGTGGTTTCCGTATGCAAGACGGGTAAATATACCCGTCCTCCCAAATATACCCGCCCTCCCCATTAACATCACTTGATTAGTAAAACCTTGCGAATTCCTCGATCTCCACCAACATTCAGATGAATAAAATAGATTCCAGCCGCCATTCCTTCTGCTTGCCACGCTAATGAATGGTGTCCGGTTTCAAAAATACTATTACTAATTCTTTCAACTTCTCGTCCTATAGTATCGAATATCGATAACTTTATCTCTGCCGATTCAGGCAATCCGAAGCTGATTCTGGTTGAACTGTTGAACGGATTTGGGTAGGGTTGTGATAGATAGAATTCTGTCGGTATATTCGAGATACTACCGATTTCAATCGCCAGGAATCCGTCCGAGTAGTAGGTCAAGGAGTTTCCCTCAAGGAAGTTCAGAAAGCCCCTGTGAAGTGCAAATTTCCTTTCTCCGTTCCAAGCATAAAGTTCAAAGGGTTCACCTTCCTTCAGTCCATCAATGGTTTCCGTCAGAGGATCATCCTCCCAGATTGTCAGACCACAATTACCATCATTATCAAATTGAGCTGAGCCGACAAGTACTCCGGAGTTGTTGAAACAACCAATTTCAAAGCCTTCAGAATTGGTGTCTGATTTTATCAGAAGACTCATGTTCGAGTTTGTGGGATTCTTAATCTGAAAATAGGAGTTATGATTGTTATTGATTTCCCGATATGGATTTTCAGATCTATCCTGCGATCCCAAAGCCATTTCTTCATCAATGACATAAACCAGCTCAACATCACCTTCAACTTTGATCTGATAGCCCTGAGTTTCGCGCAGATCACCGAGATTGCTGAATCCCCACTCGGGGCTGTAGAATTGCCCTGAGCCATTTTTAGCAATCAGGAGATTGTCAATAATACCGGATAGGGCGAGTATTGCATCGACTGCAACGCGTGGATAATAGCTGACGAGCTGCCAGCCATTCTCAAGTGGAAGAGGTGTGTTCCATGGAATTGCATCACCTTCGAAAGTTATGCTGCAATCTTCATTGACCTTAATCATGTAGCCTTCTGCCGAATTCCAGCCGGGGATATTATTAAATCCAAATTGCGGATTGTAGAATCTGCCATCTCCGTCTTTCATCATGCTCAAGAGATCGGCATCGACCAGTGGCATCATCATTTGGATGATGTCGTTTTCAGCGGGTTCAATATTGAGGGAAACCATGTTCCACCCCATATTAAGCACCAATTCCCGGCTTGGAATCTGGTTTTCTCCGGTTACTCTAAGTACTACAGGAACTTCGGTGACTGCACCGATCCCATCATGGGAGAACACAAGGTTAGCTTCGAAGTTCTCGTTTTCCGGTAATCCGATTGAGTTCAAAGTAACTGAAAGCTCTATTTCTTCGTCGGCACCCAATACACCCTCAACAGGTTCAATTTGCAACCAATCCGTTCGCGGAGCGATTTGCCAGATACCTACAACATCCGGACCATCGAGGATTCCCATTATCACCCAACTATACGGATCGTATAAACCACTTATAGCTATTCCAGCAGCTCCTCCATCTTCTACATCAGTCATTTCCCGGACGAACTCCGATTGCTCGGTCTCGACATTGACCTTGTACAGTAATTGATCGAACTCGCCGCCGCTGCAGAAAATGTATAAATTATAGTCATCCGGATCATTGGGATACCAGCTCATACCGTACATTCTTGCTCCGTCGGGTCTATCAAAACTTGTCAGTACATTACCTTCCCGGTCGACGCCTATGATTTCTGAGGTAACGTAACAGATCCAGAAACACTCCCTGATTGGGTCCCAGGCTATTGATCTTCCCGGATTAAGAGGACAGTCAACTTCGCTTATAAGTTCACCTTCAGTAGTGAACCCGTAAATTGTGGAGCCATCTATACCCCAGAGCAATTCTCCATCATAAGCTAAGTCCCTGAAACCATACCGTGAATCTGCGAACTGAGGAAATTGTCTCTGCAGGTTACCTTCTCGGTCAAATACATAAACCTGATTATCCTCACCACTGATTCCACCAGCGACATATATATGATCACCTACAAACTCAATACCACTGAGACGCCTGTTGTCCACAATCTCCATTGCGTTAAATCCACCTCGGAACGTCCACGGATCAATATCAGCACCTCCCTGAAAGACCCTTTGTACCGACCAGTTCAAGGGACCATTGCCTCCATTATGATTTGAAATTGCGACAATGGTTTCATCGTCAGTGGCAAGTGAAACATCAACCGCTTCGGGATCAAGTATCATCTGAGAATGAAGCAGTTCGAAATTTTGCTCGACATCAGCACCGGGACCGACTTCGATTTCACGCGCCCAAAGTGGTAAATAGTCATCCATTGTCACAACAAGATCATAAGTCCATGAAGGAATATCCGGGTATTCGTAGTGACCATTTTCGTCTGTAACAGCTTCAAATCCGAAATAATCGACTGTGACAGTTGCGCCTTCAACTGCGTCGTTTGTGGCTGCATCGGTTACTGTTCCGGACAACAAACCGAATCCTTCGACCACAAAAAGGTGAACCGGTATTTCTACCGAGCGCAGGTCAGGATCATTTGTGTCAAGCTGGACAATTCGGTCATACTCTCCGAGCTCAAGACCTTCCGTATTAGCAGTAAATGTAATATCCAGCAATTCCTGAGCTTCAATAACACCTTCCTCGTCACTGATCTCAAGCCAGTCCGGTTCATCACCTAAGTCGGTGAGAGTGAACTCAAGAACGTTCAAGTCGCCTTCTTCAGCGAGGTTTTCGATTCTCAAGGTGCGTTCAATGGCATCTCCGGCAGGGACAGGCCCGAACTCGATCATTTCCTGTTCAAGTCCGAGAACACCGTAAGTTTCCTCATATCCATCGTCATAGATGTAAACTATGTTACTACCCCAGGCACCGCCAGCCCAGAGGTTGAATCCGTCGTGGGCAAGACCCTGATGTGGGTAGTTAGGATTTTGATGCCTGAATTCCCGGATTACCTCAGCGCGATTATTTTCAAAGTCAATGGTGAGCTGACTGATATGATTAACAGACATGACCCAAAAATGCCCTTCGTTGTGCTGACCAACCCATTCAATCGATACCGCTCTGCCATGGTTGATTAATTGTGCAAGATTAGGACCCTGTACAATAACATCTCCGTCCCGATTCAATCTGTAAATTCTCTGGTCTTGATTACCGTTTTCAGAGTGGGCGTACATAAACTCATCATCAGTGCATAGCCCGTGGTGCCCAAGTCGAGGCAGAGGTACTTCTCCGACCTGATTTCCCTCCAGATCATATTGAAACGCCCGGCTGTTCTGGTTGTTTGGTCCGTGTTCGCAAACCCAGAGGAGACCCTCAACAGGATCGAACGTCATACCGAGTACATCCAGTTGATTGATATCAAAGTCTTCCATCACCTCGAAGTTTTCGGGATTGATCTTGTACATCCTTATACCATTTTGTCGGGTTGCACCCCAGATGAACTCACCGTCCCAGGCAAGGCCACCGTTATTGGCGTATGGTACGTTGAATTGATCGATAACATCACCGGGATCGTCTCGTCCGGGTCCATTATTATCATAATGTGAAAAGTTCGCAGAGCTTAAAGAACCGAGAGATTTAAAAAACGAATTGTACTCTGAATTATCGGGATTAGAAGAAAAACAGGGGTTGGCATAGAAGAAAAAGGAAATTATCAGCAGTGCACCAGCCAGAAATCTAATTGTGGTGTTCATGGGAAACCTCAATATATTCGGAACAGGTATATCCATATTAAAGTTATCAAAAAGTAAGTGAAATAGCAAGTTTTAAGTATAATTGAAGAGATGCTGCAGGTGGATCGGAGAATCATTCAATTGGGGAGCGCGGATATATATATCCGTAATAAATCTGATTTTTCACTAAAATAATTGCAGAAATAAACGTCTCAATTCAGCAGAATCGGTGAGGCTGAAATCGCGAATATGTCAACTAATAGTTTTAAAATTCAATAAATTTCCTTTCTTGACATTACACCAATAATATCCTAACTTCCAATTATCCAAACGGATGATTTTCACCATAATTAAAACTCGTGACTAAGTCTCCTTCAGTTATTAAAACGGAAAGGACAATGACATTATTCCCAATGGTAAGGTCGACCTCACTTTTCAAAAGCAAGATGCGATTTTGTGTTCTCTTATCTTTAACATGTTTGGTTACCGTTACAACTCTCCAGGCACAGCCCCGCGACTTATGGAGACGTTTCTATGATAACCGCAATAACGCAGACTACCTTTACGACGTTTTTGCGACAGTTGAAGGTGGTTATGCAATGTGCGGATTTACTCCCGGAGGTGAGGGTGTTACCGCTTACTGGTTAGTCGGGGTGGATGAGAACGGTGAAGAACAATGGCAGCGAACTTATGTACATGAAGGATTCCTGCACATTAATAATTGGTGCTATACACTTATTCAGGACGATGATGGTGGCTTCCTGTTGGGAGGGAGAGTTACAGATCCGGAGAATCAAAAGCACTTTTCTGTACTTAGAACTGATCCAGAATACAATGAATTGTGGTGGAATGAATATGGTGATGTCGGTTGGGCTGCTGAGTGTTACGCTGTAATTGAACTCAAAAGCGGTGAGTTCGTGGCTGTCGGTCGAAATGGGGCTTTTGTGGCATATGCTGTAATGCTCAATGGCAACGGTGATGTTTTGTGGGAGCATACATACAACGGGAGATGGTTTCGATCATTAAGAGAGGTAGCAGGAGGTTTGCTCATTGCCGGGGGGCATAATAACAGGGAAGCCTGGCTGTTGAAAACGGATTTTGAAGGTGAAGTTGTTTGGTCAAGAACCTACGAGTCAGGACAACTAATGTCCCTTATCTCGTGTCGGGATGGAGGCTTTGCTGCAAGTGGACATCGAACCGGAGAGGGTGGAGACTTCCTTCTTTTAAGGGTGGATGACGACGGAGAAGAACTCTGGTCAAATAGTTTTGATTTTGGAGATAACGATTGGAGTACCGGCCTAACTCAGATGTGGGACAACGGTTTCACACTAGTGGGTGATTCTCGATTGGCTAATCGCTCAAGAGTTCTAAGAACCGATAATTCAGGAAACGAAATGTGGCGAAGATCCGATGGTAATGAAGAACATTCCATGCAGGGTTACCAATCAGTAGTGATCGGCAATGATGGGATGGCATTAGCAGTCGGAACAGGCTATTGCGAAGAACATGGGGGAAGACCGGATGGGGTTTTAACAAAGATAGTGTTACTATTTTCACCTCCTGAGATCGTTTTCTTCAGTCCTCCTGACCTCGAGCTGACTGTCCTGCAGGGAGATTCCATTCAGTTCATTGTGCAAGCAGAAGATCTGCAGGATGACTCTTTATCTTATTTTTGGATACTTGACGAAGACACCGTTGCAACCGACACAACAACAATCATTTTCTTTGAGGAACTTGAGGATCATACTGTCGAGTGTTTTGTTTCAGATGACGCTTTCGCAGACTCGGTTCAATGGACAGTTCATGTTGAAGAATTTTTCATCCGCAGCTTTGAACCTGACAGCCTGGATTTGATTGTCCGGAGGGGAACAGAAGTCAACTTCGGAATTGAAGTTGCAGCTCTGGAAGAAATAGAAACTGAAAACGTCTGGACATTGACAGCGCGAAATGATCAGCAAGAGGTGATCGGAGATGAGGAAACCGTTACGGTTATGTTTGATCAGTCGGGACGACATCAACTACAAGCACTTGTCACGCACGAGGATGAGAGTGACGAAGTGTCATGGGCGATAAATGTCCGCTCTGCAATCTGGTCATGGTGGCCTGCTGAACTTGAGTTGTCAGCTTATGTTGACTCCACGTATGAATTTGTAATCACTCCATTCAATGAAAACTCTGATTCTCTCGATTACGTTTGGTTGCTCAATGATGAACCACTTGAAAGCGATAGTGCTTCGGTTTTGGTCACATTCCCGGAGGCCGGACTGTGTGAAATTACCTCTATTGTCCATGATGGTATAGAAGCTGATACAATCCGCTGGATAGTCAATGTTGAGGAATGGTCATTCACAACGGATTTAACCGATTTAACGGATTTGCCGGCTACGCCGGTGCTCTATCCGGCATGTCCTAATCCGTTTAATTCTTCGGTCAGGTTGTCTTTATATCTGCCAAAAACCGATTTTGTTTTACTTGCGATATATGATGTCAACGGGCGGGAGGTTTCGCGGTTGGTGGATGGAGATGTCCGGGCTGGAAATCGGTCGTTTGTTTGGAATGCAATTGGTTTTCCGACTGGGGTTTATGTTGTGCGGATGGATTTTGGAGATGTGTCTAAGATGCGTAAGGTTGTTTTGGTTCGGTAGTTGAAATAACAGGCAGTGTGCTGGAGTGGGCACGGCATGCAGTGTCACATGCAAGGGGAGCGCGGGTATATCTACCCGCAAAATTAGGCCGCGGAATGACGGGTAAATATACCCGTCCTCCCCAATCAAAAGGGAGAGAAAGGATGAACAAGTGATCCAATTCAAAATGGTTTGTGTTAAATTAACTGTTATTATTGCTTTACCAACATAAAATCAATAAAATACCAGCGATTAGTCTCCACCAATTGCTGAACCGATTGTGGCTGATAACCTATGGCTATCGTCGTAATTGTTCTATTTCCTGACTGAACGAATAATTGGTAATTCCCATTAGAGTTGGTGTAATCGGATTCACCATCGTCGGAGCTCACAAACGCATCTGCGATACTACTACCTTGTTCATTTGTCACTCTTCCCGTAATCTGTCCGGTTTCCTCCTGACTGCTTCCGGGCTCCAGTCGGAAATCGAAATTTATGATTGGCTGGTTGGCTGTAGCTGTGAAAATTCTGTTGACTGAAATATAACCGGCAGCGGTGACATACATCGTTCTGGTTCCAGCGGGGACGACAATTTGATATCTGCCATTCCTATCGGTAGTGGTCTCCTCACCAGCACAGGAGATTTGAACCTGATAAATGGGACTATTGACTAAATCGGTTACTCTACCGCTTACAAGCACAGTTGAGAGCGTAAGAAAAAAATCCAGGTTATATTCGCTGCCCGACTGTAATGTCAGGGAAGTATCTGTGTTTTCGTAGTTTTCCGCTCCAGCAGTTATTATCCGGTCACCTTCGAGAACACGGAAGCTATAGCTGCCGTCTGCAATTGATCTGATGTATTGATTATCGTCTGATATAATCGAGGCATTCGGGATAGGAAGAAGCGTACCGGTTTCGCGAACGTAGCCTTGAATCATTGCAGCAGTTGAATCGGTTAGTGAGTTGCCGGGACGGTAGACAGTCGAAGTCTCTTCCTCGCAGCCGAAAAATCCGACGCTTGAAGATATACACAGCGAGATGAGAAGAAATAATTTGCTGATTTTCATTTTTTATCCGGATTTTATGGTTTGCCAAATCTCTTCTGGAATCCTTCTTTCATGTTCATTTTACCTCAATAACATGACTTTTCGCACAGCTCTATATTTTCCAGCCTCCAACCTCACAAAGTATATTCCCGAACCCACATCAATACCATTCCATTCCGTCGTATAATTCCCGGCTGGTTGGAAAGCATCGACCAAAACCGCAATTTCCCTTCCAAATATGTCATAAACACCGACCGAAACATGAGACGGATTTGGCAGGGAATAGGTCAGTTTTGTTTTAGAATTAAAGGGATTCGGAAAGGCTTCAGATAGATAAAACAATGATGGTGCTCTGGAATCGCTGAATACAACCCCATTAGCCTGATTGAAATAAAATGCACCAATGTCTGCTTGACTGTTATCAGGATCTAAGGGTGATCTGGGATCTCCAGTGTCGATGCAGGGAGAATCTACTGTTAATTGAAAACCGTTGTTTTCCGGATTAACAAACAATGGATCTGCATCTATGTTACCTCTGCCCCAGATTACAACTCCATCACCAGCAATTCCGTCCCTGCCATCCATCAGGTCGGTATATGAGATGTCTATAACATCGTTATCCACTTGAACGAAGCTGATTTCTTGAGGTTGGTTATCCCACAAAATGCTATTCCTGATTGCAACCTGGCTATTGACACGGATATGAACTCCACCCCCGGTTTCTCCGGCTTCGTTTCTGCTGATGGTTACGTTTGTAAGGCTCAGGGTTGAGTTGCCTACGATCATTATCCCACCACCGATTTCTTCACTAACATTGTAAGAGAGTAGAACACGAGTTAAAGTTGGATGAGCTTCACCACAATAAATGCCGCCTCCACCCCATCCCGCATAGTTTTCGGAAATCTCTGTATCTGTTAGGATAGGGGTTGATTCCTCAAAGTTCATGCCTCCACCGTCTCTTCCCTCGTTCTCGGTGACTATGACATTGTCGATTGTGGGATTAGAGCGGAAACAGTAGATTCCACCTCCAACTGCTGCATTATTATCCCGAATGATCAAATGTTTCAGCGCAGGACGGGATTCATTGCAATATATTCCACCACCTTTACGATCTCTTCCGATAAGTGTTCCTGAACCGTTGATAATTGTGAATCCGGATAGAATCGCCAGTTCAGATTCTCCGTTAGTGAAAGTTACCACTGATCCATTTCGATGAGCTCCGCTGAGAATTACATCTTCAGGATTGTCTGGATTTCCGATGATACATATTTCCTTTCCGGAGTAATCAATATTTTCGAGGTATTCACCTTCTGACACTAAAATAGAGTCACCATGATTGGCATTATTAATGGCCTGATCAATGGTTCCGAAATCTTCGGGGACATGAATTATTTGTGCCTGTACCCATAAAGTCACCGGAATTTGTGTCTCGCGTCTCTCAGGATCATTTGACAGAATTCGGAGAACATCTTCATATACACCTGGTCTAAGATCCTCGGCATCGATGATGACAAACACATCCTGGTCTGATTCAGGTTCGATGTTTCCCCTCGACGGATCGCATGACACCCAATTTGCGGCAAACGCTGTTCTCCACCAAAGGATACCCTCTCCAACGTTAGAGATATTTATAACATGTTCCGATGAGCCCTCTGCTTCAATCAACCCCGGATCAACGAGGATCAGCGGAGGTTCGATATCACCTAACAAAGGATCAGGAGATGTTTTCAACAGCCATAAATCGAGAGCACCAGCACCGAAAGATTCGGTATTGCCGCCCAATCCGTAGCCACCATCCTGTGTAATGACAACGGATCTGCATACGTCATTTCCCTCACCACCGGCTGTAAATGACCATAGTTCCTCACCTTCATCGTTGGTTCTGATCATAAGCATGTCCTGTTCACCTTCTCCAAATGATCTAGTTCCTCCAGCAAGTGCAAATCCACCGTCTGCAACCTGGATTACAGAAAAGCATTGATCATCATCTTCACCACCATAAGTTTGCGACCACAGCTCTTCCCCATCCTCATCAATTTTGATCAGGTAGAAATCCTCGCCGCCTTGACCGAAAGAATTCGTCCATCCAGCCAAAACAAAATTGCCATCATCCGTTTCAATGATCGACATGCATAGATCAGAATCATCACCACCATAAGACCTTGCCCATATTTGATTGCCTTCCTCATCCGTTCTGACAACATAAACATCCCAAATATCCTGATTAGGTATGTTCGCAAAACCGGCAAAAATAAAACCACCGTCCCCTAATCTGAGGTGACTACGCGCCACTTCACTCCATTGTCGATGGTAACTTCTCGCCCATAGTGAATTTCCCTCTTCATCTGTTTGTATCAGGTGAGCATCCCAGCGGTTTCCATCAAGTTTCCCAGCCATCGAATATCCGCCACCAGGCGTCTGGATTATCGATTGGCAGTGGTCATATCCGCCTCTGCCATATCCCACGCGAGCCCATTCCTGTTCGCCCTCCGCATCGGTTTTAATCAGATAAAAATCAAAAGCCCCATTGCCTGAAGTTGTAGTTCCGCCAATAGCATATCCGTCATCAGCCGTTTGAGTTAGTGAATATCCCTGATCAGTGCCACCCCCACCGTATGTTTGAGACCAAATAAGATCACCATCTGCATTTGTTTTCACTAAGTATACGTCAATACCTCCAGCACCGAAAGATCGGGTATCACCGGAAAAGACAAATCCTCCATCGTTGGTAATCGCCATTTGGTAACATTCATCGACAGCCTCCCCGCCATATGTTTCCGACCAGATGACCTCAGGCTGGGCAATTGCAGTGCTAACAGTCAACATTAGTGTTGTGAAGAGTACAATTATTGAATTTCGAGTGTACATTTTTCCCCCAATTTCAATTAGTGTTTACAACTGCGTCTATTCTGCTAATTGGCAATTTATGAATTGCTCTCATCCCAACTTACCATTGTTGATGAATCTGAAAATCTTATTGCCAATATTCAGTATCTTGCAGAATCCCTACTTTGAAGCTGTTAGTATTTTCACGAGTTCGTTTCTGTCTATTTCCATTCTCTGAGATTTTACTTTCTTTAACTAAAATAATCCGAACTCATTCAAGAGTCAAGTGGGCTCATTAGCAGTATTACTAAAGTCCTTTTCGAATTTTATTATCGATGGTGTTATATAGAAAATTATCAGAAGTGTAAAACAATTTTTATTTACAAATTTTCATACTTTTTACCCAGAATTTTTCAATCATAGCTTTCGAAGAGCATTTCGAGTTTTTATATTTCTATGTACACTGCACGTCCCGCCTGGAGGGTAGTAGCCTGCACACTTCTCCCAGAATGAACTTCAACCGGAATTGGTACTGGCATAGGCCTGTATCTGAAATTTAACCCTTTAAGTCCTGTTAATGAAAGTGTCACTGAAGTAACACGGAAACTTGATCTTACGTAGCTGTTTACTGGTTATGTGCATTTTCAAATACCGCAGAGGATTGTAATGGATGTAAATGCTCTCCACCGGATTGTAAGACCGTTGTTGAACTCAATCGCAGTCTTTTTACTTGTAATCATTTTCCCAATTGTATCTCAGGCATACGTTGAACCTGTTGAGATATTCGCGAACCAACTGGTTCCGCTCAACAATGATGAAATCCATCTTGTAAAGGAAAATGTTTTTATACATCTCGATGGATCTGATGCTGAGGTTTACTCGGAGTACTTATTAAAGAATATTGGAGATGCCTGTTTGCTTGAATTAGGGTTACCGGTCAGTATGAACGATCCGAGAAAAGCAGTCGACAGTTCATTGTGTGCAGCAGGTGTCAGGATGATTGTCAATGGAAAAATAAAGAAAACCAAATTGACAAGAGGAAGCGATGAAACTATGCCTGTATTCCCGAATCGAACGGATATCGCCTGGTATAAATTAACCATTGATCTCAAAGAGCAGGAAGAGGTAAAAGTTGAGGTAAAGTACAAGGTATGCCCAAAATCCCATTCAATGTCTTTTCTGCCTTATTATAAGTTTCATTACAATGTTGAGCAGGCAGCTCTGTGGTTCGGTGTCGTCGATAGCATGAAGATCGAGTTAAACTGTCTTGATATTGGTCTTTTGAGTAATTATCGTCCGGTTAAAGGAAAGGTTTTAGATAAAAGCACAGTATGCTGGGAATTTACACGTATTAATCCACTACCGAGTTATAATATCGAGCTCTGGACTAAATATGATCTGTTTGATTATAAAGGTCTTTACAGAGGAATCTGGAGTATAAGAGCCAAGGAATTTCTCGAGGATTCTGTTGACTTCAAAGGATTGATGGTCAACCGTGAATATGATGCAATAGCAGATTCTCTCAACTATCTCATTGATGGTCCTTTTGGTGAACAGTGTGATAAAATGGTTATAGAAGCCTTTAAGATGGAGAGTAGAGATCAGAAAAAAGAGACACTGTGCAGATATTTCAGATACCACTATTTCGTTTGGGTGAGAGAGCTGGAAAGTGAAGAACACCAGATAGAAGCGCTCGAATTCTTCAGGGAATATTTCGGAGATATTCGGAGTGATCTGGCGGACTTTTCAATGCTCTCATACAAACTTGGACAATTGTATGCTATAACAGGTGATTATGACAAAGCTATAAACGAATTCCAGTACCTTAACAGTAATAGTATTCTCACCATTGTAGATTATCAGGATCTGATGTTTTCAGCCTTCGGAGTAAAAACACCTCCTGCTCTGACATCCGCGGAGGGAAAAGAATTATCAAAGTTCTTTGGAACATCCGGAATTCAAGGCTACAGTTCTCGTATGTTGCATCTTCTCAGGCAATAATTACTAACTACAACAAGTCAGGAACCTTAACCTCTTGAATTTAACAAAACAGCTGGCACTTTGCATCGAGAGAGGAAAAGTTGATAAGAATTTCCCTTTTCCTCCCGAAATGAAAGATTTAGATGGGGCTTCCGAAATTACCGCATTACTTCTCCAAACTGGAGAATCAGCTAATAATATTTTGAAAAATGCCCTGATGGTTGGGATGAATGCAGTGGGTGAAAAGTTTGCAAACGGACAGGCTTTCATCCCGGAATTGCTCGTAGCAGCTAAAGCAATGAACGCTGCAATGGTTCACATAAAACCATATTTTGAGAGCGGAACAGTTCAGCACAAAGGGAGTGTTGTTATTGGAACCATTCAGGGTGATCTGCACGATATAGGCAAAAATATAGTTGGGATGGTTCTGAAGGGGGCGGGTTGGAATGTAATTGATCTTGGTTCAAATGTTTCAGCCGACAAGTTCATCACTGCAATGAAGGAAAATGACTGCAAAATTGCTGCGTTAAGTGCCCTTTTAACAACTACAATGCTGAACATGCAGACTGTAGTTGAAGAGATTAAAACCGCTGTTCCCGGATCGATGGTTTTTATCGGAGGAGCTCCGTTAACGAGTGAGTTCAATGATAAAATAGGTGCTGATGGTTATTTCCCCGATCCGCATTCCTTTTCAAAACACCTTTCTGCTATTTAAAATCAGAGATAACCGAAGAAATGGGTAAATTAATCGAAAGGCTCAGCGATAGCCGTCCGATACTTGCAGACGGCGCGATGGGAACATTCCTGAGTCAACTCGGGCATGACATATCCACTTGTCCGGAAGCACTAAACCTTTCTGAGCCGCAAGCTCTCAGCGAGGTTGCAAAAGCCTACTTTTCGGTCGGAGCAGAAATTCTACAGACAAATACTTTCGGTGGTTCCCCAATTCGACTCGCGGAAAACAATCTTGAAGCCCATACTGAAGAGATTAATCACATAGCTGTCGAATCGGTGCGTGGAGTTATCGGTGACGATGCATTTATAACCGGTTCATGCGGACCATGTGGAAAGCACTTGATCCCATTTGGGGATCTTGATCCTGAAGTTTTTAAAGAAAGCTGTGCGCGTCAGATGAGAGCTCTTGGAAAGGGTGGGGTTGATGCATTCAGTATTGAAACCGTAATGGATGTTGAAGAAGCGGTTTTAGGTCTGCAAGTAGCTCGCGAAATCGCACCGGACATTGTGCGAATTGTCTCAGCAGCATTCATTAAAAACGAAAATGGGATTTTCACCTCATTTGGAAATCCTCTGCGCGAAACGGTACAACGGTTTTATGATGAAAAGGCAGATTTTGTCGGAGCAAACTGTAGCTCAGGGATTCCGGGAATGATCGAAATTGCACGAGAATTACGCAGCATCTGTACTCTACCAATTATCATCAGACCTAACGCGGGGAAGCCGGAGGTTGAGAACGGTAAGACCATCTGGAGGGAAACCCCAGAGGAATTTGCAGTGGGGGTCAGAGAACTACTCGAGATGGGAGTGAAAATTATTGGTGGTTGCTGCGGTACAACTCCCGAACACATTGCGAAAGCCAAAGCCGTTTTTAGCGAATATTAACATTGATTAAGAATAAGCGAAATACATAATGCCACAGACCTCACGCGAATTAGTAACCCGTTGTTTGACATTCGAGAATCCGGAACGGATCCCAAGAGATCTCTGGGTGCTGCCCTTTGCGGAGATCCATTTTCCCGAAGCCATCTCAAATATTTCCAGAGACTTTCCAAATGATATAGTAAAACCGGATTACGAATATCCAGCAACACCGATTGTCAGGGGTGACCGACATGCCGTTGGTTACTGCACGGATGCCTGGGGCTGTGAGTTCAAGAACATCCAGGCAGGAATAATCGGTGAAGTGGAAACACCGATTATCACTGAAATCAGCGATTGGAGATCAGTTAAACCGCCCTATGATCAATTGCCTGAAAACACCGCAAAACCCTTTGATGTTATTAACCGATTCTGCGCTGAGACCGAAAAATTTGTGATCGCCAACTGCTGCCCGCGTCCATGGGAGAGGTATCAGTTTTTACGTGGTACCGAGAACGCGATGATTGACATGATGATGCCCGATTATGGTCCCAGGGACTTGATAACAGCGATTCATGATTTTTACCTAAAAGAGCTCGAATTCTGGGTAAAAACGGATGTAGATGCCGTCTGGTTTATGGACGATTGGGGTGCTCAGAACCAGTTACTGATAAATCCTGACCTGTGGCGTGAGCTATTTAAACCACTATATAAAGACTATTGTGATCTCGCTAAAGCAAATGATAAGTTCATCATGATGCATACGGATGGTCATGTTACAGATATATTCGAAGATTTAATAGAAGTCGGACTTGATGCGATAAACTCACAATTGTTTTGTATGGATATGGCTGAGCTGGCAAAAATCGGAAAGGGCAGAATCACATTTTGGGGTGAGATTGATAGGCAGCATATCCTTCCAAGTGAAGATATCCAGGTCGGGATAAACGCGGTTCGTGAAGTAGCTTCACACCTGTATGATCAAAGCGGAGGCGTAATTGCACAGTTTGAGTTTGGGCTTGGTATGAAGCCGGAGATGGCAGTTGCTGTTCTGGAAGAATGGAACAGAATTAAATAAAGACTAATTCTAATGAGTTGATTCTTGCTTATCATCTGCACTAATAATAAACTTAATTTATCAGCAAACAAGGACACCGGAAAAGCTCAAGCATATGAAGTTAGATAACAAGATTCATTTTTGTGATAATCGGGAAGTGTTTCTAAATCTTCCCGACGATTCCGTCGATATGATCCTAACCGATCCTCCTTACAAGGACTACCAGTCAAACCGTCCAGTAGCACATTCAAAGGTTAAGAAGATAAATGAGCGTGATTTTGATTTACCTTTTTTTATAGCACAATCAGCTCGCGTTTTGAAACCGGGGGCACATTTTTACTGCTGGTGTGATCATTATACTTTCCCGGCAATTTATAATGAGATACTTAATTTGCAGGACATTGCGAAAGTAACCCGGTTAGGCGACGGAAGAAAGACCTCCAGGACATTCCTCCATTATAAGAATTGCCTGATCTGGATTAAGAATAATCATGGTTCGGGGGATTTGCGCGGTAATTATGCTCCCCAACATGAGTTCATTCTATTTGCATGTAAAGGCGCGAAAGGACGACCGTTTAATGGCAAGCGTCCCTCGAATGTACTTTTCAAGCGTAGCGATTCGGGGATAGAATTTTATAAGAGAGTCAGCAATTACAAATATCAGCACGGTACATCGAAACCGGTTGAAATTCTTGAACAATTAATACAGACATCAACCAATCCGGGTGAAATTGTATTCGATCCTTATGCCGGATCTATGTCTACCGGTGAGGCTTGTATTCAAACTGATAGAAAGTATATTTTAGTTGAAATTGATGAGGATTTTTATAAATCAGGTTTGGAAAGGTTAGAGAAATTTACTAAGTTAGAAACAAAATAGAGCACAAATCAAATCAACACGGTTTGTGTAATTGGGGTAAGTGATGACTCCGGAAAACGTCCGGAGTGGGAATCCCGTGAAATTCGGGAACGGTACCTCGCCGCTGTAAGCGCAGACGAGGGCGACATTTAAGCCACTGATTCAGTTTGGGAAGGCGTCGCTCGAGGATGAAGCGCAAGTCAGAAGACCCGTCACTGCCAGGTTATAATCCTTCGGGGCAAGGAAGACGCCATGCGCGATCAATTTTTGCCCGTTAGTCGTAAAGACGCGGGTTTTTCATTTTACAGACACAGCATTCCAAATTGTCCCCAACCCTTGGGGAGGATGGACATTCCCATCCGTCCAAAAAATGTATCTGATACTGCGGACAAGAATGTCCGCACTCCCCGGAAGGTGAGAACATGCATTTTATTCGCGGCCATCTTCGTCTTACTCTTTTCTACCCAACTTTACGCGGAAGTCGGTATTGCCATATCGGGAACTGTCACAGACACAACAGGCAATGTCATCCCCGGAGCACATATCGAGTTGTCCGGGCAGTCGATAGGGACGACCACCGACTGGTCAGGTCGGTTCAGTATTTCCAATGTGCAGGCCGGATCATATTCTCTAAATGTTTCCCACCTCAATTATTATCCAGTTAGGGATTTTGAAATTGAAGTTAAACCAGGTTCAATTGAATATGTCAGTCTCGTACTGACAACTCGTTCAATTGAATTGCCCGGAGTCGAGATTGCCCATCGAGGACGAAACAAGAATTTCATTCAGGGTGAATCAATATCTCTCAGTAAGTTTATCTGGACGCGACGCGGTGCTGAAAACGTCGGTGAAGCACTTTCTGATATCCCTGGTATAACTGTACTGGAAGGAGATGGCAATCAGCGGCTCTCACTGCGAGGAAGTCCGAGCCGGGCGGTGAGGGTTTTTCTTGATGGGATCCCTTTGAACGATGCCGGAACGGGAGAGGCATTGGTCAATCAGATTGATCTGGATAACCTGGATGCTATAGAGGTAAGTTTTTCAGGTTATGGTGGAGATGTACAATTATTAACGAGAACATCATCTAATCACCAGCAGAATGACTGGTTTGAGGTTGCTGCGGAGCGGGGAAGTTTTGGTCTATATAATGGAAGAGCAAAATTATCGGGTTCTGGAAACCGAATCTCTGGGTACGCCAATTTCAAGCGGTTTTATGAAAAAGGGGATTTCAAATATAACCTGATTGACGGAGAAGAGGAAATAGAACATACCCGACAGAACAACTCTACCGATATTTCTTCAGGAAATGCGAAATTTGGCTGGAACGGGCAAGTCAGTTCAATTGAAAGTGGGATTTATTACGAGGGAAATAGACATGGTATCCCCGGATTAATTTATCTATCCCCGACTCCGGAAGCATATCTCAGCCACTCACGCAAGGCAGGTATTGTGAAGGGGGATTTCGAGACGAAATGGTTCACCATCGACTCAAAGTTCTATCTTTCAGATTACACGGGTTTTTATAAATCACCAAGTGAACAATACGATCCTCAGACAGGAGAAATTGTCCGACATCTTGCTGAAGAGAATCGTCAGAACGGATTTCGATACGGTACGGAATCGGTTATCTACGCGGACTTCCAAAATGGTGAATTAAGAGCCGGATACTCTTTCAATAGAGATGAGTATATCGGAAAAGATCTGCTCCGAGGAAGTAACACCGTGGGGGGAATGGGGTTTGGAAAAGCTGAGCGATCTGTCCATAATATCAAGATAGGCGGGGACTACCGGTACCTGTTTTCAAGTTTGATTTTGGGTGTAGGCTCTAATCTGGCACAGAGTTGGATCATAAACTCGGGAGTCAGTAATTATTCCAATTTTGAGCCGAATCTGTCAGTAAGTATTCTAAAGACATTTGAGACATTTCAGCTAAATGTTAATTCCGGTTGGGGGCAGAGTTTGTTGTCTCCACCCTTTAATGCATTGTTTCTCGTCGAAAGTGTTTATGCTGTGGGTAACAGAGATTTACAGCCGGAGAAGGGACAGAATACTCACCTGAATTTCAACATTTCAAATCTTAAGAAATTCCCTATATCCTGGAACCTGAATTTAAACGGATTTTACCGTTTTACTGAAAATATGATTGTCTGGAAACGGAATTCATTCGGGAAGTACTTTCCCGAAAATGTGACACGGGTGAAGGTCAAGGGACTTGAGAGTAGTGGTCGGATCTCCTTTCTGAATGGTAGAGTCAAGTTATCTGCATGTTATATCCTCAATGATGCTGTTATTGATACCGAGGGTGATTTCAACCGAGGCAACCTTCCACCGATGATAACCCGGCACAGCGGTTCGGGAGAACTTGCTTTAAGGGTAGGCGAGACAATACTCAATTTTAAGAATCGGTGGATTGGCCGCAGGTTTTCAACTGCTTCTAATTTCGATCCTATCTCTACTGCAGGCATGGGATTGCCGAAGTACAGTATCTATGATTTTTTCTGCTACCGAACTTTCAAATGGAGATTATTAAGATCCACGGTTGAATTCGGGATTGATAACCTATTTGACGAATCCTACAGGGTAATCGAACGTAGCCCCATGCCCGGAAGGACATACAGAATTCAGTTGAAATTGGGGTTGTTTAAGTCATAAGATAACAGAAGTGTGGCTTGGGCTACTTGTTGCCCAAGTTTCTTCACAGGTCAGCATTTGTCATTTAATAGTGATGTTTTAAATTTTAATTTTGATAAATAAAGAAACCCGGGTAACGAGTAGCCCGGGCCACACAGACATTGTTTTTTACAAATCAGCATTAATCATTTGATGGTAATGTTTTCGAGGATATTACTCGTGGCAAGTAATGAAACACGGGCAACGAGTAGCCCGTGACACACAACTTTGAATTTACATTAAACAGGATACAGAGATGAAGAAAGCCATTTTAAGTTCAGTTTTAACAATATTATTTATAACCCTGTGTTTTACCTTCACAGGCTGCGAGTCAGACAGTTCAACCAATCCTACACTCCTGGCGCCAAATGCTCTTTTTGTTGCGAATTTTTCAGATCACGCTGGTAACCTCTCAATGGTGAACCTGGAGACGAGTGAAGTGAGTGTTGGTATTGAGGGTTTGGGAGATAATCCGAACGACATATTATTCAGGGATAACAGGCTCTATATAATCAACTCGCTATCAAACAGCCTCGATATTCTGGGATTTGATGAAACAAAGAACCTGTTTCCGATTGGAACGGTTGATATCGGTATGGTTCCGAACAAGAGCCCGATGTTTGGGGATTTTACGGTGGATGGGAAACTGTTGATCAGTAATTTCAACGATTCGACAGTTACAATCTATAATCCTGACAATCCCGACTTGAAGGAATATATAAAAATCGGTCTCTCCCCATCGGATATTAAGGTGATTGAGAACCGGGCTTATGTCTGCAACGGCGGCTTTAATCCAGCCACATTCGGTTATGAACCGGGATCAATCTCCGTTATTGACATCGAGACGAAGACCGTTTTAGATTTGATTGATGTAGGAATAAATCCACAATTTCTCGATATCGATTCACAGGGCAGACTACATGTAGTATGCACCGGTAACTATTTTGATGTAATGGGAGAGATAAATATTATTGACATCCAGTCGAATACGGTCGTAAGCAGTATCGATATTGGTGGCAAACCTCTTGAGCTTGCAATCACAAATGAGGATGTTGCATATCTGGTGGCTTTTGGAGTATGGGGTGAGGGAAATCCCGGTCTCGTTTTTCAGTATAATGCGATATCCGGTGAAGTGCTCAATGGTCCTGAGAATCCGATTGAGGTCGGTAATGGTGCGTCAAGGATTGTCGTTGGTGAAAACGGGGAAGCCTTCGTTGCGTGTTTTGGAGCGGATAGTGTTGATAAAATATTTGGTGGTGAAGTGGTTGAGACCTATCGTGTCGGTGATGGTCCGACTCCGATGTTGATTACTGGTGATTGATATTTAACTGATCCGGAGTAGCGAAGCCATACTTCGCGCAGTTTATGAGTGGTGTCAGGTGCCTTCACCTGACACTTAACTTGACTTTCTCCTTACAATTTCCTTCCTTGTAATCAAGAAGTGAATGTATTGTCTTTGAAAATCGCTTTAGCTCCGCATTGGCAAGACCATTGCCTAAATCCCGGGAGAACAGAATGAATAAGAACGTGAAAATCTCTTCCCTTTTTGCATTAGCAGGTATTTTACTGATAGCACTCCCCTCTAAGATCGGTTTTATGTTTCCCGAATATACATCCTGGATGCTCCTGTTCTGTATTTTGCCTGGTCTGGGTATTATTTCCGGAGGATTTGCTCTTTATCTCCTGATCAAACATAGACGAGCGGTGAAAGGGGGAACTCAAACTCCGGTACGTCGGATATTTACGATTTCCAGTCTTGTATTAAGTATTATGGTTGTTCTTTTCGGTCTCTACACCGAGTTATTCTATATTCTCCTCGCGATTGAGTTGAAACCTGTGCCCAATGAATTTGTCGGTAGCGTAGAGTCATATACATACGGCGAAGACGGGTATAGTATTTTTCCTTTTCAGTCTGAGTTGATGCCCGATGGTAACATTGCTACCCTTGCTTTGAAGAGTGAGTTTCCCAAAAAAGAAAACACCTCGAGGTCACTTCAGTTGATCTGCACCAATCAGCGGTGTGAAAAGAATTGGGATATGACATTAGAAGAGGCTACCGGACGCACCACCGTGGACAAAAATGGCAACATTATACTTTGCACATGGTCAAGGGACAATGAGTATGAGGTCGGTTTATATTCAATATCGTCAGAAGGTGAAATTCTCGATTCGGACAAATTTGAATTGGAAACAAAAGGCTCAATTTTCGATGTTTTCGAGACCGAGGACTCCAATTATCTTATTGTTAGAAGCAAAAAGGCAGTTGGACCAAAAGTTGAAATTGATTACTCCTATCAAAAAATCTCTCCACAGGGGGATATTATATGGTCATTTTCCGATACGAGACTTAGTGGCGGATTTCATGGTAATATCATTCAGACTTTGGATAATGACGGAACCGAAGGATTTCTTAGTGTGACTACTGTTGGTGTAGTTGATGACATGAAGGTCCGTGTTTTCATGTTGAACCAGAATGGTGAGATGGAATGGGACAACCTCTATACCGAATCAGGTGTTGAAATTGGTAAATCAGTTCTCGAGACTGATGATGGTAATTTCATGGTTATGGGTGAACGACAGGGACCGGAGGAAGGTGACACCGAAAGGTCGGTGGTGCTATTGAAAATTGACAAAAAAGGAGATCTGATTTGGCGCAAAAAATTCGCGTGGACGAGTATGCCGGGTATGAAATTTGTACGCTGGGAAAACGGAGGCTATCTGGTAGCTGGAAGGTACGTCAATTCTCCGGGCAGGATGACCAGTACTTTTAAGGATTTCTGGGACACTTTCTATGTGGCTACTGTTTCTGCTGAGGGTGATTTGATAAAAAGATTCCATGGAGAGAACACAAGAATCACACTAAACCAGTTACTGTCAATTGATGAGGAAAACTGCATCCTGATGGGTTTCGGAGACCGAACAACCAAAGGGAATCCGGATATACCAAACAATATGCGGTTTGTTAGTTATCAGAAATGATTATAATACTCCTTTATAATAACCTTGTTATACTACTGCTTAAAAGTATTTTTGTTACAGATTGATGTCTAGTAATACCATGTCATTCTGGCGGACGCCAGAATCCAGAGCAGCTCATAGTAAGTAGAGATGTTTTTTTTTACAATAGTAACTTATTCAAATAAATGTACATAAATGAGGCGGGATTGGTTTTAAGAGAGCTCCCAAATAGGATATTCCTCTGGATTCCGGCGTCCGCCGGAATGACGATCGGGAGTATTGTCAATTGAATACTTGCGAAAATACTTTCAAACTCCGTTATAAAAGAATTTCATTCTAAGTTTTAATTGTTATCGGCAGGTTTCAAATGAACGAAGAGAAAGTAACCTGCCAGATTACGCTTCGCTTGAAATCAGGAAGAAACATAATATCTCGCCTGCGTAAATTCTCTCAAGCAACACTATAAATTATAGCCTGGATTAATACTCTCTTTGAGTACTATCGGATTATCAATTGCATTTCCATCCATGTTGAATGTATAATTATCTTAACGTGAGTAGCATTGCGATACATTTAGATGAAATTTAGATCAGAGAGACCAATGAAACATACTTTCCAGAAATTCTCATTAACTGTCCTTATTCTGGCTACAGGTTGCCTGATACTCAGTAGTTGTGAGGAGAGCGCCACAAATCCGAATCCGGTTCCTCGAGCAAACGAGATACTTTTTGTCGCGAACCTGAATGAAAATGTCGGTTCACTAAGTCAGATGACTATCGGTCAGGGGCAAATCAACATCGATGTTATCCAACTCGGGCTCTTTCCTTCAGATATCATCCAATTTGAAGAAAATCTTTATGTTATCAATGAAGGCTCTGCAGAGATGAATGTGCTTGGAGTCAATGATAATAATGAAGTTGAAGTAATTGAGAATATAAATCTTGACTGGTTGGAATCGCCCCGCCCCAGATTTGCAGATGTTACCGAGACCGGTAAATTCTTTATCAGTGATTATACAAATCGATTAGTGACCGTCCTTGATATTAACAGTGGAATAATTCAGGCATTTCTGCCAGTTGGACAATCTCCGTTAGATGTAGAGGTTGTGGGGGACAAGGTCTATGTCTGCAACAGTGGTTTGACACAGGATGATGCTTTTCTTCCCGGGACAATTACTGTAATATCTTCAGTTACAAATTCCGTCGAAAAGACCATTGAAGTAAAAACCAATCCACGTTACATGGCAATTGATTTAGCCGGAAGGCTTCATGTAGTATGCACTGGCAACTATGGCAACATCGAAGGTGAGATTGTAGTTGTAAACACAGCTGTGGATACTGTAGAACAATATATCCCAATTGGTGGTCAACCCGGTGATATTGCAATGACTTCAGATGGCATTGCTTATGTAACCGGAGGCGGATGGGCTAATGAACCGGGAAAACTGTTCAGGTATAATTCTGCGACCGGAGAAATTCTGAATGGCACCGGAAATCCGATTGAGGTTGGTCCAGGTGCTTCAAGGATTGCCATAAACTATGATGATGAAGTTTTTGTTGCATGTGAAACATCAGAACGTGTTGATAAAGTTATTGTTGATGAACGAGTTGACAGTATTCAAATCGGGAATAGCCCACGGGCTATTGTAATCTATACTCGCTAAAGGGTTTTTCGATGAACTCAAGTAATAAGACATCAAAGAAGGTGTTGGTGGTGAACTTGTGCCTTTGTTTTTTATTAGTGCTTTCATCCGTAAGTTTTATTGGTTGTGGAAACACCCTAATACCCAGAGAACTGAAGGATTATATTGCTGCGGATCTTAAGATCCCCCGCCGACAAGTTGAATTTCAACAGCCTTTCCGGTCGCGATTTACACTCCGAGTAAACGATATGACCGCGCGGGAGGCTATGGATACGGAGAGACAACTTATTGAATCCTGCATGGAATACTTCAGGCGTGATAATGTTACGAATTTTATCAATGACAGCCTTGTTTTTGAAGTTCGGCTCGATGCAGATCCAAACAGCAATATAATGTTATGGTCTATCGCCGATGAGATGCACAGGCTTATTGATGATGAAATCTCCCTTAGTGATTTTATCAGCCGGTGTAGAGTTGAAGAGAATTGGAGTGAGGATGAGTAAGGTATCACAACAGATTGAACGATAACGGTTTCTGCCAGGTTTCAAGCGAAGCGTAACCTGGCAGTAGGCACCCTCCAGGTTACGCTTCGCTTGAAACCTGAAGGGAACGAATCCGCCTAATCGTTTATTCTGCTGTGAAACAAAGTTCTAAAAAATTTCTCCTCAGTGAAAAAGGCGGATAGATGTATCCGCACTCCCCGACCCTGGGGAGGACGCGTATATCTACCCGTCTTGATTGAAAATCACCCTTGACAATTAAAAAATAATTACTTATATTTAAATTGATGTAAA
>CAYLYZ010000062.1:0-32611 GCA_964387885.1 uncultured bacterium | reverse complement strand
ATAGTACACCTTAGTTTTTAAAAAATCTGTCCAACTTCTTTTGAAGACGTACAGCCCAAAGCAACATCAGCGAGTACATCATCCCCTTCAAGACAAGCATATTGATGATCAGTTTCATAGGGATTCCCAACGTTAGCATGAACATAACACGCCATTTCATAATCACGATCTGCATCACCAACCAGAATTACATACTCCGGTGGATTTTCACTTTCGTAATATTCGAGAATTTCATTTCGGACAGCATCACGATTGCGATTGTTTCTGGTTTGATGAAGTTGCACCGTCCAACCCATCCTGCGTCGCCATTCAATTAACGGTTCGAGGTCTTCGGCAATGCCATTCCAATTGCCCATAACATATAAAATCGATCCGGAAGAATGTTCTATATCACGAGGTGGTGCAGGTGGATTAATAACGAGATTACTGATTATCTCATAAGCATATCTTGAATTACGTTTACGTTCCGGATTGGTAACGAGATTAATTCGATTCTCATCTGAGTTATAGTCAAGGTTAATATCAAGAGATTCTACGATCTGGATTTCTTTCGTAACCGGATTCCATCGGACAGAATTGACTGCTAACTGAACAACTCGATACCCGCGCATGATCGCCGGTTTCCCCACTTTTGCCACTTCAGGAGGCCAAAATCCATCACTCCCAACCTCTTTCCTGATGTCACCTGAGCTTTTAATCAATTTATCATATTCTAAAAAGTCCGGATTTTCAAACACAGCTTGTGATGAACCATCATTTTTATCCCTCTGAATCAGGCTTGGAGATACATCAGTATATGTTCGCGTGGTGAGATTTTCAATGTCTAATCCTATTCCCGACTGCGGTGGTACATGGACATACCTGACAATGGATGGTAAATCTGGTTGTCCTGGGGAACCTGAAGAAACTTCACCTTCTATTGAGTATTTCTTGTATTTTTGACCGTTAATTTCCACACTTTCTATTACAATATCCGGAATATTAAATTGCATGTTCATGGAAATTTCATCATCAGTTTTTACCAAAAACGAAGATTTGCCCTGAAGTACCAATTCTTCCGCACCAACGCTCTGTAAACAGAAAGTCAGAGAAAAAAATCCAACAATTAACAATAGAAAATAAATACTTCTAAATTCGAATCTCATGATTACTCCCAACGACGAAAGTGGTTAAACTCAAATTGAAAGTTATACTAAAATTAGATTCTGTCAAGAAATAAATTCTTGAACAAACTCTTTCAACTACTAAACATTTAGCAATAATCAAGCCATTTTCCTTATCATTATTTATCCACAATTTACATCCGACTAATGTATATCTAACTCCTTTCAAAACGCACAAAGTGCATATCATAGATAACTATTGCATGAATTATTTATCCGATAAGTACAAGCACATCATTATGATAGCCTCCAGCAGACTTGACAGATTGTTTAGAATGACCTAAGTTATAACACTTACAAAGATTTTTGGATTAGCAATGATTTCGATGCAAAACAGCAATTTTTTTGAACAACTCGACCTGCGAAGTAAATGGATGAAAGACTACATACTTCACGATCGATTTGTATCCCGTTTTCACCCCGAAGATATACGATGGGCTGTTACATCTTACGTAACCTATGGTGGGAAGAGACTTCGACCTGCAATACTCCTGTTTTCCTGTGGAGCGGTAGGTGGAGATGAACAAATGGCAATCCCGGCAGCAGCAGCTGTTGAGATTTTCCACACCTGGACTCTGGTGCATGACGATATAATTGACAGAGATCCACTGCGCAGAGGATCTGCCACTGTACATCAGCATTATACACAAATGACGAGAACCGGCTCAGGATCCATCAAATTAAGTGAGATTGATGCGAGCCATTATGGCAATTCTATCGCAATTCTGACAGGTGATATTCAGCATGGCTGGGGAATCAGCATGATGGCTGAGTTATCGACAGAAAAGGGTTTGGATGCAAATGTCACTCTTGACCTGATAAATGAGTTGGATACGCGAGTTCTGAATACTTTAGTCGAAGGTGAGGTTCTCGATATTCAATATGCTCATTTTGATATTGAATCTCTTTCCCCCGAGAAAATTGAGAGAATGCTCTGGAAAAAAACCGGAGCTCTTTATGAATTCTGCGGCAGGGCAGGAGCCATGATCGGATTACAGAAGCGAGATGACCCTCTCGTTGATGCTGTCGCCAATTTTGCTACACTGTGTGGCACAGCCTTCCAGCTCCAGGATGATATTCTGGGTATTGTGGGAAAAGAGAAGTCACTCGGAAAACCTGTAGGCTCAGATTTACGGGAAGGAAAACGAACGCTTGTGCTGTATAGAGCATACCACAATGCCAGTCCTGCTCAACAACAAAAATTTATGCACGTATTAGGCAATCCTGAAGCTACAAATGATGAGGTTATCGAAATCATCGACTTGATGAGAGATCTCGGCGGAGTAGATTGGGTTAAGGACAGGGCAACGAAACTAATTGAGAACGCAAGGAAACATCTTGAAATACTTCCTGAGAGCAGGTATAAGGACCTGCTCTGGCAATGGTCGGAGTTCATGATTAACCGCGAATTTTAAATAAAAAATAAATACAAATATATCAAATGATAAAATCTGAAATTAAAATCATCAATAAACTCGGTCTTCACGCAAGGCCTGCGTCAAAACTTGTTAAGCTCATTTCGACGAGTAATTCGGATGTAACTCTTATTAAAGATGATCAGAAAGTTAACGCGAAGAGCATCCTTGGGGTTCTTCTTTTGCAAGCAGAGTGTAATTCTACGGTTAGGTTAGAGATAAATGGGGAAGATGAAGTCGATCTCCTGGAGCAGATTACCGATCTGGTTAACAGCAGGTTTGGTGAGGAGTAAATTATTTATTCAATATTATTGAGGATTAATAACTGACAACCGGTTTGCAAATCATGAAAAAACCAAAAATAGGAAACCATCTTAATAAAAAGACGATAAACGATCTTATCAACGTCCTGTTACCTAATGACGGCGAGTTCTTGGTTTTTCTTATAACTGATTATATTCGCACCACAACCGAACGTGTGAGAATTCTTAAGGATGCATTAGCAGAGTCTGATTCTGAAAAGATATTATTCACTTCCCATGCTCACAGCGGCACAAGTGGGATTATCGGCGCTCATCAGATGCAGCTGGTATGTCATGAAATTGAAGTTAAGGTAAAAAATGACAGAACTGCGGATATCAACGATTTAATTCAATCATTAAATAAGATTGCTTTGGAAACGGAAAAAGACCTCCATCACATTATCAGGTATATTAAGAAAAGTAAATCCGACTCTTGAATTTATTGACTAAAAGAAAACGGATATTCTGGCGATAGCAGAGTAACCACCCGAAGAAAACTGACCCTCGGCATCACCGAAAGAAGCAGCCCCAAATAATGTCAGGTCAGCGTTCTGGGCAATTGATATATCAAAACGCGGATTAAAAAGAAAGCTACCATCAGTACCTCCGAATACATAAACACCTCCTTCTACCAATTCAAATAACATCTGCCTCGCTCCTGCCATAAATCTATATCGACTGATTGGTTCTCCAGATTGAATGTACTCCATCCAGTCTTTTGTTTTATAGCTTTTAGAATTGTCTGATCTACCGTCATATAAACATTCAATTATCAGGTAAATACCGTTTTCGAGTGTATAATCAATGCCAGTAACAATTCTCGAAAAATCATTTTCTTTCTCCATTACATTGAAATTCCCTTCCATCCAGATACCCATTTCAAATAGAGTTCCATTGATATCTAATCCAAATGCCGACCTATTTTGAGTTACGATTTCAAACGTACTCGCATCAATCGAAGTAGTATCATCAACCTCGTGTATCGTTAATCCAACATCATATCCGTATTTGCTGAAATGCGTGCCCAATCTCAGTGCATAACCAGAGCTTGAAAACTTCCGACCAGGTACAATAATTCCGGAGAGGTTTCCACCTATTCCCCAGTTGTAGTCAAATCGAACGGCGTTAACACCTTCTTTTTCATAAGTTGGATCAACCATATCTTTTCTGTGAAAAAGATCGGTGGGATTAAAACTATATCCTGAACCCCAACTCAGTTGCTGACGCCCCGCACGTAATCTTAATACTGATAATCTCCAGGTTAAATATGCATTATCGAGAAAAATCCTGTTTTTCTCCATTTCTAAATCGGTAGGAAAACCATTTTGGATTAAATCTTCAACAACTGTCTGCGGGAGGTATGAACCAAGATCGTAAATTGGATTAAGATGATGGGAAATCAGAATTACATTGCTGATGAAATGCAATTCATCATCCAGCACGGATTCAAAATTTATTCTTAATTTTGAAGCGTTTTTTAAATCGTCATATCCGCTGTCATTGTATTCCTGAATCAGCGTATTCTCATAATAGCCGAAAATTTCCAACGCATTTACACGAGAGAAGAGTGTAAATATGAGTAAAAAGATGAAGAATCCAGCAATCCTGTTCTCCAAATATTTTTTTTCATTTAACATCTCTTGTCAATGCCTCCTTTGTAAAAATCCAGTTTTCAGGTTCTGTTGCAAATGAAAGCGATTGATATTTCATCGATGTTTTCGAACCCTCACGATGGCTATCCATAGTTATTGTAGAAGCAATTTTTCTGCCCTCGACTTCTTTAATATCACTGAGAGAAAGCGTCTTCAGAAGACCTTCCGAATCGTAATATTCGATTTTTCTTGAAAGAGCATCCTCTTTTCCCGCCCATAATATCAGATGATCATACGAGGGTCCGCTTTCTGTTGGGATCAGATTCAGCTTCACACATTCTAATCCATCCAAATCTACAAATCCAGCAAATACTGCGGTATAATCTTCAGTCATTTTTCCCGGGGACATGTCTTCGTATGAGAAATCAGATCCCATAACTTTCTGCTTTCTGGTGTGTCCGGCAAATTGTCGTGTTACATCACGGCGTTTCATGTAATACCAGATTATATCACCACCCTCACGCATCAGGATTTTGTCCCCTTTGACGCGGGGGGGAGCGGTATAAGCCATCAGACTCAAGTCACCATTTTCAGCTGACCAACTCTTCAATGACAAAGTTCGCTGTGCCCCGGAAGATGTGGTTATGATCTGATCCACAGTTCCAATCATATGTGGTACTCTTTCAGCATTGTCTATTCTTTTCAGCCATTCAATTCCATCTTCCTGAGTATGAGATGTAAAGACTACAAGAAAACAGACAATTATTGAAAATTTAAACGATTTCATTCTGATATCTCCCAATGAACTACTTTTCACGATTGGTTAGTCTTAACATTGCGGGCAAGACGAGAATTGTGGCTATAAAACATACTCCAACTCCCATGAACAAAGCTCTTCCAAAACTCGCCATGCCTTCCATTGTATAAAACGCTATGCTGCCAAATCCAATCATTGTGGTCAACGAAGTAAGTAGGATTGCTCGACCGACAAAACTGAAACTTCGTCGAATTCTTTCAGATACTTTTCCTCTTTCATGTCGGAATCGGTGAAGTGCATGGATACCATCATCAATACCAATTCCGAGTATTACAGGAACAGCAATCAGATTCATATAGTTGTATTTCTCACCTATCAGATACATCAATCCAACCATCAGCAAAGCTCCGCTTGCAAGTGGGATTAGTGCCAACAAACCAAATGGTCCCCTGAAATGGATCAGGACTATTAGGATAATTACAAGTAAAGCCAGAAATGCTGCCTTTTTCCCATCAGACAGGATAGATGAGAACATCACCAGGATTAGTTGTTCAGAACCACAAACCTTTTCTGAAACTGAGGTCGTTTGAGCTGCAAATGCATCAAGTTCAGGTTTATCCCAAAGACCCTGCCTGGGTATAACATGGACGAGAAAACCCTCACCTTTTCGAGGCAAGTGACCTTTCCTGATAGTCTCAGGTAAGTCCTTTATGCTAATGGGATCTGGATTTGCCATGCTGTAAATGTTGAAATACATCCTGTTACGCCATTTCAAGGCAATGTCATCAAGCTCACTTTGTGGAATTCTTGACTGCAAAATCCTCACCAATCTCGGCAAGATTGCGTTTTTGTCCACTTCCCCAGTTTCTGTTTGTGTGCCGGTTATGCCATCAATTACAGTCACAATCCTGTCTAATCCGGCTGTAAAACCCAGATTACTTACCAAATCCAGATTATCCCATAGACGATTTATCTCGACGAGCAACTCGTCCTTTGATATTGAATCCAGTTTGTTATTATAGGTATAATTCAGTTTCTGTCTAAAATCCTTCAACTCATGAGCGTACTCCGTCAGCCTTTCATCCGGAGGCAGGTAATCACTGATTGCCGCCACATCACCCACTAAGGGCTGCTTCCGGAATTTTTCCTTGAGTTCACGGGACTCTTCAACCGAGTTCGCTACAATCCATGCCGCATGATCAGACATACCAAACCGCTTCGGAATCTCACGCTGTAGGGCAACTGATTTTAAGCCTTTCGGTTCGAGATTCAAAAAATCATATTCAAAATCGATGTGTTGCTTTGCCCACAGTGAGAATCCAATAAGAATAACCGTGATTCCAAGATATAAAAATGGACGATTCCATCCTGAACTTGCGATTTTCCCGAGAATGGGGAGCTCGCCTCGGGGTTTGGCACTTTTACCTGGTGTAATTGATTCTCGAATAATAAGAAGAGAAGGCAACACCAGGAAAATGGCTAATAGTGTTAAGATAACCCCACCGCCGGCAGCCACTCCAAATTCATAGACACCCTGTGTATCTCCTATCAGTAAGGTCAGAAATGCTGCTGCTGATGTCAATCCACCTGTAATTACAGC
This sequence comes from uncultured bacterium, assembly GCA_964387885.1. Lineage (GTDB taxonomy): Bacteria > Electryoneota > AABM5-125-24 > Hatepunaeales > Hatepunaeaceae > JABGPL01. Next base: position 25,782 of record CAYLYZ010000062.1, on the reverse strand, counting down.
TGTTCCGGTATCCTCGAGCATTATTACCATTGCGTCAAGATTCGATTTACCATCGGAAATTTCTTCATTGTATCGGCTAATCATATGTATGGAGAAATCGATTCCCAATCCAATAAGTATTATCACAATCATCGAAGTGAAGATATTCAAAGATCCGAAGCAAATATACAATAATCCCACTGTCCAAAAATACCCAATAAGTAGTGGTAATAATGCAATAACCGGCAGTGCCCAACTCCGGAATGAACGTGCTAGTAAAAGGTAAATTAGCAATAAAGCTGCAATTGAGAGAAGAATTGTATAGAAGCCAATACTGTTCATCTCATCCAGGCCAACCCGTGCAAATCCTGTTACACCAATTTCCACATCCGGGAAGAGAGGTCTAATCTCATCCAACAGGTTCTCAGTTTCCGATGCAGACTCGAGCATCCCCTCAACTTCTAAAAGACTCGCTACCGGATCGCAAATTATAAGCAGCATTCTCCGATCCAGGGAGAGCAGATATGGATCACCAATTGAAAAAGCATCAACTGCCTCTTCAACCGGATTCGCATCTGCTTTGGATTCCAGATTTTCAGCAAGTATTTCCAGTGATCTATACAATCCAAAAAGGCTGCGTGCAATATTTACCTCATCACGTCGCAAGTTTGATTCGTTATCAGTATATTCACCTTCATAATCATTATTCATTCCGCGTAGTGTCCCCAACAGACCTGGATCGGAGCTGGACTTCAGCATTCGTTTGAATTCTTTCGGCTTAAGCAGTTTGAATCCATTTTGCCTGACAAACTCTCTCGGCATTTTCCCCTGTACATTGTACATAACATCCAATCCTCTCAGTAGAGGCTCCAGAGTATCTGCCAGGATTGTTATCCTATCATAGTCACCTTCAAGTGCGACAACAATTCCACCTGCATTGCCAAATCGCTCCTGAACATCTCGATATGCTTTCACAACCGGTTCATTAGGTGGCAATGTATCTGACCAATTCATCCTCATCTCCAGTCCTGAAGCCAGAATCAGTGACACCAACGTAATCAAGCCCGGAATTGTCAACATCAACCAGGGATGTTGAATTGATAGTTTTGCCAGTTTTTCTGCAAGTTTATGTTTTGTCATTGTTCTTCCCGTGTCCTAATCCACTTAAGATGAAGTCCTTTACTTCAATGGCCAGTGCTGAGTCTTCTGCAGCTCCCTTTTTTCCGGTCATCATAGGCAGCAAAAGATACATGCTATCCAGGACTGCGTAAACCATCCAGACTGCAGCATGAGGATCGATATTCCTGAAATGACCGGATTTTACTCCTCGCTCGATTATTTCCATGAAGGTTGAAAATATCGGTGAATTTGGCTGATGATAGATTATCCACCCAAATTTCTCCATCACTGCGGGATCCTCAAGAACCAGCCTGAATATTGGTCTAACAGCCAATGTCTTCTCGTAGAACTCAATAAACGACACCACCTGTTGCGCCGGATCTATACGTTTGGGAAGTTTCTCTTTCCAGGAATTCATTTCCGACTCTGTAATGAACAGGAGCATTCTCGCAAAAAAATCGGCTTTATCCTTGAACAGGTCATAAAAGGTCGGTTTGGATAATCCGGTGGAGGTACAGATATCCATTATTGTTGTCTTTTTAAATCCATGCCTTTCAAAGAGAGATTCTCCTGCTTTGAAAAACCTTTTCTGATTCAATTCCTGAGGTTCTGTTAACACTCGCTGACTTACCATATCGCTTGCGCCTTGTTTATTATTTTACGATTACCGTCAAAACGTAAAATAACCGATTTGCGATATATTGTCAAGTGAAAAATTTACTTTTTTACGAATTTCGTAAAATTAGCAATACCTTTCGAAATTGTTAATTTCATCCTCATTTTCTTCAGACAGTAGAAAACCTGTTTATTTTTGTGTAGATTTGATAATCGTAATTTAGAAACTCCAATTCATTATATCTTGGATGATGAAGAGCCGATATTTCACACATGATTCAATTGGCAAGGTTAGTCAGGATTTCCTCAATGAGTTCAGGCACCCTTTCAGGAACATAAATCAGAAACTTTTAAAGAGCAAAACTGCCCTTGTAGTTCTGGACATGCAGCGTTACTTCCTCGATCAGGAATCACATGCGTTCATCCCGAGTTCTCGGGCAATCATACCGGGATTGAAACGACTAATTGAGTGTTTTCTGTCGAATGATCAACCCGTTGTCCTGACTCGACACCTCAATAATAGTGATAATGCAGGGATGTTGGAAATCTGGTGGGCAGATGTCATCGAAGAGGGTAATCGTCTCAGTGAGATCATCCCTGAGCTTCAGACCGGAAAAACCAAAGTTTTAGAAAAGTCACAATACGATGCATTCCATAAAACAGAACTTGACGGAATTCTGAAAAAGCAAAACATCGAGCAGGTAGTAATCTCTGGAGTCATGACTCATTTATGTTGTGAAACAACAGCTCGCTCAGCATTCGTAAATGGCTATCATGTCATTTTTCCGGTTGATGGTTCAGCGACCTACGATATCAATTTTCACCGGGCAACACTCCAAAATTTATCACATGGATTTGCCATGATGACTTCAGTAGCCGATTTGTGTCGGATGTTTGATTAATGGCTGAGTTTGAGACTGCGATAATTGGTGCCGGTCCGGCAGGCATAGCTGCGACAATTCAACTGCAAAGATTCGGAATAAGGACAGTCATTTTTGAGCGAAACCAAATCGGTGGCTTGCTGATTAACGCCAACCTAATCGAAAATTATCCGGGTTTTCCGAACGGTATTACAGGAAAGCGATTAGTTGGGCTGATGGAAAAGCACTTAAATCGGTCAGACTCTGAAATCCACTTTGAAGCTGTTGTAAAAGTTGAGTATGTTGGATCTGATTTTATTATACAAACGACTGAAAATGAATTTAAGTGTGGTTCATTGGTCATCGCATCCGGTACAAAACCCAGGAAATTAGCAATTTCTGGTCTGGATTCGTCGAATAAGGATCGTGTCTTTTACGAAGTTCATCCTATTACCGATTGTGAAAATCGACGAATAGCGATCATCGGAGCAGGGGATGCTGCGTTTGATTATGCACTGAATCTCGCAGGGAATAATGAGGTTTCAGTTAGCAACAGGTCGGATAAAAGAGTTTGTCTACCATTGCTTTGGCACAGAACAAAAAGCAACTCTAATATCGAGTATCGAGAAAACTGCCTTTTGAAAGATGTTCAACTCAAAGAAAAACAACTCAACTTGAATTGGATTAAGAACAAGGATGAGTTTTCCGAAGAAGTGGATTATCTTCTCATTGCTATTGGTCGCGAACCAAATATTGATTTTATTGATGAAAATTTTCTTTTAAAATCGAAAGATCTGAAGAAAAACGGTTTACTGCATTTCGTTGGCGATGTAAAAAATGGTAACTTTCGTCAGACATCTATTGCAGCAGGGCAGGGGACATATGCAGCTATGGCATTGCATCAAACACTTAAAAGGAAAAGTTAGTGAAAGTCATTTCAAAACTGGGTGATGATAATATCGCGACAGTATTCATCGCTCAAACTGAAGATAAACATAAAATTGAATTTGTAGAGTCCGTTGAACCACCAATATCACGTGAAGAAAAGTGGGTCAACATTGTCTCAACACTATTCGGATGTCCGGTTGGTTGCAGCATGTGTGATGCCGGTTCAGGTTATTCAGGTAAGTTAACTGCTGAACAGATACTCTTTCAGATAGATTATTTAGTTCATCATAGATATCCTGACCTGCACATTCCTGCAAAAAAATGGAAAATCCAGTTTGCCAGAATGGGTGAACCGGCATTTAATCCTGATGTGCTGGAAGTACTAAGAGTGATGCCTGACAGATATAACGCTCCCGGACTGATGCCGTCCATCTCAACAATCGCTCCCCGGGGTTCACAGGGATTTTTTGATGAACTCGAAATTATCCATCGTGAATCATACGTCGGACATTTTCAATTTCAATTCTCTATTCACAGTACCGATCCAATTCAACGCAGTGAACTGATCCCAGCCAGAACCTGGAATTTGTCTGAAATGGCTGAATACGGGGAGAGGTTCTTCATTCTTGGAGACAGGAAAATTGCCCTGAACTTTGCTTTGATTGACGGTGTATCCATTGAACCTAAAGTATTGTCGGATCATTTTGATCCTGAGAAGTTTATTATCAAACTCACACCGCTTAATCCAACTTTTTATGCCGGAAACAATGAGCTCGTGTCATCGTTTATGGAACTTGAAAAACGTGATATTCTCGTATCAGAACTTGAGTCACATGGATTTAAAGTCATATTGAGTCTTGGTGAACTCGAGGAAAACGCAATCGGGAGCAACTGCGGTCAGTATGTTTCAGCTTTGGAGAACAGAAAATCGGAAAACTCCGAAGCTTATTCATACCAGAAAGAAGAATTGTTAACTGTTTCTTAATCTATGAATAAACGCTTTATAATCCTCGACCGTGACGGAACAGTGATTGCCGACAAACATTATCTCGACAGTCCTGATGGAGTTGAATTACTCCCCGGTGCTGCTGAAGGTATGCGTAAAATGATTACTGCCGGTTTCAATCTGATAATTGTCTCTAATCAATCAGGGATAAACAGGGGTTTGTTTAATGCTGAAACTCTCGATTCCATCCATAAAAGAATGATAGAAATTCTCGAAAATGAGAACATATCGATTAAAGGAATCTATTACTGCCCACACACACCTGATGAGAATTGTGCCTGCCGAAAACCAGGAACAGGTCTGGTTTTAGAAGCCGCAGATGAGTTAGGTTTCAATCCTGAAAAATCGTGGGTTATCGGTGATAAAGCTGCTGATGTTCAACTTGGAAAGGCAATTGGAGGTAGAGCGATCCTTGTCCTCACCGGTGAAGGATCACAAACTGCAAAAGACACAGTTATTTCCCCTGATCACATAGCAGAAAACCTCTCCGAAGCAGCAGATCTCATAATTTGAATTATGGGAACAGTATACATAATTGCTACTCCCATTGGAAACCTCGAAGATATAACTCTGCGAGCAATACGGTTACTAGGAGAGGTCGATGTGCTTGCCTGTGAAGACACACGAGTCACAAAAAAAATTTATGCCCGACACGGTATCAACATACCTCCCAAAGTCTTTTCATACCATGAACACAATGAGCATTCAGCAGGGAAGAGGATAATTGCCGCCCTCGATGATGAATCAACTGTCGCGTTGACCAGCGACGGAGGCAGCCCCGGCATCAGCGATCCCGGTTTCAGGATCATTAATGCTGCTCTCGAAGCCGGACATCGCGTTGAGGTAATCCCCGGAGCGAGTGCAGTTATCACCGCAATGGTAGCATCTGGATTTCCGACATCGAGCTTCACTTTTAAGGGATTCCCTCCTCGCAAATCTGGTGCAAGAAAACGTTTCCTTGATATGGACAAAGACCTACCGCATACACTCGTTTTCTACGAATCACCCTATCGCGTTTCAAAGTTCTTATCGGATGCCTATAACGTCCTTGGCAATCGCATGACAGCCGTCTGCACCGAACTTACCAAGAAATTTGAAAGAGTTAAACGAGGTTCCTTGCAGGAACTTATTATTGAATTTGATGGGAAGAAGGTTAAGGGTGAGGTAACGATTGTGATTGCTGGGAATCATCCGAAGTTTTTGCGTAAAGTTGATGATTCGTAGGTCAGAATCTTATTCTGATAAATATAGACCGTTTGAAAAATCTGTCGGAAAGGTTTCCGACCTACGGCAGTGTGGCCCGGGTTATTTATTACCCGGGTTTCTTTACCTGACGACTGAGCGTAAGATCCATCCGTCCAACTTATGATCTAATGCATGTAAGCAAACCTGGGCAACAAGTAGCCCAGGCCACACATTGATAAATGGAACTATTCTTGGGCAAATGATTATTTGCCTCTACTTTACTAAAATAACCTTCCGTACTGAGCTGAACGCCCCCGTTTCCATCTTCACAAGGTAAACACCAACCGAAACCGTTGAAGCATCCCAGATTGCCTTATGATACCCGGGTTCGACATTACTATCAATCAGAGTCTCAACCAACCGTCCAGAGATGTCGTAAATACGGATTGACATTTCAGAAGTTTCCGGAAGCCCATACGGCAGAATTGTCGTTGAATTAAAGGGATTCGGGTAATTCTGCGAAAGGTAGTATTGATCCGGAATCGAAGGAAGAGCCTGTGCCGCAAAAAAAGTGAATCCGTCGGTTTCGTAAATCAGTCCTGATCCGGCAATAATACTCCCCGGTTCGAGATCGAATTCGATACTCCGGTTCGAATTCCAGAACTTGAGTGTGAAAGCTTCACCCTCTTTCAATCCATCTAACTCCTCAGTTGATTCATCGTCACCCCACACTGCAAGACCAACCTTTTCCTGATCTCTGAAAGCTGTTGCACCAACACAGATCCCCGAAGTTGTGAACGCCCCGATTTCACCCTCTTCGGGGAGGTTGGTAACCAAAATACTCATATTTGAGCCGGTCTCGTCTTTGCGAGTGAAGTGAAGCAATCCGTTCTGATGAGTTGTTTGGCCTGGGCTACTTGTTGCCCAGGTTTCCTTACCTTGAGAGGCTTTATCATAAGGAAACACGGGCAACGAGTAGCCCGTGCCACACCTCTGTAGAAGTTCATCTACCTCAACATTCCAAACCAACTCAACCTCTTCCGAAACCTTAACCTGATACCCCGCGCCGCGATAGAGTGGAGGCATGTTGTTAAAGTTGAAACGGGGGAGATAGAAGTGACCGTCGCCATCCTTGGCAATGATCAACTCATCAGCAATATTGTCGAAAGCCGTTTCAGCTTCCATTTCTTCAACCGGGAAATAAGCCGCCATCGACCATCCCTCTTGTAAGGGTATCGGCCGATCAGCCTCGACCTCTTCACCGGTGATCCACAAATTATCCGCTTCATTTAACTTTACCAGATAACCCTGATTCACGTCCCAGTGGGGGATATTGTTAAAATCATGAGCAGGGAGGAAGAAGCGTCCGTTATGATCTTTCACCATGATGAGATTGCGCCTGACAACGAGTCTGCTGAATAACGCCTCTATATCACGATCCTCCGGAACAAAAGGTGAAGAGACGAGATTCCAACCCTCGTGCATCGAAATCATAAAATCAGCGTTATCTCCAATCTCGTAATCAAGCTGGTAAACACCAAACTCAATAGTATTGCCTACGAAAATATACCCGTTGTGAGGAATTATTCTCCCGATATCGTATGACGTAGGGTAAAATCCCACCATTTCTGGGTTTAAGGGATCTTCAAGCGACAAACAGATTAAATTGGTATAGGAATAATCCCTTATGTAGGCAATCTCGCCATCGACTGTTACGGAATTTATTGAAAAAGGGAGGTCCATAAATCTCAGGAAATCCGGTTCCTGGTTTTCAACGTTATACATATCTAAACGATTACCCCTGCTGATATAAAGAATCGAATTACAAACGAAGAATGTTCCACCTTGACCATTTACCCAGTGTGCTACAAGATCTGGTTCTGCAGGATCTTCAAGGGAATAGATGAGTATTTCATCATCGTTATTATGCATTTGATATAGGTAATTATCTGAATACCAGGATCTACAGTGACCTCCCTGGTCATCAAAATCATCTGCAGAAAAGGTTAATTCAGGATTGACTGGATCCGAAAGATCCCAGACAGTGAGGGTCTTTGGCCCGTCATCCGCCAGATAAAAATTCGTAAAATACAAGTATCCATCGATTATTTCAGTTTCATTTGTAAATCTATAGTGAGGTTCTTCAGATCTACCTGCAAGTTGAGGTGCAGTTGGATCGGAAACATCGATGATACGGATTCCGCCTCTACTGATATAATAGACGTAATCACCCAATATCTCAAGGGTATGGAATTGAGTTGATATCCCATCAAACTCGCCGATAATTTCAGGCTCAGTTGGATCGGAAATATTAAGAATCTGTAGCGTACCTTGTCCCCCTGCATCTAAAACAAAAGCCAGACTATCCTTAATCACAAATTCTTTTGTATGATGCCAGACAGGTGGTTCGTTCAATAGTTCCGGATTTGCCGGTTCTTCAACCGATACTGCCATAATTCCGTTTCCATAGGCTTCTCCAAAAACAATTCCATCTATATAAGTAAGGATTTCCCCTCGCACTATGCACCCTAAGCGGGAAACTAATTCCGGCTCAGCCAGATTGGATATGTTGAATGAGCTGAAGATACCTCGCTTACCAGTGTAAGCATGATCTCCATTAATTTCTATTGAATGAGCACTGTGACGCTCAATAACGCTTTCAAGTTGGGGTGCGTGGGGATTATCAAGCGAAAATAAATAAGTCTCACCTCCATTTACAATTCCGAGACGGTTTTCATTTATCGTCATGTTAATGCCGCCTTGATCAATTATGTTTACAACCTCAACATTTTCAGGATCATCAACGTTGAGAATATATAAATCATAGTTCGTCGCAAGATAAAGAGCATCTCCTGTGAGAATGGATTTATTATGGGCATTGAGCCTGTGATCATAATGATAATGATATAGAACTTCCGGTTCCGAAGGATCTTCAGTGGAGGCGATATAGAGCCCTCCACGACCAGCGCATAAATAGAGCCAGTTCTCATTCCCTTCAAGATCTGAAGGTGAAGAAGTTCTGTTCTGTCCAACCTCAACATCGATATAGTTGATAATCTCCGGATTTTCGGGATCGGAAATATCGATTACCACCAATCCGTAGCCTCTGTCGGAAATATAGGCATAATTACCATTTAGATGGATGTTTGATGCGCTACCCTGGGTTTGAATAAAAGAAGTTTTGAACAGGTTTTCAGGATCGGAAATATCCCATACCGACAACCCCCACTGATCCGGGCAAAAAGCATAATCTCCTCGGATTTCAATATCCATGACTATTGGGGAAAAAAGAGCATTTCCAACCCTGTCGATGTTGGATCGGTTTTGAGCTGAGGCTGAGAGGGACAGTAGAGCGATTAAGATAAAAATGTAGGTTTTGAACATGGTTGCCTGATCATTTCGATAATTAGTTTGGAAAATTATACCTCGACTTGGAAATTATAGGATCATAAGGGATTTGTCAATGATTTAGAATACATCGACTGGATGAGATCCCAACCTGCGAAACTGCTGTGTGGCCCGGGTTATTTATTACCCGAGTTTCTTTACCTCTCACAATATTTACTTAATCAATCCCTTCAAAGTCTTAACAACACTGTAAGGAAACCTGGGCAACAAGTAGCCCAGGCCACACATTGATCTATGGGACTGCCTATGGGCAAATGATTATTTGCCCCTACTTTACAAACACAACTTTCCTTTCCAACACATGTAGATTATTTTGAATTCGAATCACATAACTCCCGGACGAGATTGGGATTCCTGATGCATCTACTCCATTCCAAACGACTCTGTATGAGCCTGTATTCTGTTGTTGATCAAGAAGATTGACAACTTCACGACCGTTTATATTGAAAATATTTATTCTGACATTCCCCGGACTGAAAAGCCGATAGGGGATAACGGTAGTACTGTTAAATGGATTTGGGAATGCCGGATCAAGCAGTATCGTTACCGGGAGCAGGGGAGACCCGGTGTCGTCGAGATCGACAGAAGTAGGTATCGGTTCCGAATAAGCAAGTCCCAAGGCTGAAAACGTTAATCCCGCATCAATTCCGGTATACAACAACCTCGGTTTTCCTTCCCATTCAAAATATCTGGCACCAAATATCATTTCTTCACCTTCCCAACCCCCTACACCTCCTGATTCGAGTATTGATCCGTAATTCTCGACTCCCTCATATTTCACAAAATCGTCACCATTATAAGACAATCTTCCCAATCGCCCGATCATATCAATTGTTACACCGACATAGTACATTTGATAGTTCATTGGCTCCCCGTCAGTGATAACCTCTGGTGCAACCAATGCAAAACCATCAAAGTCCTGCGGATTAAAGTTGCCCATCAGCTCCTGATCCCGATCCACTGCCCATTCTTCAAAATTTTCTGAGAATGCTGTTGTTATGACCGGTAAGTTGATATTCCCGGCATTTACCGTAGTTGAGAATGTGCAGCCGTAGATTTCAGGAGTGAATTGAAAAAGGGAAATCTGTGTCGGAATGAAAGTAATCATCACTTCACCATCGGGTTCGATAACATAATCCGGGTCAACTTCCCAGTTTAATCCATCTTCCGATCTCGCCTGTCCAATGACGAATGTTGTATCCTGAAAATCATCACTAATGTTCCCACCCATCAACATCATCATATAACCTATATCCGGAACCTCCTTAACATCAATACCTCCGATTCCATGTGACATCCACTCGGGTTCCCCCGGCAGAAGAACAGGATTTTCAAATCTGCTCCAGCTTTCTCCACCATCGAGGCTCCATGCGTATCCAACAGATCCCAAATTGATTGGCTCGATATTCTGATTAACACCGACATACCAGCACTGAATTGAATCACCATTTAAAATGATGGAAGGTGAAATGATTGAATAATCCCAATTACCCTCTTCTCCGGTGAATACAGGATTATCAGGCTCTTTAAACCACTCATGTTCGGGAAGAATTTCTACTGATGGGTAGTAGGTGATTTGATACTCATCATTGAAAAAAATCGTTAGTCTGAAAAATGCTTCTCCCCGAGGTGGCGCATTTTCAGAAACAGTAAAAACAAAAGGACTATCAGGATCTCGAAATTCTCCACCATCCAGGTTCGGATAGCTAATTTCACCTGATTCTATTTCAACATAATTTCTTAGATCTTCAATCTCTGCTGTAATGTTAGTACCCAATGCACGACCATTATTCCCTAATTGAATTGTCCAGGAAATCGATTCACCAACTTCCGGAATGCCGTTTCCGTTTCCACCCTCACTGTCGTCAATTGACTGAGAAAATATGTAAAGTACAGGTGCGTTAGGAGTCATTACATTGAAATCTGCTATTACATTCGCCTCATCAAGTCTGATATTTGAAACTTCCACATGAGATGGGATGTTTTCATAATTCAACGTGGCTGGTATTGAATATAATCCGAATGTTGTTTTATCTCTTTCACCTGTCCAGTCTGTAGAATCTTCCGACGTTGTTGTGAAACCAGGCCATAAATCACCATTGTCACCTCGATTCGCGTTGTAAAGATTACGTCGACCTCCACTAGAAATATCCAGATTTTCTACCGGGAGACCGCTTCCCCAAACAATAGATGCTTCTTCGATATCAACAAGACGGTGATTCTCATCGTTATTATTCGTACGATCCCTTTGGTCGTCATCAATGTGGGTTATGAGAAGACCTTCCGGAGCTGGCAAGTTTAGATCTATCTGCCGCCTGGTTAGGCCTTCATCAAATCCTATCTGTCTTCTATTCTCAAGCAGATAGTATTCTGATGATCCATTATCCCCATTTCTCCATAACCGATAGGCTATATGATCTGTCACCACAGGAGGAATAACAACATTTTGCATGGCTTCGGAAACATTCTCAATTTCAATCCAATCAAACTGTGTTTTCGACCAGGCAGTCATATGTGCCGGACAGCTACCCGGTGCATCCCCGCGCCTGGTAGTCCATCCACCACCACTCATCAAATCCCACTCACCTATACCACCTGATGAATAATCCGTATCATAGAGATCCGGTAAACCCAGTGTATGACCGAATTCATGACAGAAAACGCCAATGGTGCCGGATTGCGGATTCATATTATAGCCGGAAATTGTAACACCATCAAGTTCTACAGGATCAAATAACTGCCATTTATGCGACCAGATATATCTCGAACCAATCTCTGTTCTGCCATATTCTTCGGCTCCAGGACCCGCGTGGACAAACGCCATTGCATCAACAATTCCATCACCATTATTATCGTACTCTGAAAAGTCCACATCCTCATCTGCAAGAGCCACAATATCCTCGACAAGACGCTGAGAATTATTCGGATAATTCATTCCGGTTCCATAATTCGAGCCAACGTAGTATTCGAGGTTCTCTGGTGCTCTGTACCATCTGGTCACCACACCGGTTACGGTAAAATTTCCTCCGGATACTTCAGAATAGTAATCACGCATCGATCCAGTATATTCACTGGCAGAACCCGGATAGGCAAAACTATCCTCGGAGAAGAGCATTTCTTCGAAATGTTCAACTGTGTACAACCTTTCTTCGTTATCGAAATGCTCATCTTCCTGCATATCCCACGGATAATCCTCAAAGTCCACAAGAAGAATAAGCAGATTCCATTCACCTTCCAACTCAGCATCATCGCGTGCCGGAGAATACACTTCAGGTTGATTAACTCCCGGAGCATAGTCTGGTTCAGGACCTCCATCGAGAGCAGGCATGGCAAAAACCGAACCTGTCAGCATGAGCAAAATAATTATCAGGAATAACCCTGAATATTTCTTTTCCATTCCCATCTTTACCTCAATCAAAAGATTATTTTTCTGCGTTACATTGGGTTAATCATATCATACCGAAGTTTGCGAGCTAAAATCAAGCATTATTTCAGGCACAGTTCAAATCTACAAAGTTTCACCAGCTCCAATAAAATACCTGATTGGTCCTCCCGGTGCAATAGCAAAGTCGAGACGAAGTACCAATTCAGGTGGCAAGACAGCATGAATCCCAATTCCGAATCCGTGACGGGGCTTATGCCAACCGAATGCCGGATCACCAATTTCACCGACATCATAAAATGGCACGATTTCAAAGTCCATTCTATCTGGCTTAATAACGGGAATTAATTTATTCAGGTAATCAAGTGGAAACTTAGACCTTTCTAAAAAAGTGAAATGCAATTGAAAACGACCAGACAACATCCTGCGTCCCCACTCACGCATGTATGGTTGTCCACGATGATTTCTTTCCCAGCCCAGATGTTGTTGCACAGGTGGGGGTGCCTCAAGCTGAAATATGCACCAAATTCGAGAGTAGAATCTGGACACTGACGAGATTGGCTTTGTCCAACCGATCTTTATTTCACCATCAAGGTCAAACCTTGGTGATTTGTATGTGTTACTGTTCGTCCGACCAAAGCGCAGAGAGCCATCTAATAAAATCCCATCGGTTGGCCTTACCGGACTTGTAGTCTCATATCTTGCTCTAATGCCCAATAACTCAACATTTGCATTACCGAATCTTTCATAAGAATTCCGGGGAATTGGATTATCATCCTTATCTTTATGATCTCGTGCGAAAGATTTTCGGAACATCATCGTCGGACCAATTTCCAAATTTCCAACACGTCTCAAAGCTGATAGTTGAAGCTCGAATCTGGTCATTATTGCTTTAGCAATGATTTCCGGATTGTTATCCTGAAGGCTATATATATATTGAGGAGCCTTTGAAATCCAGGAGACATCACTGAATTTCCAATCTGAGTATGAATACTCACCCTGGAGAACTCCACCCTCAACTAAATTGTTGTTAGAAACATTGAAGAAAAAGAGTATATACAGTTTCGGTGACCGTGATAATCCACCTCCCATACCATAAACTAATCCGAGATCGCTGTTGGCAAAAATATACGGCGCCCCAAGGAACTGAACACCACTGCTATTTTGATTCTGTCTGATTTCCTCAGCAAAAGTACCGCAAATTGATAAGCACAGGAGATGAATTAGCACAAAAGAGTACCCTAATCGCATCATATCAGCCCAATTGGATTGACTTTGAATCAATTCTAAAGTAAAATGTGTAAGAATATATCACTTAGTTGTTACTCACACAACCTACGGAGAGATATCGTGATAAGTAGACATCGGGAAAGACGAAGAGAAGATCGAAGAAAAATCCAACTTGGGATTCACGAAGGTTGGGAAGGTGTTGAACGCCGAAAGGGTAAGGACCGCAGATTACTGGATCCATATACCGGGAAACCCAAGTCATCCACGGTAAAATCAGCATCAGATATTAAGAAGCAACGCGAGTTGTTAGACCGACAAAAAGAACGGGAACTCTCAAATAGGATAAAACAACAAAGAAAAAAGAAGGATATACAATAAATGTATTTACGAGGTTTTGATTAATAATAAAACCACGATGTAATATGTAAATCACCTGCTGTTTTCCAACCTTTATCGTCTTTCCCAAGACAATAATTAATCTGATCATAATCTCAGTAAATGATCAGTGCGCACTGTTTTGTCCTTAAATAAGAATACTTCATCATTTTTCCGCAAATAATCATTTTTTGGTCAAACTTTTCGAGATCTTTCAACGTCGTATTTGCAAATGCAGAGTTGCTATATTATATTATATAGCACATGCACGGTTTGTGTTGTTGTTTCACAACAAACAGAATGTGATAACGGACGAAAGAACTAATCCTGATAGGGAAAAGAAATGCAGATAAAGAAAAAGAGTATAATACTGGCGACTGTGATCATTGCGTTTGCAATTTCATTCTCCGTCGCACATGCATGTGGTTGTGGAAGTTGTAAAACTGATAATACTTCTGCCACAGCAACTGATCTCAATGAAAATGGCAATGTATGGGCTACATTAAATGGTGAAGAATATTTCACCTGTCCCGTCATGAAAGCTGATACAAAAGTTGCCGACGCATCGAGTTTTTCTGTTGTTCATGGCAAGAAATATTATCATTGCTGCCCGAGTTGCGAGACTCCCTTTCAGTCTAATCCGGAATCTTTTTTAAAAGATCTTAATAAACCTGGTAATGTTTCAAAAATAGATTCCGATGGAAAAAGATTTTTCCGTGACCCGGTTAGTGGTGTAGAAATGGAAGTAAATGATCAGACGGTATTCATTAATCGGGACAACACCCGATACTTTTTCACCTCCGCGAAAACGATGAAGACCTTTGAAAACTCTCCTGAAAAATATCTTCGGAACTCAGGAACCTAATTTACTTCGATTTAATTGGCAAACAAATTGGGACAGGTCGTCCGCAGCGCTTGAATCAATTTGACTCCTGGAAAAAATGTACCAGAGCCTCCATCTGGTACATTTTTTTCGTTTAAATTTTGTTTTTTTTGCTAAATCCCCCCTGATTACCTTGACTAATCATAATTAACCTGCTAAACTGTCAGTATATACATTGTAGCGTGCTACATATTAGTTGGCTAAAAGAATGGACGTTTTATGGAAAACCACCCATTAAGGAATGTGGGATTCTGGGCTCATCAAATCATGACCGCTTTTCACAGTGAAGCTAATAAGGCTTTGCAGGAGTTTGGGATCAGCATTAGCGAAGCGATACCATTGAAGATATTGCATTATCATGGATCGGAATCACTTGTTGAGATCGCCAAGCGATTAAACTTTTCGCATCCATCAGTTCTGCGTCACATCGATTCTCTTGAGAAACTCGGTCTCGTTGTTCGAACGCCTCATCAGGAAGACCGACGGGTGAAGATTGTCAAACTTACTGATAAGGGACGTAAGTTAACTCCGAAGATAATGGACAAGTTACGTCTTATTCATGACACTGCAACTTCGGGAATCAGTGAACAAGAGTTCAATATGCTCCTTAAAATGCTATCGAAAATCCACAGGAACTTAGCTGGAGATGCATGTCTCCCCTTAGAAGAAATGGAGAAATTTCAACCATGATTCAAGCAGCTTATAGATATCTCCCAAGGCTTCTTTTCATTATTTTACTCACTGGATGTGCAGGTTGGCGTCCGGTCAAAGAAACAATCAATCCACCTGTGCCGGATAGGTTTCAGTATGTAAATTCAACAGTTGATAGTTATATCAATGAGCCATGGTGGTTTGACTTTAACGATGAAAAATTGAATAACCTGATGACAGAGGTTTTCGAATCAAATCTGTCATTGGAACAAGCGTTCGCTAGGTTTGAGCGACTTCATGCCGGTTACAAAGCAGCAAATGCGAGCTGGTATCCATCGTTAAATCTTTCAACAACATATCAGGATAATGGGGACGTAGGTGAATCAGCACCTCAGATGGGGATGATGAGTCCTGATAATTATGACGTACGTCTCTCAACCAAATATGAAATCGACCTCTGGGGTAAACTTTCGGCAAATCGCAGTGCAGCTAAAGAAGATTTATTAGCAGGTGAAGCCGACCTGCGTGCATTCTTGTTTTCGTTATCGACACAAACTGTACGCATATACTATTCTTTGCTTGAAACAAAACTTCAGGTCGAACTGATTGACAAAACCATATCCTCATATGAAGGATATTATCAATTGATTCGAGGCAGGTATGATAGGGGAATTGTCTCATCTCTTGATGTTTATCAGGCTGAATCTACCCTTGCCGGAGCACGCAGTAGAAAAGCACTGCTTGAAATCCGGCAATCAAATATAGAACATGGTCTGGATGTATTACTCGGTCGTTACCCTCGCACCGATGGTCAGGTTCAACTCCCTGAGCAGATGCCTCTGTTTATCTCCGAAATATCTCCGGGAATTCCAAGCGAGGTGTTGAAACGACGACCCGATGTAATTGCAGCTTATCATAGAACGCGAGCAGCAGATAAACGATATGCTGAAGCCGTAGCCGGTCTTTTCCCCAGCTTCAGCCTCACAGGTAATATTGGAGGCAGCAGCAATCAACTGAAAGATGCCCTCGATCCGGAAGCTATGGTCTGGAATGCAATTGCAAATCTAACCGCACCTATCTTTCAGGGTGGCAGGTTGAAGGCTAATGCAGACCGCTCAGAAGCTGCATTTGTCGAACAGGTCGCAAGATACAAAGAGACAATCCTTAATGCTTTTAGAGAAGTTGAAGATGCACTGGTCAGGTTGGAAAAGCAGGCACAATATGTAAATAATCTGGAATTGCAGGTCAATTCGGCAGAGCAGTCACTAAATGTGGCAACAGATCGCTATTTCAGAGGTCTTACGGATTATTCGCAAGTTGTCCTTGTTCAAACATCACATTTCAACGCCGCCAGCAATCTAATTACTGCAAAACGCGAATTGATCGATTCCCGAATAGATCTGATAACAGCCTTGGGTGGAGATTGGACTCGAGATTTTATCAACTCATACTCAGAAAACAAAATTTGGGAAACATTATCAAAATGAGCTCACTCAGTTCACTAAAATGTATCCCTCGTTGGAGTAAATAAAATGGAAAAAGCAAAAAAGTCACTGACAAGGTATTTCATACCACCTTTGATTTTGATCATCGGTATTGTAATAATGGCCTCCCTTTCGGCGAGTCGTCAGAAACCACAACGTGAAGAACAAAGTACTCCCGGAGTAGTGGTTCAAGTTCAGATCGTGGAATTTGAGAGCAGACAGGTTACCGTTCGGGGGCACGGAACTGTAAAACCCAGACAGGAAATAAGTCTTTCTTCTCAAGTACCCGGAAAAATCGAATGGGTAGATCCGAGGTTCATCGCTGGTGGTCGTTTCAAAAAGGGTGATCCGCTTTGCAGGATTGAACAAACCGACTATATTCTGGGCGTTGAACAGGCTCAAGCACGAGTCGCGGGTGCGGAATTTGGGGCTATGGCAGCTCGGGCAAATACAGAAATTGCTCGAGAAGAATGGGATCAAATGCAAACTGCAAACCAGAAGCTTCCAGGAAATAATAAACAAAACCCCGAACCTGATGCATTAGTGCTTCGTGAACCTCAGCTCAAGCAGGCAGAAGCAGAATTACAGTCTGCGCATGCTGCCCTCGCAATAGCTGAGCTCCGACTTGAACGGACAATAATAACTGCCCCCTTCGACTGTCGCATCCGGCAAGAATCAATCGACGTTGGTCAGTACGTGAATCCGGGAGTTTCAGTCGCGAGGTTGTTTTCAACTGATATGGTAGAAATCGAAGTTGGTATTCCGTTATCAGAAGTTATGTGGCTCGATATTCCCGGTGCTGAGGCAGAAATTCACCTCCACGTCGATGGAAAGAACTTCATCTGGGAGGGAAATGTAAATCGAACCGTTGGAGTTATCGGTGAACGCGAAAGACTTTCATACGTCGTAGTTCAGGTAAAAGATCCATTAGAACTTCACGATGAAAACAGCATTGAGCTTTCAATTGGTGCATTTGTTGAAGTAGAAATAAAAGGAAGGATGTTGGAAAAAGTAATATCTCTTCCTCGACAGGCAATCAGGGATGAATCCCATGTTTGGGTTGTTGATGAAGAAGGATTGCTTAATGTCAGGGATGTGACTGTAGAGAGGTTAGTCCCGGGTGAAGCTCTGATCTCTTCAGGTCTTGTGTCAGGTGAAAAGGTAATATTGAGCTCGATAATTGGTGGTGCTGAGGGCATGAAAGTAAGAGTTACCGTAAATGGTGAGATCGAATCTCCTGAAATCGAGGGTGATAGTCAATGAAAAACGCTGTAAAGTGGATGGCAGGCAATCACGTTGCGGCGAACATCCTGATGCTTATCCTGATCGTCGGTGGTCTCTTGATGGGAAAATCCATCAAACAAGAAGTATTCCCGGACATTGACCTCGATATGATATCGATCACCGTCCCATTTCCCGGCGCCAGTCCCTCTGAAGTTGAAGAGGGAATTATTTTACCGATTGAGAACGCTGTCAGTGCTGTTGAGAATATTAAGCGAGTCAAATCCACAGCACGCGAGAGTTCCGGATCGGTAATTCTTGAAGTTGTTGAGGGCGCTGATACGAAAAATGTCCTCAACGAAGTCAAATCGGAAGTTGACCGGATTATCACGTTCCCGGAAAACGCAGAAAAACCTGTTGTTTCTCAAGTTACCACCCGGTCAGAGGTTATAAAATTCGCAATTTTCGGTGATGTAACAGAACGAGCAATATTCGAGCAGGCTGAATTGATCCGTGATGAGCTTCTGACAAAACCAAATATCACCCAAGCTGAGATAACTGCTGTTCGACCACCTGAGATATCAATTGAAATCTCAGAGGAAAATCTGCGCAGGTATAATCTGACACTCCATCAAGTCGCGGGTATCATCAGAAGGGCTTCTCTCGACTTGCCTGGAGGTTCTGTTAAAACCAGCGGGGGTGAAATTCTCATAAGGACGAATGAGAAAAAACACTTTGGACAAGAATTCGAATCTGTCGTAGTGCTTTCCAAACCATCCGGTGAGAAAGTACTTCTGAGTGATATCGCGAGAATAAATGATGGCTTCCTTGAGGCTGATTACCGAAATAGTTTCGACGGTAAACCGGCTGCAATGATCAATGTTTATCGAATTGGAAACCAAACCCCCAAATCAATCTCACGGACAGTCCGGGATTACATCGCAGACAGCTCAGATAAACTCCCCAATACTATGGAAATTGCAGTATGGGAGGACAGATCCGAAATATTGACCGGTAGAATGGAGCTGCTCATAAACAACGGTCTCCTCGGAATATTCCTGGTACTCCTCGTATTGGCACTATTTCTCGAAATCAGGCTCGCAATGTGGGTGGCGGTTGGAATAGCGATTTCGTTTACGGGTACATTCCTATTTATGCCTGTATTTAATGCATCGATAAATATGATCTCTCTATTCGGCTTCCTGATCGTGTTGGGTATTGTTGTTGATGATGCAATAATAATTGGAGAGAACATTTTCGTACATTACCGGGCAGGAAAACCACTTAAACAAGCCTCCGTTACCGGCACAGTGGAAATTATGCGCGCGGTAATATTCGCAGTACTCACTTCGATTGTGGCTTTCTCGCCATTACTTTTCACCTCCGGTATGATGGGCAAGTTTATGGGTGTGATTCCAATAATTGTCATTATTGTTCTTGGATTATCCCTTGTCGAATCCATGTTTATTCTCCCGGCGCATCTTTCGGGTAACCTTGTTGCGAGCAAAGCTCGAATTTGGGAGATGATAGAGAAAAGACGGAGTAGAGTAGACGTGTTTGTAAGGTGGCTGATTGATAAGACATACGTTAATACTCTAAGGTGGGTTCAACACAATCGTTATACAACATTAGCGATCGCTCTGGCAATTCTCCTTTCCACTCTCGGATTTATCAGGGGTGGATTTATTAAGTTCATCATAATGCCTCAAATTGACGCAGATTGGGTGACCGTAAACGTTGAGATGTCTCCGGGAACTCCATACAGTGAAACAAAAACTGTAATTGAGTTAATACATCAATCCGGTATAGACCTTCTGTCTGAGATTGAACAGGGCATGGAAGATGCTGAAAGCGATCTCCTGCACATTTACACTGCAATTGGATCTCAAGTTACCGAAACCGGTCCTCATATGCAGGGGACTCTTTTCGCGACTAATATCGGTCAGGTGCAGATGAGGTTTAAGAGTGCAGAAGACCGGAACCTTGACATTCGTGAATTTACGAATAAATGGCGGAATAGAATCGGACCTATTCCCAACCTGGAGCGATTATCTATGAGTGCTGAACTTATGGGAGGCGCTCCGGGAATCGATATCCAACTTGCGCATGATAATTATGATGTTCTGTTAAGAGCAGTAGACAAAGTCAAAGCAGAACTCTCTGAATATGCCGGACTCGAAGAAATTGACGACACCTACAGCGAAGGTAAACGTGAATTACGGCTGAAACTTAAACCGGAAGCTGCTTTACTCGGCATAACCGAAACCGACCTGGCGATGCAGGTACGCGGCGCGTTTTACGGTTCCGAAGCATTGAGAATTCAACGCGGCAGGAATGAAGTTAAAGTGATGGTTCGCTATCCGGAAAATGAACGGCAGGACCTTTCTTCCGTAGAAGAGATGCGCTTTCGGACACCATCGGGTGTTGAAATCCCGTTTGCTCAGGCAACTTATGTCAGCGAAACCCGTGGATATTCAGTTGTTAACCGAACCGACCGCAAACGGGTGATCAATGTCAGGGCAAAGGTGAACAACAGGATAGCAAATGCCGAAGAGGTTTTGGCTGACTTGACACCACGGATACTCGATAAGATGGTAATTGAGTATCCCGGATTATCTTTTGATCTTGAAGGAGACGCCAGAGACAGGCAAGAATCTCTTGGCAGCCTCATGCGCGGTTTTGTACTGGCTATGTTCGTAATATTTGCGTTGCTGGCAATCCCGTTCAAAAGCTTCACTCAACCGTTCATAGTGATGAGCGCCATTCCGTTCGGTATAGTCGGAGCATTAATAGGTCACCTCGCTCTGGGTTATGACCTCAGTATGATATCAATATTCGGAATTGTCGCACTTGCCGGAATTGTCGTCAATGATTCTCTTGTTATGATCGACTTCATCAACCGCAACAAAGAGGAAGGACTATCGGTCAGGGAAGCGATCATTGAGTCAGGTAAGCGTCGTTTCCGACCGATCATCCTGACATCGCTAACTACATTCTTCGGTTTGACGCCAATGATGCTCGAAACATCGATTCAAGCGAAGTTCCTCGTCCCAATGGCGATCAGTCTTGGATTTGGAGTGCTTTTCGCGACTGCGATTACGCTGGTATTGATTCCGGCGCTTTACCTAATTCTGGAAGATCTTACAGATTTTTTCAGAGGAAAGAGTGCTTAACAACACGCTGGCAGACACCTCGTCTGCCAGCACTTGTAATTACTTAAATCCCCTGTGGCACGGTCAGCCATCAATAACCGAGAAAATACAAAGAATAACAAATTTCCTCAATTAAAAGCATATCCAGTGTGAGCTGACCGTGAAATACTACAAAAATCCCGGACCACCTGCTATGCAAGCGAAACTTGGTAAGCAAGGGCTCCGGGCTACGATATATGGATAGTTGTATTCTTTGGGAAGGGGGCACGGCACGCCGTGCCCTTACGTAAAGAGATTAATTTCTATGCTTCGATGGAAGGCAAGCAGGGACGCTTGCTCTACTTAGTTCATCCGCTTTACAGCGAATGGTCGAACAGGAATGTTCGACAAATCGTACACAAACGAAAACGCCCTCATCTTTCGATGAAGGCGTTTTGTGTTTTCGTAAGTATTTTCTACCGATTAACCCGTAGGCTTCGCGTGCTTTATGAGCTCCCATTTCTTTGCGAAATCGAACTCTTTAAACGTCGGGCTCTCTTCGTTGTGGCACTTTACACATCCTGCTTTCGGATCGGCGACCATACCTGCAGCCACTGAGGCATCATGATCCACCATGACTTTTTTCTTCCAGTAGTCGCCTCCCGCTCCGTGGCAGGATTCGCAGGTTACGCCATTTTCGATTACTACTTTTGCAACCAGAGTTGAATCGAGACCATGGCCGGTTGCGTGACACTTCAGGCAGGCAGGATCTTCCTGTGGATTTCCCTCTTTACCGAGTTTGGTGTAGACTTCTTTGGCTGCTGCTTCACCCAAAACAGTGTATGCTTTGGCGTGAGAACTTGCAGCCCACTTTTCGAAAATCTCACCCTTTTTCGCGCCTTTATGGCACATCTTGCATTTCTTTGTGCCGGCAAATTTGTGCTCGCCTTCACCGGTGAATGCAACACCGACAACCAACATAAGTGCAACAAACAGTAAAATTGCTTTCTTCATTACTTTTTCCCTTTTATGATGAATGTAAAATTAATTCATATTCCTTGAACCATTGGCGTGCAACCGCGGATTGATAATCGTTCCCTCAGTATCAATTACACTGCCATGGCACCTATAACAGTCTTCTCTACCCAAATCCTGAAAATGAGGTCTCTCAGGTGGCATACCATGACAGGAACCGCACTCCGTCCAGCCTCCAACCTGCGTCCATTCAGCGGTTTTTCCCCAATGACAATATGTCGATGAGCAGGTCATGTTATCCTGGTTATAAACCGGTTCTGCGCCTCTTCGCGTTGCAGGCAGACCAAATACGACTTCTGCACGGTATAGCGTGTTATCCGATATATGTCGCGGACTATCCCAACTTGTCGGCATTAAATGGCACACATTACATGCATAGACTCCGAAATTACCAGATGTCATCCGTACATGTGATTGATGCATACCGACTCCGTGCTCGGTGTTAAATCGACTCCCCATCAAATCTGCGGGGGGAGCCCAGTTTGCCGGATAAGTATAATCTCCGACCTTTGTTCCGTGGCATGTGTTGCACTCCTGAGGTCCGGCAGGGGACTGGTTATGGCAATCCGAGTTGCTGCAGCTCTTTCCCATTGCCAGCTCCTGATCTGACTCAGAGTTGTTATGACAGAGATAGCAGGACTGCATATCCCAGTTATTTTCCTGCATATATGTAGTATGACTGCCGTTAAATGTAAAATGGTTGTTGGAATTATGGCATCGGTAACAAGACCTGTCTTTTTCACCATCTGTTTCAACTACTCCATTATCCACACCTCGAAGGTTTTCACCATGACAAGCTGTGCATTCTGAGAATGAGCCGTTGTTTGCCTTTAAATACTGAGCGTGGTTCTCAAGCCCTTTTTCGTCTTCTGCAAATGGGTGGTACCCCGATGATGTGAACGGGGAGAAATCTCCATCAGGAACACTACCGCAGCCGTATATGCCAATCATGAGCAGTAGTGAAAGGAGAGTCGGTTGGATAATGTGTTTTTTTGTTAGTTTTCTCATGATCTATCCTATTCGTGGCATTTGGCGCAAGTTGGATCGTCCTCTCCGATATCATGGCATGACAGGCAGGATTCGATCAACGATTCAGCCTGTTCCATATGATCTCCACCGGAGGCATTATTCGCCCAGTCAGGACCGAGTGGGTGAGGCATCGGAATTGAAGCTCGATGGCAGTTAGTGCAGGTTTCACGAGTCTCATGACATGTCAAACATTCCGCTCCATAAGATGTCTCAGCGAAATGGTTAAATTTCCAGGTCGGAGGATGCGGATTTCCATATAGATTCTCTCCCTGATGGCACTCGTCACAAGCAGCCTGTTCGTGGCATACCGAACAATCGGATGTCGTCATTGCCGCATCGAGCCCGTGATCCGCTTGCCAGGTAACGAGCTGATGGTCGGCAGGAAGTGGGGGATTACCCGGATGACAAACACTGCAATCGAGTGGCTGATAATCTGCGCTGTGACAGGTGTGACAGATTGCGTTTGACGGTAGGGTAGGGGAGTTGGCCTTTCCATGACACTTCTCACAATCCAAGCCGCTACCGACATGAGTTTTGTGACCAAATTGCAGGTAGCCCTTTGCCTGCGGGATACCAAATGGATCATCCGGTGTTGTGTGACAGACTGCGCAGTCGTCTTCCACTTCATGACAATCCGAACACACATCATGATCTGGCATAGCTCGATCACCGACGCTTAAATTTTCAACGCCCGTATGACAATCCGAGCAAGCCATGTCATTATCAACGACGTGGAGATTATGATCGAATTTAATACCTTTTTCGGATCGATTGTCACCGCTGATTACGATTGTCGACATCAGGATGAAAGCTATTGTCAGCATCGAGATCCAAATTATGTTCTTAAACCGATTCATTTTGCCCTCCTGTGATCAAATCGCCATTTCAAACCGCCAAGGAAGCGTCGATCGCTCGTAAACTCCGGTGACTGATAGATCTGGTATTCAGCGGAAAATGTGTAGTTTTTCCAGCAGCACGTCGGAGTATATCTTATACCAGTCTGGAACATTGTCAACTCTTCGCTTTCAATGTCATAGGCTTCCCATTCGTAGCTGATCAGTGATCCGGTCGCATAGGCTTCGAGTCCATTGATCGGGCTGTAGTGAAGACTTGCCCAGAGTCCGTCTGACTTACCTCTGTCTCCAATACTGAAGCGATAACCGATTTGACCATAGGGCCCGGTTATAAAGGGTCCAAGCCTGAATCCAGGTTCTTCACTCATCAGGTACGATCCATCAATACCAACAGAATAGATTCCGGAAATGATCTTTTTGTCAACTGCAAATCTCAGTCGAGTATAGGAGGAATGTTCAAACTCACTGAACCAAGAGTAATCTGCCACATCGACGGAGATAAATGATCCCTCAAGCATTCCGCTCCATGAATCATCGGTATATCTCACTCGACCGACAATCCGTCGAATCGGGTTGTCTGACATGCGCAATTGAATCACCGAATACAATTTAGTTTTACTGCACAATGATGCAAATGCATTAAGACCAATCCTGTGGCGGGTTTCAAGACTATTTCTGTTTTGATTGGTATAAGACATGGCGAGGTTGGTCTTTTGGAAATGCCAGATTTTCCCGGGCAGCCATTTTAATTCTATACCGAAACTAAGCGATTCATCGGGCTTTTCAAATTCAAATCGACGCGACATCGGTCCAAGCATCCCTGCAAAAACCGACATCTGATGTTTTTTGTTCAGCTTGTGCTGAAGTTCCAGACCATCCAACACACCCAATGCAACACCTTTGTACATAAAGAATCGACCGAGCCGAATCTTCAAGCGATCCGAATATCTACCATATTGAAGATATCCTTTGTGGAACCTCCCCTGACTTGAAGCGCTGAAATCATCGGTATTGTCCCCGATATACCCTCCGGAAAAGTGAAATGACACCGGACAGGTGATATCGGTTACGGAGAACCGGGTTGATTGTAATAACCAGAGGTGGTTTTCTTCGGTTCTGTCTTCGTACCCGTATGCCTTAATTCCAATTGATCCGCGAACTCGAACGCTGGATTCAGATTCACGAAAAAGACCGGTTAACATCAGACAGGTAATAACAACCAACGCACAGCGAGAATGTCCCGTAGTTATTCTCATAGGCACTCCTCTTCAGATTTGAACATTTTAATCACTAATCCATCTGCTACAATTTGTATTCAATTTCAAAATCCTCGGGGAGGACGAACATTCTCAGTCTGTCCAAGAATAGCTCTTTGAAAACGCGTTACTTATTTAAGTAATTAAATAACAATAGGGAGCCTTTTTGTATTTGGTGCGTATAATACATA
>CAYLYZ010000061.1:0-32676 GCA_964387885.1 uncultured bacterium | reverse complement strand
TGCCATTACTGTTCGACACAAAAGTACTTTTTAACCGGATGAACCATAATTATCTTTAACTGCTATGTCATATAAATTGATATAATGACCAAATTGACTAACCAGCTCGATGTTTTCATGATCCTGCGCAAGCAATCCTGAACTTATTAAAAGCGGGATCATTGTGAGTAAAACGAATAAATTATGCATATCTAAATCCTATTTAACCAGCATTATTTTCTGAATAAACGACTGTCCTACACCCTCCAACTTCAAAAAATACAACCCTGAAGCCATATCCCCCGCGTCCAGCATCACCCGATGCACTCCAGCCTCCAACCTCCCATTGACTAGCGTCTCAATCCTCTGCCCGGTTAGGTTGTAGAGGGAAAGGGTAACGTCCGATGCGTAGGGCAGGATGTATTCGATTTTTGTGGTTGAGTTGAATGGGTTGGGATAGGCCGAGAAAGGATGTGCTGCTTGTGCGGCCGTTTTATTCTCATTTACATTCGTCGGAGAAAATTCATAAATGCCCAGGTTAATCGTATCAAAGACGAATATCAAATCACCGCTGACATATACTTTCTCTGCGAATCCCAAAGTATTATAATTTCCAACTTCAATTAAATTATCCATATCGGAGATATCGAATACACGAATCCCTTCTGCTCCACAACCTATAAATGCAAATTCATCTTTCAAAAAAATGGATTGACCGCCGACTATTTCCTCGGTTCTGATCCATTCAGGATCCTCAGGATTTGAGAAATCGTATACCTGCAAACCGTCATTGTCGAATCCGAAAAGGTGATCTTCAATTTGTACAATGTTTAATATAGGCAGGCGTCCAATTTCTTGAGGATTTTCAGGATCAGAAATATCAATTATAGTACTGAATAGTTCTTCGGGGTGATTGCCGTCCGTAACAAAAGCCCATTGATCATTTACCCAAATATCAACAGGATAATTATCCATCTCAATATTACTTTTTAAAACCATTGTGTCTGGTCTTGAAATATCCCAGTTACTGAAAAAACCACCGACATCTCCTATCCAAAAAGCATCAAACAGAAATTCATCGTGTATAAAACTTCTTCCACCGCCGTTTCCGTTTTTAGAACATAAATTTTCCGGTTCATCACCGGAAATATCAACGACATTCCAGAATGACTCATCCGTTCCGAAGTCAAAGATGTAGATTATATCCTGATCTTCACCGGTATAATGTAGATTTCCATTTGAAAAGCTTCCCTCGACTTTTTCCGGATATCTCGGATCACTAAGATCATATCGCTGTCCCCAATTATGGAAAATACTATTGTTGTATAACATGATATTTTCGACAGGCTGACAGTAATCCCTGAGATATTCCTGAACAAATCGTGGTGATTCATGGTCATTTATGTCAGTAATAACAAATCCACCATCTTGCCGTCCACTAAATAGAAATTCACCCCTAATAAAATAGGATTCAACCCTGTGAAGTTCCAAATCGTCAATTCCTGACTCAATTATATCTGGCTGATTCGGATTTGACACATCCATGATGTTGAGCCTTTCTCCAAGCAAGTACAAACATCCGTTTAAATGGATAACTTTTGGCCAGGTGCCGGAAGCCCAATAATAACGTCCGAATTCAAACGAACCCACTACTTCAAGTGAATTTGTGTCAATTATATACAGACAATCTATATGTCCGCCAATATCGCTTTGTATCCTGCAGTGGCTATACATCAGATGGTCAACCAAGGTAAAATTCATGAAATTGGCATCCTCCAACTCAAATTCACGCGTAATTTCCAAATCTGCGGGGTCTGAAATATCAATGACATAAAATATATTTCGATAACGCATGTAGATGGATTCTCCAACGTAAATAAGCCCGTCAATTCTTCCTGTTTCCAGGCTGCCAACCTGTTGAGGATTGCTAGGGTCTGTAACATCATATGAAATTATGCTTCGACCAGCCCTTACAATTATATAGTTATCAATCTTTTTTATATAATCCGATCCCGGAGAATCTTGACCAATCAGAACTGGATTTGTCTTATCGGAAACATCCAGAACTTTTACTCCCATCCCATCAGTGGCATAGAGTAAATCATCTTCAACATAGATGCTTGATGCACCTGGAGCCCAATAGGCTCCCACAAGTTCTATCTCATCAAAATCTGAAATATCAAGAATTTGTATCCCAGTCCCATTTGTCGCCAGATATGCATATCCATCCATAATCTCTATGTCAAGGACTTTGTCACGATAACTGGCTAACTCCGATAAAAGCTCAATATTATAATTTTCCTGAGCATTTATCAGGCTTACGAATGTAAATAGCACATAAAGGAAGTTCTTCCACATTGAAATGTTCCTCATTTTACCAACATAATTTTTTGAGTTACCGACTGCTTAGTTTTTTCTAACTTAACAAAATACAACCCCGAAGCCAAATCCCCCGCGTCCAGTATCACCCGATGCACCCCCGCCTTCACCCTCCCATTAACCAGCGTCTCAACCCTCCGCCCGGACAGGTTGTAGAGGCTCAATGTGACGTCTGACGTGTATGGCAGGGCGTATTCGATTGTGGTTGTTGAGTTGAAGGGATTGGGGAAAGGGGCTGAAAGGATGAAGGATGAAGGGTGAGGGATGAAATTTTGCTCTGGAATTGTGACCATGTTGTCATCAATACGCTGTATATAAAGGTCACGTTCGTACCCCCACCATCCGCTTCGTTTATCTTCCCACATGACCACACATCCATCGTTTCCCGAATTTAATAATACCACACTGGGATCTTCCTGATTATTATCCGCTTCAGAGATTATATTACCATTTCTCTCCCAACCCTGGTAGGGATTGGCATTTTCATTCAGGTGTATACCATAAATGTCACCATTGCTCGGAGATGCATTTCGAATTGTGTTGCGGTAGTCCTCCCAGATCACCCAGACTCCATTCCCTCCATCATGCACAATCGTTGACTCTCTCTGGTTCTCGGCTGCATTGCAGAGAACCTTTGACCGTGGATTACCATTATCATTAACAAAGGTTAATTCGGGAACACCCCGATCATCAACCTGCGGGGATATCTTCTGCAGGAGTATTAAGTCATCATCTCGGCGTTCCGTCCATGTTACCCAGATATTCCCCTGATTATCAACTGCCGCATCCGCGTCTCTACCGATATCACCACCTAAATACACATTCCGGTCGTTCCAGGCAAGCGATCCGTCGGGATTGATAAATTGGGCAGTCATTTCACCACCCAGGTCGCTCAATTCATCCCAAATAACTATATACCCATCCGAATGGTTCCTCAGGATTGCACGCTGGAAAACATTATCTTCTACCAGCTCAAGAAAGTCATTGTTTTCCTCCCAAATAAAATCACCTTCATCATTTATCCTCGATATTCTTAATTTGGACTGATCATTATTATCATCCCTGATAGACCATAAGATAACAACACCACCGTCTCCATCAGGTATCATTGATTGTGGGGTTATTAAATATTCTGAATGTTCAACAGTTACTCCAAGTCCATTCCATTGGGCTTCTCCCTGATTGGAAATTTTCTGGATGTAAAGTTCCGTTCCATTTTCTGATTCGATCCGATATACAAGAAATGCACAGTTGTCTCCCTTACACATCAATTGATTATACCTTTCAAGCGGATGTGCAAAAGAAATCTCAATACCATTTTCCCACATCATATTTCCATCAGTGGAGACTATCTGAAAACGGATGCTCTCGGATTCAGAGAGGTTTTTCCATGTGTACCATATTTCATCGTTATCCATCAAACAGTATGACCAATCATCTACCCTCATTTCTTCATTAGATATACTTATCCCACCTGGCTCATGTGCAAACTCGATTTGTTCACCACGATCGTATCCGACCTGCATCCAGATATTTTTATCATCCGCCCATGTCGAAATTAATCCATCGGTTTGTGTTAATATAATCGAACTGGAGGATCGCAAAACGTTTCCCCATAATCCTCCTAAAAGTTCCTGACCGGGTCCTTCAAATCTGCGCCTTGCATTGAGGTCAATCTGCTGCTGATAAATACGTGAATATTCACCTAATCCTTTATATTCATTAAATAAAATCTGAAACGCGTTATTCCTGAATCCAATTTCGAGATGATCTAATCTTGTGTCTCGAATAAACAACTGATTTTCATTGTTCCAGCATAAATTTCCCTCCTCATCAATTCTTTGAACAAAGCTGACACTTTCAAGATCCTGAATTACAGTTAGAAATCCACCTCGATCGTCTGCAGATATGGAATAATCCATCGGATTAGCAAATACGGCGAGCGGTTCTTCCCAAACTGCCTCCAATTCATTTTCTCCAGTGATTTTAAAAGCAACAAGTTCTGAATTATCCTGATCAAGCAAATGTCCTATCCAGGAAATGACAACCGTATTGACATCGGTAGAAATAATATCCAAGTCTTCATTTCTTTCAAATAACTCATTGAACTCAAAAGAATTTTCACCTATATGATCACCATTTGCGCTAAACTTATGTATTCCATAGTGTTGTTCGTTGTCCTGTGTATATTCGTAGACAAGGAATACATTTTCCCCGGTATCAATAGTCAACGCCAAATCTTCCGGGAATACATCAAACGAATACTGTTGAACGTCTCCATTATCTGGTGGAATTTGTTTTATATTTACACCCTGTTCCCTGTTCATCCATCCGATGAACAGGTTGTTGCCTGCACAGACAGCAACATAATCCCTGTTTACCGGCCTTTCTACCAGGACGCTTCCGTTTTCATCCCATCCCTCGAACCTGTCTCCCTCCTCATCGAGATGTATCCCATAAAACACCCCTCCCTCTTCCCGATTATCCCGCCAGATTATATAACATCCGCCTTCAGAATCTGATAAAACAGATGGCCTCCATTGAGGATGCGCCTGGGTACAAACCGGTCGTCCCCACTCATTAAAACCACCCCATAAACGGTTCCCCTCACCATCGAATTTCATGCAGTAGATATCTCCGCTATGGATACCATTTTCACTTGCTCTCAGCGAGTCACACCAGACAACAATCCAGTAACCATCAGAGGTTGCTGTTACTACGGGATCTTCCTGATGCCATGGACAATTAACAATTCTCTGCCCATTCTCCTCAAAACGATATTCACCATTTGGTTCGATGATTTGCATATAGATTTCTTGATTACCATCTCGAGCGTCATTCCAGACTACAGCAGTTTCACCAGCACTATCTCCCAATTCCCGGATTGAAGAGGAAAATCCCCAGGTCAAATGATGCCCCTGACGGATTGGGACACCAGTATCAGGTTCCCAGCGTCTGAAATCTTGAGAAAACAACGAGGAAGCAAGGAGGCAAGTGATCAAACAGGCAAGTAAGATATGTCTGACGTTCATTATGAGTCCCTTTTATTTTACCAACATTATTTTTCGAGTTAACAACTGCCCCGAACTTTCCAACTTAACAAAATACAATCCCGAAGGCGTATTATACGCATTTAATGTTACCCGGTGCAAGCCAGCATGATGTCTGCCACTAACCAGTGTCTCAACCCTCTGCCCGGACAGGTTGTAGAGGGACAGGATGACCTGTGATGCAAAAGGCAGGGCGAATTCAATTGTGGTCGTTGAATTGAAGGGATTGGGGAAGGGCGGGTGAAGGACAAAGTTGGTTGGATGAAGGATGAAACTGTCTTCGGGAGTCACGAGGGCTTGAGAGCAGTCGTAGATTGAATAATTCGTATGATCTGCTACATGCAAAACGCTGCCTTCTATCATAAAATCATGCGCTTCTCCTGGCGTATCATAATGTCCAATGAAATAAGGCGAATCTAAATTCTCAATATTCATAATATAGATTCTGTTATTTGTTTGAGCCAAATATGCATGATTATTTATCACTTCAATAGAATGCGTTGATTTGGGCACTTCGAAGGAACCTACTTCCTCTGGTGCTTCGGGATTAGAAACGTCAATTACTCTTATATTTGTAGAATGTAATGTATAACTTCTGTAAACGTTGTTAACAACGTAAGCTAAACTATCATAAACACACAAATTACTCGGTCTAAAATTATCACCGCTGTATTCTCCAATAGTAATTGGTTCTTCCGGATCTGATAAATCGGTTATACTGAGCGAATGTCCATCGAAAGAAATTGTACATGCATAATTACCAAACATACAAACGTTATCGGCAGCGCTGGCTCCATAGTATTGATTTGATAGGAAGGGATGCGCAGGATCAGAGAAATCTATAATGAAAAGACCGTGAGAGTAATTTGGAAAAATTATATAATGTTCTATAATCTCAAAATTATCTATAAAATGATTAACAATCCAGAAGTTTATCTCACCCAATTCTACTGGTTCTTCTATATTTGAAATATCATATATTATTATTCCATCACTACGCCTCACCATTGAAACAAAAGCTAACTCATCAGTTACAAGTATTTTTGCTGCATATCTACCTCCCTCAACCTCTACAGAACTTATTTGAATTGGATTAGTCAAATCAGAAATATCCACTATTCTAAAACCGCTATATCCTGAGGCTATATATGCCAGGTCATCCGCTACGACGACATCAGAAATATAACCGTCAGATGTAATATTCGAAATTTCATCTGGATTGTCTGGATTCGAGATGTCGATAATGGACGATCCCACAAAATTGCCATTAGTATCAATTGTTATAAGGCAGGCTATATCATCATGAACAGAAATACGTGATCCTTGCATAGATGTCTGAAATTGCACGACACGGGTTGGATTTTGAATATTTGAAATATCATAGATTTGCAGTAAACTGCCTTCTGTTATTAGATATACATATTCACCATTCACAGCAATGTCCTCAGGTTGCACGCACCAATGATCTCCAACTACTTCTGGGTTCGTTGGATCTGATACATCAATCACTACTAAAACACCATTATCCCTGCCTCTATTCATAGTTATGAGGTAATCATTGTGTATGACTGCTCGGTAATACCTGAGTTCTTCGTAGTACCCTATTTCTACGGGATGTTCGGGATCAGTCAAATCAAAAATATGCATCCCAGCACCTTCAATAAAAGCATAATCATCTTTAACTACCAGACTTAGGTTCCCACTAGGATCTCGAATTAAACAATCTCCAACTTCGAATGAATTCTGCGGATCTGAAACATCTATTACTCTCAAATAAAAACCGTTACCTATTTTTGATATACTATATACGTGATCGTTATTAACTGCAATTCCCATTTGTATGAAGCCATCACGCCCTGGTATAAAAGAAATACGCTCTGGATTTGCAGGATCACTAATGTCTATAATTCCAACTCCACCGTCTTCTGGTATATAGACATAGCTGTCATTTGTTGCTAAATATTTGGTTTCTCCGCGATTGTCATCGTAATAGCCCACTATTACAGGATTCACTGGATCGCTTATATCCAATATCTGAATTCCAGAACGCCCGGTTGCCAAAACTGCAAGGCTATCATTCACTTCAATATCACCCCGATGGCTTTCCCAACAATTATAAATCCTTCCGACCTGTTCAATGTTTTCGCGTTCTTGAGCGAACAGTCCAGCACCGGTATAAAGTATGATGCTAGCGAATATAACTAACACGTTACGCATTTCTTTATTGCCTTATTTTATTAGCATTATCTTTCTGTTGAACAATTGTCCTGATCCTACAAACTTAACAAAATACAACCCCGAAACCAAATCCCCCGCATCCAGCATCGTCTTATGTGCTCCAGCCTTCATCCTCCCATTAACCAGCGTCCTGATCCTCTGTCCGGACAGGCTGTAGAGGCTCAGGCTGACCTCCGCTGCAACTGGCAGGACGTATTCGATTGTGGTTGTTGAGTTGAAGGGATTGGGATAAGCAGGATGAAGTACGAAGGTTTGAGGCGTACATTCATATCCGTCTATGCTGTTTTCGTAGGGCGACTCAAAGAGTCCCATATCCGGAGAAAAGCCCTGATATTCATCATCGGACATATTGATCAGCGTATCTTCCTCCCATACAAAGAAAGCGGTTCCCGCATCAATACAAGGGGAGTTCTCAGTCAGGTGCAGGTCGCCACCCTCAGCATCGATAAACAATGGATCGGAATCGACGTTGCCTTCATGCCAATTGACTTCACCATTATTATTGGTGATGATTCCCTCTTCACCGCTCTCGACGTCACAGAATGATATTGTGATATAATTCAGTCCATTCCCTGGTGAAAAGAAGATTCCATCCTGGTAATTATCCCAGATTATTGAGTTTAGAGCAATAATCTGCACACCGCCGTTTAATAATATACCACCAGCGTATCTATTGCATGAGTTCCCAACAACATTTGCATTTCGAAGAATAATACTCGAATTTGTATCCGCGATAATGCCACCTCCAATGCTTTCAGCATTATTACCCGAGATTGCACAATTATTAAGTGTCACATTGCAATCATCATCAATGCAGATACCGGCACCATATTCGGCTGAGTTATCCCTGATAATAACTCGCTCAAGTGTCGGATTACATCTGATTATTCCTAAACCGCCTCCATAGCCTAAACTGCTGTTCATATAGATTTCACAATCTCTGATTGTTGGGCTGTTAAATTCTCCCAAACCATAGAATCCAATACCTCCTCCCCATGTACCGATATCGTTAGTAAGTTGATTATTGCGTATCTTACAATGTTTTATCACTACATCCGATTGGACTATTAATATACCACCACCCATAAATTGTTGATTTAAAGCCCAACCTCTACCGTTTTGAATTGTGAATCCAATTAGTTTTGCATCTGAGGTTACTCGCTGGAAAAATGCTACAACACTACCGTGTTCATTGCCATCGATTATTGTCGAATCGATGTAAGCTTCATTTCCGGTAGTCAACATCAAACTTCCGACGACGATGTTCTTGCCGGAATAAAGTATGTTTTCTCTATAAGTACCTGGACTGACCAACACTGTATCCCCATCTTCCGAATGGTTGATTGCACGCTGAATCGCCTCGAAATTACCTGGAACCTCGATAATTTCGGCGAATGATAACGGGGCCAACAGAAGTGATAACGGGATTAACAGAAGGACGAATATTGCCCATACATTCACTTTCCATAAAAAAAGTTGCATCTTATCTCCCACCTTAAAATTACATGAGTTCTTTTATTTCACGAGCATTATCTTTTGAGTAAACGATTCCTCCAAACCTTCCAACCTGACAAAATACAACCCTGAAGCCATATCCCCCGCGTCCAGCATCACCCGGTGAACACCAGCCTGTATCGTCCCATTAACCAGCGTCTCAATCCTCTGCCCGGACAGGTTGTAGAGGGAAAGGGTGACCTTTGACGCGAATGACACGGCGTATTCGATTGTGGCTGTCGAGTTGAAGGGATTGGGGTAGGCTGGATTAAGAATAAATGTATTAGTTAACGGCTCTGGAGGTTCATTAGGTGCGGAGACCGGATCAGGACCTGTTTTTACCAACCACATATCAACATCCCCTGCACCAAAAGAATTCGTCACTCCTGACAGTATATACCCTCCGTCGGGTGTTCGGAGAAAGGAATGAGATGTTTCATTATTTTCGCCACCAAACGTTTCTGACCATAGGGAATCTCCCGCCTCGTTTGTTCGCATAAGCCATATATCACTTCCTCCCGCACCGAATGATCTTGTAAGACCGGATAAAATATAACCTCCATCTTCAGCCTGTATTACTGAATTGCACTTATCGTCATCTCTACCACCATAAGTTCTGGACCAAAGAAAATTTCCTTCGACATCAGTTTTGACTAAATACATGTCAAATCCCCCGGCACCGAAAGAATCTGTATCGCCTGCCAGTGCATATCCTCCATCCATCGTTTGAATAATAGAATGACATATTTCTTCGTTATCACCACCGAATATTTGATGCCAGAGCGAGTCCCCATCCGCGTTAATCTTAATCATGTACATGTCTTCGTTCGCTGCACCGTATGTGTCCGTCCAGCCTGCAATAACAAAACCTCTATCTTCTGATTGAATCATTGAAATACAGAAACCGTCTCCATCACCTCCATATGCCCTGGACCAGATAGCCTCCTGATTATTATCAAGCTTAATCAGGTAGGTCCTATTCCAATCCCCACCAATTGGTCTAGTGTCACCAGCAAGAGCAAAGCCACCTTCTTCCGTTTGAATTATAACGTAGCCTTCATCATCATTATTCTCATCAAATGCAAATGACTGTGACCAGACGGAGTCCCCTTCAGCATTGGTTTCCACTAACCACATATCTTTGAATCCTGGCCAAAAAGAGTTTGTTTCTCCTGCCAGGAGATATCCGCCATTAGCCTTCTGAATAGTCGATGAACCCATTTCTGTTCTGATTCCACCATAGGTTTGTGACCACTCATGACCACCTTCCGAATTGGTCTTAACCATGTACAAATCATACCCACCAGCACCAAATGAATCGGTAAATCCAGCTAAAACAAAGCCATTATCAACAGTTTGGATTACAGAATAACAGTAGTCCAAGTTTTCTCCACCATATGTCCTTGACCAGATTGAATCTGGTTGTGCAAATGCAATATTTGCGATAGCAATCATGATGGTTGAGAAGATTAAGGTATAATTGCGCACGTCTTTTCCAATTATTTAATTAATAGAATTTTCCTTTGCAAGGTACTTTGTGCACCTTCCAACTTAACAAAATACAATCCCGAAACCAGATCCCCCGCATCCAGCATCACCCGATGTACCCCCGCCTGTTGCCTCCCATTAACCAGAGTCTCAACCCTCTGCCCGGACAGGTTGTAGAGGGAAAAGGTGACTTCTGACGCGTATGGCAGGGCGTATTCGAATGTGGTTATTGAGTTGAAGGGATTGGGGAAGGGCTGTGAAAGGATGAAGGATGAGGGATGAAGGATGTGAAGATCATTGACTCCAGCGGGATCGGTGAAGCGGTAAACTCCCACATTTGTTAGATCCGCTATGTATACAAAATCATTCGAAACAGTAATGCCTTTAGCCCTCCCCGGCGTATCAAAGAATCCCACTTCCTGCGGAATCTCAGGGTCACTGATGTTATATACACGAAACCCGAATCGGTCGTCTGCTACATAAGCGTAGTCACCGGAAATTGTAACATCCGAAGCCCACCCTGGTGTGTCGCAGTAACTAACTTTTTGCGGATTCTCAGGATCGCTGATGTCAACTATGACAAAACCGACATCAGCATCCGCTATATAAGCATAATCACCGGAAACTGCGATTCCAATTGGACATATACGAGGCGTATAGTAGCGTTCCACGAATTGTGGATTCTCAGGATCACTGATGTTAACAACATACAAACCGCCCTGTGGTCCATCCGCAACGTAAGCATATTCACCGGATACATCGATACCCCTGGCAGATTCTGAAGTATTATAACGTCCCACAAATTGCGGATTATCCGGATCACTGATGTTAACAATAAGTAGACCGTACTCCATGGCTGCGATATAAGCAAAGTCACCGGAAACTGTGATGCCAGATGCCTCCCGCCTGCTGTAGTTTCCCACCTCCTGCGGATTCTCCGGGTCGTTTATGTTAATTATACGCAAACCACCATAACCGTCCGCTATATAAGCATAGTCACCGGAAACAGTTACATCACGAGCATTCCCGGGTGTATCGTAGCATCCAACTTCTTGCAGATTCTCAAGATCGTTGATATCAACTATACACAACCCCTTTCCATCACCTGCTACGTAGGCATATTCACCAGAAACACTTACATCCAAAGGACTCCCCGGAGAAAAGTAGTATCCTACTTCTTGAGGATTCTCAGGTTCACTGATGTTAATAACGTGCAAACCTCTCGACCGGTCCGCTACGAATGCATTTTCACCGGAAATTGTAACTCCGAAAGCCTGGCCCAGTGTATGGAAATATCCAACTTCTTGCGGATTTTCAGGTTCACGGATGTTGATCACACCTAAGCCATCGATGTCTGCGATATAAGCATACTCACCGGAAACTGTGATACTATTTGCCACCCCCCGCGTATCATACCCCCCAACTTCCTGCGGATTTTCAGGATCGCTGATGTTAACAACAAGCAAACCGTTTACCTGGTCTGCTACATAGGCATAATCACCGGAAACTGCTACATCATAAGCATACCCCGGTGTATTGCAGAATCCCACTTCTTCCGGATTCTCCGGATCGCTGATGTTAATAACGCGCAAGGCTTGAATATCCGCTACGTATGCATACTCACCTGAAACCGTGACACCATATGCATGTCCGAACGTATCGAAGTATCCCACTTCTTGCGGATTCTCAGGATCGTTTATGTTAACTATGCGTAAACCGCTTCGGTCATCAGCTATATAGGCATATTCTCCAGAAACCGTGACATCCCTGGCAATCCATGGTGTATGGCAGTAACCCACCACCTGTGGATTCTCAGCATCACTGATGTTAATTACGCTCACACCACATTCTCCATCCGCTAAGAACGCATAGTCACCCGAAACTGTAATACCAAGAGCATCACCTGGATTATCATCCCAATACCCAATAACATTGGGATTATCGGGATCAGATACATCTACAATCTGCAAACCGGAAACTCCAGCCGCAACATAAGCCAAATCACCCATTACGGTTACATCGTTCGCATGATCCCATTGATTGTAAATTCTTCCAACCTGCTCGACATTTTCACTATTCTGACCAAAAAGTTCTGCATTCACTGTAATAGTAATACAGACAATTGTAAGTACTAAAATTGCATTTCTCATGATTCTCTCCATCCTTTTCATGTTAAAATTAAACGACTCTAAAATGTCGTCAATTCCTCGTTCCCATGCTCTGCGTGGGAATGCAAACCTGCCTTCTCATGGACATTAATCACCGATATAAAACCTTAGGATATTACCAATTTCTCATTCCCCCCGTCCTCAGGCTGTGCGGGAATAGGCCGAACGCGCTGGCAGACGCCCCTGTACATTGTCAAGACATTGCTAACAACATTATCAACTATCTTATGATATAATATCCCCGTCTGCCAGTTAAGTCATTGTTATTACTGTCACACGAGGGCGTGTGACAGCGCGAAACTGTATTCCCGCATACCCTGTCTGCGTGGGAATGAAAACCTGCCTTCTCATGGTATTACACTCCCACGCTGGAGCGTGGGAGCGAGAGTTTTACCTTATCAACATTACCTTCCGTGTTAACACTTGATCCGAAGCCTCCAACCGCATGAAATACAGCCCCGAAGCCAAATCCCTGCCTGACAAATTAGCCGAATAAACCCCCGCCTGTCTGTTCCCCTCAAACAACTTGCTGACCCGCTGCCCGTATAGATTGAAAAGCTGCAGCGATACATAGCCGGGATGCAGCAAACTGTAGCTGATTGTGGTTTCTGAATTGAAGGGGTTGGGGAAAGAGCGTATAAAATGAGAAGTAAGTTTCATGCTCATTCCATTATCGCCTGCATCATTTAAAGATTCACCGACACCATAAAAATCAGCTGATAGATTATAACGATCTGCCACCATTGTTAATACACCGATGTATTCACGAGCCTCAGGTGGTTCGAAAGTTACTGTGATATCATAGGTCTCATCTGGCTCAAGTGTCAATTCTTCTGGCAATTCAGCAGAAAAAGCATCATCACTCATCCGAAACTCTGAGATAGTAACATCTCCCGGAGATTGATTGTGGATTGTAAATGACCATTCCACTGTCGAATCTACTCTCACCGTGTCAAAATCGTGAGTGCTTTCCGAAAGTGTAAGATAATCTGCATGGGTCGTCCAATCTTCCGGGAGGTCATAGATCAATAGTTCATTCAAATGACTCTGCACAACGAGCTGAAGTTCATTCCCATCTTCAAGAAATTTACCGATTTCGAAGATGACATATTCGTCATCTTCCATATTAATATCACTTTCCATGATGATTGAAAAATCTCGGCTGTCAATAACCAGAAGTGGCCACCCACGCAATAATGCAACAATCTCCCAAATCCCATCGTTATTTATATCTACCACCTTAACACCTTTACACATTATTGGTGGTAACATACCACGCTCAATTCCCGGCATTGGAATCACAAGATCATGTTCCACAGAGAAATCTTCAGGATTATAACAGGTTATATGAGTATAAAACGTATCCGGATTTATTTCATCAAACCAGGGTGCAATCCATTCCAGATCACCATCACCATCCAGATCTTTTACTATTGAATGTGGCGACCACATATGAAAGTACTTCGTACTATCTGGTTCTTCAAAAGTTACGTCCCGAGCTGCGAGTACTGTTGAGTCAGGTCGGTTGAAATCACATTGATAGGAAGTTGACATTAACCAATACGTATGCATCACTTCTACAATTTCATCATCAATCTCTTCATTATAATAATAATTTGCTCGACCAACAGCAAAATAATCAAATCTTCCCTCACCCTGATCATGAAAGGCAATTGAATTTAGCCTACATGTCTGTGCTATTTCGGTTGTATTACCGAGCATCGGAGATCCGGAATATACCCTCCCTACTGAATAGTTTCCGTTACGCCTACCCATGAACTCAACGTGAGACCAATTAAAAAAATATTGCTCGTACTCGCCTTCTTGATTTCGGATATTAAAACTCTGATATATTTTTGAATCCCGCTGAAAACAATAATCCCTCGTCCAGGTTAAACCGTAGTCCGGTGGTGAGTAAACATCAAATGAATGCCAACGAAACGATTCTGTTGCAATTTCTCGTCTCCCGTCATTATTAAAATCTGCTACTGAAATCCAACTCCCTGCATCATCTTCTCGTGGTTCAGATTGGTGGATTATCTCCCCGTTTTCGATAATCCCTATGAGATGCCTTCGTGGACGTCCTGGTAAATGACTTGAAAAAATAATCTCTTTTGTACCATTCCAATCCAAGTCTTCACAGGTTATACCCCAAAAATATTGATCCCTTGCTGTGGGAATATGGACTGGATCTGACAGTTGAAATGTGCTGTCCTGAGCACTTATGTTTGCAGCTAAACCTACAGTCATTAAAATCAGAATTGTTGTGAATCTCATCGTTTACCTCATTAGTATAATTTTCTGAGTTGTCGACCCTGTAGTACGATCCAGTCTAAGGAAATACACACCTGCATGCAGATCATTAGCGTTCACCGTGGATGAGTGAACTCCAGTCGGTTTAACACCATTGAAAATCTCATCAACTCTTCGACCATTTGAGTTGAAAAGCGAAAGACTCACTGCACCACTGAAGGGCATAGTGAAATCAAAATGAGTTGAAGAGTTGAATGGATTTGGGAATGCTGGATAAAGACAGAATGTAAGTTTTGTCTCATATGGTTGTTCCAAGACATCGTTTGGTCTGTACGATAATTTCACCACTCTTCCCTCCCATGCATAAAATCCTCCATCTAAAGCAGATCCAAGTGAATAGATGTTTCCAAGTTCATCGGGTTCCGGTAACCAGAAAAATACACTATTGCCATCAGGATCAAAGATTATCACTTCAACATGATTTCTTTTTTCATAATATAGAATATTACCATCATTTAATTCCCGCCAACCGTAGTAATTAAAGTTGCCTCCATTGCCGTGTAAAACCGGTTCTCGTATTTCTCTCTCCCAAATTATTTCGCCATCCGATGAGATTTTCAGCATCCAACCTGTATAGCGATTTATTCCACCAGTATTATGATATAAGAAACCTCCGACTAAATAATTGCCGTCATTTAATTCCAAGATATGTTCAAATTCTCCCACCCTCTCATGCACAAATTCTTCGTTCCTGATAATCAATGTTTCAGGTGCGGCTTCAACCATCCTCGTCCAAACAGTATCTCCTTCACTATCTAATCGAAGCATCCAACCATATTTTTCAAGAATTCGACGGCCTTCTTTTTTCCCCACACCGATAAGTCCGCCATTTTCACAAGCGGCAATGCTTCGAACAAATGATCTTGTACGAACACGCGGATTTGAGTCATGAAAACGTTCCATTAGTAGCTCTCCATCATTGCTGAACTTAAGGAAATGCATAATAGTCGGTTCTTCTTGGGGAGGATAGACTATTCCTGCTGCCCAGAAATTGTTTTCACCAGCTTCGCAAATCCCCGAACACCCGTAGTAATCTTCTATATCGTGGACAAAACTCCACAGTGAATCACCGTCATCTGTAATTCGAGTGATGTACAGTTCTTCACTGATGCAGAAACCTTCTTCATCAAATACTCTCAAACCCTTTTGGTGCAACCAGCCTGGATTCTGGTTTGTATCGAGTCGAAAAATTCTATGGCTGTAACTACTAAGGCTAAAAGAAGTATCACAGCCGGGGATAATCCTATCAATATCAACTCTTCCAAGTGTATCAAAAACAAAGAATTTGCGAAGTCCGATTAATGCAATTTCATTAGGTGTAATTTGTTCAATGGTTGGAGCATAATGATCTGAACCTCTGTCAAGATAAAAAAAGCGTTCAATTTGCAACTCTTGAGCATATACTATTCCGCATAGCATAAAAATTAACAATAAAGCATTTCTCACGAATTCTCCGAGTTATATACATGCACGGAGCAAACGGCTCCGTGCATGTATGATTAAGTCTATTTGGTTAGCATGATTTTCTGAGTTGCAGAACCAATCGTATAATCCATCCTAAGGAAATACACACCAGCAGGTAGATTATTAACGTTCACCGAAGATGAGTGAACTCCTGCCGGTTTAACACCGTTGAAGATCTCGTCGACCATTTGTCCATTCAGGTTGTAAAGCGAAAGACTCACTGAGCCATCGACCGGCATTGTGAAATCAACACGAGCCGAGGAATTGAAGGGATTTGGAAATGCAGGATAAAGATCAAATTCGTCCGGACTTTCTCTAAAGGGAGGATATTCAGGAGCGCTTAACAGCGTATTCTCATAAATCCCCACATTAGTATCGTCCGCAACGATAATCATGTTGTGTCCCAACTCGATATCCCATGCTTTTCCGACAGTGTTGTAAAAACCGGCTTCTACAATGTTGTCCGGATTGGATATATCAAGCATCTGGATTCCGTCCTCACCGACGGCTAAATACAGGTATTGGTCTGATAAGGCTATATCGTTGATTGGTTCTTCTGTAACATGCGCACCAATGTACACAGGATTTTCGGGATCACTCACCTCAAAACAAAAGACATATCGTGCGCTTCCCATAACAGCGTAATCCCCTGAAACTGTCATATATCTCATTGACCCGAATGGTCCTTCGGTTCGGCTTATAACTTCAAAATTGTCAAAATCAGAAATATCAACTACTATTAATTCAGCTTCATCCCCTCCTCTCGCCAGATATGCATAATTACCAACTACCTCAATTGCTGACCCTCGGAGTTCATCAAACAGGTTATGTTCAATTTCCGTTGGATTATTTATATCTGAGATGTCAAATGTATATAACCTGCTGTATAACATATAAACTACTTCATCG
This sequence comes from uncultured bacterium, assembly GCA_964387885.1. GTDB lineage: Bacteria > Electryoneota > AABM5-125-24 > Hatepunaeales > Hatepunaeaceae > JABGPL01. Next base: position 15,194 of record CAYLYZ010000061.1, on the reverse strand, counting down.
CCGACCGCGATGTCACTTATCGCACCCGCTCACAACCCGCCGAAGCCCAGACTTTGCGTTCGTTCCGGCTGTAATGGGTCTGAGCAGTCGAAAAAGCTGATAAAGTAATGATTATTACCTAATCCGCAACCCTTGTCGCCGTTAATCACCATCTTACAGAACTCCATCTCCGTGTCGAGCCGGGAATATACAGGTCTTGTAGGATCTTCGATATCGACTATCCTGAATCCCATACCGGATATATAGGCCAGATCATCTTTTAAAACCACCGACCTGTTCGAACCTACGGACTCAAAAACGCCAACTTCGTTCAAGTTAAAAGGATCTGTGATGTCTATAATGTGTACTCCCAGCTCAGAATCACCAAGGTATGCATATCCGTCGATTACCGCCAATTTTCCAGCATCGTACTCCAGCCTAATCGATTCAGCTTCAGCAAATTGTTCGTTTCTAAATATATCGACAGCCGTAAGGTACGCTCGATTCGATGACTGAGATGTCACGTAGAGGTAATCATTGAAATATTCTATATCAGTAATACCACTAATACTAATTGAATCGACTACAACGGGACGTCCCGGATTGCTAACATCTAAGGAATAGAGCCCTCCTCGAACTCTTCCGTCAAAGGTTCTGCTCGCAGCAATATAGGCACGATCCCCGACTACCTTAAATCCGGACTCAAATCCGTCAGTTGCCCAGAATCTTATGCGCCTCGGTGCTCTTGGATCTGTGACGTTTACGACATGCATACCAATTGTGAAGGGTTGGTCGTCAATAATATAGATGTAATTGCCTATCTTCTCGAGTAGTACGGCATCCCGTGGAACCGTCCATTCCGACAGAAAAACCGGATCAAGCGGATCGGAGGCATCGTAGATAAACAAACCACCGGTCATCATTGGGTTAGGATCTTCGGCGACGAAGTAGACAAGTCCTTCATCGACTGTCACATCACAGACAAGTAAAGCTGAATTGCAGTTCCCGAGATATTCGGGATTGTCAGGATCACTCACATCGACCATGCTAACTCCAGTACGATGTCCGATGTAAATTATATCCCCGGATAAAAACAGGCATTTTGCAGTCATCCTGTCCTGCCGATAGGATCCTATGACCACCGGACGAACAGGATCAGATAAATCGAGAATCTGCAATCCGGAGACATTTGCAGCGACATAGGCGAGATTTTCCGAAATGATTATATCCTCCACATCACTCCAGAATTCGCATGTTTGAGAGATTAGTTCAATATTCTCATGATCCTGCGCAGAGAGGCAGGTGTTGAGAATCAGAAGGATAAAAAATGATATTAATACTATTAGTCGGACATGCATCTTTCAACTCCATTATCTGTTCAAGAATAGCTGTTTTGAAATAGATTGTCCTAACCTTATAAAGTAATAATAAACAACCGGGAAGGCAATAATATTAGGTCAATGTTATATATCTTTCGTCGTCTCTATTCACAACAGATTAAGCGGATTAAACGGATTTGATGTTTCCGGTGGTAATCCGTTTCATCCGTTAAATCCGTTGTGAATGAAGGCTTTTCAACGCACAAACACTAAACCCCGCGAAATCCTGAATCCACCCGCATCCATCCTACAGTAATACATCCCGGACGGCTGACCAACGGCTTGCCAGTGTATTTCATGGGCTCCTGGAGATAAGGTTTGGTTGAGGAGAGATGAGACCTCTCTACCATGCTGATCGTGAATACTTAAATTGACGTGGGTTTGGTAGGGCAGTTGAAAACCAATCCCGGTTGATGAATTAAATGGATTCGGAAAAGCCGGATGGAGGACAAATCCCAGAGGTTTCTCCCTCTCATCAGGTATTCCTGGAGCACCTAACAGTGAATTCTCATAAATACCAATATTTGTATTATCAGCTACTACTAATAAGTTACCCATAACATGAACTTCATAAGCTGATCCTGTGGTGTTGTAGTAACCGGCAACCTCCAAATCTTCCGGATCGGAAACGTCGAGGGCGATAATGCCTCTCATCCCGACAGCCAGGTACAGGAAATCCTCCGTGGCAGTTATGTCCTTGATGCGTTCATTTATATACCATTCACCACGCGAAACCGGAGCCGCAGGATTGCTGACATCATAACAGAAAACATGCCACTCATTTGAAATGTAGGCATAATCTCCTACCACAGAAACCATCGCTCGCCATGTCTGAGGTCCTCCAATATCGGTTCGACTCATCACATGCGGGTTATCCAGGTCTGATATATCGAGGATAGCCAATCCCGGATCATCTCCCGACCTTGCTAAATATGCATAGTCTCCAAATAGAGCGGTTTCTGTAATAGATCCAAGATTGCGAGGCATACCATTGTCAATCTCAACAGGGTTTTCAATATCGGAAATATCCCAGTTCTCAAGCCCGTAAAATGCAACATAAGCAACTTCGTCGCCGACCGCGACGTCATAGGCATAGCCATCTCAGTCACCGCCAAACGATAGCCTACGCGCAAGTTCTGGCTGTTCCGGATCACTGCAGTCGATAAACCCGACTGAATAGTAATTATTAGCAAGACCACAGAGGTTGTCTCCGGAAACGGACATTTTGCGATATTCCATGTTTCCATCAATTATTGTGAATTCAGGACGAGCCGGATTATCGATGTTTATCACACGAAATCCTGATCCGGAGGAATAGATAAGGTCTCCATTTATTGCAGCTGATGTATTACGCCCGATCCAATCAAGATCTTCAGCCTCCATCATATTGAACGGATCAACCACATCAAGGATGTGAATCCCAATATCAGGATCAGTGAGATACGCGATCCCTTCCCGAACTGCAACCTGACCACTTGTGAAGTCGAATCTGAAGGTTTCAGCCCGGACAGGATGTGCCGGATCGAAAATATCGACTGCACTCAGGTGCGAATCGCGCGAATCCTGGTCTGCAACATATAGATAATTGTTAAACTCTGCTATATCGGTTATTTCGTCACTCCATGTTATCGAATCGATCACTTCTGGATGACTCGGATCGCTGACATCAAGAGCATACAGCATCGAATGTACTCTACGATCAAACACCCTCCTGGCTGCCACATAAGCAAAATCTCCCAGAACCAAAAATCCCCTGTCGAATCCATCTGTTTCCCAGAACCTGATCCGTCTTGGAGACGTCGGATCGGTGACATTTATAACATGCATACCTTTCGTGAAAGGTTGGTCATCAATAATGTAGATGTAATTACCGATTTTTTCAACTAAAACCGCATCTCTGGAAACTGTCCAGCTCCCAAGCCTGACAGCGTCATCTGGTCTTTCTGCATCGAAGATAAACAAACCTCCTGCCAGGGAACCATTCGGATCTTCAGTCACAAAATAGACAATTCCCTCATCGACTGTAAGATCTGTCACAGGCTGGTTAAACGGGATATTTCCAAGAAATTCAGGATTTTCCGGATCAGCAACTCTTATTATTGTGACTCCTTCCGAATGCCCGAAATACAGAGTATTTTCAACTAAAAACAGACGACTCGACGAAGTCGAATTATCATCAAAACTACCAATAACTACCGGATGTATCGGATCGGAGAGGTCGAGGATTTGTATCCCAGTAATACCGGTTGATACATAGGCAAGATTTCCTGAAATGATTATATCTTCCGCATCATTCCAGAAATTACATGTCTGACTGATAAGCTCAATGTTCTCATGATCTTGAGCTGTGACATAGCCAATTATTGAAAGTGAAACACAGATTAAAATTAATAATACACGGAAACTCATCTCAACTCCATTGTCAGATCAAGAATAACTGTTATTTATAGACAATCCTGAACCTTTAAAAGTAATGAATTTCGGACGGGAGGGCAAGCCGTTAGGGCACAAACTCATGCGAAGTTCATAAGCTTAACGCGATGCTTACCTACACTTTATAATGTAGGTTTGATTTGAGGTAATTTACTTGACTTATAAGAATACAAGGAGTACGTTGTCACGTCAATTTGATCTTGACGGAAGACAGCTATATCGTAATCTTCCATTCAACAGTTTTGTAAAAAAACAATCCCAAAAGAAAAGGGAGAAGATGAGAGTAATAAGGCTTATTTTGTTTACTTTGTTGTTAACGTTTGCTTTTTATAGTGCGGTAACGGCACAAGTAATTTTTGATTATGATGGAGGTGGATTTAATGCCAATGTCTATTATCAGATTGGAAATCTTTCAACAACAGCTTTTAATCCACTTAATGCCGGTTGGGGCACACCTGGTACAGATTGGAGAGTTAGTTGCTGGAACCATTCGCAGCTAGACTATGATCGTTTCGGTGAGGGAGGAGACCAGCCTGATTTAATGGCACAGGGTTTTGGGCATTGGATAATTTTTGCAGAGGATAGGCAGAGTATCACTTTCCCAGGAGAAACAGCTTACAATGAGATTTCAGTACCCCTGAACTTGAGTCCCGATGGCAACACACCCGCTTATACGATGCTGGCAAATCCCTGGAATGCTGGTCAGCAATTTGCATATGTAGGCATATATGCGAATGGTCAAGTACGCACAACATTGCGCAGTATTGTAGGCAACTGGATTAATTCTAATTTGGCTCAATGGCGAGGTGAAGATCAGCAGCCGGATTATTCTGATGACATATTCATAGATCAGGGAAATGATGGTGCTGTACCAGGCGGACAGGCTGTATGGATCACAAACTATATGACTGAAGCAGATGCTCAACAATGGTACGGGACTACCGACATATTCCTTCACTGGGACGCTTTTGGCTTTAATCACGAAGATGTTGGTGAGCCCGTTCGGGATGAACCAGTTACCGGTTGGGATTTGCAGCTTGCTGTTTCCTCCTCAGATGGTGAACATCTGTATGAAAAGAACTGGCTTGGAGTTCGTGAGAATGCCGCAGATGTCTTCGATTGTAACGACTTCAACTTTATAACTCCGCCAATAGATTCTTATATTCGGGCATACTTCCCACACCTGGAATATGACCATGCGTCTGATAATTATATTCGTGATTTCAGGAGTATGGAATTCGATGGACCAAAAGAATGGGAATTTACAATCAAAACTGTCAATGTCGAAAACAACAGTTTCACACTCGACTGGGCTGGAATGGATGATATTCCTGAAAACTATACTTTGACCTTAACAGATGTTGATAACAATCGTGTAATTGGTGATATGCGCGATATAGGGCAGGTTTCCTTCCGCAATGGTGACGGGGTAGTTCAGGAATTTCATTATCGCGTGACCTGTGATTATACACCAGAATGGATTGGTCCGGGTTCGAGTTCATTACCGGGTGGTTTCGGATTAACCAAAGCTTATCCGAATCCGTTTAACAATGTCGTTAACCTGGAATACAGACTTCCGATGAACCAAAATGCTTCCTTGAAAGTGTTTGACATGACCGGAAAATTGGTAGACGTTATCAATGGTAACCTTCAGGGAGCAGGCACAGTTTCCTGGAATGCGAACGGTATGCAATCCGGCGTCTACATGATGAAGTTAGAATCAGGCAATCAGGTTTCGTTGAAGAAAGTAATCTTAATGCAATAATTGGAGCAAAGAACCATGAAAAATATTGATAAAAAAGATATGTTTCCTTACGAGAAACCTGAGCTCAGAGAAATCAATCTTCTCAGTGAAGTAGATGTCGCGAAGGGATTTGGTTCGGAACCAGCACCACCTGGTGAACAGGGAATGGCACCTGGTGGAATGGCACCTGGTGATCAGGGAATGTCAGGTGATGCAGGAATACCGGCTGGATAAAGAGCAGGATTATACAACCTGGTATCCACTGTTGTCAGGTGAGGGCACCTGACACCACATTTTGACCATGGGCGTCTTTCGAGGCGTCCTTGGCAATTTTGATATTAATGTCCTGAACGCATTACGTGAGTGAAGTAAGGCATACGGAGAAAACGAGTTACCTGATCGTTCTATATTATTTATCTGGAGTAATCCTTGACCTTTTCTGTAAAAAGTGTTATATAACACATTATGGGTGATAATGCGCACTTCCTATAGTCTTTACTTCAGATCCCATCAGATTTCCGAAAAAAAAACAGTAAATAGATATACCGAGAGGGAGTAAAGGATGAAGGTTAAGATTTTTTTATTTGCTTTCCTGCTGATGTTTACATTATGTGGTACTGCAATAGGTGAAGTTGTTAATACTTATGCCGATGTACAGTTTAAAGCCAATGTATATCAAATGACTTGTAATTTTTCAACAACTGGATTCCAACCAATGGATCAGCAAACCTGGGTTGATTATGGTACTCCAGGTACTGACTGGCGAGTCAGTGCGTGGAACGGTTCCGGTTACAATCGTTACGGTGAAGGTGGAAACTATGAGCCCTTGTTGCGCGGTGATGGCTTCTGGTTTATTTCAACAATTGATAGAGCTGACATTAGATTCGAGGGAGAACTTTCTTGGGTCGATGCAGATCCCGATGGATATACTGAAATCAATCTAAGCCTAAATGGTCAAACCCCAGGTTACACAATGGTCGGAAATCCTTTTAATCAGACCTGGCATTTAAGTCATATTGATCTATACGATGGGGGGGATAATTTCCTGGAATCCGTAACCGACGCTGTGAATGGCGGGGTTTTTAACGACAATTTTGCCATTTGGCTTGAATACGTTAATCCTGATATCCCGGCTAATGTAGATTATTCAGATATGAACTTACTCAGATCGAGTTGGCACGCTCGACATTTGTCAGGATGGATCACCTGCAATTTTACTGAAGCTCAACTTCAGCAACGTCATAATGGTTTCTCACCTCCTCTGAAGCTAAGATTAAAAAGTACAGGTATATACCAGGGTATTATGCCCGAAGATATGCCTGATCCCAAGAGGGATGAACCGGAATCTGGTTGGGACTTGTACCTTGCTGTAACCTCTTCCGATGGTGAATATCAAAAAAGCAGAAGTAAACTTGGTATTCGCGAAGACGCAAGTGAGGTTTATGATGCGAACGATATCAATCTATTATCACCACCTGTCAGTTCATACATTCAGGTTTACTTCCCGCACCATGAATGGGATTTTGCTCCTTTCAATTATATTCACGACATCCGCAGTATGGAATTTGACGGTGCTAAAGAGTGGGATTTCACAGTCAGGATAAAGAATATTGAAAACAGAGACTTTACCCTCGATTGGCCAACAATAGATGAAATTCCTGAGAACTATAGCCTTACATTGTTTGATGTTGATAACAATCGTGTGATAGGCGACATGCGCGACCTCGGTCAGGTTGCCTTCCGAACTGGTGATGGAAGAGAGCAGGAATTCCACTATCGTGTAGTCTGCGAATACACACCCGAATGGGTAGGTCCGGGTTCGAGTTCACTACCCGGTGGCTTTGGCTTAACGAATGCATATCCGAATCCGTTTAACAATGTCGTTAACCTGGAATACACACTTCCGATGAACCAAAATGCATCCTTGAAAGTGTTTGACATGACCGGAAAATTGGTAGACGTTATCAATGGTAACCTTCAGGGAGCAGGCACAGTTTCCTGGAATGCGAACGGTATGCAATCCGGCGTCTACATGATGAAGCTGATATCAGGGGATCAGGTTTCGTTAAAGAAAGTAATCTTAATGCAATAAAGGGGAACAAAATAATGAAAAATATATATACATACGAGAAACCTGAACTGAAGGAAATCGATCTTCTGAATGAAGAGGACATTGCGAAGGGATTCGACTCGGAACCAGCACCACCTGGTGAACAAGGGATGGCACCTGGTGGAATGGCACCTGGTGATCAGGGCATGTCAGGTGATGCAGGAATACCTGCTGGATAAAGAACAGGACTTAACTGCCAGGTTACACTTCGCTTGAAACCTGGCAGAAACAGTAAATCCATTATCGTCAGGTGTCCCCACCTGACACCACGCACAGAGAATAAATTTGTCAAGTGAGGACACTTGACACCACTATTGACCAAGGGTGTCTTTCGAGGCGCTCTTGGTAGTTTTGAAGTATCACATATCCAACACCCGTAGTAACGAAGTCTTGCTTCGCGCCTTTCAACATTTATGCAGCGCGAAGCAAGGCTTCACTACTCCAGATCACTTTATTAATAGCGTTTTTCGCATATACATTTCATGAGGTGTCTCTAACCTCACTAAATACAAACCAGCAGGTGCTGAACCTGCTTTCCATACCACACGATGTCGTCCTGCTGGTCTTTCCTGATGTAACAGCAATTCAACGAGTTGACCATCAGTATTAAATATTTGGATTCCAATTTCAGATTGTTGGTTGAGTGAATAATTAATCGTGGTAGTCGAGTTAAATGGATTGGGATAAACCGATAATTCCATGTGAACAGGGACGTTTCTGTCGTTTTCTGTTGTAATTTTATCCGGATTCCTGTCGAGAGCTCCAATCCATATGTCCTCATCTATTTCACCTACACAAACGATATCATCTTCTCTGAAGATATAGCCACTCAAATATGCACGCCTCATTGGAAATCTAAATCCATCCAATTCTTCCCCATTGTGCTTATTGAAACTAATCATGCCTGGGTCAGCCCGATTGATTACATATAGTATATCATCACATTCAAATAAACTGCTAAAGGAGCCTGCAAATGAATCGGTTATCCATTGAATTTCCCAATTCAGATCATATTTTGTGATATTTCTGCAGATGCATAAACACTCTGGCCAATACACTCTATAAATTGAATTATCAGCCCCTTTGATAAGGTCATATGATTCTCCCCAGCAGGAAAGAGTATCCTGAATTTCAAGATTTCCATTCAATTCAAAAATATATTCGGAGTCATCCCTGAGCACTGCAAATCTGCCTTCTTCCAATTCAATAACTGAGCGTAAAGTCCCAAAGTCAACATCAGGTTGAGCAAGGATTTCACCCCCATCTGAGACGAGTATACAATCATCCCCGACCATCAAAAAATCACCATTAGAAGTACGGATTGCTTCTGATACATACCATGATTCTGCTTCGAACAGGAAAATATCCTCAATTTCCAGATTATCATTTATCAATGATAGCCAGTAATAAGATATATCCCGTTCCTCATCCTGAGAGCCACCATATCCAATGTAATAATCATCCTCGATTTTCATAGAACCGCGTGGATAATCATTTGCACCAATATCATATTGAATTGAATGAAGGCTGTCCCCAGTCTGATCAAACCTCATCAGGAGGATATCTCCTTCTCCGTTTTCAGTAACTTCAGTTTTACCGATTACTGAAAAACTGCCATCATCTTCCTCAATTATCGACCGGGCATATTCCCGTCCCTCGTCAGAACCGTATTGATGATACCAGAGGAACTCGTTTTGCGCGAAGAGAGTTGTTCCGTACAGGACGAATAACCATAATACACTATTTTTCAACATAATAAACTCCTGAAATATAATATGAGTGTCGTAGCCCGGTCTTCTCCGTAATCGGCTTGCCGCTGTGACTAAAAGGAACAGAACCCGGGATTCCTTATTGAGTGGTGTCAGGTGCCCTCACCTGACACATCAGATCATTGTAATAACAAATCCCGTGTTCGGAGAACACGGGCTACCTTAAAAGCACAACCCTCTGACTTCTATGATACCCCTTCCCATCCTTCAACTTCACAAAATATGTTCCCGACGGAACTCCACCAGCATCCCAAAACACAACATTCTGTCCGGTTTCAAACCTCCCGTTTGCAAGCATTCTAACCTTATGCCCTAAAACATCGTGAACTGTAAGTGAAATCCAGCGTGATGCCGGGAGATAAATGGATATATTGGTGCAGGCGTTAAAAGGATTGGGATATGCGGGGAGCATCCCATACTCAAATGGTTCACGAACCGACTCATTTGATACCCCAAGCGCTCGTGAGACATCAAACGCTTTCAGAGTCCTGCCATCGACAGCATACACGACATTCCTCATTGCATTGACATCAAGAACCGGGTCTTCTGTCGCATAAAATCCAGTCTCAACCGGATGATCTGGTTGTGAGTAATCCACAATCCGCATTCCATCCGTTCCCGCAGCAATAAAAACAGTCGGCTCTTGAACGTAGAACCGGTTGATAGGAAAGTCACCTGACCAGATACTTAACCGCTCTGGTTCCTCCGGATGTGAGACATCGAAGATGTGAAGCTGGTTTTCAAAATCACTGACGAAAAGCAAATCGCCTTCAACTTCGATCTGATTGACACGTCCCATTTCAAAGAGACCGATTTCTTCAATCTCGTCCAAATCAGAGACATCAAGAATATGAACGTTTTCGTAAACCACCTCATTCATGTACCCCCCACCCAAATATGCAAAATCATCCTTGATTGCCAGGTCGGTTGCATAAACAGGATACTCGCTGATCTGAAATGGGTCTGAAGGATCGGAGATATCAGCTACTCGAAAGTGTCTCCACCCAGTTGTATACACTAAATTATCACGGAGCTCAAATCCGTTGACGCGTTGATTCGGGATGTGAAACTCTCCCTCAAACCATACACTATCGGGATTGACGGCATTGAAAATCATTAAACCATGATTCGTGACTGAAGCGTAAATCATGTCGTTTTCTAATTGCAGGTCGCTAACACCTGCAAAGACACCCGGTAAACTCCCGATCTCCAGTAAATTTTGGGGATCAGCAGCATTTACAATCGGTGAACCGTCATATCTACCGCCGATTAGCATTCGCTCGTCGTCGCGCGCTATTTTACGGAAATAACCTGTCTCGGGAGTGAAGCTACTCAAGATGCTTAAGTCTTCGGCATTAGAGAGATCGAGGAATAATAACTCGCCATTTGTTGTACTGGTGCAGGCACGGTCGTCTTCTATCCAGAACCGAGGATATTCACCAATGGGCAATTCGAGTTCGTCAATAATACCGGGATTTGTTGGATCGGACAGGTCGAAAGACATCACGCCGTGCTGACTGAAGACATAGACTACGACACCACGTAGATGTACAACTGAACCTTCCCCGAACCTGCCCTCCATTCGGAATGTTCCAATGATTTCGCAGTTTCCGGGATTGGAGATATCGACTACGGCGAGATCGGGATTTTCACCGATGATAACTGCGTTGTCATCTAATATATCGACTCCCATAATCCAGTCCCAATCAAACAACGAAACCTGCATAGGTTCTTCCGGTTCATTTAAATCAACAATCCATAACCCGGGTGATTCAAGTTGATGTCGGATTACGGTGTAAATCAAATCACCGCGCAATTTGATTGATAACGGCCATCCATCGGTTGTATTCAATCTAAATACCGTCAGCTGATTTGGAGATGTAGGATCTGAGATGTCAAATAGATACATGACCGGAATCCACCAGGACTCCCACCCATGGACAATTACATGTTGGTCACCTCCTACAAATAGAGTATCACCACTGCGTAGAATATGGGATGGTGTGAATCCACTAAATCCGATTTCCGACAGAAAATCAGGCGCGAGGGGATCGCTGACATCAAAAATCTGGAGCCACCCGCCCACATCAATCCATTCATCATTCAGTACGTAACCTGACGCATAAGTTCCGGTAAATAGCAGTTCATCGTAGCCAGCCTGACGGGATATAGGTGTTCGTAAATTGTGAGAACGATGCAATCCGGCGTACTCCAAATTCTCTCCATCACGAACATCCAGAATCCTGAAACCACCATTCGAGGGCACGTAGGTATAGCCATTGATAACGATAGGGTCCCACAACCCTGTCCACATGTCATAAGTTTCGGAGATCAAACTCACGTCAGAGCTGTCCTGACAGAATGCAGTAGCGAATACACCGGTCAATAATACGATTGTCAAAATAGTTTTCATGTTGCTTCTAATCTTTATCCCCAATGATGCACTATTCCCAACTCAGTAGGTCGAACATCCTGTCCGACCATCAGTCGACAGACTGATTCTTCAGCATGGTGTTTCAAGTTTCCCGCTTTGCGTGACTGGGCAGGTAGGAATACCTATCCTACTTTATTGAGTGGTGTCAGGTGCCCTCACCTGACACACCAGATCATTGTTGTAGCACTGTTTATATTGGTATTAACTGATCAATGTGTGCCATGTCTGTCTTACCCAGACATGATTCGTCACATTTTTTCACAAACAGGAGAAACATGTCTTGCGAGCAAGACATGCCACCCACAGTTATTTTTGCCCGGTCTTCTCCACAAACGACTTGTCGCTGTGACTAAAAGGAACAGAACCCGGGATTCTCTATTTAATTAACACTTATTTTATTAACCCTCCCCGTGTTCGGAGAACACGGGCTACTTTGAAAGAACAACCCTCTGGCTCCCAACAAATCCCCTTTCATCCTTCATTTTCACAAAATACGTCCCTGCCGACATCTCTGCAGCATCCCAGATAACTGTATTCCGCCCAGACTCAAGTCGTCCATCTGCCAGTGAAGCTACACTTTGCCCAAGCTGATTGTAGACCTTTATGGAAATCCAACTCGTATATGGAAGATCAAATCCGATACGGGTTGTCGAATTAAAGGGATTAGGGAAAGCAGGATACAGTATCTGGCAATCTGGTAAATTGTTTACATAATCATTTTCAATTGAAGAAATTGAACTCATTATATCATTCAAAAAACCGAGAGACGCCGGATAGCGCTGCGGCAAATCCCGGTGATGGTCTGCTCCGGGAAAAACCATGTTCAAATGTTCTATTTCGTAATAATCCAATGTATCGGCAAAGAACGTATTCTGCTGCGGGAAAACTCCTTCATTTTCACAGGCATCTATAAAGATCGCAGGTGAATCTACCGGATCGATTTGAGAAGCCAGCCACGAAGGATCTTCCTCAATCCAGCGGTTAAAGACCTCATCAATAATATTACCATCATCATCAACCGGCAAATCGACAAGATGGGGAGCATTGTCAAAGTTGGGTGTAAAAGCCGCTGCCAGGCTGAAGATTATCAGCGAAAATGTGCCTCTTTGCGGATCAAATGGGCCTTCACCACCATGTTCACCCAGCATTTCAGGGATATAAATATCCCGGATCAGGGAAGTAGAATGAACTACTCCAGAATGTGAAACTACTCCACAATACTTGTCCGGATGCTTCAATGCTATCTTCATCGCACCGTATCCACCCATAGAATGTCCCATTATGCATCGTTTGGACCGTTCTGAAGCTACATTGTAATGTCCTTCAACATACTCGACCAGATCTGCTACAACATAAGTCTCCACATATCCATTTAAGTCGGAGTCAGACCACCATGATAACCGACCATATTCCCCAAAAAGTCCACTCGGTTTAACTACTATTACAGGCTCTATTTCAGCCCCGATCAGTGTATCCAATGCGGTGTAAATCTGTGTATAATCATCGTAATCCATACCGGCACCATGCAGGAAGTAGATCACAGGATAGAGTACTTCATTGTTATCAGAATTGTATCCTTCAGGCAGGTAGATCTGGATATTGGTGTTCGATACCATAGATTCGCTATAGAACCTTTCGGTTTCAACGTTGCCACGACCATAAACAATCGTGCAGAATAAAAGTGCTAAAAAGGGTACGGTTATTCTAATCCAGTTCATGTAAACTTCCCTTTCTTGTTGATGCTATTTTCTAAGTACTAATTGTCTTGATATTGTGTTTCCTGCATACTCTAAATTAATAAAATACAGACCGGATGGCAATCCATTTGCATCCCAGGTTATGGATTGTAGTCCAGCGATCATACTTCCATCCGCCAGGGCACCTACTCTCTGACCTATCGCATCGTGAACAGAAAGGGAAAGATAACGGGCTGTCGGAAGTTCGAAGGTTATGATGGTCTGGGCATTGAAAGGATTAGGATATGCATGGAGTAAATTGAACTCAGTTGGCTGATACCGATTATCTTTTTCTGAAACGCTCACCGGATCAGCTCCGGTTTTAACCATCCACATATCTCTCCCACCTTCACCATATGACATTGTTCTTCCCGCCATAACAAAGCAACCATTCTCAAGTTGAATAACAGAGGAGCATGCTTCGTCCTCATCACCTCCATAAACACCCGACCAGACCTCGCGACCACGATTGTCAGACTTAACCAAATATATATCCGAATTATCATTATCATTTGAAGGTTCCCTCTCACCTGCAAGGAGAAAACAATGATCGTTTGTTTCAATAATTGAGTTGCACCGTTCTATATCTACGCTGCCAAAATTACTTCTCCACAGTAATTCTCCTTCGGGATTAATTCGGACAATTTGACAATCACTATTCTCATCCTCCATTTCAAAGCTGTTTCCTGCTAATGCATATCCTCCATCATTTACTTCTACAGCAGTGTTAAATGAGTTGCGATAGTTACCTCCAAAACAATTCGACCACTGTTCCTCCATATAAATGTCAAGTAAAACTAAATAACCGCCAATACCTTCTCCCTCAAATGAATCACTCCCGCCTATCAGAAGATACCCACCACCTGATGTAACAATCACATTGTTAAAAAAATCCGATCCGTCGCCGCCTAAGTAACGTGTCCACAATGAATCACCATCTGCCGAAACATTGAGAATTACACCATCAATATCATTCCCGTCGGGACTGATTGCCACACCGGCCATTAGAAATCCGTTTTCGGCTGTTCTGCAGAGTGAATAACAGATACCGGGTAATAAAAATTCCCTTGACCAGAGTACTTCCCCAAAATCATCGATTCTTATCAGCCGATATTTATTATCATTTTCTTCTATACCCTCCTTGTTACCTGCAAGTGCATATCCTCCATCTTCTAATTGAATAACTGCCAGACAGCTTGCTCTTCCTTCATCTCCATAAGCTCTTGACCAGCGTACCTCACCACCCTCATTTGTTTTGACAATGTAAAATGCTTTCCTTCCCATTCCAAAAGAATAACTACCACCCGCCAGAGCGAAACCACCATTGGCAGTTCTGATCATGTCGTTACACCAGTCAGATCCCTCACCGCCAAATGTTCGCGACCAATCAATCCCCGGCTGGGCAAAAACTATACTTGTAATTGCCGACAAAATAAGTATTAAACAAAACTTCCTGAAGAACATTTTCCCACCTGAAGTTACTTGATTAAAAGCAGTTTTTGCGTTGAACTATACGATGCACTTTCAAGACTAATATAGTAAAGGCCAGATGGTAAGTCAATCGCATTAAGAGAAATCGTGTGAAATCCGGACTTCCGGAGACCTTCGAA
>CAYLYZ010000060.1:23393-32718 GCA_964387885.1 uncultured bacterium | reverse complement strand
ATTACTAATAATAAAACACTTGCATACGATTTTCCAACTGGGAAATGTTAGTAATAATGGTATGCGCTCCTATGCCTATCTTGTAAGAACCGATGCTGAAGGTAATGAACTTTGATCAAGACGATATGGTAGAGGTATTATTGAATCATTTAATGACCTTATTTGCACTGATGACAATGGATTTGTGCTGGGGGGATTAATTGATTTTGAAAGGAGTCCAATGTTTATCGTTCGCACAGATTCAGTCGGTGAAGAATTATGGATAGGCTATTATAGCCTCGTACGTTCGCGGGACGAGTGTCAAAAAATAATTCAGAATGAAGATTCCGGTTACACTTTTATTGGTCAAGCTGATGGCTATTCAAATATGTGTATGGTAAAGACAGGTCCTGATCCTGTTGTGTACCTTATCTAATTGATCCCGCTTTTCCCAAACAATATTTATTACATACCCCCTATCCCAATCCCTTCAACTCCACCACTTGCATCGCGTTTCAACTACCCTACCCATCCCATGTAAACCTGAGCATCCACGACCAGAAAGGCAGAGAGGTTACCGTTCTCCTCAGCCAGAACCTTTCACCCGGTACTCACGAAGTTCGATGGGAAGCTGAAGATCAACCGTCGGGGATGTATTACTGTATGATGGATGCTGATGGATTTCGGATATCGAAAGGGATTGTATTTGTGCGGTGAGACAGATGATTGTCGTAGGGGCGCAAGGCTTGCGCCCTTGTATGATGAACCAAAGGAGTGATTATAAATCACAGGGTGTTTCACATCGGAGAAGGGCACGGCACGCCGTGCCCGTACGGATTATTTACAGCAGATGACACGGATCAAGCAGATTTGGCTGTCGACATTTACATCTGCTTAATCCGCGTCATCTGCTGTGAATTTTTACCTAATCAAAACCAACCTTTCCACTCGAATCCCATCAACCGTCACCAACCGCGCCAGATATAGTCCCGAAGTTACCTTATCGCCAGAGTCATCGGTACCATCCCAGACTGCAGTATATCTTCCGGGTTGCTGAGTGTTGTTTTCAATTTTCCTTATTGTTCTACCGGTCAGGTTGTGAACAGTCAATTTCACATTTCCCTGTACAGGCAAGCTATACCTGATCGATATCTGGTCGTTAAACGGATTTGGATAAACCGGTCCCAGCGTCAATTCACCTGGTAGAGGTTCAGGTTCTGTATTGACATCAAGCGGTTCGATTCGCAACCTGAAACTTGCATCGGAACGTGTCGAATCCTCTCCATCGTATGCCCAGATCCACCAGCGGATATCAACTGCTTCGACTATCTCAAAGTCAAGGTCATCTGTTGTGATAGTTACCGAACTGTCCGGGATGTCATTTATCCGGTAATTCGTGTTGGCATGGTTAATTATCATCGTGTAGGTCACGTCATCATCCTCAATATCACGCGCCTGTTCCCAAACGAATGTTATTGAGTCAACACCGACAAGAGTATCTTCATTTGCGGGTTCGAGAATGGTAAAGGACAAAGGAGCGTCATTAATGGGATTAACCGTTACAGTAATAGTATCAGATGAAACAGCGTCATATTGATCCCGGACTCCTACGATTACATCCGATACACCAAACCAGTTCCTTTCAGGCTGGAGGTAGAATAATCCTCCTTCTTCTATCCACCCCATAAGACCGATTGCATCTTCCACCCAGAATTCGAGATCGTTCTCGTTGTCCGGATCTCTGAACACTTCATTCAGGTCAGCAATTAATCTTTCGGGATCATCCTCATTGAACTCGACGTCGTCCAAACCATTTTCTAATCGAGGTCGACGATTAACATTGTCAACAGTTATGTTAGCCGTCCAGGAACCACCCTCACCTGCGCTGTCGGTAATCCGGAATTGAACCCTATACTCACCAGCATCCACAAACGACGGTACCCAATGATACCATCCGGAGTTGGTCTCTTCATCAACCTCAAAATCTGCACCTCGTCCCATGGTTCCGCCCCAATCTGTGACTTCAATCGTCAATTGGTCGCCTTCGAACTCAAAATCGGCATCTGTTGCGCTGATTTCAAGCAGGAATTCCTCGAACTCCCTAATTTCAAAATCATTCTGATCAGGGAAATTTAGTTCCGGAGCATCATTTACCGGCTGAACAGTTAATTCAAATTCATCCATCGCTGTGAGATCTCTGTGCGGGAGCAGGGGAGAGGCGTTTATGGAGCGCACCCTCCTTGATCTGATGGCATTATCTGAGAAAACAGCTGCTTGTCCTATACGAAATCCAATTGCAGCAACTTCTTCGTGCCCATCATCTGCAATCACAGTGACTTCAATTCCAGCGCCATTGAAATTTTCACGAGCTGTAAGTAGCAGCGTTGTGTTTTCAATTAACGGTTCAAGGGTGTTTTCCGGATTGACTTCAATTGTAAAGAACAGATCATCATCATCCACATCATCGAAAACCTCGCTGAGATCGGCAATTTCCCACGGTCCTTCGTCCTCGATTAGGTCGTTCCGGTCCGGGATTGGATTTATTACTTCCGGAGCATCATTTACGGGATTAATCGTGATAAGGAACTCATCAATAACCTCTAATCCTTCATCGGGTTCCACAGCAGCAACGGAGACTACAAGATCTTCTCTAAAATAGTTCTCTGGTGCAGAAAGAGTGAGGATATTAACATCCTCATCAAAATCGACAATCAGCGGTTCATCCGCTACGAAGGAATACTCAAGCTGGTCTCTCTCTGGATCTGCAAATACTTCATCCAGATCGGCAATTTCCCAGGGTCCGGTATCCTCGTCGAATTGCTGATCCGGTATCTCTTCAAGGATGAATGGATCATCATTAACATCGAGAATTGTTAGGCTAAATACATCGACAATGGTTAATCCTCCGCCAGCTTCCTCAGTCGTTATTTCGATTTCAATCTCATCACCGAAGAAATCATCAGGTGCAGTCACATTCAATGTGTTATCCTCCAGAATCTCAGCCTGCAGCGGAGCTTCAATTTCAACTGAATAGTTCAATTCATCATCTTCAGGATCGAGGAAGAAATCATCCAGTTCTAACAGTTCCCAGGGGCCGGTGTCTTCATCGACTTCAAAGTCGGGAATACCATCACCAACTAATCGAGGAGCATCATTAACAGGATTAACCGTCACAAGGAATTGATCGGTCTCATCAAGATTAGCACCAGCTTCAATCGCTGTAACTGCGACCTGAAGGTTCTCACCATTGAAATCCAATGGTGAGTTCAGTAAAAGCACATTGTTCTCATCAATGTCCGCATCCAGTGGTTCATCAGCCTGCGCTACAAATTGCAGCTCATCACCATCAGGATCGAAGAATATATCATCGAGATCAGCGATAATCTGTTCTCCCGAATCTTCATCAAACTGCTGGTCGGGAATTCCTTCATCGTTGATTCTGGGTGGATCGTTCACAGGATTGATCGTAATCCTGAAGCTATTCCAGATCCCAAGTTCACCCTCTGCCTCATCCGCAACCACCGTTACAAGTAAGTCTTCACCATTAAAATCAGGTGGGGAAGATATAATCAGTAGATTATCCTCATCCAGCCGACCGGATAAGTTATTTTCCAGTTCAATGCTGTAAACCAATCCTTCACCTTCCGGATCAATAAAAATATCGTCAACATCAACAATTTCCCAGGGCCCCGTATCTTCATTAAATTCCTGGTCAGGGATGCCTTCACCAACTACACGAGGTTGATCATTTACAGGATTTACTGTAACCATAAACTCTGTTGTTTCCTCCAGTCCACCTCCCTGTTCAACTGCTGTAATCGTCACCGGGTGATCTTCAATAACTGCATCATCAGGTAAACTCAAGGTTAAAACGTTATCTTCATCGATTATTCCCTGAAGGGGTTCTTCAGCAGCGAAGGAGTAAATCATTTCATCCCCATCCGGATCAAAGAAAACTTCGTCCAGATTCGCAATTTCCCACGGACCTTCATCTTCTACTAACTCCAGGTCTTCTATTCCATCACCGGACAATCGGGGTCCGTCATTAACCGGGTTAATTGTCAGATTGAAGCTAATCTCTGCACTCAGGTTTGATTCAACCTCACCGGCTGTTATCGTGACCGTAAGATCATTACCGTTGAAATCATCTGGAGTTGAAAGTGTCAGATTATTATTCTCATCCAAATCTGCTTCAACCGGATTGGGAACATCAATGAGGTATTCCAGTTCATCCTCTTCGACATCCATGAAAACATCATCGAGATCGGTAATTTCCCATGGTCCGGAATCTTCATCAACGACTTGATCCGGTATGCCACCTTCCACAATGCGAGGTGGATCGTTGACTGGTATAACAGTTACCGTGAATTCGGTTGTTTCCAGCAATCCACCACCTTGTTCATCTGCGGTAACGATAACAACAAGATCTTCTGCAAAAGCATCATCAGGCATACTCAGAGTAAGTACATGGTTTTCATCAATTGTTCCTTCAAGCGGATCGGTAGTTTCAACAGAATAAGTTATAACATCTTCATCTGGATCGAAGAACACATCATCAAGGTCTACAACAACCCAGGGTCCTCTGTCTTCAATATAATTTTGATCCTCAATACCTTCGCCGAACAACCGAGGTGGATCATTAACAGCGTTGATGGTGAGCCTGAATTCAAGTTCTACACTCAATTCCGATTCCACTTCATTTGCTGTGATTGATATTAAGATATCATCAGCATTGTAATCCTGAGGAGTCGTAAGTGTCAGAAGGTTGTTCTGGTTCATTTCCGCACTGATAGGATCGGGTACTTCCAGAATAAATTCCAATTCATCACCTTCGATATCCCTGATTACTTCATCCAGATCGGCAATATTCCATGGACCTGAATCTTCATCGAAAACCTGATCGCTGATTCCATTACCTACGATGTAGGGGCGGTCATTTACGGGTAGTACGGTGATCGTGAATTCTAATGATTCCTGTAATCCACCGCCCTGTTCTTCAGCTGTAATTGTAACCTGAAGATTTTCAGCAAAGGCGTTGTCAGGCAGCGTCAACTCAAGAATATTTTCCTCATTGACGAAAACTTCTATCGGTTCTTCAGCTTCTACCGAATAAATGATAGCATCTCCATCCGGATCATAGAAGAGGTCATCGAGGTCGCCCATATCCCAGGGTCCGGTATCCTCATCAACAACTATATCCGGAATACCCTCACCGGACAATCGGGGTGGATCATTAACAGGAGTTATGGTCAAATTAAATTGGAGTTCAACACTCAGGTCAGAATCAACCTCATCTGCTGTAATATTGACAGAGATATCCCCGCCGAAGAAATCCAGAGGCGCAGAAAGAGTCAGGATATTGTTCTCATCCAGCTCAAATTCAATTGGATTGGGAACATCTACAAGGTATTCGAGATTATCATCCTCAACGTCCATAAAAACATCATCAAGGTCGGCCACTTCCCAAGGTCCGGTGTCTTCCTCAACGATTTGATCCTCAATACCATCGCCTTCAACCCGAGGCTCATCATTAACTGGCTGTACGGTTACTCTGAACTCAGTTGTCTCCCGAAGTCCACCACCATGCTCCTCTGCAGTAATTATTACCGCAAGATTATCCGCGTTCACATCTTCAGGTAGATTCAGGAAAAGGACATTTTCATCGTCAATAGAACCTTCCAATGGTTCTTCTGCTTCGACTGTGAAAGTTAATTCATCACCGTCCGGATCGAAAAACACTTCGGTTAGGCGTGCTATTTCCCAGGGCCCACTATCCTCTTCGAATTCTCTGTCTTCTATGCCTCCGTCGGAAAGTCGCGGCGGATCGTTAACGGGATTGATAGTAAGATTGAAATCTGTCGGTACGCTGAGCTCTGATTCAACTTCTGAAGCTATGATAGTTATCAACAGGTTATCACCGAAGAAATCTAATGGAGCTGATAGGCTGAGTAGATTATTATCGTGTAGAGAAGATTCGATAGGCTCAGGAACTTCGATCGAATATTGAAGTTCATTTTCTTCAATATCGAAGAAAATATCATCGAGATCGACTATGTCCCATGGTCCCGTATCCTCGCTGAATACTTGATCCTCGATGCCATTTCCGACAACTCGAGGTCGATCATTAACTGGTAGAACGGTTACACTGAACTCTGTTACCACCTGCAATCTTCCACCTTGTTCCTCTGCGGTAACCGTAACCAGGACTCCATTCACATTCAGGTCATCCGGTAGATTTAAAGTGAGTATGTTATTATTGTCGATAAAACCTTCCAGTGGATCTGTCGGCTCAACCGAGTATGAAATGTCATCTCCATCAGGATCGTAAAACACATCATCGAGAGCTACAACTTCCCAGGGTCCCTGATCCTCGATATATTCCTGATCTTCAATGCCTTCACCGGTTAGTCGGGGTGGATCATTAACGGGATTGATAATGAGCTTAAATTCATTCGATACACTTAGTTCGGATTCAACTTCTGAAGCTGTAACAATTATTAAGAGGTCGTTTGCGAAGAAGTCCAGTGGTGCTGAAAGGATAAGTTGATTGTCATCATCGAGAGAGGCTTCAATTGGTTCGGGAACTTCTATATTGTATTGGAGTTCATCTCCCTCAATATCGGTGAATACATCATCGAGGTCACCAATTTCCCATGGTCCTGAATCTTCATCGAAAACTTGATTTGATATTCCATCTCCTACCACACGAGGTACATCATTGACTGGTGAAACAATTACGGCGAACTGAGTTGTCTCCTGCAACCCACCACCTTGCTCTTCTGCGGTAACCGTAACCTGTGCGCCTTCAACATTTGCATCATTCGGCAAACTGAGGAAGAGTCTATTATTCTCATCAATATGTCCTTCCAGGGGATCTCCAGCTTCCACCGAGTAGAGGATGGCGTCACCATCCGGTTCAAGGAAGATATCATCAAGATCACCGATATCCCAGGGTCCTTCGTCCTCAACAAACTGCTGGTCTTCAATACCTTCTCCGGACAATCGTGGGGGATCATTAATCGGATTAATTGTGAGAACGAACTCAAGTTCTACACTTAATTCAGATCCTACCTCGTTGGCGGTTACCAAAATTAATTGGTCGTCGGCAAAGTAATCAAGGGGAGAAGAAAGATTGAGTTGATTGTTCTCATCGATGGAGGCTTCAATTGGTTCGGGAACATCTATATCGTATCGTAGTTCATCGCCTTCAATATCCATGAATACTTCATCGAGATCAGCAATATCCCACGGTCCCGTATCTTCATCAAAGATTTGATCAATGATCCCATCTCCGATCACTCGAGGTGCATCATTGATAGGTGAGACTGTTACCGTGAATAGAGTAGTCTCCTGCAATCCACCACCTTGTTCTTCAGCTGTAATTGTGACCGGAATATCTTCGATAATTACATCATCCGGCAAACTCAAGGTCAGTCGATTATTCCCATCAATATGTCCTTCCAGAGGATCGTCTGTCTCGATGGAGTAGATAATAACGTCACCGTCCGGATCAAAGAAGATATCATCAAGATCACCGATATCCCAAGGTCCTTCGTCCTCAACAAACTGCTGGTCTTCAAAACCTTCTCCGGACAATCGCGGTGGATCATTAATTGGGGTAATGGTGAGATAAAATTCCAATGTTACACTAAGGTCAGACTCCACCTCATCTGCGGTAACTGCAATTAGAAGATCGTCAGCATAGAAATCAAGGGGAGAAGAAATACTCAGGTGGCTTTCATCATTTAGTGAAGCTTCAATAGGTTCAGGAACGTCGACGATGAACAGAAGTTGATCTTCTTCAACATCGGTAAATACATCATCAAGGTCAGCAACATCCCATGGTCCCGTATCCTCATCGAATGCTTGATCCCTTATTCCATCACCAGCTATTTCCGGCGCATCATTAATCGGAGTTATAGTAAACAGGAACTCATGTTGAAGAGTCAGGTTGCCTCCTAACTCTTCTGCAATAATTGTAATTGTAACCTCATCAGAATAGTAATTATCAGGCGTCTGCAAGAATAAGACATTGTTCTCAATAATCTCTGATGTTATCGGTTCCGGGGACTCAACTTGATAAGAAATTCTATCATCCTCAACATCGTAAAAGAAGTCATCTAAATCAAATAATTCCCAGGGTCCCGAATCCTCTTCAACAACCTGTGCTTCAATCCCTTCACCAATAAGCCTCGGACCATCATTGACAGGAGTTATGGTCACAATAAATTCTTCTTCACGCCTGAGTCCTTCGCCTGATTCTTCGGCGGTTACCGTTACCAGCAGGTCATCACCGAAAAAGTCATCCTCCACAGAGATACCCAACACATTGTCCTGATCAATTTCTATCTCCAACTGATCAGCAGCATCTACGAAATACGATAAATGATCTCCATCGACATCAAAAAAGTAATCATCGAGATCAATGTTTGCCCAGGGTCCGGAATCTTCCTCATAAACCTGATCCGGAATGCCATCTCCAATTAGATGAGGTGCTCCATTTGGGAAGACAGTAACAAGGAACTCATTGCTGATTTCCAAACCTGCTCCTGTTTCTGTAACAGTAACAGTAACTGGTAAATTCTCGTCGTAAAAATCATCCGGTGTGCTAATTATTAGAATGTTCTCATCATCGATATCCACCTGCAGTGGTTCTGCCGGATCAGCTGAGTACAACAAATCATCTCCATCAACCTCTTCAAAATAGTCATCCAGGTCAATTTCAGCCCATGGTCCGGTGTTCTCTTCATAGTTTTGATCGGGAATATCCTCAATTAAAAACGGAGGATCATTTTCGGGAGTTATTCTAAGGTTAAATTCAGTATTAATTTCAAGTCCTTGATCCACCTCAATTGCGGAAATATTTATCACAATATTGTCCGAATTGAAATGAACTGGGACAGTAACAGTTAAAATATGTCCATCTACAATTTCAATTTCAACAGGATCTTCCGAAATACCAGCATATTCCAGTTCGTCATTCTCAACGTCGAAAAAGACATCATCGAGATCGACAATCTGCCAGGGTC
This sequence comes from uncultured bacterium, assembly GCA_964387885.1. Classification (GTDB taxonomy): domain Bacteria; phylum Electryoneota; class AABM5-125-24; order Hatepunaeales; family Hatepunaeaceae; genus JABGPL01. The sequence goes on along the minus strand of CAYLYZ010000060.1, from coordinate 23,710 downwards.
CGCTATCCTCTGCAAACTCCTGATCCGGGATGCCTTCACCTGTCATACGTGGAGGATCATTTACGGGTGTAATTGTAACGAAAAACTCATCTTCTGTTTGCAAACCACCACCAGCTTCTTCAGCTGTAAGAGTAATCCTGATATTCTCACCAAAGAAGTCTTGAGGTGCATTTAACTGAATTACATTCTCATCAATAATCCCGGAAGTAAGTGGTTCTTCGGAAACAACCGTAAACGTAAGTGCATCACCTTCAACATCCATGAAGAACTGATCAATGTCTACTACATTCCACGGTCCGGAATCCTCATCGAAAGTC
>CAYLYZ010000060.1:0-23293 GCA_964387885.1 uncultured bacterium | reverse complement strand
CGCTGAAATAATCGAGCAGATCAATTTCATCCCAGGGTCCCGTGTCCTCATCAAATACCTGGTCGGGAATGCCTTCACCGAGGACTACAGGGGCATCATTTACCGGGGTAATTGTTACCAAAAACTCATCTTCTGTTTGCAGACCACCTCCGGCTTCCTCGGCTGTAACAGAAATCCTGATACTCTCACCGTAGAAGTCCTGTGGTGCATTTAGCTGGATGGCAGTATCATTAATAATCTCTGACTCGATGGGTTCGTCTGAAACAACAGTGAAAACAAGTGCATCACCTTCGATGTCCAGGAAGAACTGATCAATGTCTACTACATTCCACGGTCCGGAATCCTCATCGAAAGTCTGGTCGGGGATACCGTCTCCAACTACTACAGCAGCATCGTTTACAGGTAAAATGGTGACAAGAAATACGTCACTCTCCTGAAGTCCACCTCCTGCTTCCTCGGCGGTGACTGTGACCTCGATATTCTCGGAGTTGAAATCCTGCGGTGAATCGATTACGAGAATGTTCCCATCTCGAATCTCAGTTGAAATCTCATCCTGATTTTCAACTGTGAAAGTTAACTCATCATCTTCAACATCGCTGAAATAATCGAGCAGATCAATTTCATCCCAGGGTCCCGTGTCCTCATCAAAAACCTGGTCGGGAATACCGTCACCGATGACAACCGGAGCGTCGTTAACGGGATTAATTGTTATCTGAAATTCGTCTTCGACACTGAGTCCGTTTTCGATCTCCTCAGCCTCAACTGTGATGGTAAATCCATCCCCAAATAAATGCTCAGGGGCAATTACATGGAGAATATTGTCTTCATCGATTTGTGTTTCCAAGGGGTGCTCAGCAAATGCGGAAAATAATAGTTGTTCCGCCTCTATATCGGTAAAAAAGTCATCAAGATCAGCAATCAGCCATGGATCTTCGTCCTCATTAAATTCCAGATCCTGAATTCCATCTCCAACAATTAATGGAGGATCATTCACAGGAGTAATTGTAATTGTGAATTGATCCGTCTCAGTAAGCCCCTCACCAGCTTCTTCAGCAGTAACACTAACTGAAACATCCTCACCGAAATAGTTCTCAGGAGTTGATAAAATCAGATTTGATTCATCATCAACAGATGCTTCGATTGGTTCGTCCACAGCAATGGTAAAAGTCAATTCGTCATTTTCAGCATCCCTGAAAACATCAAATAAATTTACTATCAACCACGGTCCGGAATCTTCTTCAAATGTCTGTTCCGATATTCCATCACCAATAATAACAGGCGGGTCGTTTACAGGTTGTATATTGACAAAGAATTCGAGTGATTCATCAAGCTCACTTTCAACCTCAGTAGCTGTTACCAGAACAGATAGATTATCACCGAATAAATTCTCAGCGGTATTGAGGATGAGAATATTATCTTCTGAAATCTCCGCTTCAAGTGGTTCATCAGCCTGTACGGTGAACTCAAGCTGATCATTTTCCACATCGGAGAATACATCATCTAAATCGGCGATCTGCCAAGGTCCCTGATCTTCAATGAAATCCTGATTTACAATCCCGTCACTTACAATTTGGGGAGCGTCGTTCACCGGAGTTATGGAGACGGCAAATTCTTCATCCAATTGAAGACCTTCACCTGTTTCTTCGACAGAAATTGTAACCATAAGCCCATTACCATTGAAGTTCTCAGGTGCTGTAATCGTGAGAATTTCTTCTTCACTAATAGACACTTCCAGCGGATCATCTGCTGAAACAGTAAATACCATATCATCGTTATCCGGTTCGTAGAAAAATTCATCGAGATCAAATTGATCCCAGGGTCCGGAGTCTTCTTCAAATGTTTGATCAGGTATTCCGCCATCGATAACGTAGGGGGGATCGTTTACAGGCAGGATATTCAATATGAACTCATCTGAAATGCTCAGACCTCCTTCGGATTCTTCAGCATTAACAGTAACAACGAGATTCTCTCCGTTGAAGTGCTCCGGAGCAGACAGAACTAATACACTTTCTTCACTAATCTCGGCTTGAATAGGATCTGGAATCTCAACAGAGAAAATAAAAGTGTTTTCCTCGATGTCGGCAAACACATCATATAAATCGATTATTTCCCATGAGCCTGAGTCTTCATTGAACTCCTGGTCGGGAATTCCATTGTTTATTATGAACGGCTGATCATTAACCGGTTGAATGGTAACTGTAAATTCGCTTTCAACCGAGAGATCTCCTTCGAGTTCAGAGGCTGAAACATTAATTACTAGATCAGAAGAAAAATAGTTCTCAGGAGAAGAAATAGTCAGAATGCTTTCTTCATCAATACTAACCTCAAGTGGATCATCTGCCGTAACCGAATAACTGAGTTCATTATCAACATCAATGAAGTAATCTGAAAGATCTATATCAGCCCAGGGACCGCTATCTTCGTCAAATGTCTGATCCGGAATGCCATCTCCGATTATTTCAGGTGCATCGTTGACTGCATTGACAACGATCACCATCTCAAATGTCGTAACACTCTCGTCAGGTATGAGGGGATTAAGTCTGAAATTTTCCTGTTGATTATCAGCATCCTCACCAGCCTCACCTGGCACAAATCCGCCCTCTCCCTGTCCATCATCGGCGAATATGGTCACGCTTTGAGAACCAAACCAGTTCTCTGCAGAAGATATACTGAATAGATTATTTTCATTTATTTCAACAATCAAATTTTCATTGTTTTCAGCTTCGACTCGATAAGTAATTTCATTATCCTCAATATCCACAAAAACACTGTCAAGATCAACAACCTGAACTGTTTCGAAATCCTCCTCAAGGGTTAGCATTTCCGGAATGATTCCGATTCTTCTTGGAGCATCATTGATTGGGTTCACCGTTACAGAAAATCCAACTGCCGCCTGAGAGCCGTTTCTGTCATCTGCATTTATGGTTATATTAACCTCTCCAAAGAAATCTTCTTTTGATCTTAGCGAAATTACACTTGTTTCCTGATCAAATTCAATCTCTATACCGGTACTATCCGTTTCACTTTCTCGTCTGAAGTTATAGATAAGCGCATCATCATCAGGATCATTGAAGATATTATCAAGGTCGACAATTTCTATCAATTCAAAATCTTCATCCAGTTCAACATCTTCGATCTGATCAATAATTTCAACATCATGGTTTTCAGAGTAAAAGGTAATCTGGAAAGCCGTCTCGTCGGTTGCCCCAGCCTGGTCGGAAACAAAAAGCTCAACCTGATGACTCCCACGAAGGTTTTCCTCCGGCACAAATGATATCAGGCCATTTTCACCAATATCAAAGAAATCCGCATTATCTGTGAAAGTTAATTGATCTCCTTCGTCGACATCTGTTGCGGTAATATTGAGCTCGAACAGCTCTCCAATTATCGCATTTACATCTTCTACTTCATCAAAAACCGGAGCATCATTTACCGATATTATTTCAATTGTTGTCTGCCCGGTACCGGACAATCCGGTCGGATCAGTGGCTGTTATTTCAACTATTACGTTTCCAAATTGATTCTCAGCTCCCCGGATATCCAAAAATCCATCCTGAAGGGCAACTGTCGCCAAATCTTCACCTTCTAAAATTTCAACCGTCAAGTCGAGTGTTTGGAATTCATTGTCAACATCTTCAATAAATTCACTTAGATTTGAAGTGAGCTGCTCATCCTCGTTAATTTCAAAATCCGGTAAATCTACAAAGGGTGCACTTCCAATCTCAGTAACAAATTGCCAGGAATATTCCCTCTGATTTTGGGGAGTAGAATTATCATAGCCTATTGCATCAACAGTCACAACTTCCTCGTCATCGAATTCAATTTCAGAGACATCCGCGGTAATCCTGTATCCATCTCTCTCCTCGGAAACCTGAATTTGAACTTCTTCATCATTAACTGTTACATTCAGTCTTTCAACATCAATCCCGGATATCTCATCGAGGAGGAACACTGAAATTTCTTCAATTGTCCTCGCATCGACCGATTGCCCATTCTCAGGTGATGGATCACTGAAAACAGGAGATACGTGATCATCAACCAGCATTTGGATTTCGGTCGGTTCACCCTCAACATCCGCCTGATTAACTGCCTGCAAATGCACATAGGAAGTATCCGGAAGCGAACCGGCGGTGTATGTAAAACTGAATTCCGTTTCATCGTCCAGTTCGATTTGTCCGATGTCTTCATCATCTAAGAAAACGGTTATTATCGTCCGGGTTTCTCCCTCTCCCGAGAGAACCACCCGATTCAAACTCGTGAACCCGGTAAGAGTGAATTGTGGTTGGTCAACAGGATCAACGTCTACTGAAAATTCATATTCAGCAATAGCTTCATTTCCCGACCGGTCAAAAACTGAAAGTACTGCGATATATTCATCATCCGGAAGTTCTTCCTCGAAAGTAACTGTTACCGCACCACTATCTTCATCATATTCATAAGGCACCACTACCTCGCCAACCGAGAGGACTGTTCTGTCTAAATCTAATCCACTACCACCATCTGAAATCGTCGCAGAAAATTCCGGAACTCTGACATCCAGATTGGGTCCGTTCGTTACCTCAAAATCTTCAATCGTTGGTTCCTGTTGATCGAAAAAGAGAGTAATCTCATCGGAGAACTCCGATTCGTTGCCTCCGCCATCAACAACAGTTCCGCGAATGATATTTTCACCTGCGTTCAAAAACACACCAGCTACCTCAAACTCAGCCTCATATTGAACATCTGCATAACTGACCATTTCGTCACCGATATAAATGATGACAACCGGTTCGTTCTCATATTGATCTCCCTCTGGATATTCAGGTTCATCGGTACCGGTCTGTCCTGTAATTGGGTACTCAGATTGATTGACATATATTGGATCAACCTCATCCAAAACAGGTGGTTCGGGTTGGTTTGCATCTACAAAAAACTGCCATTCAAAACCACCTTCCTGACCATTATTATCTTCACCGAAGGCCTCAACGTCACTAATTCCTTCCTCCAAATCAGGCATTATATCCGGTCTGAATTGCTGATTATCCCTGATCTGAGCAACAGGTAGAATAACTTGCCCATTGACAAAATGAAGAAGCTCTCTGTCAATATTGCGACCATTGATCCGCATCCCAACTGTTTGGTGATTAACACCAACGTCAAGGTCCCCGATGACAAATGAAACCGTGTCAGCATTAATTCCCCTTAGCTGTTGATTACCCGGACCAAGTTCGTCTCCAGCAACAGAGAAGGGCGGGGGATAGGGAGCTTCAAAATATGGGGGGTCTCTGTCTTCGATGTTTGCGGTACGGAATCCACCTACTGCTATAAACTCATTTCCGGCTTGATCCGCAATTTCAAGCCGCACCCTGTGGATTGCATAAGCCAGCATTTCGCGAGGTGAGAAGTCATACGAGAGCGATTTACTTATTTGATTCCATTCAAAGTCGAGTTCTTCGCCATCAAAGATGAAGGTAATATCCTCCCGTCTGATCCCGCTTGAAGGCAGAGAATCGAGTACACCAAATGTCAATGTTGGTCTTCTGTTTCCGACCCACTCATATTCGTCATCAAGCATGAAATGCCTAACAACCGGAGCCTGCGTATCAATGAAAAATAACAATTCGATAGGTTCGCGGGGAGAATTTCCAAGAAGATCGCTCGCATTGATTGTCACCAAATGCCTGCCATCGCGGAGTGGTTCCGGAACATCATAGAAAATCACGTCATTCTGGAACTCATAATCTTCAATGACATTTCCATCAATTGCTATATTAATACCTTCTTCAAGATCAAGTCCGATCCCCTCATCTATTACACGAGCTCTGATGCGCGGCTCAGAATTGGAGATATACTGATCAGGAGCTATTAATTCTGCAACAGGTGGTTCACGATCCTGGTATACTAATATTTCTACAGGATCGGTTTCATTTCCCACATCATCCGTTCCAAGCAGAACAAATCTATTCTCCTGTGGTTCCAATTGTACCCTTGAGAACCTGAAGAATCCATTTCTACCTGTTTCTATTTCATCGATAACCTCATCTTCACGGAATAACTGAACATGAACGAATGGTTCACCGACACCTCTAATTGCAATTCTTTGTAAGGTCGTAAATTCATCGTATTCCCCTATTATAATCTCACCTGCGGTACTGTTGATTTCAAACCACCCACCTGCAATAGATCTATTCCCAAGAAAATCTATTGCTCGGATTAAGTAGGAGTGACGTCCCTGATTGATCACATCATCCGGAGTCCAAACGAATTCACCAGTGTTAGAATTAAAATTGAATCCGTTAACTTCATTGTTATCAAATACGAAGTCAATCTGACCAACTCCAACGCGGTCATCTGTGACCTGAGCTGTAATTGTTGGAGGATTATCTCGCACAATTAAATCCTCTGCTGGAGCAAGATCAGAAATTTCCGGAGGTGTATTGTCGATTGCTACTGCTGTGAGAATAGGACGTGCCAGCCCCCGAGAACCATACTGATCCATTACGATGAATAACACATCTGGGTATACACCTGTCTCCTGGTAAGCCGGAGTCCAACTGAAAATTCCCTCACCGCCTCCATGGTCGACGAGCTCTGCGCTCGGGGGGAGATTAACGCCGAATAACCGGAGACTTTCGATATCATCTGCGTCGGGATCTGTCGCTGTTAATTCGAAGGTTAATTCTTCACCAACTAAGGCTCTCTGATTCTCGATCTGCTCAATTTCAGGTCGTCGATTTACATTCAGTACTGTCAGGTTTGCTGTCAGATGTTCCTGCAAATCCCCATCAGTTGAAGTAAATCGAGGAGTATAATTACCACTGGAATTCAGATCTGTTTGCCAGTCAAATAATCCGCGACCTCCTCCGAGGTCATCAAAGCTTGCACCTTCCGGAAGATTTGCTACAGATAAATTAATTTCATCACGATCTGGATCAATTGACAGGACATTAAATCGTATTCTCCCTCCTTCATAGACTTCAATCCGATTTACACCCATCCAGTAGGGGGAACGATTTACTCCCTGAACTCTAATTGAAATTGACTCCTCATCCGACAGGGGAGGTTGACCCAGATCCGTAACCCGGAAAGTAATGTCCTCGTAAAATCCCGCCTGCTCATAATTTGGAGTCCAATTGAAAATCTGACCATCAAATGAAGCTCCCTGAGGTAGATTCACAGCATTAAATGTCATTCTGTTCCCATCGGGATCATTTGCTCTAAGGACAATTGATAATGCAGTACCCTCCGAGATTACTCGATCCCCAACATTTGCCAGTACCGGTGGTAGATTTACATCTTCTACAAGTAATACCACTCGCAACTGAGATGTTTCAATACCATCAAATGCTGAGAAGAAAATCGTATATCTACCATCCGAAGAATAGTCAGGAGTCCAGGTAAACAACCCATTACCCTCTTCCTCATCTGCGAACTCATAATCACCTTGAATGTCGGTTTCTGCAATTCCTAAACTTATGGGATCGTTATCTCCATCTGATGCAATAACCCTAAAAGAAATTTCTTCACCTTCATCACCTGAAATAATGTCAACGGGTCGCCAGTCAGGAGCGACGTTATTTTCGGCAGTAATAAGATTGACAGTACTTTCTGCATCTGATTCCCATACCTCCGGACCGGATACCCATTCAATCCGGGTGAGATGTTCCTGCTCCCGAATTGAATCCCATATTCTGAAGTAAATCTGATCTCCGGGAACAAAGCCTTCGACAAATCGAGCTGTTCCTTCATTATCACCAAATGCAGTAATCTGCCAGGGGCCATCACCCTCAATCAAAACTCCACCGGCGGGTAAATTACCCGGTGTGATGACTGCTATTTCATCTCCCCGCCTTAATCTTCTGGGGAAATCAACATCTTCTATGGTTATCAGGTGGGAGGTGTTTGTATTAATCCAGTTAAAATTCCTCTCAGTTGTTGAAAGCGAAACTACTGAAAATCCGTCTCCCTGCCAGGTATCTTCACCACGCATAAATGTTGGCAATGCAATGATTTCCTCTTCAGCATCATTATCCCAGACTCTGAATTCAAACTCCTGCCCCCTCAGGAAACCATCTATCCGAATAGTCTCGGGATCATCTCCATAGGCTGCCAGATCCCATGAATCATCGTTTTCAACTATAACTGCACCTGCGCAACCATGTCGAGGTGTAAAAACTCCAATTTCATCACCAGCTACAAGAGCCTCTCCATCTAAATCGGCTTGTGCTATGTGAAGCGAATGCTGTGTTGGTGTTATGGAGTATTCAAATTGACCCATTTCGACACCAATCCCTGCCAGTGCAACAACTGCTTCGACATATTGATTTCCAATCAATAATTCAGCTTCTGACAGCCCCGCCTGAGCAGGACTAAACTGGACATCAATTGATAAACTCTCACCTGCATCGAGATCAACTGGTCCTTCTTCTCCCAGAGTGAAACCTTCACCGACAATTTCAAATGCTAAATCCATTAATGGAACAACTCCGGTAGAGGAAATTATTACAGGTAATGTCTCATCCGTATCTATTTGCTGCAATCCAAAATCCAACTCCTGAACATCGGTTTCGAGCTCCGGTCCAATTACAAGCTCAAAAACTGTGAAACTCCCGGCTCGCCAGTTTTCGCCACCGGCAATGCGAATTGCCTCAACCCCAAATTCATCTCCCTCATCATAATCCCAATAAAGAAACTCAAATGGTTCACCTGCTCTGAATCCTTCTATCTCCTGAGTATTGAGATTATCACCCCACGCTGCCAGGGCGTAGGGAGGCTGGTGTTCCTCACCAAAGATAATTCCTCCACATACGACACCATCCGGAGTTATAACTCCAATCTGGTCATTACTTCCGATCTCAATCGGTTCCATCCCACCCCGGAAATCTTCACGGAAGAAATCAACGTCATCTATGCGCAAAGTGTGTTCTCGACCGGTTGTCGAGAAGATGAAATGATCAAGCCTGATGTTAATGCGAATATCGATCTCGGAACTTAATTCTCCATCATTTGCTGTAAACCTGACATCGTAGACTCCATCCTGGAAACGATCCGGACTCAGGATTAAGCGTACCAGATCATTTTCAACTTCAAATGTTGTTTCAACATCATGTGGAGGCTCGTCTATGTATTCCCAATCAAATTGTATCTCATTCCCATCTGAATCTTCTGCAGTTAACACTACCTCTACATCTGTCTCAACATAACCGGTCAGTAAATTATCTTCCGGAAATGCCACCCATTCGGGAGCGCTGTTGACGTGCCCTGTTGTAATCTCAATGGTTATTCTATCTGTCAATCCGGCACGGTCTTCAACCTGAAAGATAGGATTATAAACACCTTCGTCGTCCAGGTCAGGCCGCCATGTGAAGAGCCCGGATGTGCGTCCAATCTGGATAAACTCGGCGCCCCGAGCGAGAGTTCGGTCATCTTGAACCATCCGGATATCAAGCTCATCACCCTCGTGGTTAAGATCCTGATCAGCAGCTTCAAGAATAAACTGGCCCAATTCCCCCTCATCAACTACATAACTCTCGATAGGATCAACCCAGACAGGCTGATCATTTACAGGACTGACAATAATTGTAAATCTATCAACCGCCCTTTCTCCGGAAGGATCATCTGCACCTATTATTATTTCAACACCATCTTCAACATTATAATCAGGATCGGGATGCATGGTCAGTAAACTTTGATTATGAATGGACATATTCAGTTCGTTGCGCGCCTGCAGGAGCGTAAATTCCAGGTTATCACCATCAACATCAAAGAAAACCTGATTGAGATCCCCAAGCTGAATGGGATCTGCATCTTCATCGATAGTCCTATCGCCAAGCGCCCGAAGGACTTCCGGTGGATCGTTTGAAGGCCTTATGACAATTGTAAACGATGTTTCACCGATATCGCGACCATCACTTGCAGTAACTCCGATTTCTATCCCATTGGGGGAATTAAAATTTTCGTCCGGATTAAATGATAAGAGGTTATCGTTGTCAATATTGAAGTTCATTTCTTCCGGGTCACCAATCAAATTAAAAATCAGATTATCACCCTCGTAATCGTCAAATACTTCATCAAGATCTACAACCTGAACCAAATCTGAATCCTCATCAATCGTAATGTCGTCAATTTCGCTGATTACATAAGGGATATCATTTACCGGAGTAATAACAATCCAGAAAACCATCTCTGAAGTCATCCCAATTTCATCTTCTGCGGCGAGTGTAATCTCAGCGCCCTCGGGCAGGTTATAGTTCAGGTCAGGATTCATACTGAGGATATTGTCACGGTTAAGATCGAGATTTAGTTCTGCCGGAGCACCCGAAAAACTCCAGACCAGGAAACCACCGTCAACGTCCTGCGCTACCTCATCCAGATCAGCAATTATGGTAAAACCCGAGTCTTCATCAACAACTACATCATCAATCCTACCAAATATATCCGGCGCATCATTTACCGGATGTATTGACAGAATAAAAGATACTCCAGCTCGACCGTCATATCCGTCAAATGCCGTTACCGTTATTTCAACTCCATCGGGGATATTGTAGTTAACATCCGGATCGATTGACAGAATATCGTCTTCGTCAACAAACATGTTGAGTTCTTCCGGAGCGTTACCGAATTCGTATGATAGATCATCACCATTCGGATCGCGAAACACTTGATTTAGATCAACGATTTGAACTAACCCGGCATCTTCATCTAAGTTAATATCATCTATCTGGCCTATGACTTCAGGAGATTCATTTGGACGGATAAACAATAAGAAGCGATTTTCTGCAGACTCGCCATCCGGATCAGAAGCAGTAACTGTTATCTGAACACCATCAGGCAGCCTGAAGTCCTGAATGGGATTGACCGTGAGAATTTCCTCATCTGTAATCTCCATATTCAATTCCTGCGGATTCCCGGCAAATTCAAAACTAAGATCGTCACCATCGATGTCTGAGAATACATTATTCAATTCTGCAATCTCGACATATCCCGGATCTTCATTTAAATGCACGTCTGCAATTTCATTTGCGACGACAGGACTGTCATTAACCGGTTGAATTACGATACTGAAATCAGTTGAAACAAATGCCTCATTTGGATCAGTTGCTGTAACTGTAATCTGAAAACCATCAGGTGCATTGAAGTTCTCAGCTGCTGTTATACTAAGGATTCCTGAATCATCAATTTCTGTGCTGAGTTCCTCTGGTTCTCCTGAAACAGAGTAGGTGAGTGCTTCTTCCTCAACGTCACCGAAGATGTCATCGAGATCAACGATCTCAATCCGTCCCTGATCTTCGTTAATATTAACATCTTCTATATTCTGTACGACATGGGGAGCGTCATTAACCGGGTTAATTATTATCCAAAAAGTCGTCTGAACAGATTCACCCTCTGAGTCTTCAGCGGTTATCGTTATTTCGTTCCCATTTATAATATTGAAATTGGGCCGCGGATCAATAAAAACAATTTGTTCTTCATTAACCACCATATTAAGAGCCTCATTATCACCTGCGATATTAAATGACAATTGCTCACCATCAACATCATAGAATACTTCATTTAAGGCTGCAATTCCGATTCTACCGAAATCCTCATCAATTGTAATGTCGTCGATTTCTGCGATAACTTCCGGGGGATCGTTAAAGGGTCGAATAGTAATAGTGAATTCAGTTGTAGTTACTCCTAAATATCCATCATCAGCACGAACTCCGATAATCAGACCATCTGCGGAATTATAATTCTCGTCCGGTAGAAACGATAGAACATTATCCTCGGCCAACGCCATATTGAGTTCTTCCGGAGCATTCAATATGTCAAATGTCATTTCATCTCCATCCGGATCAATAAATACATCATCAATATCTGCAACTATAACAACTTCTTCCCGGTCTTCATCAATATTAACATCATCAATTGGATTAACGACTTCCGGGGGATCATTTGGCCTTACAACCAGTCGGAAGATGTCTTCAACAGATTCTCCATCCGGATCAGATGCTGTAATTACTATATCTATCCCCTGAGGTAGAATAAACTCTTCATCCGGATGAACAATGAGCAAATTTCCATCGATTTGAATATTAAGTCCTGCTGGTGCTTCACCGAATTCAAAAGAGAGTTCGTCTCCATCAATATCTGTGAAAACTGTATCAAGATCAGCAATTATTACCCTACCTGGATTTTCATCAAGTCCAATATTTCCGATTGGATTTGCTACTTCAGGGGCATCATTTATCCTGTTTATAACAAGATTGAAAAAATCGTCACCAATAGCTCCAGCGATATCTCTTGCCCCTACTCTGATATCCACACCCTCAGGTAAGTTGAAGTTCGGATCGGGTTGGAAATATAACACCATATTATCATCAAGCCACATGTTGAGTTCATCTGGATCAAATGCAATCAGGAATACCATTTCATGACCTTCTATATCCGAGAATACTGTGTCAAGGTCTGCAACTGCATATAATTCAGAATCCTCATCCACCTCAATATCTGGAATCTCATTGACAACACGGGGAGCATCATTTACCGGACGAATTGTAAGAAGAAATACATCTTCAACTTCGGTACCATTTGGTTCGGATGCGGTAACGGTTATTTCAGCACCCTCAGCAAGGTTGAAATCAGGATCGGTTTCAAAAAAGAGCCAATTTTCTTCATTTATAGCCATATTCAGTTCTTCCGGATCTCCTGTAAAAGCAAAGTTAAGTTCTTCATCATCAGGTTCAAAGAAAACAAGATCGAGATCAGCTATATTCACTATTCCAGCATCCTCATTCCTGACAATATCGTTTATTTCACGGAAGACTACCAAATCATCCGGTAACGGATTGATAATCAGATTGAATATATCAAAAGCAATGGCACCTCTCGGATCGCGAGCCCTTATTGTAATTTCCACGCCTTCCGGTATGTTGAAATCGTCATTTGGATTAAAGTTCAGGATATTCTCGTCATCTACATTCATGCTTATTTCACGCGGAGAATTTAAAATTATATAATTGAGAACCTCATTGTCTACATCGAAAAATACCGTGTCAAGATCGGCTATATCAACTCGTCCGGGATCTTCATCCACTTCAACATCAGGAATTTCAGCGACAAGTACAGGTTGGTCGTTAATTGATCTGATTACTACTCGAAATTCCTCAGTAGCAGTTGCATCTTCATCATCTGATGCTATAACACTTATATCTGCGCCATTTGGCAAGTTGAAGTTGGGATCAGGATGGAAGGATAATTCATTTTGCTGATTAATTTCCATGTTCAACTCATCAGGATTTCCCTCTAGAGTGAAAACCAGATTATCACGATCAACGTCAGAGAACACATCATCAAGATCAATGATGTTAACCAAATCATTATCTTCATTAATAATGACATCATCTATTTCCCGGACTACTTCAGGCGGATCATTAACCGGTTGAATAATCAGTGTAAAAATATTCTCTACCAGGGCTTGCTGATCGTCCCTTGCCCTCACCGTTATCTGAATACCGTCGGCATTATTGTAATCTGCATCCGGTTCAAAATGGAGGATGTGCTCCTGATTAATATGCATGTCAATTTCGTCTATCATTCCCGTCAGACTATATGATAGATTATCGTCCTCGATATCAAAAAACACCGTATCGATATCTGCTATTTCGAAATAGCCGACATCTTCCTCGACAGTGACATCCTGTATTGGATGTATTGCAACAGGGAGATCGTTGACAGAGTTTATTTGGATTGTTAGAATCAATTCAACTTCAGCCTCAAATTGATCTTCAGCAATAACAGAAACCGAAACGTGATCAGGCAGGAAGAAGTTTGGTTCGGGATGTAAAGAAAGTAGCCCCTGTTCGTCTATAGTAAGATGAATTTCATCCGGATCACCTTCGGTTCTGAATGTTAATTCATCACCATTAGGATCGGTAAAAACTGTGTCCAGATCGGCAATTTCAAATAAATCGGAATCCTCGTCCAATACTATCGGGCTCAACTGATGAAGTGCTTCCGGTGGTGCGTTTAGACCTGTCCCACTCACCTGCACTGGAAACTCAGCATTGATTTCATCGTTTGAAATGATTGTAATTACACTGTTGATTTCAACTTGATCATCAGGTGAAAATAAAACAGTCATTGGCTGTTCACTGCCTGGTTGAAGTGTAATAGGCTCTTCAAGATCCAGGGGACGGAATTGATCAGAAGCTTCAAGCGATAAAACCATCAATCCAAATGCAAAGAACCTTCCATCACCTGCGGCATATTCGGGCTCGGCAACATATTCACGTCTCTGGCTCGCATCCCAGTATCGGAATTCGACCATCTCGCCCTGTCTGAATCCATCAATAACCTGGGTGCCATTGTCATCTGCCCAGATAGCTAATCCAAGTTCAAATCGGTCTGACCGGGAAAAACCAGCACAAACACCAGCAGGAGTGAAAACGCCAATGTAATCGTCCCTGGTTAAGGATTCCCCATTAAGATCAGCTGATAAAATAATTGCAGACATATTTACGTCGGTCTGTACAAACTCCCAGTCAAATTCGCGAACCTGTTCAATTTCATAATCATATCTCTCATCGTCAACTAAGATATTCTCAATTACTAACTCTGTGTTTCCATTGTTTTGAATTGTTAAATTGAGATCCTCTGTCGAGCCGATATAAACATCACCAAAATCCAGGTGTTCGGGTTCAACACTTACAATTGGAGCATCAGCAACAGCAATTCCCGATATTTCGAGTGCAAGTTCAGCCTGTTCGGGATCATTTGACTGAATTGTCAGAGTCCCTTCATAATTCCCAACTTCAGCCGGTGAAAAAGTTACGGGGAAACTCTGAGAACCGAGTGGATCAATTGTTGTCTCATTTTCAAATCCGATACTAAAACCTTCACCTTGCACCGGTATGCCCGTAATTACAAGGTCAGCAAATCCATTATTTGCAATAACCAGGTCTTGAACAAACTCATTATTAGCCAGTGCTACTCCAAAATCAACAACTTCCAAATCAACAAATATATCAGGTTCTCTCTCACCGGAAACCGCAAATAGATTTACCATGACAAATCCACCGGTAGCATAGACAGGTTCAACTTCATTAAGAACTTGAGAAATTGCGATAGATTCTGTCTGCGATTGAGCATGCCAGATTCTGAAACCAAGTACTTCACCATTTTGTAAACCGTTATCCTGCTCCCCAACTGCTCCATAGGTAATAATTCTCAATGGTTGCTCTGGGAAATCACCGGTAACAATCGACCCACCTGCGCAGAGTCCATCACTTGTATATACCCCAATCTCATCATTCTCTGAAAGTGATTCATTGTCAAATGAAGCCTGTGCAACAAGTACAATCATTGAAAGGTCAGTTTCATTCCATTGGAAATGTTCCTGTGCAGTGGCTGGGATTACTGAGAATTGAGCTGTAAAACAGATAATTACTAATATAAGTAATCGTTTGATTACCATTTCAAAACCTCTTTATTGTTTGGGAAACGGCTTGGTAAACAGGAAGAAAATCAAAGGATACACTTGTTCATAAAGGGAATGCGAACTTGAGTATCAGTATTTAAATTAACATATAGAGCATTAAAAATAAAGCTCAAATCCCTTTGAAAAAACTTTTCGAACTCCGACAAGTTTATAATATAGCATTTCCATGAGTAATGAAAGTTGTTTGCCGTCACGAGCAGCGAATTTGGGAAGAGATCAAATCTACATATTCGACTTGAGAGAATACTTCTCTACCTGCGTAAAGACAAAGCCTTCGAGAAATACAATAAATTGCAAATCTTTGACAGTGTAAACGAATTTTCCCTCATACTAGTCCCAGGGAAGTACATAGTAAAGACAAAAAAAAATCATGGCAGTTAAACTGCCATGATTTTTCTAATTACTTACTTACTTAACTCACATAAATTCTCTCCCATTGATCCTGCCCGGTCTTCACTTCAATATAGTTTACCGTATCGTCAGTTTTTACATTTGATCCAGCTGAATCCCCACTCCAGTATCCAACAACATCCGATGCATCTCCACCAAAATCATCTCCTGACCAGTTATTGCTAAGCCAAAATCTGACATCTGCTGAGGAGGTAACATTTACCTCTCCATCACTGAATGCTTTGTAGGTGCCCATGAAGCTGGACTGAACTATGGAACTTGCGAAACCTAATTTCATAATACATCCTCCTGATTAATTAGAATTTTGTTTGTTAAATAACTGTACTTGCAATTATTTCTTTTGCCTCAACTGTTAAAGTAAATGCATAACTAATCTATGTAGACTTGTTTGAGAAAATGGTCAGGGCAGAATCGTATGTTGGATTCCAAACAGTAAATTATCGGGGCAAGGCAAATAGAAATTTCAAATCAGCCCGGTTTATAAACCTGAAAATTTCCTTTTAGTGTATTAAGGGCACAACATATCTTGTAATCTACACAGTTTATTCATTCAAGCATCTACTTTGCATGGTAAGACATTTTTTCTTGCCAGACAAGCTTTTTGTTGAACATTTTCATTTTTTTTTGCTTCAGAATAATTTCGACTTTTCTTAATAAATTGACTTCGTATCTCTGAAATAAATTTTTTATGCAGTTTTACTCTGTTGAATCTCTTCATACAGCTTGTTATATTTAGGCTCAAATCAAAAAATGGAGGATTCGATGAGCAATAATGCTCTTAGATTAATAATTCTTACATACAGCATATTTTTCCTGGTTACAACCTGTAACGCTGCAGCAATTAACGGTTATGTATCCGATGCCGCAAACGGAGAGCCTTTGCCGGTTGCTTCTGTCGTTGTTAAGGATACTGACCGCGGGGCGGCAACAAATTTAGATGGCTACTTCGTTATTGACTATATCGATCCTGGCGTTTACACCTTACTGATTTCCAATCTTGGATATGATGGAATCGAGATGGAAGTCTTAGTAAATGAGGGTATCTCCGATCCTCTCCAAATTGAAATAAAACGCGGATCGATGAAGCTTGAGGAAGTTGAGGTTGTTGTAGAGACGCATGGAACTGGTATAGAAAGGATGGCACCGATTGTATCTGCTGTTCCCGTCGATTCAAAGATAATCCGTACAATGCCCTCGCTCGGTGGCGAGATGGATGTTCTTCGGGCTTTACAAACAATCCCTGGAGTAAAAGCCTCGTCTGACATTAGCAGTGCTTTGCACGTCCGTGGTGGGAGTCCGGATCAAACCTTGATATTGATGGAACACAATGCTGTTTATAATCCAAATCACCTCTTTGGTATTTTCAGTACTTTTAATGCTGATGCGGTAAAACACATTGATCTTATGAAGGGCGGTTTTCCAGCCCAATACGGTGGACGTAGCGGTAGTGTATTGGAAATCCTTACAAATGACGGTAACCGCAAGGAAACGGAGGGATTATTCTCTATCGGAATGGTCTCAGCAAGAGTTTCTCTTGAAGGTCCGTTAGGTTTCAAAAAGGGATCTTACGCTGCATCCTACCGCAGAACTTATATGGAACCGATCATAAATATGATTCGAAATTCCGGTAACTTTGACCTTCCAGATTACTATTTCTATGATGGCAATGCGAAAATGAACTTAGATTTATCCCCTCGTACAACATTATCGATCTCAGGATACTGGGGCAACGATGAACTCGACTTCAATTTCGGACCGGACGATTCAAGGTTTGTAATGGGATTGAATTGGGGGAACCGCACACTTACAAGTCGTATCCGACATGCACTCGGAAGCAAACTCTTCGTCAGTTTTGGTGCTGCAATGAGCCGTTACAGATCAAAGTGGTTCATCGAAAACGATGGCGTAATGCTGGATAAAGCCCGCGGAAGGTTATATGATTTTTCGTTGAAATCAGACATCGAAATGCTCGGGGCAAAAAACCACAAGTTCAAAGCCGGTGTCTGGATGAGCGACTACTGGTCAATGTTCAAGGAAGAAAATCAGGACATGGTCTGGGTAGATGTTAACAAAAAGACAATCAATGTCTCAGTTTATGTTCAGGATCAGTGGAAGGTTAATTCCCGATTTGAAGTCCAACCCGGTATCAGAACCTATTATCATGTTAGAGGAGAACACTTTACAGTTGATCCTCGTCTCTCAGTTGTGTATCAACATACTGAGAAAATAAGGTTTAAAGCTGCGGGTGGACGGTACTCACAATTTATTAATGTAATGTCACTTGGAGAGGCTTTTTCAAGCTTTGATGTCTGGTTCCCGATTGACGAAACCATTGATCCTGCGTTTTCTGACCAGGCTGTTATTGGGTTCGAATACGATTATAATAGATTGGAGTTTACATCTGAAGCTTATTATACTGAAATGCACAATGTCATCTCAATGAATCCTGAAGTTGATGAGGGAACAACTGCTAAAGATGCTTTTGTTCAAGGGGATGGTGATGCTTATGGTCTCGAATTTATGTTGCGAAAAAAATCAGGACGATTGAATGGCTGGGTGGGATATTCGCTCTCATGGACGCATCGCACATATGAGGGCACTCTGATTAATGATGGTAATCAGTTCTTCCCAAAATGGGATAGAAGACATGACTTCATTTTCGTTGGTAATTACCCGCTCTCGAAAAAGTGGGATATGTCATGTTCATGGCGGTATAATACCGGACAGGGTTACACTCAGGCACTTGGAGTCTTTACAGTCCGGCACCCCGGATGGGATCCTTCCTATGATGATAACTATGACCGTGTAATTCGGCCCGGGAGTAAAAATAACTATCGGTTCCCGGATGATCACAAACTCGATCTTTCATTCATATACAACCACACATGTTTTTACAATCCAGCAAAGCTCATTATCAGTATATCTAATGCATACAGTCGCAGGCCTTATTACATGCGGTTATTTGATACGGACGAAAATCCAGTTGAGGTTATCGATGCAAAACTCCTTCCAATTCTACCACTTATAGCATATGAGGTGAGGTTCTAATGAAAAATCTGAATTTAATACTCGCGTCTGAAAAGACAAACACCTTATCTGGATTTCTACTATTTATCCTGTTTCTGACTGTAATAATGGGTTGTGACGATACGCCAACAGAGGTTACGAATTATTCCCCGGAGGCATATCTTTCAGCATTCCTGGAAAATGGTACTCCCGTCCATGAAGTGTGGTTGGAAAGATTAGCACCTCTTGAAGAATATTACGATCCGTCTACCACTGGTGAACGAAACGCTCAGATCACAATATATGAGGTAAATGGAGACTCCCTGCAAATGGTTGAAGATCCTGACAGTCTGGGTTGGGGGAGATATATTCCAGCTCCGGGGCAGTCTTTAACCCCAGAGAGTTTTAGAGATTACAGAATTAGAGTTGTCACATCAAGTAATGAGATTCTTGAAGCACAAACCTCAATGCCGGGAACAATTGATTCTGCAAGTGTAGTTCTGATAGATCTTGAGACTATGGAATTCAGAGAGGTTCAGGAAGGGGACACATTAACTCGTGAGGATCCCAACTTGTATTTCATCTGGAAAACGGTTGAAGGCGCCGGTGGATATGTGGATATAAAGGATTCGCTAAATGTCTGGAACCGCGTGATTCCACAATAGTGCCTCTTGATCCGGATTGGGACCCAAATGATAATGACGATAAAATTGAGGACGAGGACATACAACGTGCAGGATGGGCTCCGATGCGACACGACCAGACAATGACTACCCTCCCGTGGATCATATTCAATTGGCAAGGGAGATATCAAGTATCTATGCTCGCTGTTTCAACGGAATATTATGACTACCTGTTCTCATATCAGCGCATGGAGCAGGGGATGATTAATAAACCGGATTACAATGTCACCGGTGATGGATTCGGTGTTTTCGGTGCATATTCCAGATGGGATATCAACATATATATGAAAAGGGTTGAATCGACGGATTAACAATAATGTTGGTCTAATAGAAGCTTCAGAAATTCGCTCCACTTTTTTCACAATACAGGCTGTTTATACTTGCAAACAGCCTGTATTTTTTTAATACTTAGAAGAGGATTCGGAATTCACTTAAGGAGAGGAAAATGCGTTATAGCTTTCTCGTAATGGTATTTACCATTATATGTGTTCTAATACCACCGAGTTTAATAGTTTCCCAGACGTTCGACGAATATTTGAGCGATCAGGAGAAAATGCTTAATAAATTCATCGAGGACGATGAACAAGCATTTAAAAAATACAAGGAGGATGTTGAGAGAAAGTGGAACGAGTTTATTAACTCTACTCGAGAAGAATGGGTAAGTTATGCTGATGACCTTGAGGGTATGAGTCGGGTTAATTTCAAAGATGGGATCATCATCATTGAAGCAATCGTTGAAACTCACAGCCCAGGTGACATGAATGAAGCAAAAGCAAAAGTCGCAAAGCAAATCGAAAGACTTCTTTCAGACGACAACGCCAGCAGTTCAAATATCCTTGCAGGACAATTAACGCTAATTGATGGTACGCCTGTCACTCCTGAAAATGTAAATAGTTTTACAAAACAGATCGTGCCGGAAACCAGAGAGACCGTTTCTCATTATAAGGGCAAGGATGGTGTCGGACGTATGAAAGTAAGGCTCGAGATTAAAATGGCACCAGATCACATTCGTAAACGGGCAATGCAGTATCTCCCTATTGTGCAGATGTATTCCTTTGAGTATAATCTTGATGTGTCTCTGATAATGGCAATGATGGAGACTGAATCCACATTTAACCCTATGGCGAAATCTTCGGTACCTGCTTATGGTTTAATGCAGATTGTGCCAAGATATGCAGGGCTCGAAGTAAACCGTCGGATATTCAATTCTGATGAACCACCCAAACCATCTTTTCTCTACAAACCGGAAAATAACATTCAATTTGGAACAGCATATCTTAGCTCGATGCGAGCACGACAGTTCAGAAATGTAATCGATGATCAATCAGCTATGTATATGATAATTGCGGCATATAATACAGGTCCGTCTAATGTTGCAAGAGCAATATTGGGAAGAACTGGGATTAATGAAGCAGTAGAAATCGCTAATGAAATGACTCCGGATTCTCTTTACAAACATCTTGTTGAAAACTTAAGTGCTAAAGAAACCCAGGATTATCTCGTAAAAGTCACGACACGGATGGAACACTATCACGAATGGTAGAAAGCGGTTCTACCTTCAAACCCCTTAACCAATTACTTACACTATTCTTTGAAAAATCCCTTAAAGCAGCCCGAATCAGCAAGAATTAAATCTGTGCAGAATATGTTTGACAGAATAACTCCACAGTACGATCTGTTAAATAGACTCCTCTCCGCAAGACAAGATGTTTACTGGCGTCGAAAAACTGTAAGTCGGTTCCCGGAAAACTCGAAAAGGATAATTGATATCGCAACCGGTACTGGCGATATTGCCCTTGAAGCTGTACGACAAAACCCTGATATCAAAGTCGCAGGCTTAGACTTTGTTCCGCGCATGTTACAATATGCTATTCCCAAAACCCGGAAAAATGGTGTGAGTGATAAAATCTTTTATCTTGCTGGTGATGCACTGCATATACCGTTCAGAGATAATTATTTCGATGCAGCAACTATTGCTTTTGGCTTGAGGAATATCCCGGATAGAATCTCAGCTCTGCGAGAAATGCAAAGAGTTGTCAGACCTGGTGGAAAGGTGTTGATTCTCGAGATGACTTTCCCGAAGAATATCGGAATGCGAAAGTTTTTCACATGGTACTTGAACAATATTATCCCGCTGTTGGGCAGAGTAATATCACGTGACAAAAGCGCCTATAAATACCTGCCAGATTCAATACAAGAATTTCTGAGTCCCGGTGAGCTCTCCGGATTGATGAGTGAGGTTGGATTACTTGAGGTTAAGGCTATGTCACTGACATTTGGGATAACTTATTTGCACGAAGGGATTAAACCAGAGTGACTATTAAAAATTTCCAGGAAGTACTGTCATTGCGAGCAAAGCGAAGCAATCTCTTATATCGCATATAATCAAAACAGATCGCTTCGTCACTTCGTTCCTCGCGACGACGAACACATGTCATAACTTTTGGGAAATGCGATAGTGACGTAGACATCTCACCCTGCGTTTTCAGGAAAACACCCACCAATTGCAAATCTGGTCTTTTTTAGTTACATTTAAATATATTTAATTTCAGCCCCAGCTTGATAATCTTTAACATCTATAACAAAATCAGGCTGGAAAGTAGAGGGTAGTCTTTTATTCATTCATTCCAATGTCAAATCAAATTCGCTAAGGGATAACCATGAGAAAGCTTACATTAATTGCGATAGTTGGTCTGATGATAGGGTTAGCACCAACCTGCACAGCTCAGGATAGTCTGGGAGTCATTACAGTCGCAGGCAAATTGTATGACTATTGGGGTACAGCTCGTGATATTGAGATTCACGATAATATAGCCTACATAGTCACTGAGGATACTGGATTGCGAATACTCGATATTTCCGAACCGGATAATCCTCGGGAGCTGGCTTATTACTACACCAGAGAATCACGGGATTATATAAGTATAGACATTGTCGACCAACTGGGATTTGTCCTTACGGATAATGACGGGGTTGGAGAGATGTACCTTCTGGTTTTTGATCTGACCGATCCACAGAATCCTACAATCATTGCCACGGGAAATATAGACTCTCGAAGAGCAAAGATTGAGGTCGAAGGCATGTTTGCCTATGTTGCCGAAGAAAGCAACGGTATGCGTATTTTCGACATATCTGATCCAACTGAACCACTCGAGATAAGTCTGACTGATTATCCTGACGGAAGAGTCAATGATTTACTAATTGTCGATAATACTGCATTTGTGGCAATTGATCGATTTGGAATTCAGATGCTGGATATATCAGACCGGGAGAATCCAACATTGATCGATACCATCGTAACCAATGGTGACCCCGAGTGTATAACTGTTCAGGAAAACCTGCTCTTTGTTGCTTGTAATGATTTATCAATATTCAATCTGGAAAATGTCGACAACATTGAGCCAATCGGTAGATTTGAGACACCTTCGAGCATAAGAGCCCTCACCATCGAGGGTAATCTGGCAATACTGAAAGTTAACCGGGAGGGACTCTTTTCAATAGATATCAGCGATCCAACCAATCCTCGTGAAATAGGATGGATTGATGCTGAACAAGCTGTCGGCAGCAGGTCTGATAAGATAATGTTAGAGGAAGGTAATCTTTTTAGTATCCTCGGCAGGAATGGTCTGAGAGTACATGATTTCCAAGATCCACAGAATCCCAATCTGGTCGGAACGTTCAATCCACCTGGGCCATTGATTGCTGTTACTGTGGGGGGAAACTATGCTTACATCAA
>CAYLYZ010000059.1:0-33727 GCA_964387885.1 uncultured bacterium | reverse complement strand
TTAATCACTTACATAAGTAACGCGTTTTCAAAGAGCTATTCTTGGACAGACTGGGGATGTTCAACCTACTGAATGGCACCTGACCATATTGTGGAAATGAGGATTCTGAGAACCTGGATTTACTTGCTTCGCACAATTTCAAACTCGTAAAGATCGATTATCGAACCATCCTCAAATCGTTCGGGCTGCCAGGAACGGACGTAGATTGTCGGATTCTTCTCATCTTTGAAGTCCCAGAGCAGGAACACCCACCCCGTGTCAGAGTAAGTGCTGGAATACCAATTCTGTTTAAGTGAAACGCCATACAGGTCATGATCGACTTCATGTCTGATTACATCTATTGAATCAAATACTACTTTTACAAAGGCATTTCTGGTGAAGACTGAATCAAGGCTGGACAAATATTCGCTCTTTGACTTGCGGATGAATTCGATTTTTTTACGATCCAGAGCGCTGGATTCGAGCATATCCGGAAGATCTTGCCTGGGTTCAAGTACTCTGCCCACTATTATTAACGCATCGTCGCTGTATATTCGCTTTAGATATTCCGTATCCTTCCGGCAATATGCGGTGCGGAAAATTTCAACGGTTTGTAGAATCTGCTGACGACGGGCAAAGTCGTTCAAACGCAGCCCGTCTTCGACCAGTTTCTTGTAGTGAGTGTTTTCAATTGCAAATCGCATATCAGAAATCAGACCATCTTCGGTCAGTTGAAAAACAAGGTATTGATTTGGATTAGTAGCTGACAGCACTGGATTCTGGTCAGTTTCACCCAGGTCGACCAGTACCTTGATATCACGCACCTCCCAGCCACCAGCAGGTAACTTAAGGAGATTAGTACGATGGGTACGTCGACCGTTTTGCATCTGGACTTTTGTGAGGATGTCAGCAGCAATTGTGTATCCTTCAGGTGTAAAATAATTATTACATGTCGATAAGTCAGAAGTTTCAAATGAGTTGATAACTTTAGAGAGCACTTGGCTGATTTCCAGAGTGATGCTCTCATCAGCCCCAGAAAGGAGAACTTCACCTAGAACAGCTTGAGCGCTGTGATGAGTGAAACAGATACTCAAAGCAAGGACAAAGGTTAAGGCGACTTTCGTGATCTTCATATGCGTCATCCAATCTCTGTATTCCATAGCCGAAAAAAAATAGGTGATCAAATAAAATATAAAATTACTCTATTCAGTCGCAATGTTTGGGATGAAACCGACAGGTCTCAGTAGAAAGTCTCAATATCCTTGGTTTGAGTATCGAGCTTATTATTACATCAAACATTTCAAGTCTCAAACTTCAGTTTATTTATCCTTCGCGAGTCGGAAACCCAGGTAGCGAAACCGGGCAGATGGCACCATTGACATCCGTGCCGCCGACCGACAGCTACTTGCAGTGTCGCTCCAGAAACCACCTCTGCGAATCCTGCTGGTACCAGACGGCATTACCCACGCAGAACCTTCAGTAGGGGTATCAATGTAATCTCTGTGGTACCAATCCTCACACCATTCCGAAATATTGCCACTCATGTCATATAGATTCCAGGTATTTGGTTGTTTTGTTCCTACGTGCGCTAAATTCAATGTATCGTAAATGGCGTAATCACCAATATCGTTTAAATCAGGATCATCTCCCCAGTAAAAACGAGTCTGAGTTCCGGCTCTGCAGGCATATTCCCACTCAGATTCACTCGGTAATCGAAAAGCACCATTCAATTCCAACTCAAATTCCTGAATTTCATCCCATGAAATATTTGTAACAGGATAAATACCTTCGCCTCCACTCGGATTATACCCCATTACAGATTCCCACTGTTCGACAGTCAATTCGTACTTCCCCAACCAAAAACCGTCCGAAATTATCACTTCATGCTCTGGTCCCTCATTATCCCTTCTATCTTGCTCATTGTTAGGGGAACCCATCCTGAAAGTACCCTCTGGAACCCAGCACATCACAATACTCTCGTCGCTGTTCCCCAGCGGGAAAGTTCGCTCTGTTCCACCAGGGCGCCATTCTGCAGTCAATCGTTTTTCAGCTTCTTCTGAAACTTCATTCCCGGCACGGTCAATTAGAGAGATTGTTACTCTGGAATTTGAAACTTGTGGAGTTTTGGTTGTTATTGTGTAGATGCCATTGTATGAACCATTATCCTGCCCTGAAATCTCGATATCTTCCCAGCCATCAACTGTTACTAATGCCTTTCCATTTGTTTCAGGTCCAAATGCGTCATTTTCGGTTTGCAAAGTAAATGTCACACGGGTATTTGGTTTTAACGGATTCTCCCTTGTCGAAGTCCAATTGAATGCGGTGATTTCAACATGTGTGTCTATTCCAATAGAGTCCGAAACAACAATCGATGTAAAAAAGTCATTCCTGAACCAGGCGTAAACATGTTTCCAACCATCGCCAGTTGTTAAGTTCCAGTCTAATTCAACAGCGCAATCCTGCCAATGTGCACCGGATGAATCAGGTACATTAGACAGTATTATCTGTAAAGCCCCAGTGGTTTGATGGGAGATTGTAATGTCACGATGATTTGTATAGGTTGAATCTGAATTGATGATTATCGACCGCGTCAATGCCTGAGGTTCAATCTGGTCACTTGCTTCAGTTTCAATCAAAAAATCATTACGGAGGTTAACATAAACATTCTTTGTGCCCTCACCTGTTGCCAAATCCCATTCCACAATCTCTGCGAATTCGCGCCACTGTTCATTCCCCTGTATTGGCTGATTTGACACCTGCATTTGAATCCCGCCATTTGCATCAATTTCTAATTGCACATGACGAGTTGGTGTATGAGTCGAATTATTGTTGATACTGATTTTTAGAGCTAAATATTGCGGTTCAATTGAATCGTTAACAACCTCAGAAGTATCTCCATTCGGATATACAAGCTGCAAATAAACCGGTTTTGTTCCCTCACCTGTTTTAAGTTGCCAATCGTTTGTCATTGCGAATGGTTCCCAAACTGAGCCCGAAAAATCTGATGAGTTGCATATCCTCATATTCTCGGCGCGAAAGGCTTGTATTGTAAGTGAAACGTCTCGAGTTGGGGTGTGAGTAATGGTATCTCCTTCAATGATCAGTATAGGATCAGAATATTCTACAACAGTCGAAACATTAGTTCTATCTCCTTCCCAGATATCGTTATAGGCGACAACGTAATATTCATAACGATGACAGTTTGAAATATTCCGATCAGTATAAGTCAGAGTTGTCGAATTTACTTGCTCGACTCTGGTGAACTCACCATCATCGATCTGTCGGTAGATTGAATAACCTTTCAGAGACTGCCAATCCACTGCATCCCAACTCAATCGAATACCGTTTTCAACGGTCTCAGATCTCAGGTTATAGGGATCGCCGTGAGTTTCGGGATTGTTCGCGTCAAATGGGTTGTCCTGTTCCGGTGATTCCGGTGTTTCATGCGAGCAGGAAATGAAACAACCCAACAGAATCAGTATCGGAACACAAAAATAAGATATTCTCAATAACATCTTGATTGTCCTGTAAAGTGATATCAATGTAATTATAAATACTCGGTTACTGAAATACAAGTGATATGTGATTGTCTCAAGTCGAGAGTCACCTGTGCACCACTGATAGGGAGGCTGTTCGGTCACTGAAGAATCCGCAGTGTTTGATTTATTCGATTATTACTACTCTTTGTCGGAATGAGCAACCTTCAACATCCATTATCAGAAAATACATGCCTGAAACCAGGTTAAATGCTGACCAGGTGGTCCGGTGGTGTCCACCTGCAAATTTCCTATCAAGGATTGTTTGTAACTTTCTCCCTTGCAGGTCGAAGAGTGTAATCTGAACTCGCGCGGGTTTCTCCAAATCAAATGCAATTGTAGTCTTAGCATTAAATGGATTGGGACTGCAGGATAAAAGCCTTGTAGTAAGGGGTAATGGAGAATCATCATAGGGCGCGCTATCACTAACACCGAATCCCGATAATTGCATAACAATAGGCTCACCTTCAGCTAAGTGAATCATCAGATCAGCTTCATAATGGGTTATTTCATCGGGTCGAAATAGCAGTTTGCGCTGCCACATTTCACCAGATTTTATCCACTGCCCATAAGGTTCAATTTCGAAGCCATCACCATCTATTGAGAGTCGATTGATATGCAGCAATCCTTCATCGGACATATTTGCTAATTGTAAGTGCATTGTGTCACATTCACCAACATTTGTCCTGAAAGGAAAGTCCCTATCCGTCAGTAGATGAGGTCTTTGATTTGTTGTTTGTAGCCTGAACCAACCGATTCCATATCGGTCATTTAAGACAATGTCATCCCCGGCAGCAAAGGTTTCAATGCTTTCCCCGGAATGAGTGAGGTGACTCCCTACAAAGTGAGGATTCAGGGGATCTTCCATATCCCAGATCAGGAAACCGTCATTACAGGTATATACAACCAATCCGTTATTCAGAACTGTACCACTGCCACGACCACTAAGGTGTTCAATCGGACATGATTCACCTCTGGCGATAAGATTTAATTGATCTGTGTTTATATCCGCTTGATAAATAACAGGAAATAAGGAAGTTTCTGAATCTTGACAGAAAACATAAATCGTATTTCCATTAGCAGCTATAGCTCTTGGAGTCCTTTCAAGCGAATCACTATCTACAAGTTGTGGATCATTAAGATCAACCAGGCTCCAAAGCTCCAGAGAATTCAATTCTGTTCCTATTGCATATTCGTCTGAGATTACTGAGATATATCTTGGCAGCTCATCCACCCTTACCATGAGTTCCGGTCGTTCCGGATCAATTAAATCAAAAATCATACATGAATGCGTGTAGGATAAGAACAAATAACGTTCATTTATCAATCTGTTTGCAGGCATTTGGGTATATGAACTAAAAAAGTGAGGTATCGGAATTTCAAAAAGTGATGCCGGGAATTCCGGAGTTGAATAGTCTACCGTTTGAAGATAATAAACATCTCTGTTTCCTCTGTTGCGTTTAACTCCGTAAACAAGATCATCCAAGGCAAATGTACCGCCTATAATTTCCCAGCCTACCTCATGAACAGGCGGAAAACAGCTCCTGTAAGCAACATTAAAGGGTCCAATAAGCTCCCAGCAGAATCGGGCGGAGGTAGAATTCAGGTAGAGTCTGGGATTTTCGCAGAATGCCTTGTTAATCCTGACTCGATGGAACATAAGTTCACCCACCTTCCTGATTCGTCCGGGATCATGAACATCAAGTGCATAAAGTTTTTCCATACTCGCATTAGGGAACCTTCGTTCAATCAGGAATATGATATTACCGTCGCGAGCGAAGATTTCCAGGTCTAAAAGGTTTCTGTCATCGTCTCTAAGCACAAATTGATCTACAACTCTTGGCATGTGAGGATCAGAGATATCAACCGTTTGGAGAGTTGCTTCATCTGGCATAATGTATAGACTTTGACCGTTTATCCAGTAATTACCATTCATTCTGGGATACAAACCTGTGAGAGTATCACACAGGTGAGTCACCCGACCCGGTGGATCAAAGTCAAATAAACGCAGATGTCGAGTTCCCGGGGCAATAACAGCGATAATTGAGTCTTGAATGGCGAGGAATCTTTGATATGGAAAATTGCCCGTTCGGACCATTTGCTCACCTGAGAAATCAATAACCGCTCCTCCTCCGAAGAGATAAGTACCATTGCAGGCTACCTGCTCTGTATCATTAAACGGGGTTATAGTATCGAGTTCACGCGGATTTGCTGGATCAGCGAGGTCAAATCGAGTTAAAGAGTCATTTCCGGGATAAAAAAGAAAGCCACCCGAAAGCCAGAAATGCATGTTAGTGCGCCCCGTCTCCCACTCCAGAACAACAACAGGCTGCTGTGGTTCATTTACATCAACAATATATATGTCAAATGAGTCCACACTTGCCGGTGTTTCAGCCCTTATATAAAGATGACCGTCATGCAGACCGATCCAGGGTGAAGTGACGTAATTTGTTCCTAATGGATAATTATGAGCGAGTGGGAGATTGCCCATCTCCACCATATTAGCAGGATCAGAGACATCGAAAATCTCCACGCCAATGCGAGTATTACCATAGAGAATACCCTCTTCAACGACACCTAAACAGGTTTTCTGTCGAATGGGGTAGTTGACTAACTCAACATTCTCGTTCCACTGTGAAAATGCCTCTGACACGAGAGAGAGACTGAGGATTAACAGGATTGATTTTGTTAGTATAGGAATATAATTCCTTCTAAAGTATTTTTTTATCATAGCTTTTCTCACTTTTGCTGGATTATTCGAACAGTTGAACTTCCATATGCATTTTCTATCCGGGCAAGATATATCCCATTAGAGGCATTCAGCGCATTCCATTCAATTATATTTGCACCTGCCGAAGGAAACGCCTGGTGTATTAAGCGTCCATTTAAATCATAAATACTTAATACCGCACCAGAGAGTGATGGAGTTTCAAATAAAAAATCGAATCTCGCATTGGCAGGATTGGGAAATACTGAAAACATGGGGATTGTGGGTGGTATCTGTTTATAATCAGAAGTTGCTATTTGTAGTGCTTGAGTTGGATCGTAAATACCTATTCCGATCTCGTCAGCAACGTAAATGAGGTTACTGTTCTCATCGAGAAACAATCCCTTAGCCTCTCCGGGTGTATCGTAATATCCAGTTACATGCATATTATTAAGATCATTTATGTTGATAACTAACAATCCGTTTCGACCTGTAGCGAGATAGGCATAGTTGTCTTTGACAACAACATCCCAAATGTATTCTTCGGGATCAAACCTGGCAATTTCAATCGGTTCTATTTGATTGGTTATATCAAAGACAATCAGTCCTATTTCACTTGCAGCATAGAAGAGCAAGGAGTCTTCTATAAAGAGACCTCTACCGGAATTAATTCCCTCAATACGAACACACTCTATCCAGATCGGATTTGTTCGATCAGAAATATCTACCACTTGCAATCCTCTATTTCCCGTAGCGATAAAAGTAAATTCTCCGTTTATTACAACATCGTGATGGTAACCACCAATATTCACACGCCCGGTTTCATAAATTTCCCTCGGATTTTCAATGTTATAAATTATTAAAGCTCCATCTAATGCACTGGTGTATGCAAATGCATCGTCAATGCATATTCCCCGGGCATGTCCTGCACCCCTGTGATTTGCAATGAGTTCTGGTTCCATTGGATTAGTAAGGTCTGCAGCTTTAAAACTGTATGAGCTCGTAAAGATGGCAATTCCTCCTTCGACTTTGAGATCCTTTGAAATACTTCTGTAAAAGTTTATTATCCGAGATCTTTCTGGAAGGGAAATGTCCATAATCATAATTCCGTCAGAATTTTTAGAAGCATACAAAATGCTGTCCGATATTACGAGATTATCAACAGATCTTTTACTGTTAAATGATC
Organism: uncultured bacterium; assembly: GCA_964387885.1. Lineage (GTDB taxonomy): Bacteria > Electryoneota > AABM5-125-24 > Hatepunaeales > Hatepunaeaceae > JABGPL01. The sequence continues at coordinate 26,319 of CAYLYZ010000059.1, read as the reverse complement.
CGTGGCAATAAGAATTTCTCCAATGGTAAGGATCATGAGTGTACAAACCTCCGTATCCTCCGGCAAGGCAGAAAACACTATCGGATAATGCAAATCCGCGTACCATATCTACATAGCGATCTGTCTGGATGAAGCCCGTGAGGGTTGGATCTCTGGGATCGGAAATGTCTAATTTCCTCAGGGTTGAACTATGATTCATGTACACCAGAGTGTCACGGACTACGAGATCATAAACGATATAATTCTGTTCAAATCGTGAGATAACTTCAGGTGCCTCAGGCTCTGTAACGTCCACGATCAGCATGTTTGTTCCATCTGATACTAAGTAAACAAGATTGTCCCGCGCACAGACACGATCCACCGATCCCCCAGTCTCGCAAGTACTAAGCAATTCTAGTCTATTCGGATCTTGAACATCGACTATCTGGAGTCCGGATCGTCCATCAGCGAGGTATGCAATGTTATTATCAATAAAAAGACTACGCGTTTCACCGGGAGTGTCAAATGTTGTAATCTCCTCAGGATCATTCGGATCAGAGATATCGAGGATTCTCAGACCATCCCTGTACGAAGCGAGGTAGGCGAGATTATCTTGAATCTTAACTTCATACACGAAACTTTGAGCTCCCCAATGACATATCAGGTTGGGTTGTTGTGGATTAGAAACGTCAATGATCACCATGCCATGCTGCCCCAGACCAGCGTAAACATGATTGTTGTCAACTGTGACATGTGCAAATGTATGATCGTTATCTTGCCAATATCCGACAAATCGTGGTTCTTCGAGATCAGATATGTTTATTATCTGAATTCCGGAGAGTCCGGTTGCGACATAAGCGAGCGTATCCTGAATTGCAACATCATAACAATAATCCCACTTCGTACGGATGTAGCCCAATTGCGCAACACCGGAATGATCCTGTGCCTGGGAATTTTCAAACGGAATTGTAACCATAATTGAAAGCACCAACACGTAGAATAATTTCAATTTAACCTCACGGTTTAAGTCCGAACTCCGAGGATAGAAGAGTAGAATGTAGTTTTGAGCTTATAACATTTACCGATTGTAATGACTTATGTACGTCATCGCGAGGAACGAAGTGACGAAGCGATCTGTTTGGATATTAGTGAGTAAGAGATTGCTTCACTACGTTCGCAAAGACATTACTTTTTCAAGAAATGTTAATGCTGCATTTTATGAGTTTGTATTTATATAAGATAGGCAAGTTTAGTTCTTTTATGCAGATGTTTCTGCTTTTTCATGAAGAATATGTTAATTGTAGTTATAGCACAGAGATAGATTTTGAGAAGCGAGTAATATTTTATAATTAATACTTGATAGGAGCTTCTGTAAAGTGGTTGGTTTCCCTTTAGAAACTTTTGCGAATCATAAGAGTTATTATCTCGAAAGGTTTGAAAGCCAATTTTATCAAGGTTTCGGTTTGTTCAGTGGTATAAGTTTCCCATTCCAGAAGATCACATTCCAACCACGTCTTTGGCTCGCTGAAATGTAATGATGCAGTCGAACGTCTGCCCATTCTTTCCGCCATACGGTAAATAAGACAATTCTCTTCCTCAGCCTTTTTTATGGATTCTATTAATATCCCATCACCCTCAAAATCAAATACATTTAGGTCGTTATCCATTTGGAATCCCCCAAACAATTCCAGAGGAGAGTTGAGTATAGCTGCTTCTTTCAAAACTTCTGATTCAGCGAGATTTCCAAGGTGAGGCAATAGACTGTAGGTAAACCGTTGCTCACCCTGATCTGCATCCGGATCAGGATATGTAGTTGACCTCAGTAAATTCAAGTCCAGGATATTCCCTTTCACATAATATCCATATTTACAATCGTTCAATAGAGCGCATCCATAATCAGATTCCGAAAGATCGGCAAACCTGTGACCAACCGACTCAAATTGAGCATATTCCCATGATGTATTATTGTGAGTTGGTCTTTTTACTATTCCGAATTGAATTTCAAAGCTGGCGTGATCTACAAAAATGTTCACCGGAAAAGCGACCCGCAGCATTTTGTGTTTTTCCTTCCAATCAACCTCGGTTATAAAATCAAGCCGTTTAGATGTCTTGGTCAATCGAATTTCCTGAGTGATGGAAGAATTGTTAAATGAATACCCGAACTTAAGGCTATTAAATAAGTTGCCTCGCTTTAGCTCAACTGATTTGTCAGCCATTAAATCACTGATTCGACAATTTCTGTAAAAAGCATCGACATCCCAGGCATCCCAGTTGAGAGGACGGTCTTCATACAGACTAATCACATTACCCGGATTTTCTTTATTGATTAATTCGCGCTCACATTCAACATCGAATGCTGATATCATATTGCCATTTTCATCAAATTCGTAGCGTATCAAATCATTTTCGAGCACAAGATCGGATTCTACATGATCGGATTCCGGGTTTGTGACCTTTTCATTACGCTGAATTGTTACGAATCCAAACGCACCAATCTCAACTATTGCAGCTGTTTTCCCATCAATACACTGAGTTTCGACATCTTTCCCGCTGTCTAAACTGATTCTGTGACCATGCCAATCTTCAGGCAGATCGACTACTGCACGGTACCTGAACTGGTGAGGATTGAACACCACTGTTTTATTGTCACTCCTCTGAAATGCCTCTTTGGCAAATGTTGATAATAAATCTTTGCATTTTTGCTCGCAATTTCGATACTCCCTCAAGCTATCTATGTAAGCCTCGTTTATGCTCGATCCGGGGATAATATCGTGAAACTGGTTAGTAAGGATGGTCTTCCATATTCCTTCCAACTCCTGTTGCGGGTATGATTCTATTGGCTGCATCGAGTAAAGCAGTTCGATTACTCGCAGTTTATTCTCAAAGAAGCGGTTGAATTTCTTGTTCTCGGCCTGGGTGGTATAGGTCCCGCGGTGCAATTCAAGGTATAACTCACCTTTCCAGCGTGACAATTCATCTCTGTATTGTTCGAGTCCTTCAAAGAACTCTGCAGCGGACTTAAATCGAACTCGCGGTGATCCCTCGAGATCCGCCATTTTCTGTCCGAATTCGATGTTTTCCTCTTTGGGTCCCCCACCCCCATCCCCTACTCCAAACAAGCAAATGAACTCATCGATAAAATCCTTTTCGATAAAATTATCCCTTCCCGGTACTAAATATTCGGTGTTCAGCTGACTGTTATAGGTGTCTTCAGGTGGAAAATGGGTGAGGATTTCACTACCGTCAATTCCCTCCCAAAGGAAAGTGTGATGGGGGAATTTATTGTATTGACTCCACGACATCTTCTGAGTAAGAAAATACTTTATCCCTGACTTTTTCATTATCTGCGGGAGATTTGCTGAATAGCCGAACACATCAGGCAGCCAGAGGTTCTGTACATCTATTCCGAACTCGCGCTTGAAATAGTTTTTCCCATATAACAACTGCCTGACCATAGATTCACCACTGATCAGATTGCAATCCGCTTCAACCCACATCCCTCCCTGGACTTCCCATCTGTTTTCAGTGACAGCTTTCTTCATTCGTGTAAATATCTCAGGATACAATTGTGACACCCACTCATAGTGCTGAGGTTGAGAGGCTCCAAATATGTAATCGGGATATTTATCAATAAGAGCTAATTGAGATGCGAAAGTCCTGGCACACTTTCGTTTCGTCTCAGCTATCGGCCAGAGCCAAGCTGTATCAATATGCGCATGCCCTACAGCTGCAACATTGAGGTCGGAAGGTGCAGCTTTTTTGCCCAATTCAGTTTTAAGTATTTCTCGCATAAGGCTGATATTATTGGCGTTGTCTTTAAACTGATCGATAGCCTTATTTGCACACCTGATTATCCTTGCACGACGAGTGCTTGTTTCATGAAGTCTTAACACTAACCCGGACAGAATTTTCATTTCTATCCATAATTGCCATGCCTGATCATCAAACCTACACAATTCAGCGCAATTGAGCTTTGCGGTATAGTGACCGTAACGAGATTCAAAGTCTTCAGCAGGATCCTGTTCCTGAAACATTCCGAAGAGAGCGTTTGCCGAGGCATCAATCCACAGGGTAATATTTCCATTTTCAATATGTCTTTCATCTAATTGAACGATATCCCGGGCGTAGTCATTTTCGAAAATTGAACCGTTGGTTATCCCCTGAAGGGCAATACCTGATTCATTAAATACCAGGCCTTCACCACCGATATCAATATGAGCTGCATATTTTATTCTTTTGAAATCCTCAGGAACTTCGCATTGTAGTTTAAACCAAGCTCGTTCCCAGTTTTTGCCCCAGATATCACCAATCTGAATTGATTTCAACTTTTGAATTTTTGCTGTGGATTGATCAACAGTTCCCGAATATGAGTAAAACTCAGCTTGAAAATTTATATTATCGGTTAATATAAATTTCGAGATTCTATTCAGGAAATTATGTATCCTCTGAACACTATGTTCTGATATTTTCTTGTTCAATTTACCAACTCTGTATTTTTTACTAATCCGTTATCAATTGTTTACGATAAATCCATCATCATCCGGATCTCGATCAGTACTCTTCAGGTTATGAACCATTCGTTTCAAATCCCTGAATCCTCCGAGAACTATCCAGAAGAATGAGAACGTCGCTAATCCGACGTGGATAATCAGGTAGTATTTCCAGAAATCCATCCATGCAGTATCCTGGGCGATATCCATCAGGTTGAGAATTGTCCCGACGATAAATACAATAGTCCAACCCCCTGTCCAAACATAATTCGCTAAGTAAATCACCTTATCAAATTTCGTGAATTCTTTCCCGATACCCAGAACTTTCCAGCCCGTTTCAGGTACTGGATTCACAACGATTATTTCGTCCTTTCTGGCATATTTTCCTCGGTTTAGCAGTTTATCGAGGTCATACTCCCGGTTCTGGATTAGTGAAATGATAATATATATCAATGTTGCAACAAACATCGCAATCGCCCAGAACATCTGACCGTTAATAAAAAAGTCATCGACAACCTGATGTATTATTATACCTCCGACCGCAATAGATGAACCACTTATCATTGCAGCCCACGCTGCAGCAGTAGTGCCTTTTTTCCAATATAGTCCACCAATAATCACCGCTCCCGATCCACCGGCAAAGATTGCTCCTGTGATAGCAAAAAACAGGAAGATGTATTCGCTCTGTTTGAATATCAGACTGAAAAAGAAGATGAAAACTGCCACACCAATGATAGAAAGCCTGAGAAGTTTGATGTGTTTCTTCGGATCGAGTGGTTTCTTGCGGAAAGGCATCACGACATCCTGGATGAAGATTACTCCCCATGAATGCAGGTAAGTATCGTGAGTACTAATAAATGCTGCAAGCATTACAGCTATGAAAGCACCAATCAAGCCAGGGGGCAGGAGGTGTTGCAGAACAAGTGGTACTTTTAATTGATTTTGAACAGCTTCAGACTCTATTCCCGAAATTGTCAGGGCTACACTATCTGCAATTCCCTTGAAATCCGGATGATTCAGGACTGTATATGCTACAATTGGGATAAACAGAAACATCAATCCCTGGGGCATACCTCGCCAAAACCCTATTACTCCGCCCATCTTGGCTTCGTGAGCGCTCTTAGCTGAGGAATTATAAGCCTGTGTTCCCTGCCATGACATGGTGCCGTAAAGGAATCCGAAAACACCAATCAGGAAATACCAGAAGTTAAAATCCTTAACATGACTGGTCTTAAATGGATTTATCAGGGATGCATTCTCAGGTGCCATAGCCAGCGCTTCCTGAATTGTGCTCCAGTCGAAGTTGAAGAACATGTAGATTATCAGGAGCAAGAACACCGCGTTTACGAACGCTCCCTGAAAGAAATCAGCGATGATGACCGCGATTTGGCCACCTGAAAAAACGAAGTAAATTGAGACTGTCAACAAGGCTAACATGACCAGGGGAAACGTTGAAACAGCAAATCCCATCAACATGACCTCACTCGGTAAACCACAGAAATGGATAAAGAATCGAGCACCGACTGCAGGAAAAATGCCCATATTTATAATACCGGATATGAAAGCTATCATCCCTGCGAAAATTCTAAACCTTCTGCTATAACGGACTTCGAAAAACTGAGCCAGGGTAAGAGATCTTGTCTGCCTGAATCTGTATATCACCCAGCCGGACACCGTTACAATCATTATTATTAGCGACATCGACAGCCCCCACCATGCCATCGAGAATCCTGCGATCAGGTTCATTTCCAGATTTCCAACAACAGTGATTGCACCAAGTCCGGCAACTCCGCTGGCTATACTCACTAAGTAACGTCCGGCAGATCGATTCGCAGCCAGAAAATCCGCAACCCCCTTCATGAGGTATTTCGATGCTGAGACAGAAAGAACCATCAGAACAAACACAACAAGGATTATAGACCAGTCGAGAAGAGTCAGGATCATTTATTTTCCATCGCTTTTTAGGTTTTGAAGTGTGTGCATTTTTCCGGTATGGTCAATGAAAATTGTTGTGTTTTTATTGTGTCTAAGCAGAGCTTCATATCCGGTAAATGTTGTTTTAATGTCTAATTTTCTTGCGTGATTTTGCATTATGTTCGCAATTTGACTTAACTTATTCAAATCATCAGTAAAATTTCCATTTATATCCTTATATACCTTCTGGGCGTAATAGAGATTTCTCAAAATCCACTTCGATTTTTCTAATTGCCAGAACGTTACATCTTCTGAAAAGTCCAGACGCTCATCTTTAAGGAATCGGACATAACCCCACATTTCAGGGTAATGCATTGCGATAAGACCCTGTGGTGCCCATACCCAATTGTCTTCAGGCAAAGACTCCCCGGATTTAGAATCCTTCCTTTTTACATATTTGCTACTTATCACGTCAGTTTTCCATTGAACCCGCGAAAAATTAACTCGCCAGACATCACCATCTTTCGGAGGACAGGATTTATGCGCACATTCGGTAAGCACCTGCCATGGGATTGCAATTTCCACCGACCAGCCGACATCTACATCTTCAGGATCGTTCAGAGTCCCATCAATATAAACAGACGTCCTAAGTCCATTGATATCCCAATTATTAGTTACAGGAGCATCGTCTCTGTATGGTTTTAGCAAAAGGAGATCCCAAACGGTATTAAATGCATTAAGCTCTAACTCGTAATATTCATGTGTGTCTCCATCCGGATCTATGAAAACTTCAAAATCATTGTCGTAGAAAATTACAGCATCGCGCTCGGTGAGTTTAGCCCAGACATGCGGTTCATCTAACTGAGCTGCTATGTAAAAATAGGTGCTATCCCATAACATCTTTACTCTCGTTTTGAATCTCGGTTTCTCTTTAGAATCACCCTCAATATCTATGAAATAATCTGACCAACCGGCATTTTCCCATTCAATTGGTGATATCTTGCCATCTATCGTAATAGAGTCGTGGGAGTATCTGCAATCATAAGTAGTTGGCTCAAAGGATTCGGTAGGAAATAAGAATATTCCCTCCTTCGAATCTTTACAAAAGGAGCTCTCTTGAAAGATCAATCCCAGGATTAAAAAGAATAGAATAGAAATCTGAGAGAGAAATGAAACTTGCTTATTCATATTCATCCTTAAAATTGTTAGTAGTATTCAAGATCATCCATAATTTCACCAATAGTAGCAGTCGCCAGACAAACCGAAGTATCAGCTGCGCCGTAATAAACAAATAACTCAGTGTTTCGGTTGATCGGTTTTTCACCATTTACAATAAGTCCTGATGGAAATACGACATTGGGTACCTGCCCGACGAGTTCATAAATCTCGCGAGGTTCCAGTATGTTATATTTTGATCGAGCCAGCAACTCTGAAGGGTTATCTGAATCCAATAACGCAACTCCGGTCTGATAGATATTAACACTCTGAAAATGGGTAGCAATGCCATGATAGAATAGAAGCCATCCATCCGGTGTTTTGAGAGGGGGTGGACCAGCCCCTACAAGCTCATCCCAATAGTGGTGTCTCCCCGCGAAAACTGGCTTTACCTTTGTCCAGGAAAGCAGATCTTTTGATTCTGAAAGGTAGATTGTATCTCCTGAGAATGATCCGCTTATCGGTTCGACCGGATTCGGACGGTCCACACGATAATATTTGCCTCTGAACATCTGAGGAAATAAAACCCCATTTCGATTCTCTTCCTTCGAGACAATCCCAAGAAAGCTAAAAATTTTGAAGTCTGTTGTTTTCATCAACCCTAATCTGCAACCTGATTCCATGTCCATGGCAAACATTACATAGTATGTACCGTCTATTGATGTAATTCGCGGATCATAGCAGTGGTAAATGATCTCAGAAACGCTGTCAAGTCCTTCAATCTCTATTTCTCTACAATTGATTTCGAACGATTTTCCATCGGGACTTTCTGCTTTAATCATAAATGTTTCACGTCCACGATTCTGAACTCGAAGCAGGAGTAGAACTTTCCCTTCAAACCAAACAGCTCCCGGATTAAATACAGATGTAACATCTGCGAGATGTTTACGTGAGGATTTAATGTCACAGCGGGTTATGATTGGGTTATCTGAAAATCGGTGAAGAGGCATAAAAAAAGTTTGTGTTTCCGTGAATAATTTCATAATATTAAGATTAGAACGAGATTACAATAATCGGTAAGGCAGAGTTAATTGAAAATTTAACTTCGGCAGACTAAAAAATAGAAAATGCTTGCATACGTAGTCGAACTTTCATTCTAATATCAGCGGAAAGGGTGGGATTCGAACCTCCGCCAGGCTGTCCCCATGCTGTCTTAGCAGGCATATGTGGTCAGATTAACTCCCTGCTTAACAAGATAGGATGCGAAGGTATCCTCAGAAGATGTGCTTTTAATCCTGGTGGTAGTTTTCGACACGATTTTGCAGAGTTTGGAATTTCTTTGAGATTACTGCTGAATTCTTGGAAAATTGCGAGAACACAAGCTCTCCCCTGTCGTCGTCTTTCGTTAGGTCACTTAAGAGATGGTCAATTTATTCTGACAATGAAAATACTCGTCGAAGTTTTTTCTGGTATCTGGTTGACCCCGGTAGAAAACTCCGGATTGATTGTCGATTTCACTCCATTATGTCCATTAGGTTCTGACGTTAAACACTCACCTCATCAAAACTATTTTCCGAACACTGCAAAAATCTGGAGTTTTCATTCGAATCATGTAGACACCTGAACTTGCGTCTCGACTATTCCAGGAGATCGAATTTCTGCCTGCCGGGTGTAGTTCATTTAAAAGAGTGTATACCAATCGACCGGATAAATCAAATATTTGGACAGATACCATTGATTCCTCAGGTAAAGAAATTGAAACACTTGTCATGGTGTTAAAGGGATTTGGGAAAGCCTCTGACAGCTCGTAATTATTGGGAATTTCCCTCTCAGCTGTCACTTCAAGAGCAATAAATGCATCTGTGGAATAAACCAGGGCATCACTTTCAAGGAAATTGACGGCATGGACATCAAATACGATATTGTTGTTTGATTCCCATAGCCTCAACTCAAATTTATCTGCATTCAGGAGTCCATCCTTTTCTCTTGTCTTCTGATCGTCCCCCCAAATAGCTAAACCACAGCGACCATCTTCATCAACATTTCCAACTCCAACAATACGCCCTTCAATGTCAAAGGCTGCAATCTGGTCTCCATTTGCAAACTGTTTACCTCTTTCTGAAATGACCAGCACACTCATATTCTGACCGGTTGGAGTGGATAACCAATGAGCCTGTTCTCCTTGTATGTCTTGACGTGATGAAGAGTTAGTGCTGAATGCTATTTCCTCTTGTATAGCGGGATAATTCAATACTATCTCTTCTTCACTGTCAATTAATAGCTGATATCCTTGAGTTTCCCTCAAGGGAGGCATATTCGAGAAATCAAAGGGAGTTGCGATAAACCTGCCATCCGAGTCCTTGGCAATTATCAGAAAATCGAGAATAGAGGAGAAACCATAAAATTCCGGTGCTGAAACATCAAGCTCATATTGCGGGAAATATGCGATTATATTCCAACGTTGATCCATCGGAATATCTATATCGTAAGGAATTGGTAAACCATTAATTACTAAGTCACAGGTTTGAGCCGTGTTCACTTGATAACCTTCTGTGAGTATCCAGTAGAAGAGATTACTGAAACCAAATCCCGGTGCCCAGAATTGACCATCGGTATTTTTCAATACTCTAATCCTGTGATTATCATCGTCAATCCGAATTTGTTCAAACATACTCTGAATCCACGGACCGGGATCATCTTCAACCTGATAAAACTCTTGAGGATCGACATTTATCGAGAGCATATTCCAACCCTCGACCAGATGAAGGATCAGTTCACGATTATAATTCCCATTTATTGAAAGTGAGGATTGTCCATTTTCCTGCCAGACTTCCGGACCATCTTCAAACACTGCCTCAACATATTCCCATTCTGTATCGCTGAAGTCATCCCAGATTCTGAAATTGAATTCACCCTGTGGAACAAAACCTTCAACTTCTTCGGTCTCCTGATCATCTCCATAGACCTCAATAATAATTGCTTCGTCCCATATGGCAGCTCCGGCGAGAATATCATCAGTCGTGAAAACGCCAATTTCGCAACCGGTTAAAGCCTCTTCATCACCCAGCATCAGAGATGTCACAATCAGGTTGTGCTGAGAGTCTGTTTCGGATAATTCATTGAAGTGTCGCAGTTCAAACGTGGTTGAGAGGGTAATTGGAATAGTGGTAAGAGGATTATCGAGATCATTGGATACAATACGGATTTCGCCTGGATAATTGGTGTCTTGGTCGAGCCATTCAGGATCGAAAGATAATGTTATCTCTATTCGACCACCAGATTCAATTGAACCAGACTCAGGTTCAACAGTCAGCCAGTCCAATTCATGTTGCTCTAATACACCATCATCACGGACGTACCATATCGGATCACCGGCGACAGCGTGCCAGAAATTTTCACCGTCATGAGCAATCCCGCCGGGGCTGTTACCATTCTCCGGTTCCCAACTGAAGTTCTGCACAGGCTCTGCAACCCAGTCGAGTCGATTTTCTCCATTATATTTATCAACAAAAATCTGATAAGCAGTCCTGTTGCCAGAAACCCAAAGCTGGCCAGCAGGATGTTCCGGTACCCAGTATATGTACCGTATTTCGTTCTCGTCAACAGCATGTCTAATGGGGAAATCGGTTACTATTTCTTGCTCAGCGATTGACATAACATAAATCCTATGGACATTTCGGGCACATAGGTAGACGTCATCATCCCAGTCCGAAGCGAAGTCCAGAGCCCCCGCAACCGGTGAATCAAACATGTCAAGTTGATCTCCGTTACGGTCAAAAATACCTATTGTTGTGGTTCCTGGAAATCCTATCCACAGGTTTTCACCATCGAAAGTAATCCCCGTAGGCTCTTCAAGTTCCAGCTGGATATCCAACTCAAGCTCACCATTGATCGGATTTACTGCCCAGAGATTATCATCCCTGTAGGCTACACCCCACATTAATTCACCATCCCAGGTCATCCCACTTGTGTAGCGATATGGGACTTCAAATTGTTCGAGGAGGTCTCCGGGATCATCCCGATTTGGTCCAAAATTTACGCCTGTTGTCGATCGAACATTTCTTGCAGGATTTCCGTCTCTGATTTCTTCATTTTCTTCGAAAACCTCAATAGCCCTTATATCAAAGCTCAGATCAGCACCACCATCGGGAGAAGCATTAGAAATGCTCAGAGTTCTGTTAATCGGATCATCATCGACGAAAATAAGCACAGATATTTCACCGTCCGGATCGGGATCAGTTTCAATTTGAGCAGGGAATAATCCCGTTCCGTCAAGTTCAAACCATAAATGTCCAACGTCATCTCCAGCACCCACGTTTGGAGCATTGGTGAAAAGGTGGAGTTCACCATTTCGGTTGCCGGCTTCCGAGGGATCAAACGCGATTATTGCCTGGATTGTTTCATCACTTTCAATTATTGTTTCCCCTTCGAGATCGGTTGAAAAATCATCTTCGTTGTTTAAAATCACATCGATAATTTCAAGTTCATCAATGCCGGTGTTGCTGATTGTAACAACAATTTCCTCTGTCAGATCACCTACAATGGCATCAGGAAATTGAATTGGTTGTGCTTGACGTTGTGGTTCGGGAATGGGATTGACTTCAATAACAGGATGAGCCAGGACATTGATTGTGATCTCAATCTCAATGTCATCGTTCGCAGGATCGTTGGACAGCACATGCATAATTGCAATATACTGTACAGCCTCTCGAATTTGTTCGGTATTGATATTGATCGTAATTTCATCGTCCTGATCGATTCCGAGCACACCTTCCGCTGGATCAAATGAAATCAGGGGAATCTCATCGATTCCGTCATGTATGACGTAAAGGATGTCTTCTTCCCCACGCATCCCGTGCCAGAGGTTTTCACCGTCATGACCAATTCCAATCTCATCATCATCAGATGCTGTATCAATGGTTTGCACTAACATCTCATCCCATTCGTCATCAATGTATAATTGATAAGCCTTACCTTCTGCAAGGAACCACAACTGCCCATCAGGGTGTTCCGGAACCCATGTCATCCTTCGAGTGGAACGGTCAAATATGTTATCTGTACTGAAATTGTCTACTGATTGATGTGTCTGAATGTTAACAACTTCTATGCGCGATCGGGCAGTTAGCTGCAGAAGAAGATGGCCATTTTGATCTGCAGCCAAACTGTAGAATGGAGCGTCCCATTCCCAGCTTTCGAGTAGATTACCTTCGCGGTCAAATTCTCGGATTTCAGTGTTTCTGGCACCATTTTGTCCGCCCAAAATCAGGTTTTGACCATCATATGCGATACACATTGAACTGCCGCGAATCTGGAGCTCATGCACAATTTCACCATTCTCGGGATCAAGGGCAAAAACATCACCTCCAACTTCAACTCCCCACATAAGTTCACCATCCCATGCCAATCCTTCTGTCCTCCTTGCGGGTATGTCATAGGAGCGAATTACATCACCGGGTTCAAAATCGAGTTCTTCGGGAAGTTCAATATCGATATTCCAATGCAAGGCGAACTCCCCTTCGTTGACGATAAGAAAAACATGCTCTGAATCATCACCACGTAATATATCGGTTTCTATTTCTTCCGGTTCAACAACAATCTCTGGTGGTGCGAAGGCTCTACCCATGAGGTTGATCACAAGCTCGTCATTCTCCGGATCATTACTGTTGATCGTCATTCTTCCAATTTGCAGCCCAATTTCATCAGGTGAGAAAATGATGTCTATTTCAAGTTCTTCACGAGGTTCTATTTCAAACTGCGCAGGTTCGGCACTGAAGGCTTCATTGTCGAAGTTTATATCTGGAACATCGAGGACTGACGAGCCGGGATTTCTTATTGTCAGAGGTATGGTGTATCTTTGATCAATGAAAACGAAGTCATAATAATCATCCCAGAGCATAAGATTATCGTCCATTCTCTCTTCCCACTCAACTTCTATCTGTGGTGAACCGATTATGTTCATGCTGATCTCAACATCCACAATCGGATTGTCAGGATCGTTGGATAGGAAATGCAGGATAATCCCATACTCTCCTTCAATAAGGTCTTCAGAGTCAAAAATGATGTCTGCGACAATCTCGTCACCGCCTTCAATAATGCCAGAGCTGGGTTCTAAAGAAATCCAATAGGGTTCTTCGATACCATCATCGATTACAACCAGCTTGCGGGGATGGTAGTCTCTCCCGAATAGTATTAAATTTTTGCCGTCATGTGTCAATCCCCGCAATTCGATAAATTCTTCGTTGAAAATCCGTTGAACTTCCTGTGCATGCCAGGCTTCGTCTATTGCGACCTGAATGGATAATCTGTCTGGACCATTCCCACGTGCTTGGAATTGAGCCCAGAGATGACCGTCACGATGACTCTCAACCCATTCCAGACCATATAAATGAAAACCTCCAAAACCCAGGTCCTCGAAGATAGGGATTGTACCAAGGACTTCATGTTCAGGCGAGAAGACTCTAATCTCTTCCTCACGGTAGGAATAGATATAATAATTATTATTGGAATCATGAGTGATGAAGTAACCTCGTTCCCATTCTACGTCAAACTGATTTAGGAGTTCTCCATCTCGAGAGTATATCTGGATCGAAGTATTTACGTTATCATCCGCTCGACGCAAAACCCAGATATTTTCACCGTCAAAAGACATTCCATAAAGCCGTTCTTCGCCCATATTGAAACGACGAACAATCTCACTTTCTCTGCGATCAAATGCCCACAAAAGACGCGCTGAATGTGAGGTTCCCCATATCCAGTCTCCATCAATATCCAAACCAAGCACAAGCTCCCACTGCATGTTGTAAAAACCGAGATGATCACCCGGATCGTCCCGGTGTGGTGGCTTAGCAGAAACAGATTCGCCCTTTGTCCGTATTTCGGATATAGTTCTAACCACCCGTAGCTGCTGGTCGGGTTCGGGAATGTCACGATTCGGTTCAGCAACAATATCCTTATCGGTACTCCAATTCAAAGGAGCCACACCAACATTTCTTATTACAATATCCTGCGCAGATCGATCATCAGTCTGGATTTCCGCTTCAAAAACTACTGGGGCTAATTCAATATCCGGAGCTTCGGTCACTTCACCCATCAGGATAATTTCGAATTCATCTTCGTCAGGATCATTGGAGTGAATGATCACTCTACTCTCAATGACACCTACTTCATCTGGCGAGAAGACCACGTTTACAGTAATTCTATCCAATCCGTCAAGCTCAAAATTTGGAGGATCTGTTTCAAAATTCTGATTTTCAAATTCAAACTCATCCACAACCAATACATCACTGCCGAGATTCCGAAAAGTAATCGGTACGCTATATTCTCCTCTGTCATACACTTCGTCAAAATAGTCGTTGAAATTGATTAATCCGTCTTCATTTCCATTCTCCCACCTTACTTCAAGATCAGCTACAGCGTTTATATCCAATTCAATACTGATCTCTATTTCGGAATCATCCGGATCGTTCGACGTCAGCGTAAGGATGCCACGGTATTCGCCACCGATCAGGGATGCAGCATCAAGGGTGACAGTGACATTCTGTTCTTCATCCTGCTCAAGGGTACCTCCGAAATTGTCTACCTCGAACCAATAGTACTCATGTATTCCGTCATCAAGTATCATCCACATATATTCTTCCCAGTGCCCGGCACTCCAAAAGTTTCGGCCATCATGCTCGAATCCCAAATAGTATGGACCGAGCCCAATCCGAAAACTGTGGTTAATAGCAAAGTTCCAATTGTTATCAAAGGTGAGTTGACTTGCCATGTATTCATCATTATCTCGATATGAAATCCACAAGTTTCCATCATCATGTCCTGGAACCCATGCCAGTGAACCGATCCTTGCACCATTCGGTAAATCCTCAACTAAATCATGTTCAATTACTTCGATAACCTCGAGATTATTATAATCAACAATATGAAAAGATTGGTCTTCAGTTGAGGTTGTGATCAGAAGGTTGTCCTGATTGAATGCAATCCCGAATAGTTCATTGACCGCTACTACTTCTGTGTTTTGAAGTTGCCCTTCAGTATCGAAGTAATTCAGGTCTGTTACGTCTCCGGATTCGTTTGTTATGAGGAAATTTTCTCCGTCCCATTCGATACTCGTGGGAGATATTTCGAGACGAATATTCCTTACTATCTCGTGATTAAAAGGATCAATAGCAAAAAGGTATCCGGGAGTCGCCACATTTGATACCGCCCACATCAGTTCCCCATCCCATGCAATTCCACGCACATGAGAAATTGGGACATTGAATTCATCCAACAAGTCTCCCATATCATCCCGCAGCGGACCATTCTGCCGGAATTCGGGCTCCGGTTCTGCCAGCAACTCACGTTCGATTTGCCAATTCAGATCAGTCTCTCCCTCGTTAGTAATAACCAGCTCTTGTGAAAATGTTTCACCCGAATTGAGTTCATCGACTACTTCTTCAAGATTGACGACAATGATTGGAGGAGACGCCGCCACTGCAAATAGTTCAATCTCGACCTCTCCTTCGTCGGGATCATTGCTTTCAATTACTAAAACTCCATCAAAATTGCCGATCTCATCCGGAGTGAAGATTATATTGACTATTCCGATTTCCCGGGATTCAAGCCTTAGTTCCTGGGGATCGGCTGAGAACACATTATTATCAAAGAAAAAACCATTCACAACAAGCTCTTCAGCACCTCTATTTCTGATGAGTACCGGAATGGAGTATTCACCATCAAGATATATCTCATCATAGTATGAATCCCATGCGATGATGTTGTTATCCTGTCCTATTTCCCATTGAACATCAATATCCGGTACGTCCTCTAAAAAGTCTCGTTGATCAAAATAGAATGCACCGATATCAGCTCTTGTCCAGTCCGGATCTTCTGGATCTTCCGGATTACCTGCGTCTATACAAGGGCTTTCTGCATTAATATGATAATCACCCTCCTCTGGATTAATGAATCCGGGATCTTCACTGAAATTACCCTCTCCCCAGATCAAGTTTGCCTGTCCCCTAAGAATTAATTCATCCTCACCACTCTCGATATCGCAGAAAGTTATTTCAAAATCAGTTTCCTGGTCGCTGTGGAACAGGATTGATGGCGCATCATGATCCCAGACAATACAACTGGTTATAACAACTTCAGTCGCGTTGGTGATTGATAACGCATCGAATCCCTCGGATTCATTTGCGGCAAGGGTGACGTTTCGGAATATATTTTCAACCGAATCATCGATGTAAATACCTCCGTTATTTTCCCTTGCTTCGTTTTCCACTATCGCAACATGATCAAGTTCTAATGATGCAATTCGGGTATAAATCCCACCACCATTCCGGCTTGCAGCGTTATTTCTGATGATCACATTAATAAAAGTTGCCCGTGCAAAACGCAACGAAGAGAGCCCAGCTCCAAAAGGTGCGGTATTCCTCTCTATAATCGAATTTGTTATAAGCGGAGTCGCATTGGTTGAGAAATAAATCCCACCGCCATATTGTTGAGCTTCATTTCCTGTTACAATCAAGTCTGTGAGCAATGGCGATGAGTTATTTTGACAGTCGATACCTCCACCAAATCCTTGAAGTCCATTGCGAATAGTGAATCCGCGCAGGATCGAGTTCCGACCTTCCTCATTATTGAACGCGACAACACAATCCCGGCGACCTCCATCGATAGTGGTATTTTCTATGAATTGTGGATCACCCTCAAGATGAATGTGGCTGGTTACGCGGATTGCTTTTCCAAGAAAGTCTAAATTCTCATCATATTCTCCGGGAGCTACCAGGACAATATCTTCATCCTCTGCAGCTTCAATACCGGTTTGAATGGTCTCGAAGTCCCCCGGGATGTTTAGTATTACTGCATGTATTTGGCAGGGAATAGCCAACATTAGTGTAATAAACAGGACAGAAATTGAAAAGGACTTCATTTCTTTCTCCGGATTTCAGTATGGAAACCGCTATCATAAATGCAAAATATGGATCATTTTGTTAGTGCTTCTGATCCAAGTCAGGTTTTGCGGAGATCCCAGGCTGCTCAGACGACCTGGGTTACTTCCAAGTTAAAAATAGGGAAAATATCTGCAGCATCCAAAGTGCTTCAGATTTTTCAGGAAAGTAGGACTATCTCTGTTTATAATTGTGAGTTAATATCTGGGATACTCGGCATATGCAGACATACTTTAATGCAACAGGTAACGCAGGGAAAACTCACTTGTATTCGTTTAGCAAAAAATCCTGGCTATTTCCGGCCAAATGATCTCGATACTTTCGTTAAAAATCACAATATGGGGTACAATCCGACAACCATACTCAAGGTGCAGTTACTGCAGTGAATATCCCAATTTAATCCCAAAATACTTTTTAGACAGAAAAAAGCCCGGTCAAAAGCCCGGGCTTAACTCTTTATAATATCAGCGGAGAGGGTGGGATTCGAACCCACGATAGGTGTGACCCTATACACGCTTAGCAGGCGTGGGCCTTCAGCCACTCGGCCACCTCTCCGTGTCGCTAAATACGGAAATAAATATAGCGAATACCAGATGATTTTGCAATACAACAGGTTGAGTTTCTAATGCTAATGCGAATTATGGGTGGATGAGATTGATCTGAGTCCGGATCAGGCAGTGTTACTACTAACTCAATTCAGATCACTGATTGAATTGATGAATAACACCCGAGGATAATTATAGCAATAGGAGATTTTTTTTGATAATCATTTTCTAATTGTTAATATCGTTTTCTATCCCTATATTACCATTTTAAGCCTTGGAAAGAATCAACATTAACTAATTGTTTAACCCGGTGTCAATATCAGTATTTATCGTTTAACTTCGAAGCAATCGGCGAGGTGAAAAATGAAAACATGTTTTTCTGCCCGAAGTATCGGGACGGCTTTAATTCTATTGTTTGCAGCCCAATATGTTATCGCCCAACCGCAAATGACTTGGTCGCAGGTGTATGGTGGGGAAAGAGTAGATAGAATCTTAGAGGTAATTCAACTTCCGGATGGAGATTATGTAGCCGGGGGATCATCTAAGTCCTTCGGTCAGGGAAGTTCGGATTTCTACCTGATCCGTACTGATGACAATGGTAACATCACCTGGGAATCCACATTTGGTCTGGATGGTGGGGGACAACATGATGACAACGATGACGAAATTTGTCTTGATATGATACAGGTGGTAGGCGGTGGATATGCACTTGCCGGTTGGACTGAGTCTGAGGGTGCTGGATCATGGGATTTCTGGTTACTTAAAACTGACGAGGATGGTAACGAGCTCTGGTCAGCCACTTATGGCGGGGAACGTAGTGAATTGTGTTACTCTATCAAGCAGGATTGTCAGGGTGGATATTCCTTAGCCGGATACTCCCGCACATTCGGAGCTTCTGAGCAGAACGCATGGCTGGTGAAAACGGATGATGAAGGCAACCTGCAATGGACGCAGAATTACGGTGGAGGAAATATTGCTTCGGCTGAATTCTGGTCGCACGTAAGAACTTCTGATGATGGTTATGCCCTGTGTGGACAACACAGAGAACTAAATCAGGGGCAAAATGACTATATGGATGGACAGGTCTATGTGGTAAAAACAGATGGTGAGGGAGACGAGATCTGGTCAAGAACTTTTGGAGGTGCAGAGCCAGACCTCGGAACCGATATAGTAGAGACTGAAGATGGAGGTTTCGTCATTGCTGGAGCAAGGCATGACCGAGATGAAGGAGTGTCGGATTCTGATTATTATCTGATAAAAGTTGATGAGGATGGAGACCTGCTCTGGTCTCGAACATATGGTTTAAATGGAAGGATGCGGGATGAGGTTTGTTATAGTCTGCAGGTATGTGCTGATGGTGGATTTATACTGACCGGAAAAGCAATAAATCCTGAAGGTGAGAACGATGAACATTATGATGTATGGTTAGTTCGAACAGATGAAAATGGTCAACTACTATGGTCGCAGTATTACGGTGGCAATGCAAATGATTGTGGATCAGGTGTAATTTTAACCGGAGACGGAGGTTACGCCTCGGCGGGAACCTCTCAACCCTTTCAGGGAGGACGGGAAAATGCATTCCTGATAAAAATCGAGCCCGATGCTTTAAACGGAGAATTCGCCTGGATTGCGCTTCCCGATACCGGATTTGCCGAAGATCGTGCACTTGTCCTAGAATTGGTATTTCTTCGCGAACACATCGAGTGTCTGAATGACAATTTTGAAATTACCGTTGATGATGGAGAGAACGTATTCGGAGAGATTATTGAAAATCAATTGATTGTAACAGCTTCTGAAAATTGGTGGGGTACTGATGATTTAACATTAACCGCTACCAGTTCATTCAATCGGTCAGCAATGACTGTTCTCCGAACTGAAGTTATGCCCATTAACGATCCTCCCGGAAAATTCAACCTCCTTACTCCGGTGAATTACCATGAGGCTGAGTCCTGGCCTATTGAGTTCCAATGGGAAGAATCGGAGCAAACCGAGTTTGAGGAGGAGGAATTCCGGTACCGTATTAGCTTTTCAGCAGGTGAAGAGGTGTTTGAGGTTACTGACCTGGAGGAGAATTCATTTACAATCATTGATGAAAATAGTCTTTTGGAGAATCTTAATTTCGCTGAACGTGTTGAAGGTGCGAACATTGCCTGGTCGGTGAGTGCATTTGACGGTCATGGTGCAGAAACAGAATGTAACGAATCATTCAATCTGATCATTCCCCCATTATCCGTATCTGATAGGCGAGACAACCAACCACTTTGGTTCGCGCTTCTCTCTCCCGCACCGAATCCATTTAATTCCTCGACTTCACTATCTTATTCTCTCGACCGGACCACCATCATTTCATTACGCATATACGACAGATCCGGACGTTTAGTAACATCGCTATTTGAGGGAACTCGTAATCCCGGACAGTATTCCATTATCTGGAACGCTTCCGGTATTCCAACAGGGATTTATTATGTAATGTTAGAAGATGGTTTCGGACGTATGGGATTGAGGGAAGTTGTTTTATTGAAGTAAGGCGATCGTTTTACCTGACAATAATCAAGTAAACGTAATGAGAGTTTAAGTGATATGGATAATATGAAAATGGATGCACTACTATGTCCGGGTTGTCAGTCCGAGATGGATAAAATTAAGCACCCCGATATAACTGTTGACCAATGCCCGAAATGCGGTGGTACATTTTTAGATAAGGGTGAAATCCAGCATATGAACGAGGAGGAGCTGGTATTTCTCACCAAGGGAAAGTCTGCTGAGGAATTTCGGGAGTACATTGATGGACACCTGGTGCGCTCTGACCGGATCGCAGACGTCGTACAAATTGCTACCGGAGTTCACGGTGGAACGACTTTCCATAACGTAAACTACCTGCAGATATCGGTCTATTTCAAAACTCCTCTTAATCACGATCTGCATATCTATTCTGAAAAACTGACCAACAAATTCCTGAAGGTACTCGGTCTTTTCCGCAAACAGGATATCAAATCCGGTAATGAAAAGCTCGACTCCCTTTACATTATCCAGGGAACCAACGAGGAGGACGTTAAATCATTGCTCACCAAACCAGAACTTCAGGAACGGCTAATCGAGTTCAAGAATAGGAAATTTAAGATTTACAAGAAGCATGGTAAAGTGGAAATTTCTGACAGGCGGATTGTGTACTCAGAAGGACCTTATGCGGGGGATGTTAAGTATGATGTTGTTGAGGATCGGGTTGGGGTGGTTGAGGGGATGTTGGAGGTTGTTGGGGCTTTGGAGTTCTGATTGAAAAAAGCTGCTATCAAGATAAATATTGAACAGACATCACCATTCAATCAAACTAATGAAGTTAGATACTTCGTTCTTAAGTTAAGATTATGATTTTGGGTATTCGATGATTTGTTGGTTCTTTGATAGACTATTTATTTCAATCGTGACTAAGGACCAAATTGGTCTTATGAATATATGACCATGTCAGATTTAACATTCTCAAAATGCAATGTCTTCGTGCAGCTGATAACAAAGGCCAAAATTTGGAGTCTTTAAGTTTAAACAAAAATTCGGGTTTATAACGTACTATTGAAGACATGTAGAAAAAAAGGAGCGCGATAGGCAATTCTTCTGGAAAGAGTAACCTCTTCGCACAACACGGAATAAAGAGAATTCCCTGCTTCTCATCTCGAGAGTAATTATAAATTAAAGTAGGATTAAATTGGCTCCTATACATTTTGACATCAATTTCCTTACCTCTCGGAAAATCTAAATGACTTACAAACAAATCATTATCATTAACATCACTGTAAAATGTTTTTAATGCTTTGAAATCACTTGGTTTATATAAAACAGTGTTTCCTGGTAGTCTCATGACTTTCAGGGTTATATTAATGAAGCCCTTTTTATTCTCACTTGACCTAAATCCTTCCTCAAAAGCGACAATATTATTCTGTTTTTTTACTGCAAGCTTATACTCTGCGCCAATATTACTTACTAAAGGGAGAATTTCTCTCATTGGTATTGATATCTCCTGTCTATTTCTGTGTGGTAGATTTTTTCCAGTAATGGTCCTGTAAAAAAGTGGAATCGCGCCTCGTTCCCACAGGTATAGAGTTTCTGTTAGGATTGACTGACTATCTTTTTCGGTAACTCGATATGAAATCCCATGAAGTCTATTTTTAACCAAATCATTATGCCAATTGCCTAACAAAATGTAAACTTTCAGTAAATTGAGAATACCGTAATATCCGGGTAGAAATGAAGTTTCGGTTGAAAACAGAAGGGATTGATTTATATATGCTAATGCTAATTTCATATGTGGAATAATTCTTTTAACGCGCATATTCAATGATCTACCTGAGAGGGAATATTGAGACGAGAGAATATCTCTTAAATACTCCTCAGATGTAAGATACTCAAGAAATACGATCATATCAGTCATTGGATCGAGTGAGGATTGTATTTCGTCTATTTTCTCATATCTGTATATACCCATGGGATTCCTCTTTAACCTAAATTAATCCTGGTTATTACATCTGATGCTTAATCCAAACACACCACCCCACCCACCAAAACGCAACCAAAAACAAAATAATCCGCACGTCGGAAACACGCGTGGCGGATTACTGGTTAGGCGGATTGTTCAGACTTTTTACCACGAAAGCACAAAGGCACAAAGTAAAAATCTTTATGACATTGTGTCTTGATGGTGATAAATTCCTACTTATGATGTAACCTCAACGCCCTTTGCGAGTAACGAGTCAGCACAGAAATCAAGTTCGTTGGGAAATTCAATATATCTTCCTTGTTCGCCAATTGTTACCTTTGAGAAATATGTCTGATCTTTCAACTGCTTGAATAGACCCCCTATCTGAATTAAGGGTTCAAAGTCATAAAGAATAACTTTTCCATCTGAATAGGTCAACCGAAGCTTAGAATCTGGTTCCGGAATGACTTTGCTAATGGTATTTAACTTCATTATCCTTACTCCAGAGGTTTAACCGGTTTAGTTGGTTCACCCTTTCGGCATCGGTTCCAATTCTCCATCAGTGCATCTTGATTGTACGCCGCCCATTCCGCTACCAATGATCGAACACGCGCAGGAGCCTCGCCTCCAATAAAACAAACCGGTGATATTCCCACACTTAGATCGAATTCACCATAAATCGCGTGAAAGTGTGGTACTCCATGTTCCTGATAAAACATACGGATTATGATACCGTAAAAACGTGATATTTCAGGCATTTTGCTCCCGGTAAATTCTTATCCTCTCCAATCAAACTAGAAACGATCTATTAAATTAACCATATTTCTAGTATTTTACAAGCCTCTTTAATTACCACAAAGTTCCAGGTGCGAGGTATAGACCTCATGGATTATTTCTTGTGAAAAAAAATGAAATTTGAGGTTCTGTCCTATAATTCATAAAATTAATCCAGTCATTAATTTTTCGTCGGTGTAAGATACCGACCTACGTTACAACGTATTATCTTTGTTAGATAGCATTTTCAGAATTTTGAAACTTCATGAGGGTTGAAATTATTCAACCCCTACAAAACCTGGTTTCCATTTGGAATGAAGACAAGACTAATACGATATAGCCTCCTGACAATTATTGTCGGGGGTCTGACCTGGATGGCATTCGGGAACGGACAGCGGTCGTTTGAGGCATATTGTCCGTTCGGTGGTGTAGAGAGCCTGTGGGGTCTGTTCATCGAGGGGCATTTCTCCTGTGCATTGGGACCTCTCAATCTGTCAATGCTGGTGGCGGTTCTGGTTCTGACGCTGCTCGCAAAAAAAGTGTTTTGTAGTTGGGTTTGTCCAATTGGATTTCTTGGAGAATTGCTCTCAAAGGTCGGAATAAAGATTATTCCGGGAAATTTCCGTGTTTCTGAGAGTATAAACAGATGGTTCAAGTTATTACGTTATATTTCATTAGGTGCAGTTCTGCTCTTTACGTATAATACCGGTGAGCTTATCCTGCGAGGATACGATCCTTTTTATGTGATCTTTTCGGGCATGGGTCATGGAACTCTTGGGAATGTAACTTTATTTATAATGGCTCTGCTGGTTATCGGTTCATTGATAATTCCGATGTTCTTTTGCCGCTACCTCTGCCCTCTTGGTGCTTCGCTTGATCCGTTCTCAAAATTGGGTTTGATCAAGATCACCCGTAACAAAGAAACCTGTCTCGAATGTGGAGACTGCCAGGCTGCATGTCCGCATGATCTTGCACCTCACGAGACTCAATCTCTAAGAGACAGTGACTGTACCAATTGTCTTGAATGCATCGAAGCCTGTCCCGAAAAGGAGACATTAACTTTGAAACTGAAGCTTTGAACGATGAATATTCCAAAATACATAATTCCGATTCTGGTAATTGCTACATTGTTCGGTGGATACTTCCTGCGGCATGTTTTTACCCACCCAACTACATCAACTGTATTTGAGAGTGCCCAATCCGGTGTAACTCAAAGCGAGGGCGAAACATTGACATGCACAGTACAGGGTGTAAAATGTAAAGGTACTGCTTACTTCTTTACAAAGCTGTATTCTGATATTGCAGGCATTTCTGCAATCGAAACTGTCGCATCCGAACATAAAGCGATATTTACATATAATCCGAAGATTATCTCGCCTGATG
The DNA here is from genome assembly GCA_964387885.1 of uncultured bacterium. Taxonomy (GTDB): domain Bacteria; phylum Electryoneota; class AABM5-125-24; order Hatepunaeales; family Hatepunaeaceae; genus JABGPL01. The sequence goes on along the minus strand of CAYLYZ010000059.1, from coordinate 1,679 downwards.
AGATCCGGGCAATAATGGAAAAACAAATCAGACTGAATAATGGGACTACTCGTCAGGTTTTCACTTGTTTAGAGATGAAATAGTATGTATTATATTCTGTAATGAACGATTTAACCAACAGCGAAAACCACGCAGAAAACATTAAACAAACACATCCTGCAAAATCACTCAATACCGGTTCACTTTTGTTTGATATTGGAGACATTCCACTTCCTGAACAGAAGTCTACAATTAGAGTTACATCTTCTGAGTTAAAGTTCTCAGACAGGCTAGGATCCTGGAAAGCGCGTTGGAATATATCCAGGATGAATTACGTTGTTGAACCCGGATTATATGCCCTCGGAAATCCGACAGAAAAATCACATGTGTTTGTTTCGGCAAATTACAAAATGAGTTTTGATCGACTGCGATCACAACTTGACGGGCGTGATGGATGGATTCTCGTTCTGGATACAAAAGGAATTAACGTCTGGTGTGCTGCAGGTAAGGGAACTTTCGGGACTTTTGAGATCGTTAATAGAATTAGAGCAACCGGATTGCACGAAGTTGTTTCTCATCGGAAATTAATACTTCCGCAGTTAGGAGCACCGGGTGTATCAGCACATGAGATCAAACAAGCGACCGGTTTCACCGTAATATATGGGCCGGTCAGAGCTATAGATCTGCCAGAATTTCTGGATAACCGGCTTAAAGCCACTCCTGAAATGCGGCAGGTTAAGTTTGATCTGGTTGATCGTATCGTTCTAATCCCGGTTGAGATCGTTCTGGTAGGAAAATGGGCTTTGCTCGCAATTGCTGTTTTTTTCCTGCTTGCAGGATTGGGTGATGGTATATATTCGGTGCAAAGAGCAATATGGGATGGGTCGCTGCATAATACGATTTTGTTGTGGGTACTGTTTTCAGGAGTGGTACTGACACCCATTCTTCTCCCCTATCTTCCGGGTCGGGCTTTCTGGATTAAAGGATTATCTGTTGGAATGATTTGCATTGCCGGTTTGGCCATATACTTCAGTAGGCACCCCGAAATGTTTATCGGATGGTTAAGTTCCACCGGTTGGATCTTAATGGGAATAGCGACTACGAGTTTTCTGACAATGAACTTCACCGGTTCATCGACTTTCACATCCATGTCAGGTGTAGTCAAGGAGATGAAGATTGCGCTGCCAGTCCAAATAATAGCAGCATTTACAGGGCTTTGCATCTGGATAGTTTCAAGGTTTATTTAACGGATTTGTTTTGTTTGCACTAAGATATATCCCGAACGTTACCACATTGGAGTACGATCCATCTAAATGTAATGGTTGTCGAAAATGCATTGATGTCTGTCCACATGAGGTTTTTGCACTTGAAGATAAAAGAGCGGTCATTAAAAACCTTGATGCATGTATGGAATGTGGAGCTTGTGCCGGCAACTGCGAACCGCTGGCTTTGTCTGTAGTTTCGGGAGTGGGTTGTGCTTATGGCGTGATTATGGGATTAATTAAAGGTACGGAACCGACCTGTGGATGTGATGATGGTAATGGATCTTGCTGTTGATTATTAAATATTAAAGAGTTGCTGTATTTACACAAAACCACATCTTTCTTGCGAAGCAGACTGTCCTAGAATACAATTACAGTAGGTTGGACATTCCCAGCTTGTCCAAGAACAGTTCTTTGAAAACGTTTTCTTTGTAAGTA
>CAYLYZ010000058.1:0-33813 GCA_964387885.1 uncultured bacterium | reverse complement strand
TTGAACTATCTACCCACCAGGATACAACAGTGGAGTTCGCGGTTTTTCCATTCAACGAAGAATCTGATTCTCTTGAATACTCGTGGATTATGAATAATGAAGCCATGGATAGTGACACATCGTGCGTTGAAATTCCCTTCACAGAGATCGGGGTGTTTGAAATCAGCGTTTATTCACGAGAAGGAGCGGAAGCTGATACGGTTCACTGGACGGTTGAAGTACAGGAAAGATCATCCACAGATTCTTCCGATTTTTCTGATTTGCCTACTTCACCGGTGCTGTATCCACCAAACCCGAATCCGTTTAATTCTTCTGTCAGGTTATCGATGTATCAACCACGAAAGAACCACGTTTCAATCTCGATATTCGACATCAATGGTCGAGAGGTTTCACAACTGGTTGATGAGGAAATCCCGGCTGGTGGTCAGACATTTGTATGGAATGCAGATGATTTTCCGGCGGGAGTTTATGTTGTGCAGATGAACTCCGGTTCAGTATCACAAATAATGAAATTAGTTTTAGTTCCGTAGAGAGGATTTACAAAACCAAACCATCGACATTACCAATACTTTACCAAAGGAGTATTCATGAGAGTACTTTTATTAATCACATTGTTTTTTATGGTTATCACAGCAAACATTGCAAATGCTCAACCAGAAGTCGAATGGATGAGATTGTATGGTGAGAATACTTCAGATGAATTTCGGGCGCATGTGCGAACCGAAAATGGTGGATGGGCGTTTGCAGGTGTGACTGGTAGGAATCCAAATGTTAATTGGTTAGTAACAACAGATGCTGAGGGTGAACCACGTTTTGTTGGGACGTATAATATCGATGATTTCTCCGGGCTCGCGAGTGACCTTGTTCAGACGGAAGATGGCGGTTATTTGCTCGCCGGTAACCACAGCACCAATGAAAGGGCTGATGCAAGTGCAATTCGAGTGAATGCAAATGGAGATGAAATTTGGGAAAGGTTATATGGTGATGCCGGTACTGATGGATTCAGCGCAGTAGCAGGAGTTAAGGAAGACCGGTTCATCTTTGCAGGATTGTCCTCCTCATGGGTAGATTCACTTGAAAATGGTCAAATAATTGCCGGAGGGATTTGTGGATTTCTTGTATTTATAAATGGTAACGGTGAGATTATCTGGCAGAATATATACGGAGGTGTGGAGACGGATATACTTCGAGATGTTATTGTTGTTGAAGGTGGGTTCGTAGCTGCAGGCAATAGCCGGAGTTTGGGAGATGATACAAGGAATTTATGGCTTCTGCGAGTGGATGAGGAAGGACGGGAAGTTTGGTCTTTTGGTTATGGCAATGAAGCGGAGGAACATGGCTGGGCAATAATCAGGACCGAGGAGGACAATGGTTTCGCCATAGCTGGATGGGAAGATGCTCCTGATCCTCTAAATGAAGGTGAGAGGCTTCTCAATGCTATTTTACTCAAATTAGATGAAAATGGAGAGGAAGAGTGGTTTAACAGGTACCCATTTGATGGACTGGAAGTCATAATTCGGGATGTCGTTCGAACACCTGATGGTGGATATGCTCTTGTAGGGACATCCAGAGAAGATAATGCTTTTCAGAGTTTAGCCTACATTCTTTATCTTGACAATAATGGTGAGGTAATGTGGAGCAGGTCTGACGGTGTTGATAATGCAACGATGCACGAATATTTTTCAGCGGCTCTGGCTGAAGACGGGGGCGTGACTACTACCGGGCATGCCCAATTCAATCCACCAATATCTCGCCAGGGACTTTTCGCAAAAATAACATCAGCAAATTTGCCTCCTGTCTTTTTCGAATGGAGCCCGGAAGACTCTGTCATATTCTTAAAACAAAATGATGACTGTGCTTTCTCCGTCGATGCCAGAGATCCGGAAGGTGCCGACCTCATCTACGAATGGACATTAAACGAGCAAGTTGTAGGCGATGAAGAAATAGTCATCCTCGAATTCCCGGAGCTGGGAGACTTCCGATTGACTGTCGAAGTCAGCGATGGTGTCCATTCCAGATTTGTAAGTTGGCAGATTCATGTCTTCAGGCTGATTTCCGAATATTCCCCTTTGGATTCAGCATTAACCGTGGTTCAGGATACAACCATCCAATTCTTAGTCCAACCGGGAATTGAAGATGATACTCTAACGTTTCTGTTCACTCTCGATGGTGACTCTATTGGAAATTCTCCCCTTACTAATATACAATTTGATGACCTTGGTGAGCATTTAGTCCAGGGAAGTGTAATGGCTCGAGGTTGTTGCGATTCGGTAGTTTGGCATATGACAGTTGTTGAACCAAACTTGATCCGTGAGTTTCCCGGACAATCATCACCAACCATGCCTGTGTTGTTTCCACCAAATCCAAATCCATTTAATTCAACAACATCAATTAAATATTTCCTCCCGGCAGTGGGAATGATACAAATAAACCTATTTAATGCACACGGTCGATTGACTTGCTCAATCGTTCATGAAAAACAACAAGCCGGAGCACACATTTTTAACCTCAATGCAGCTGATTTATCCACCGGAATTTACATCATTCGATTTCAAACGGGCGGATATTCAACAACTTGCAAGGCTGTAGTAATGAAATAAGATTTAATTATTAAGGGGAAAATCATGTTTCGTTTACTTCTAACATTTTGTGTAATAATAACTTCCCATACTGTAACTTTTGCTCAACCCGAAGTTGAATGGATGAGGCTTTATGGAGGTGAAAGAATTGACCATTTCCACTCGCATATCCGAACCGGTGACGGCGGCTGGGCGTTTGCTGGCAGGACGCATCGTGATCTTAACTGGTTTGTAAAAACCACCGATGATGGAGAAATGCAATTGATGGAAGCCTATAATATCGATGATGGTCGAGGTGCAGCCTGGGATCTCTGTCAGACTGAGGACGGCGGCTATCTCCTTGCCGGTTCGATTAATGTAAATGGCCATTATGATGCCAGCGCTATTAGAATTGATCAATTCGGAGATGAGATCTGGGGGCGTCTATATGGCGACCGCAGACATGATTATTTTCGTGCTGTTGAGCACGTAAGTGGTGATAGATATATTCTGGCAGGCAACTCTTACTCATTTGTCGATTCTCTCGATAATGGAATGATTATAGTCAACGGGGGTGCTGGTTACCTCTGTTTTATTAACGGCAATAACGAAGTCATCTGGCAGGGCGTTTACGGAGGCCTTGAGACTGACGCTCTTGAGGATGTGATAGTTGTAGAAGGGGGATTTGTGGCAGCGGGAAGAAGCAGGAGCTTTAATGGTGAAAATAATGATCTATGGCTTCTGCGAGTTGATGAGGAAGGTGAGGAAGTATGGTCATTCGGATATGGAGACGAGGCTTCTGAATTGGGTTTTTCTGTGATCAGAACCGATGAAGATAACGGATTTGCCATTGGTGGATATGAAATGGTTGAAGATCCTGATAATGAGGATGAATATCTTTTTCACCCAATCATACTTAAACTGGACGAGAATGGAGATGAAGTATGGTTCAACAGATATTTAGTCAACGATTTGAGTAAAATAATTTACGATCTCGCTCGAACCCCTGACAATGGTTATATATTGGTCGGATATTCATTTGAAAATCCGCGAGATTGGCAAGAAGACTTCGCTTATATAATGTGCGCAGATGTGGATGGAAACTTCATGTGGGAAAGATCCGATGCTTTAGAAAACGTTCAGGCACCGAATTACAACTCGGTTGTACTCGCAGAAGATAACGGAATTACTTCTGCCGGACGAGCCTATTTTGAGAATGTGAATGGACATCTCCAGGGTTTATTCTCAAAATATTCACCAGCCAACCTGCCACCTGTCATCTTTGACTATAATCCCGAAGACTCTGTTCTGTTTCTGCTGCAAAATGACGACCAGGCATTCTCTGTCGATGCCAGAGATCCTGAAGGCGCCGATCTGATTTATCAATGGACTTTGAACGAGCAGATTGTTGGCGATGAGGAAGTCATCATCCTCGAATTCCCGGAGTTGGGAGATTTCCGATTGACAGTCGAAGTCAGCGATGGTGTCCATTCCAGATTTGTAAGTTGGCAGATTCACATATTCAGGCTGATTTCTGGTTATTCCCCTTTAGATTCAGCCTTAACTGTAGTTCAGGACACGACTGTTCAATTTTTTGTCCAACCTGGCATTGAGGACGATACAATAGCATTTCTTTTCACTCTCGATGAGGATTCTATTGGGAATTCTCCCTTTGCTAGTCTCCAATTCGATGAACTTGGTGAGTTTATTGTCCAAGCTAATGTGATGACACGCGGTTGCTGTGATTCAGTGGTCTGGCACTTGACGGTTGTCGAACCGAACTCTGTTCAAAATTTCTCAGAACAATTTCAACCAACTTATCCGGTGCTGTATCCACCAAGTCCGAATCCATTTAATTCGACGATCAGGTTTTCAATGTATCTGCCTCGGGAGGATAATGTTTCACTCTCGATATACGATATCAATGGTCGGGAGGTTTCTAAGTTGATCAATGGAGAAACTCGCTCCGGAAACCATTCGGTTGTTTGGAATGCTAATAATAATTCAACCGGTGTTTTTGTAGTCGTAATGAAATTCAATCACGGAGTAACCAAAAGAAAGAAAATTGTTTTAGTCAAGTAAATAAAGCAACTAAAATTATCTTGATTTGAAGCTGCTTCAGATAAAGTAGTACAATTTGCCAAATCTGTGCTCGAATCAAAAAGCCTGAGAGAACGATGAAAAAAATTTTATTGGTAATTGCAGCATTGCTATTTGCAGCAATAGCTACTGCCCAACCACCCCGCGATCAGTGGGCTCATACCTATGGTGAACGCCTGAATGACTTTTTCTGGGATGTTTACTGTACAGAAGAGGGAAACCTTGCCTGCGTTGGAAAGAAAGTAACTGAACAACAAAATCGTGGAGATGCATGGCTGCTGGTCGCAAATGAACACGGTGTTGAAATTATTAATGAAGTGTATGGTGTAGAAGGGGTCACCGAACGTTTTCATAGTTTAGTAGAGGTTGATGGTGGAGGTTTCTTGATGGCTGGTTATTCTTACAGTCAGCCCTCAGATGTATTCGCTGTTCGAGCAGAGGCAGATGGTGAGGAAATATGGGCTCGTGAATACGGTGGCGGAGGTAGTGACAATTGCCATGCTGTCATTGAACTAAAGGATGGAAATTTCCTGCTGGCTGGTAAATCAAGCTCAGCTCCAGACTCTTTGGCAATGGGTGGAGTAGATGGATACCTGCTGAAGATTGATCCGGATGGAGAAGTCATCTGGGAGCGTTGGTACGGCAGCGAAAGAACCGATTGTTTTTTTGCAATGCGGGAAGTTGATGATGGGATATTACTCGCTGGTTGCAGTAATGGGTCTGGTTGGTTGTTAAAGACGGATGAGGAAGGAGAAATAGAATATCAGAGATTGATTGAGGAAGGAAGGGGTGCTTATCAAACGTTTTATTCACTTATTTCGTGCCGTGGAGGTGGATTTTTTGCTGTTGGGATGTCTGCTAATATTCCTGATGAATCCTGGGAATGGGTGGTAAGATTTGATGAAGATGGCAATCCAATCTGGCAGAATATTTATGAACGTGATAATCCCGGTTATGGATATACTGCTTTATGCGTCATTCAAATGCCTGATGAAGGTTTCTTATTTGTTGGTCGAGTTGCCCCTGAGGTTGGTTGGGGAGGACTTATGACCCGGACAGATGCTGCAGGGAATCTAATGTGGAGTAGAGATATTCCGGGAGCGAACAGAGGAGAATTAGACCTGAATGCTAACACACTCTTTTCTGTAGTAATAACTCCTGAAGAATTCATCGTAGCCTGTGGTCATGGTCATTCTCGTGAAGATGATGGCGGGGGATTGTTAATTAAGTGTGTCCCCGAACGCTCCGCTCCTTTGATAATCCAAACATACCCGGAAGAGCTGGAGTTTGACATTCTGCCGGGAGATACAATTCAATTTGACGTTGATGCAGTCGATCTCCAACTTGATTCGTTATTCTACGTCTGGGAATTGGATGGTGAAGAGATTTCAACCGATACCTGTGTTACTGTACTATTCGAGGAGTTTGGAGATTTTTCCACTTTTGTTGAAGTCTCTGATCCGGAACTTGCCGATTCCGCTCGATGGGTAACGCATGTCACAGAATTCTATATAGACGAGTTTTCTCCAGAATCATCCGAATTAGAAATCCTGCGAAATAGTTCAGTTGATTTCACTCATCACACCCGAACAATAGAAGGATTAGAACTTGAATATCGCTGGGAACATTTCGGGAGAGGAGGTAACTTCGAGTTCGAGGGAGAGGACTCTATCAGGTTCAATTTCGAATTGACCGGTGAACACATAATTCGAGCCAGTGTCATTAATAATGGTGAGATTGAAACTGTCGCGTGGGATGTGAATGTTCGCTCAATAGTCTGGTGGTGGTGGCCTCATGACCTAGCACTTTCTGTACCTGTTGATACAACAATGGTGTTCGAAGTTTTCCCGTTTAACCCGGAATCTGATTCTCTCGAGTATACATGGTTTCTCAATAATGAAGTTCAAAACGGCAATGCTTCAATTATTGAAATTCTATTTTCAGAAATCGGTGAGTATGAAATCATCGCCTATGTACAAGAAGGCATAGAAGCCGACACAGTCCGTTGGACAGTTGGAGTTCAGGAGCGGTCATTCACAGCAGACGACGCGGATTTAGCAGATTTGCCGACTTCGCTGGTTTTGTATCCGGCAAGTCCTAATCCGTTTAATTCAACTACTATTATCAGATATTTTCTGCCAAAAGCTGGAGTAGTAACATTAAAACTATTCGACATTCGTGGTTGTTTGATATCTAATCTTACCAATAAGTTGCAAAAAGCTGGGTTATACACCCTTGAACTCAGAGCAGACAACTTATCTGCCGGAGTATATCTAATTCAACTTCAGGTAAATGAATATACAACAACCTGCAAAACTGTCGTTGTGAAGTAAATATTTATGCAATGGAGGTTAAAATGCATCGTTCACTCCTAACGCTTATTGTAATGGTTACACTTGTCACCAATGCTTCTGCACAACCGGAAGTTGCAATGTTTCGTTTATACCATAATGACAGAATTGAAAGCTTCCGTGACATTTATCCTCCAGAAAATGGGGGTTATATTATGTGTGGTAGAACACAAAACACAAACAGAAATCGTGATCTCGGCGCCCAAATGTGGGTAGCGAGGGTTGATGAAAATGGTGATATCATCTGGACAGAAACATATGGTGATCCGGATGACACTGACAAAGGAATATCCATAATCGAAATTGATGCAGGCGGCTTTCTGATCGGAGGGGAAACAGGTGTTTATCCTGTTAATGAGCGGATTGCAGCTTGGAGACTCAATGACGAAGGTGAACAGATGTGGTTTCGAACCTACGGCAGAGGAACATGCCATGCAGTTTTAGAAATCGAGGCTGATGAATTTCTCCTCACAGGCGTAGCACAGGCGTTTGGATTCCTGATATGCGTGGATGGAGATGGTGAATTGCTATGGGAAGAGTATTACAATCGAGGTACTTTCCGTGGAATGTGTGAAGCCGATGATAGCGTCGTTCTGGCTGGATATTTAGAAAACAGAGATTTATGGGTTCTAAAAGCAAACCTTGAGGAAGAAGGCGAAGTTGTTTGGAATAGGAATTTTTCACCGTACGAAGAGAATACGATCAAGTCAATTGTCAGCGCGCATGATAACGGATTCATTTTAAGCGGTAGAAGTCTGGAAATTGACCTTGAAAACAGAAGAATACATAGTTTCATGACATTCAAAATCGATGACGATGGGAATCAAAACTGGTCTCGCAATTACGATATTTCAGATCAAACCAGCTCTGAGATGGGTGATTGCATTGAAAAGTTTCCTCAGCACGGATACGTAATTGCTGGTTCTCTTTCAAGGTCTACACAAGGTGGCCTTATTCGAATCACTTCTCAGGGAGATCCAAGATGGGATGCGGTTTATGATAATATCAGGAACGTAGAAGGTGACTGGATATTAAGAGTACTCGGCTTTACCTCTGTGATAATAGACCAGCAAGGTTCAGTGGTCTGCACAGGGGCTGCATTAGACCCAAGAGAGGGTGGTGATCGAGGCGGTTTTGTGTTAAAATTGGAACCGGAAATCCTTGGACCGCAGTTCATCTACAACTCGCCGGAAAACACTTTTTTAACTGTGCTTCAAAGGGATACTGTTCAGTTTATCGCAAGAGCAGTTGATAGGCAGGAAGAAGAAATTACATACATTTGGACTATTGGTGATGATACACTATCCACGGACACAACCACATCCGTTATATTTGACGAAACAGGTGAGTTTGAGGTTTTATGTCAAGTATCTAACGGAGAATTTACTATTTCAAAATCATGGAACGTAAGTGTTATGGAATGGTACATCGATTTTTTCCAACCTGACAGTAATGATATTGCTGTTCGACGAAGAACCAGTATAGACTTCACTCATCACACAAGAGCAATTGATGATCGTGAATTTGACTATCGCTGGGAACACTTTGGGCGGGGAGGAGATTTCGAGTTTGATGGAGAGGACTCAGTCAGGTTCAATTTCGATCTGACTGGTGACCATATTATAAGAGCTGCTGTTCAGAGTGGTGACGAAATGGAAACCGTCGAATGGGATATAAATGTGCACTCAATAATCTGGTGGTGGTGGCCACATGAGAACGAACTGATCGTGCAAGAGGATACTTCGATGACGTTCGAGGTATTTCCATTCAACGAAGAATCTGACTCCCTTGAATACACATGGTGTCTGAATGAGGAAAGGCTGGAGGTCGAGACTTCAGAAATCGAAATCCCCTTTCCTGAAGTAGGTGTATTTGAAATTTCGACATACGTTCAAGACGGAATTGAGTCAGACACAATCCGCTGGACAGTCGACGTGCTTGAAAGGTCATTCACAGCAAATGAAGCGGATTTAGCAGATTTGCCGAATTCACCGGTGCTGTATCCACCAGGTCCAAATCCTTTCAATTCAACAACCAATATAAACATATTTCTGCCGGTAACTGAGATAATATCTCTATCTTTATATGACCTGCAGGGCAGATTGGTGAAGTTAATCTCGGAAAATATGACTAAACCTGGATATCATGCTTTTTCTCTTAACGGAACAGATTTAAGTACAGGAATTTACATCCTGTCACTAAAAACCTCGATGAGAATTCAAAACCAGAAACTGGCACTTGTCAGATAATCCGTTTCTCATCACAAACCTGGATCAGTTATGAAAACAACTCTTTTAGTACTATTAACACTTTCTTTCTTCGCAGATACCGGGATATGCCAACCTGGAGTCGCTTGGATGAGAATGTATGACAATAACGGTGAAGAATGTTTTTATGATGTTTACGGAGCGATGAACGAAGATTATGTTTTATGCGGAGAATCAAGTGGTCGTTTTTGGCTGGTTAGAGTGGATAATGAAGGTGCCCAACTCTGGTCAAACACGTACAATGGAAACAGAGCGCGGTCAATAATTGAAGCCGATAACGGGAACTTAGTGTGCGGTGGATACAATGGAGATAATTTTCATGCGTTAATGGTGAATGCCGATGGAGAGCTAATTTGGGAGAATGATTACGGTCTTGGTCGGTGCAAGGCTGTAATTGAATTAAAAGACGGCAGGTTTGTCCTTGCAGGAAGAACTGAGGTGAATGGTAATCGACAGGGTTATGTTGTCCTGATAAATGCTGAAGGACAAGCACTATGGGCGAGAAATTATGGAAACATTGATGATGGATGGCGGGAAGCCCTTTATGCTATGCGGGAAACAGAGGGCGGAATTATTGTAGCCGGAGATGTTCACCCTAATGCAGCAACACAATTCTGGGTGATTAAAATAAATTTCGATGGTGAATTGCTATGGGATCGAAATCATGGAGATGGCAGAAATGTAGGACAAGCATGGGATATGACATCAACCGAGGATGGATTCGTTTTTACCGGTTGGCATGCCTTTGGTCTGGATCACCCATATGCACTAAAAATTGATGCCCTCGGTCGTGAAGTATGGTGGCAGTGTTATGAAAATCATCGGGATCATATGAATAAAGGTACAGGCATTGTGAGAATGAGAGAAGGGGGATTTGCCATTGTCGGTTACGGGCAGGCAGTCAGGGGAGATGCACCGAGAGGCGAAAAACCTTTCGCAGTTCGCACCACCTCACAGGGTGTTTTCAGGTGGGAGGTGTTCTACTCGTTTTGGGAAAATGAAGGTTTCGGTCAGTACGAAAACGAATTTCACTCTGTAATAGTAACTGACGAAAATGAAATCGTTGCTGCCGGAACAATAAATGTCATCGATGAAGAGCAAGTCTCTCAAGAAGGGCTATTGATGAAGCTGCAGCCGGACGTGCTTGAACCCATTATTTTCTACTGGTCGCCTGAGGATACAATTTTAAGCGCATTACCGAGTGATACACTACAGTTTATTGTTCGAGCGCGAGATCAACAGGGCAATGATCTGAACAACCTGTGGATAATGGGCGAAGACACTCTGGGGAGGGATACAACCACAACGGTGGTATTCGAAGATTTCGGTGAGTTTCAACTGCACTGTCAGATTTCTAACGATGAAGGTACCTCTGAAATTACCTGGCATATAGCTGTAGTTGAGTGGTATATAGACATGTTCCAACCTGACAGTACCAACATAGCGATCAGAAGAGGATCATCGATTGACTTCACCCATCATATCAGGGCAATTGACGAAAGAGAATTCACTTACAGATGGGATCATTTCGGTCGTGGAGGAAATTTCGAGATTGAGGGAGACGACTCAATAAATTTCATTTTCAATTTGACGGGTGAGCACCTGATTCGAGCTGCAATTATGCACAATATTGAGCAGAAAACGGTAGAGTGGGATGTGAATGTGCATTCGATTCTCTGGTGGTGGTGGCCACATGAATTTGAGCTTTCTGTCCCACAGGATACTACAATGGCATTCGAAGTCTTCCCATTCAACGAAGAATCCGATTCTCTTGAATACACCTGGTTTTTGTATGATGAAGAATTGGACAGCAATAACTCGTCGATTGAGATTCCCTTCACCGAAATTGGCGAGTATGAGATCACTGCTTATGCAACTGAGGGGATTGAAGCTGACACAATCCGCTGGATAGTTGGAGTTCAGGAGAGGTCATTCACCGCAGATGAAACGGGTTTATCAAGTTTACCGACATCACCTGTGTTTTATACAGCAGCACCAAATCCATTTAACTCATTGACGAGGATTGAATTCTATCTGCCTGGATCGATGAATCTAAAAGCAGGAGTTTTTGACCATAATGGAAGATTGGTCAGGCAAATTGATCGCGGTGAATTGCTTGCCGGATGGCACGAGATTGCTTTCGATGCCGAGGGGTTGGCTTCTGGATTGTACCTGTTGCAGTTGTGTTCCGGCAGAGTTAATAATATCCAAAAAGTAATATTATTAAAGTAGGTTACCCAGGATCACAGGATCCGATCTAATTCGATTGCGCAACTGAAGAAACTATTTAAGAGGGAGACTTTTATGAATCAATTAGCAATATTTATTTTAAGCGTTTTTGTAATGATTAACAATGTTATTGCACAACCAGCAGTGGCTTGGATGCGCATGTATGACAATGGACGACAGGAAGTTTTCCATGACATTTATGCCGTCTCCGACGGAGGATATATAATGTGTGGAGGTTCCGGAAATGATTGCTATCATCGACCACCTGACGGTGATGAAATATGGGTTGTGAAGACCGGTAGAGGGGGGAATTTGGAGTGGTCTGAAACATTTCACGAGGGTGGACTCGCCCAGGGGTATACAATAATTGAGACCGATGAAGGTGATTTCATGGTCGCTGGTCGTCACAATAATAATCTGTTCGCTCTTCGAATTAGTGATGAAGGAGAAGAAGTCTGGTTTAATACTTATAACAATGCCATACAATGCAATGCAATAATCGAATTAAAGAGTGGAGAATTTTTACTGGCGGGGATCTCTCAAGATCGGAACGGCTATCTACTTTGCATTGATGGGGAGGGTAATGCTCTATGGGATGAGGAATACGATGCCAGAAATCGCAGGGATTGCTTCTATAGTATGCGGGAAACCCAGGGCGGAGTTGTACTTACTGGGGATGCAAGTTGTTTCGAACGGGATCTACCTATGTTAGTATGGATTATTAAAGTAAATCTGGAAGGTGAAATAATCTGGTCAAGAAATCACAACATATTTGACCGCTTCGTCCAAAGCCGTTCAATAGTGGCCGATGTTGAAAACGGATTCCTGATAGGAGGATATACTAATGTTGATGCTGGATGTGATAAAAATCCATTTCTATTGAAAATTAATGATGAGGGGATGCTTGAGGGAGTTGATTATTATGATTGGGATTTAGATATCGAGGCGGATAATGACCGCATAAAATGTATAGCTCGTCTCGAAGATGGTGGATTTATAATGGTAGGTTATACTTATGCACCAAGAGGTGAATTAGCTCATAGACCCATTGCAATCCGTGTTCGCAGGAATCGTATTGAACGCTGGCGAGTGGGTTATGAATTTGCAAATCAGGATGGGTATGGTGATAGCTGGCATGAATTTAACTCAGTTGTCCAGGGACAGGATGGGTCCATCATAGCAGCTGGGATGCTAAACTTCGAGGATGATGCTTCCGGTCTCAATGGTGTGCTGATAAAACTCGAACCGGAAATATTGGAGCCATCGATCCTGCATTGGGAACCCCAGGATACTTTGCTGGAAGTACTCCAGGGAGACACTATCGATTTTTTCGTCCGGGTAATTGATCAGCAGGGAGACGAGATGGATTATCTGTGGATTATGGATGAGGATACTCTATCTACAGATTCAACCACTACTGTAATTTTCGATGAATTAGGTGAGTCTGTCGTACAGTGCCAAATCACAGATGGTGAATTCACGGTAGGAATAGCATGGCATGTTCGGGTGTTGGAGTGGTATATAGATATATTCCAACCTGACAGCATCGAAATAACTGTCCGACGAAGATCAAGTATTGATTTCACACACCATGTCAGAGCAATTGAGGATTTTGAGTTTGAATATGGCTGGGAACATTTTGGTCGCGGAGGTAACTTCGAGTTGGATGGTAGAGACTCCATCAGGTTTAATTTCGATTTGCCCGGTGAACATTTAATACGAGCATTAGTGACAAGGAATGATGAAATTGAAACTGTCGAATGGGATGTAAATGCTCGCTCAATAATCTGGTGGTGGTGGCCACATGAATTTGAGCTTTCAGCTCAACAGGACACCTCAATTATATTTGAAGTCTTCCCTTTCAACGAGGAATCCGATTCGCTTGTTTACTCATGGTTTCTGAATAACGAAGTCTTAGATTGTGACAGTTCATCAGTTGAACTTCCTTTCCCCGAAATTGGTGAATATGAAATCACATCTTATGCAACTGAAGGGATTGAAGCTGACACAATCCGCTGGATGGTAGATGTTCGCGAAAGATCATTCACAACTGACGATCCGGATTATGAAAATTATCCGACCTCACCTGTCCTTTTTCCAGCATCTCCTAATCCGATTAATTCATCTGTCAGGTTATCGATTTCACTACCAGTAGAGAACCACCTCTCATTATCGATATTTGACATTAATGGTCGGAAGGCAAAGCAACTGATTGATAATAGGACTAAGGCTGGATATCATACATACTTATGGAACGCATCCGATTTTCCGGCTGGAATATATTTTGTAGAGATGAAAGTTGGATCTATTTGTAAGTCAATGAAGGTAATCCTTGTGAAGTAAATGGATGAAGAAACAGTCAATCTTCTTGAAATTTCCAAACGATAGATTAGGAGAAATATCATGATCAGATTAATTCTGGCAGTAATATTATTAGTGCAACTTCCACTAATTTTGACTGCACAACCAGCCGTGGACTTTTTTCGGCTATACGACAATGGTCGCGAGGAGATGTTCTACGATGTTTTTAAAGTAAATGGAGATGGTTACATACTTTGCGGTGAAACAGGTGACGAGTTCATATGGCAGCAAGTCTGGCGAAGGTGGATTCTAAGGGGTGATGTGAGAATCTGGCTTGTGAGAATTGATAGCGAGGGTGAAATAATATGGTCGAGAACCTATCCCGGACTTGACCAGATGGCAGGTGCAATGAGCATTATCGAAACAGATGAGGGCAATTTTATTACTGTCGGCAAGACCAATTTAAACAATGTAGATCTTCCATACGCACTTCTGGTTGATGCTGATGGGAATGAAATATGGTCAAACACTTATGGTGACGCTGATGGAGACTTCAGATCGGTAATTGAATTAAAAGATGGTGGATTTGTAATTGCAGGCAGCAGACAGGGTAATGGATTAGCGGTTCTGATTAATGGTGAAGGCCGTCTGTTATGGGAAACAGTACTCGATCCGGGGCACGACAACGATAAATTCAGTGCAATGCGGGAAACTGCAGGTGGTGTTGTACTTGCTGGATACGGTGCCAACGGTGGTCTCTGGACAGTGAAACTGAATTTTGATGGTGATGTTATCTGGAACCATATTCACAGGCCTCAAAGGACAACTTATACCTATACATATGATATAGTTTCCACAAGGGATAACGGATTTGTCATCTCTGGAGGAGTAAGTTTAGAACGGGAACCACATCATTCTGTAGCACTATTCAAGATCAATAATGAAGGTGAATTAATGTGGAGTGAATATTTCCTTTTACCCGGTGAGGGCTTTAGAAGTGCATCAAGCAATGGATTTGGAATGGCAAAACTGGATCATGATGACTTTGTTGTTGTTGGAGCAAGGTGTCTGCATTTACCTGGAGCTGTATGCACCGACCAAAATGGTGATCTGCGATGGAGTGAAACTTACGATTTTGACCTCAATCTAAATTTATTTGCGGATGACGATTGGTCCTACTTCCAAAAAGCGATTCGAGGTCCGAATAACGAAATTGTGTCCGTCGGCACGATTGAATGGACCTTTGGTGAAGATAATCCATTCACCCGAGACGCCTTTCTGACCATTCTCGAACCTCAATTCCTTGAGCCACAAATCATTGAATACATACCACAGGATACTGTTTTTACGGTTCTAGTTGGTGATACAATTGATTTTACCGTGCGAGCAAGGGACGCTCAAAATGACGAATTAAGTTATCTGTGGGTCTTCAATCAGGATACTCTTGGGGCTGACACTACAGTGACCATTATTTTTGAAGAGCGAGGCGAGCATTTAGTTCAGTGTTTTGTCACGGATGACGAATTTGTTGTTTCGATAAGGTGGCATGTTAACGCTGTGGAGTGGTATATCGATATGTTCCAGCCTGACAGTTCTGAGATCACAATCCGACGAGGGTCCTCTATTGATTTCACCCACTATGTCAGATCCATTGATGAACGAGAATTTCAATATCGCTGGGAACACTTTGGGCGAGGAGGAGATTTCGAATTCGAGGGGGAGGACTCTGTCCGTTTTACATTCGATCTGACAGGTGAACACTTAATTCGAGCAGGTGTTCTATATGAAAATGAGCTCAAAACTGTCGAATGGGATGTTAATGTCCATTCAATAATCTGGTGGTGGTGGCCACATGAATTTGAACTCTCTGTCCCTCAGGATACTACAATGGTGTTCGAGGTCTTCCCCTTCAACGAAGAATCCGATTCTCTTGAATACTCATGGTTTCTGAATGATGAAGAATTGGACAGCAATAACTCGTCGATTGAGATCCCCTTCACCGAAATCGACGAGTATCAAATCACTGCTTATGCAAATGAAGGAATTGAAGCTGACACAATCCACTGGACGGTTGATGTTCTCGAAAGGTCATTCACAGCAGATGACGTTGATTTAGCAAATTTGCCGACTTCACCGGTGTTGTATCCACCAATTCCTAATCCCTTTAACTCGTCGGTTAAAATATCATATTACCTGCCGGAAAGAACAATGCACTCACTGATTGTTTATGACTTGAAAGGTCGAACGTTGAACAATCTGGTAAATGATAAATTAAATCCGGGAGCGTATTCACTAATTTGGAAAGCTGAATATCTTCCCACAGGAATGTACTTCCTGAAGATGGAAACACCAGACCAAACAGAAATAAAAAAGCTGATCCTGGTTCGATGAGAACCTGAATCGTATTTACTCATCAAAACATAATTAGGAGATAAACATGCGATATATAATTCCTCTTATGCTTTTAATAGCCCTGAGCGCAAATTTCTCATTTTCTCAACCCGCTCCGGATTGGATTCATACTTACAATCAAGTCTTCTCCGATGGCTTCAATGATATTTATCACACAATGGATGGTGGGTATGTAATGTGTGGGAAAGCATCTGAAGAAACCTGGCATAGAGGTTTTGAGGGACAGGTATGGGTGGTCAGAATTACAGGTATGGGTCGCCAGACCTGGTCGCATACATATGGAGACGTGGCGAGGAGGAACTCAGGCAGAAGCCTGGTTGAGACCGATGAGGGGAATATCCTTGTCGGCGGTGTGAGGAACAACAATTTCACCGCTCTGTTGATTGATGCAGACGGTGATTTGATTTGGGATCGTGAGTATCAGGCGGGAGAATGCAATTCTGTAATCGAGCTCAAATCCGATGAATTTGTCCTGGCAGGCAAACTGACTCCCGATTCTCATGACAACTGGGTCGTGTGCATTGATGGCGATGGGGATATCATCTGGAGCACGGAAGTTCAATGTCGTATGGCTCAAAATCTCTGGACAATGCGCGAGACTGAAGGAGGCATTGTTGTTGCAGGAGTTGATCAGGAAAATGGTGCTAACTGGCAGATATTCATGGGAAAGCTGAATTTCGAAGGTGATCTGTTATGGACGAGGTACCATAACGTTGATAACATGGATTATCCGGGAGTTTGTTATGAAATCATCTCTGATCCCGAGGGTGGATTTGTGCTGGCAGGATATCTTGGCCTTGTGAGAATGGGCGGAATGGGTATGAATCGACATATGCTGATGAAGGTTGATGAAAACGGTGAGATGCTCTGGTATCAACGATATGATCTCGGAGGTGATAATGGGCCGGACTGGGGACTTGGCGCAGTTCGGATGAGGAATGGAGATATTGTAATGGTAGGCAGTAATGCCAACCGAAGTGAAGCAACTGTAATTAGAACGAACAGACTTGGAGTAGTAAGGTGGAGTAATATTGTCGAATTTGGAGATGGTTTCGGCGGACGGTACAACGAGTTCTATTCCGTTGTGACTACTGATGACAACTCAATCATAGCGGCTGGAGTGGTAACTCGTGGAAATGATAATGATCAGGATGGTGTTGTCATGAAACTCGAACCAGAAATCATCGCACCCCAACTGATATATTATTCCCCACCCGATACTCTGCTTACTGTCTTACAACAGGATACAGTAACATTTTCCGTAAGAGCCAGAGGATATGGAAATATAAATCTGACCTACCGCTGGATCATGGGATTAGACACATTATCAAGAGATACAACAACAACTGTTATCTTCGATGAATTAGGAGAATATGAAGTGAGATGTCTCATTTCTGATGGCGAGTTTACCGCCGCAATTACTTGGTATGTCAGCGTTGTTGAGTGGTATATTGATGCCTTTCAACCGGACAGCACAGAGATTATACTGAGAAGAGGATCATTTATTGACTTCACTCACCACGCTCGGGCAATAGAAGAATTCGAGTTTGATTACCGCTGGGAACATTTTGGTCGTGGGGGTAATTTCGAAATCGAAGGTGATGACTCGATAAGGTTTGATTTCGATCTTGCAGGTGAACATTTGATTCGAGCAATTGTTTCAAGGGATGATGAAATCCAATCAATCGAGTGGGATATCAATGCGCATTCAATAATCTGGTGGTGGTGGCCTAATGAGCTTGATATCTCCGTTCAACAGGATACAACGGTTGTATTCGAAGTCTTCCCTTTCAACGAAGAATCAGATTCTCTCGAGTACCTGTGGTGTTTTAATGAGGAGGAGTTAGAATCCGAGGAATCGCTAACAGAAATACATTTCCCTGAACCAGGTGATTACGAAATTTCAGCATACGCAACTGAGGGTGTAGAAGCGGACACAGTCCGGTGGAATGTCAATGTGCTGGAAAGATCATACACAGCAGATGACGCGGATTTATCAGATTTACCGGTTTCACCGGTGCTTTATCCGCCAAGTCCAAATCCGTTTAATTCGTCGGTTAAGTTGTCGCTGTATTTACCGGAACAACATTATGTTTTACTCTCAGTATTTAATGTAAACGGGCGGGAAATTGCCAAACTGGTTAACAGGGATGTGGCTGCGGGTAATCAGACATTTACCTGGAATGCAAGTGATTTTCCGGCAGGAGTTTATGTTGTCCGGATGAGAGCTGGAGATGAATCTGAAATGCGGAAGGTCGTTTTAGTACGGTAATATATGCAAGGTTGGAAATAAGAGTAAGTTTCGTAGCCTAGGATCTTGCATTTGAGTGTTGTCAGGCGTCCCCGAGACCTTTGAAATATTCGGCTCTTGAGAACGCACGTCGTTCCCGCGAAGGCGGGTCATCGTTTACGCTGTGAATCGTAGATGAACAGAATCCAGAATTCACAAGCTCTTAGGGAATCTCAATTTTCCGTGAAACATAGGAATTGGGGAAAAATACGAATATTTCAAAAGTCTCGTCCCCGCCTGACGCGTGAGTAATTGTCTGGAGAAAGGTGGTGGCGTAGTCCGACATCTTACACCAGGGATTTTTGATCAATAGTTCCGATATGATAATCATCGATTGACATACCTACACTTCCCGAATAGAATTTATTTAATCATCAGCTCGTTCTTAAAGGAACGGAACGCTGAACATATTCACCAGGAGCCACAAACCATTATATTGTTGTGGTAACTCATAGTGCATATTAATACCAGTATAATAATTCGTATCTTGATCGATGAACATATCACCGCCAAAAGACAGATTTCCCCATTTTGGATAATACTCTGCAGAAATACCATAAAAACCTTCTGGATTGTGTCCCGGCTCTAGTTTCTCATACTTTCTCATATACAACAATCCGAGCGATATTCCGCCCCATTGTTCTTCGTTGTAATACTTTAAAGAATATCGCTCTATATGTTCAACATTTTTATCGGTAGAATAGAGAAATATACTTCCCAGATTGCAATCGAATATAAATTCATCTGACAACCACAATGCAAGAGTAGGCTGAAAAATATTCAACGGTATAGATGTATTATATAATTTATGAGTAAAACCATAACGAATACCAAAATTTATCGCTGGCAACTTTTTATATCTAATGTTAATAAGCATAGTATCACTGACTATAACAGGCAATTGGTAATATGTTTTAAGTGTGATCTCATTAGTTACAGCATTAAGATTAGACTCATTATCGTGATTAATGTTAACCACATATTTTTTTCCCTCCTGGAGACTATCAATTTCATCCAATGTTGTCAAACCAATAGATATATCACTCCGACTTTGAGTTAACAACTGGTTTGATTTCCTTTGTTTAACGAAAGGTATTGGGAAAGCCCCGGAAAAATCCTTGAAGTGTTCATGGAGTATAAAGGTAGGTTTATTTTCTGGGTCCTCATATTGACTCTTGAAAGGAACCTCAAAGTTAATATTCGAAACTAGTCCATCCCAAATGTAACCCTGAACAAATACCGAAGTATCAATTTGGTCAGACTCAAAAGTTGGAGTATTAACTACTTCAATTAGAATCGTATCATGAGCTGTTGAAATACCATCACTGACAGATAAATCAATCTTATAAAAACCAAGTTTTGGGAATTGTAGAGATTGGCGATCCAAATGGGGTGATATCTCTAAAGATGCAGCTGCTAATTTTATTGTTGGATCGACCATCTCCTGCTTCCAGGGTTGAACCTGATCCCACTCAAATGACAATGGCTCAGGCTGATCGTCTAAGTCGTAAGATTTTGACGCATCAAAAACTCCAACCTCATCCTTCCCAAAATAATGGCAATCATCATTCGGTTGCTGCCTGCTGACTAAAACAGGTTTGGGAAGTCTGTTCGATTGTGGAAATATTTTTTTTAAACAGTGCTCCAGTTTTCTCATATAATCCTTTTTCGCTAAATCGATTACCAATCCAACGGTTCTTGTTGAGTCAGTAATCAGCACCTTATATTTGCGTTTTTGATCACTTAAAAGTTCATCATATATTGAATTAGTAATTATGAATTGAATTTCAATCAGCGAAGTCGGGTGGATTTGCCTTGTGGTAATTCTAATATAATCTGTAGCATTCTGGATTTTATCTGCTAAAACGTCTGATTCAATTTCATCCACTCTGCTCCGCTCAAACATCTCTCTCCTCGCACCAGGTTCCTGCATTTCCAAAGTGCGAATTAGTTTTGCCACCATATCCTGATCCGGTCTATTCAGCATCCATGTATTCAAATTTATCACTTCTTTAAAGAGAGGACCAACCAATGAATCATTCTTATAGTTTTTAAGATTCCTAAGTATATTGTCGATGTTTGGCAGGAGAGGCTGGTATGTGGAATCTGCATATAGCATCAGAATCCGGTTTTTCCCGGGATTTTCCTTTGCCATTGTGATACTGGATAAACCACTCATCATCCAGAAGAGAAAACAAATGGTTACTATATTCCTGAAATAGGTATAATCCTCATCTCTAAAACGGCTCATTTGTGTTACCTCATATCTGTTTTAAGCTTATTGACTATAGTTGCATACTCTGTGTTAACAAGGCTTTTGATGTCATCTGCTAAACTCATTTCCAATTCAATTTTTGGACTACCCGGTTCATATAGACATCTTGTGTTCAATTTGAGGTGTTCAAACTCGTATCTATCACTATCATTAATCTTTGCGACAAGATGTCCACCATAGTACAGATAATTTGATGTACTCTCAGAGGGCACCAAAACTCCACTATACGTGAAACTGATGGTAAAATCAGGATCAGAGTCTAAAGTGAACCGGTGGTTAGTACTGTCTTCGAGCATTTCAGCTAACCGGATAGCCTCTAAACCAGTAATAGTAAAATCTTTAAGGGAATCTGGGGTTTCTGTACCTATCAAAACCGGAACAGTCTTTGGGAGAGTACGATCTATAATAAGTACTGCAATTACAAAAGTTGGAAGCATGAAAAGAATGACTAAAATGATAATATGCTTTCTTGACAATTTATTAAACTTTATTTTTAATATTAGAACGTATGTGATCAAAAATAAAACTGCCAGCGCTAAACCTGCCAATCCTCCTGTCTTCCCAAAAAACTCAATAATCCATCTTATGAAAGAATAGGTCACTTTCCTGCTCCCAAATAATTGTCTATTATAAATTAAAGCAAAACTTGAATTTCACTTTTGGAAAGTATGAAGGAAATATTTAAATTGCAAGTAATTTCCTGTTTTTGGATTGCGGCTCTGGCTGAAAACTCAACTGATGTTTGGAACTCTCAAAAGCATGTATGCCATTGACATCATGTGTTACGAATCCGTTACTCCCTTATGCGAGGAGATGGGATTATTCTGGTGTGTGGGGATAGTTTGAGGGAATTATGGTAATTATTAACCCGGAATATCGCATTTCGGGAACACCAACAGAAATCACAAAAAAACCCAGGTCGCAAGAACCCGGGTTTTGTAATCTAACAAAAGAATTACAACAAAAACCATGCTCGAAATAGACCATTTCAAAAAACTTATCGAGAAGCGTTTAGGTCCCATTCAGGATATCGCACCGATTGAGAGAGGATTCTCAAACGAAAAGAAGTTCAAACTGACCATTGGCAAGAGTGACTATCTGTTGCGCCTGTCAGCACTAAAATCACTCGATAGTAAGACAACTGAGTTCGAATTGATGAAGAAGCTTTATGCAAAAGGAGTGCGATGCAACGAGCCTATTATTATGTTCTCGAATGAAGAACAGGAAAGTGTGTGCGCAGTGTACTCCTATCTGTCTGGTCGCGACGCTGAAAACAACATTGCTGGAATGCCTGAGGAAATCCAATACCAGATTGGCGTTGATGCTGGAAGAGATTTAAAGCGGATTAATTTACTCAGTCGTGATACAAAAAACTGGAAAGAACGGAAATGGCGAAAACATGAGCGTTTTGTCAGTCGTTATTTCAAACAAAGTTACAGGTTCAAGAACGACGAAAAAGTACTGCGTTTTATAGAAGCTCGATACGATCCATCCGAAGCGGATAGAGACTACCTTCAACATGATGACTTCCATCCGGGAAATATCATCATAAAGGAGAGCGGCTATTCAGGGGTTATCGATTTCAACCGGTATGACTGGGGAGATCCTCTCCACGAGTTTGTGAAACTGGAGTGGTTTACATGGCCGGTAAGTAAAGCGTTTGCATGTGGGCAGGTTGATGAATATTTCGGAGGAGGACGACTTGAAGACGACGAATGTATGCAAATATCCGTTTACATTGCGATGAGTATCCTGTCTTCAATTATCTGGACGCTTGAATTCCACCCCCATACCTGGAAGAACATGGAGATCAGGATGCAACGGATACTGGATCACTACGAATACTTCGAGCGCGTTCGTCCTGAATGGGCTGGATAAGCGACATATTCTATTGATTGAAAAGCACGTCATTCCCGTGCAGGCGGGAATCCAGCAAACTTAAGGGCTTGATAAACTTGTCCTCGACTCCGATCGGGGATCAGCCCCTACGCGAGCTGGAACCGAATGGAAATAAGATATGACTAAAAGAAGAAAATTTCCAATGAATCTGTTGTCATGCCCAACCACTGCACGGGATAGTTTTATCATTGGACTGATCATGAAGTGACACATACCAAGCACCCTGTCTGCAATGATTCCCGGAGAAGCAAAGCAAGCTTCACTACTCCGGGAACACTTATTTTATTTCGCAGCCATTTCCCTCTTCACCCGATCGTGTGCAGATAATACAACCGGATTAAACTCGTTTTCCATACGTGCATCTATCAACCGTCGCGTCTCCTCGCCACCAATCCGATAGAGACCGACAACCGCTTCAGCGCGCATGTGTTCGCGATCGTCGGTCAGGTAACCGTTTAATATGTTGGACACTTCGTAAATCACTTTCTTGGATTCCACGTCTTCCTCTTCCCCAAGATCCCGTGCAATACGGCCAATGATGTACAGAGCCGATTCGGGGTGTTCCGAATCGTCTTGGTTAATGTAATACTGCAGGTAAGGAATTGCTTTTGATCCGAATCCCGATATTGTCATCATTGCTCTCGAGCGAACTGTGAAGAACTTGTCATTCAGGAGCTCTATCATGGGCTCTATTGCTGTGCTGTCCTTAAGAGTTCCGAGAGCGCCCAGTGTGGTTAGACGTCGCTTTTCAGCATCATCGTTTAGATATTTATGAATCGGTTTTGCAGCTTCAATTTCTCCAATACTGCCGAGTGTACTGATAATAGAGTTTTTAGCCTTCTCCAAATCCTTTTCTTCAAGCAGTTCAAGCAGGGGGTCAACAGCAGGCTTCCATTTTAAAGTACCCAGCAGGCTGATGTTGTTGGAGAAATAGCGGAGATCATCATCTTTTGATGTCTCTGCCAATTTTTCAATCAACATCGGTCCGGCTGAATCAGGCATTGCCTTGACTATCTGATCGAGAACTCGATTCTCAAGCGAAGCACGGGTTCTGAGTCTCCCATTTCTAAATATTATTTCGGATGGATATGCCTGTTCGAGGAGATGCCAGTTTGTCCTGAATAATTCTACTCCTTCAGGTTTATCCTTAATCTCCTCCATCAAATCCTCGTCAATTTCAACATCTTTAAAAAGCTTCGTTTTATAGAAGCTGTCTGAATTCAACATCGGATTCAGTTCATCCACCAATGCCTGTCGCAATGTATCTGAAAGAGCGTCACGAATAGAATCCGGTTCTTCGGTTGATTGTTCATACTCGTTGATCAGGTGCCCTGTCGCGCCGAGTAATTCTCCATATAAATGAGCTGATAAGGGATTGTCCTTATCCTGAAGTTTTTCCAGGAAACTGTCCAGGTTGGAGATGTCATCTTTCTCGATACTTCTCGGACCATTAATAATGAACTCAAGAACGGGTGTACCTTTCGCCAGCAGTGCTTTTCTGCTTCGAGCAACCTCTTCACGAGCGGATCCGACTTCCCATTGTGAAGCCAGACGGTATAGTTCCGAGATCGATTTTGCAGAATCTTCAGCAGTTGGCTCTACGTCAGTAAATGTCTCTTCTTTTTCAGATTTAACTTCGCGAGGCAAATCCATACCGATCCCCCAGCCGGTTGAAATCCAGATTGATGAATCTTTTGCAGCAACATCTTTCGGATATGTATCCTTACCTTCCAAATCAAGGAATATAGCAGCACCGGCAAATCCGCGAGCCCATCTAGCCTTTCCGAAACTGTACCCTGAACCGCCACGAGTAGCATACAGATCATTGCCCAGTTTATCGATGAATAATCCGTATGAATTTGTCAGGGATCCACCCCAGCCATCACCGACGATATAAAAATCATCTCCGTCGCTGTCGACCATCAATCCCACAGACAGATCATGGGCAGTAGCTCCAACAACTCCATGTCTGGAATGATATTGATCGTCACCACCCATCTCGTACAATGCGCCAAGTGATAGATGAATTCCTACACCCATTCCGTAATGTGCAAGGTTGTAACTGTCGTTACCACCACCGTCAATGAGCATTCCGATTGAGTACCAGTACGAGGATCCGAAGCTCATAACTTCTGCATCATAGAAATCGTTACCATCTCCTTTGTCATACAGAAAACCGATTCCACCACCGGCACGTGGTCGCCAGCCCATTCCGAATCCCCCTGAGAAGGATTGGTAATCATTGGGAAGTAGAGGTGCATGGTAAAACGTCCCGCCTGTACGATAGGTGTCATCACCGCCATCATCAAACAGGAGTCCATACCCAAAGGTACCCGCGAAACCCTGCGACCAGGTGGATCCGAGATATCTGTCATCGCTTGTTTCATCACCGGTGTCAATAAGAACACCAACTCCGCAATGTCCTGCCCCCTGCATAAAATACCTGCCGCGTCTGTCATCAGCACCATTATGGTCAACATGGAAACCTACTCCAAACATTCCCGCTCCCTGAGAATATCCCCCGCTTCGATACGTGTCATTGCCACCGCGATCAATCAGAATACCGATTCCAAGGAAACCTGCTCCATGCGAAACATCAAGATTCTTTGAATCATAGTAGTCGTCTCCCGAAAGGTCTATTACCAATGAGTAGGGTTGGCCAAGTTCACCGATTGCCCCTCCGCATCGACCACGATAGGTGTCATTTCCGCCGAGGTCGATTATCGCTGAGAAGTCTCCCTCATAAGTATTATCCCCTTTACCCCCGATAATGAGTTTTCCCCACTCGGTGTCGGAATGAAATACGACCTCACCCGTAACTCCTGTCACGACATAAGGAATCGGATCATTTTGATATCCTGATTTACCGATGTTTCTGGCAATAGTCTGTGCAATTGGAACGGTTATCATTCCTGCCCGGATGAGTTCGTTCATGTCAAGTTTTTTTATAATGTCAAGTAGATGGTCGCTGCCTGTATCCCGGGTGGAGTCGAAGTCTGCATCAAACTCGCGCTGCCATTTACCTTTTGTCAGAGCTTTCACCGAATCGTTTTCGTCATCTCCCCACATTCCGGGACCTGCCAGCAGCAGGTCGTGAATTTCGAGACTGTCGAGCTCAGAATAGAATGCTAAACGGTGAGGTTCTGCTGCCTTGAGTGCAGCAATCCAGATATCAAACGGAGCAAAAACATCATATTCCATATTGAGTGGATCTGGTAAAACCACCGGTTTTGCTTCCGGATCGACCTGCAATTGGTCACCAATGAATCTCAAAAATTCTCCCGGATCCAGATAAAACGAATCTACAACGGTCTGACTTTCATCAACATAGTCTGGAAATTTATATGGATCATTGAGATATTTTTCGACAACAGCCAACCTGAAGGTATCATCAGAAGCCCACAATTTGTCGAAACCGAGCTCTTCGGGTTTCAGGTTCAGGAGGATAAGAGCGCTGTCAAGTGTTGTCTTGTCGAGAGAATCAAGCATTTCAGCATGAGTTCGAATGGCAGTAGTTGTCATTAGTACGCCGAAAGCAACAATCACAAATAGAAATGTTCTTAAAAACTTAAGGGTTTGTTTTTGTGTTTTAATGTCCATTAGAATTTCCTATACGTAAATCGAGAGTTTAACCATTTTATACATTCGTATTGATCAATGCAACATAATACATGATAAAGAGGTAGTTTATGTGATATATGTCACTGAAAATGATATAAAACAGGGAACATCAGTTGAGTTTTGGCGTTAAATTGATTAAACTATTCGATGGATTTTTTTATTACGTTCTTCGTTAATATTCCTTCAAGTGATGGAAATCCAAAAGAGGAAAAAAATGCATTTTTCACTGAGCTTACGAGGTGCCTATGATTGAGATTAACCACCTAAACAAGATTTATGGTTTGCAACGCGCGGTGGATGACATCTCGTTCAATGTTGAGAAGGGTGAGATTGTTGGATTTCTTGGGCCAAATGGTGCTGGAAAAACAACCACTATGAAAATGATCACCTGCTTTATGCCACCAACCTCAGGAAGTATCCTGGTTGATGGTATGTCAGTAGAGGAGCAATCTCTTGATATTCGTAAGAGGATAGGGTATTTACCGGAGTTGAATCCGCTCTATCTCGATATGAATGTCATCGATTTTCTCTCCTACATCGCCGAACTGCGCAACATAGACAAACCATTACGAAACAAACGCGTTCGCGAAATTGTTGATGTTTGTGCACTCGGAGAGGTTCTGCACAAGGACATCAATCAACTTTCAAAGGGTTATAAACAGCGTGTAGGACTTGCGCAGGCGATGATCCATGATCCTGAAATTCTGATCCTTGATGAACCAACAATTGGTCTGGATCCCAATCAGGTTGTTGATATCCGAAGGTTGATCAAACAACTTGGCCGCGAAAAAACCGTTATCCTCTCGACCCACATTCTGACCGAGGTGCAAGCGACTTGCGACCGTGCAGTTATCATTCATAGAGGAAAGATAGTTGCCGATTCGACAATTTCCGATTTGCAGCGTGGTGCTGAGCAACACAATGTCATCGAAGTCGAAATTGGTGATGCTACCGATGCAATTGTCGATAAACTATCAACAATTGAGGGTGTTGATGAGGTGCGAGAGGTATATCCTGATGGAGCGTCTACAGGGCGTAGTTTCCGAATTTCAACAGGAAGTTCAATCGATCCGCGTCGAGATGTATTCCAGACGGTGGTCGAGAACGACTGTGTGATTCTTGGTATGGTTCGTCAGGTTCGCAGCCTTGAGGAAGTCTTCCACAAATTGACGATGCAGAATTAAGCGAGGATACAGAATGCGAAACATTTGGGCAATATTTAAGCGTGAACTGAGGGCGTATTTTGATTCGCCGACTGCCTATGTGGTGATCATCGTTTTTCTGCTCATCACAGGGTGGTTTTTCACAACAAACTTCTTCCTGGTCGCTCAGGCCGATATGAGGGTAGCGTTCGGTATCATTCCGTTCGTGTTTATCTTCATAACCCCTGCGATCACGATGCGATTAATTTCCGAAGAACGGAAAACCGGCACTATCGAGTTGCTGGTTACTATGCCGATTACGGATGCTGAAGTGATAGTTGGAAAATACCTGGCATCACTCGTATTGTTAATTTCAATGCTGGTGCCAACAATAGTGTACACTATCATTGTAGCCATACTTGGCGATATAGATATGGGGCCGGTAATCGGTGGATATATGGGGCTGGCACTAATGGGTGCCGGATATCTCGCCATCGGAACTTTCGGTTCCAGTTTAACTGAAAATCAGGTCGTAGCATATATCATGAGTTGGATGATGGTATTTATTTTCTTCCTGATGGATAAGATGTTATTTATCCTCCCAAACTGGCTGGTAACTCCGATTGAATACCTTTCGATTGAATACCACTTTCAGAACATTTCCCGCGGTGTACTGGATTCCCGGGATTTGATATACTACTTGTCACTGGTTGTTCTAACCCTGATGCTTGCCGCAAGATCACTTGCCGCAAGACGTTGGCGATAGGAGGAATGCACTGATGATGAATAAAACCAACAGTATCTTCTCACCGATTGCCATTCTATTGTTAGTCGCCAATCTGGTGGTGTTGAACATGTGGACTTCCCGCCTTTTCGGTCGTATTGATTTGACCGAAAATAAAGTATATACCTTGTCGGAAGTCACAAAAGAAATAATTCGTGAATTAGAAGAACCCTTGACAATAAAGGCTTATTTCACTAAAGATCTTCCTGCACCGTATAACAATATCGCACGGTATGTTGAGGATCAACTGGCTGAAATGAAGGCTTATGGAAAGGGAAATTTCCGCTTCGAATTCCTCGATCCGGAGGATGAAGAAGAGCTGAAAAAGGAAGCTGAGAGTTTCCGGCTTGAACCGATGCAAGTCAACGAGGTTCGCAAGGATAAGGTTCAATATAAGCTCGCTTATATGGGCATGGCTCTGATATATGAGGATCGTCAGGAAGTAATCCCGATGGTTCAATCACTTGCCAATATTGAATATGAAATACTAACCAAGATCAAAAGAGTAACTTCCGATGAGGAAATTACAATAGGATTCCTTGAAGGGCATGAAGAACCGTCATTGCGTGAGAGTATGACGAGTCTTGATCGTGAGCTTCGAAAAATGTATGAACTGAAACCGGTCAGTCTTTCCGGTCGAAGTGATGTTCCCGAGGATGTCGATTTACTCTGCATTATCGGACCTTTGACCGACATTCCTGAGACCGAGAGATTTATGATCGACCAGTTCCTGATGCGCGGTGGTAAACTATTGATGGCTTACAATAAAGTCAAGACTGACCTCGCTCAGATGCAGGCTCAACGGAGTCCGTTGAGAATCGATCCCTGGACAGAGAATTATGGATTCAAGATAACAGATCAACTTGTCCTGGACAGAAGTGCGCCGACAATGCCATTCCAGACTATGGGAAGGTATGGTAGGCAAATTGCTATGGTAGTCTATCCGTTGTTCCCGGAGATCGTTACGTTCAATCGGGAAAATATGTCAACTTCAGCCCTGCGTCAGGTTCGGATGTATTTCCCCAGTCCGATAGACACAACACTCGCTGCTGAACTCGATTCAGTCACTATTACACCCCTGGTTTATTCTACAGCGAAATCGACAGTTCAGGCTTCACCATACGACATCAATCCACTTACCCAGCGTAATATGAAGGAATGGAATCAAGGTCCCTATGCTTTGGGTGCGGTTCTTCAGGGTAAGTTTGACAGCTATTGGGCTGATAAGGAAATACCCCTCACTGACGAGGGTGAACCTGTTTCTGATGTGGAAGTAATCGCATCTTCACCTGATACAAGAATAATCGTCCTCAGCGATGCTTTCTTTATTCAGGATCAATACCTTGTTCCTCAGCTTGATAACCTCACAATGATGCTGAACATGATTGACTGGATGGTTCAGGATGAGCGGTTAATTTCGATTCGTTCACGTGAAGTTTCCAGCCGACCGATTGGTGAAGTTTCAGATGGTGTCAGACGAACAGTTAAATACACCAGCCTGATATTGCCGCCATTGTTAGTTGCTCTGTTTGGTCTTGTAAGATGGCGCTTGCGCAGTGCCCGTAGAAAGGTGCTTGCAGTACAAACCGGAAGTACGAGGATAGGAGGTGAAAACTGATGAAACGCCCGATAACGATATTGAGTATAATTCTGGTTGTCCAGATCATCATAACAGTCCTCGTTTCAACGGACTCACACAAAGTTACGAAAAAGGAACCGTTCCTGAAGTCGGATACATCTCGAGTGGATTACATTAAAATCCAGAACGAACACGGTGATCTTGTAATGAAACGTGTTGGGATGAACTGGAAAATAACCGAACCGATCGAATGGAAAGCCAATTCGAGCTATATCAAAACCCTGCTCGAAAAAATGGCAGATCTGAAACTGGAATCCGAGATTACGAGTAATCAGGACAAATATGTGCTGTACGAGCTCGACGGTGCAGTTGCAAAATACGTCGAGATCGGAGAGGAAGGCGGAGTCATAGACAAGTTTTACTGTGGTAAAGCCTCCGATAATTACAGGCACACATACGTCAGACCTGCGGATTCGGACGAAGTCTGGCTGGTTTCTGGTAGTCCACGTTCATCGTTCACCCGCGAGCCGTCAATGTGGCGTGACAAGGGCATAATTGCACTCGACAAGACAATGATAGAACAGATTAAGCTGAAGTTCCCGAGGGATGTCATCACACTCAACAGGGTGATTGACGCCGGAGGTGAAGCTGATTCCGTTTACGTCCCGGCTGATACGAGTTGGATGGCTATCAAGAGTAACGGTGAATCGTTCGAACCGGTCGAAAAGGCAACGAACCGCATCCTGAACACCTTAAAACGCCTGAACGCAATGAAGTTCATCGATGCAGCGACTGACACAGTTCCAGATTTCTCAAACCCCGAGTTCACAATCGAAGTCTACCTCGAAGGTGACCAGAAAGAAATCATCGATTTCATCCCCAAAGCCGACGAGGAAACCCGCTACGTAGCCCGACACAACGGCAATGAGAGCACAGTTTTCGTCATCTATCAGAGCACAGTCAAGAATCTGAAGAAAGACGAAGATGCGCTGAAGGGCATTGAAGAAAAGAAGGATGAGCCCGGTTAGCCATACCCCCTCGTTCCCACGCTCCAGCGTGGTAACGAACTGAAGTACATGAATTAAAAGCGGGACACCATTGTTTGGTGTCCCGCTTTCCGTAGGGGCGCACGGCGTGCGCCCTTTTTGATAATCGACTCAGGTAAATTTGAATGCAGGATAGCTGTGGATGCAGGGCGCATGCCATGCGCCCCTACGGATTCAGCTCCGATGATAAACACAATCCAATGTAGATGGTTGGACATAACAACAGATTCATCCATACTCTCTCATCATCAGACCAATTTCATTCAAAACCATCTACCCATCCACCAATCCCCAAACAAGCACTCCCGGTTTTTCGCAATAATGGTAATAAAATACCCATCATTTTGGGTGTAATCATATCCTTTTAACCTAACTGAACGACGGTGATATCTGTCTGGGTTGTATTTCATAGTTGAATATCTCCTGTTGGCGCGAATCGTAGGGGCGCACGGCGAGCGCCCTGTTTGCTGGGCAATCAATCTGCTTCATCTGCTGTGAATGTTTGCTGGTAATGAAATACACTCAGTCAGGAAGCTTCTTTGTGGTTGTTTGATTTACTATCGGTTTCGCTTGGAGAGTGCTCTGATATGACCTTGGAGGTGAATACTCATCATTATGTGTCTAACATATCCCACTCAAGTCCAACAATCCACCTTAAAGTGGATAGTTTACCGTTGATCATACCCCACTCAAAATCACTATATGGACCAAGATTTTCTATTCCATATCTGTCCTCTACTTTCTTAGCAGCAGCGACTGCATCTGCCCAAATTTCATGATCAACATTAGTTGATTTTTCTTCATCCAACGATTTCAATAATTGATGTCTATCATACCAGATCTTGTCCGTGAATTCGTCTAGAAACGAATTAATCTCATCTTCAGACCTCTCTTTGAGAATGTCACTACTCTCATTGTATTCATAATTTCTCTTGAACGTACTGTAGTCTATCATTAAGGTTTCAAGTTTATTACTTAAGTGAGATATGGTTTTGTCTCTACTGGCGAAAAATGACAGTTGTTCTTCCTTTGTCAGCTCGATATCTAAGAATTCCAGGCGAATACCATAGTTTGCAGGTGCGTCAAGTATACCGGCTATTCTCTCCAAATGATAAATTTCAATCGTTTTTGGCTTCCCCAATTTCCTAAGTTCTTGTCTTTCACCAAGGGTTAATTCCTGATTTGTAATGAAAACCATCCCGCTAACATCATTTTTCTCAATGCCTTTTGAATCATCAATGAATTTATCTTTAATCTCTTTGAAGCTTTTCTGTCCTTTTGGAAAATAGGCAGCACCAATCCACTGAATATTGTCTTTAAGAGCAATAATATCCTTTAGCCCATCTCTTCCGCCGAAAGGATGTGATGGATCAACCGATTTGAATCCCTCTGCTCTTAAAATATGTGCAGCAAGGCGTTCACTCGGCTTTTGTCCTTTAGTCCATGATAGGAGACGATTCCAGGTCTCATCTCCGTCAGCTCTTCTTCTATTCATAATTGCTTAATTGGGCACATTCGAAATTATTCATCGACATTTATTTTCGGATACCCACACTCCTTATAAATGATTTATGTTACTCATCTTCCGTTAATCTGTCTTTAGACAGACCCGGATTCTGGATTTGTTTAAAATAACAGACCAACACAGCAAATTACTTTTTCAATGATTCGAAGTACTGACTCCTTTTTTCATGATGTTCTCGTTTAGCCTTTTTACAAACCTTTCGTAACTTTTTGATATAATTCTCAATTGTTTCTTCAATCTCAGCGTCGATTCTTAGTTCAGAGCTTATCAGGTATTTACCATCATCGTCCCATCTTGAGATGTAGATGGGGCTGAAAGGAGTGAATTGTTCACCCTTCTCTGGTTCGACTGTGAGTACATCGATTTCTGCAGTGTTCATTCTTCTTCTCTTGTTTGTTCCATTATTATGATTTCAAGACTGTCTGCTTTATTGTCAAATCCCAGAATGATAGATTTTGATATTTATGGATCATGTGAAGACTAATCGCTAAAATACCCACGCCTAACAAAAAAGTCAAGATCCAGCAAATATTTATGAAATGCCAGCCACCTTCATCCAAACAATCCCTACCACCGGTAAATCCCCTTCCTCAACAACCCCATCCACAGCAAATCCGCACCCCCTTAAATCCTTCTCAATATCTCGCGCTGGTTCTTGTCTGGAGGTGCTTCCGTAGGCACCGATTATCAAAGTACCGTTTGGTTTGACGTAGTGGGAGAGGAGGTGGGTAATGTAGTCTTTCAAAAATTCATCCGGCACGCAGTCGTGGAGAGTATATACGTAGTCGAATTTAATTGGCGGAATCCAATCGTAGGAGTTCGCTGCCCAGAAGTTGGAGCTGTGCGAGGGGAGGCGTTTTTTTGCGAGTTCGATGAGTTTGGCACCTATGTCTACTCCGTATGGGATCAGGTTTATGCCCTTTTCACCTGCCCACTGAACGAGACACTCAAGCAGATAGCCATTGGCGCAACATGCGTCGAGAAACGTCCCGTCCTCCTCAATCGCTTTAAGAATTATGCTCTTTTCCCTGCGCCAGCGTACGTAGTCTGATCCGGTACCAGACTGGATCATTGGATCATCAGACTGTATGTATGAATTCTCCAGCTCTCGTAGAAAGGCAAGAAATTCTTCTGGAAGTTTCTTTTTTATGTTCAAATTCAATTTTTTCATAGTTCTGGTTCGCTTAGGGGCTGATCCCCGATCGGGATTGAGGACATGTTTATCAAGCCCTTCAGGTTCGTTAAGTAAGAGGGCTCAATAAATTGGTCATTACGCGAAACTAAACAATTGCTACATAATTATGAAATTACTTTTGAGCAAAAGTATATGCAATGAATACCATGGTTGAAATGTAGGAGAGTAGTGGGGAATTGTCAAGGGATAATTAGAAGTGATCTGGGCTGTTGGGGTGTTGGGGTGTTGGGGTATTGGGG